>NZ_LFZP01000052.1:0-765590 GCF_002925705.1 Burkholderia anthinoferrum
CACTGCTTTACCCAGAACGATTCAACATTGGAGTCTGAATCTCAACCCGCCTCACACACTAAATTCCGGATACCTCCCCGGATTTCGATCCGCCCATCCGGGTACTCCCACACCTCGATCGTTCGATCGATCAGCTTCCGATTCTCCGGCGTGTCGTCCAGCAAATACATCACCCGGTCGTACTGAACCGTGAGCGACTTCGTCACTTTCCGCGGCTCGCGCCACGTCAGCGCCCGGTCCAGACTCTCGTCGGCCCGCAACGGCCGGTGCGCATTGAAGTCGCTCTTTGGCGGCTTCGCGAAGCGCGTGTTGTGGGCGGCCATGAAGGAGGGCGCGTAAGCGTTGGCGTCGGCCATCGTGTTGATCCCGCGCAATCGCATCTCCTTAACCAATCGATCCTGCAACGTCAGGTGCGCTCGCTCCACGCGCCCCTTGGCCGAGCTGCTGTTCGCGCAGAACGTGTCGATGTTCAGTTCGTACATAGCCCGGCCGAACGGTGTCACGCGGTTACCGGTCTTGCCTGGCGTCACGTTGCGGAACACGCTGGCCTTGTCGCTATAGAACGCCCCAGGTTTGCCGTGCCGCTCGATGTACGCTCGCGTCGCTTCGAAGTAGCTGAAGGTCGATTCGGTCTGCGTGAAGTGCAGCATCATCAACCGGCTCGTCGCGTCGTCCACATACACCAGCAGTGTGCAGGCCGGCGCCCGTTCCTCGAACCACCGATGGTCGCTGCCGTCGATCTGGATCAGTTCGCCCAGACACGCCCGACGCGCGCGCGGCTGGTAGACCTTCGGCGGCCGTTGTCGGCGCGGAATCCAGAGCCCAGCGTCCGTCATCAGCTTCCTGACCGTCTCCTTGGCCAGCCGAATGCCGTGGCATTCGTACAGCTTCTCGCAGGCCAGCGTCGGCCCGAAATCGGCGTAGCGATCGCGGATGATCGACAGCGCACGATCAGCGGCTCCCGGGTCGAGACGACGGTTGCCGGGCTTCGATCGGTGTCCCGAAGCGATCAGTAGAGTTATTACGCCTCATGCGATTGCCTTCGACGGCTTCCGTTGGCACGTGCGAGCGTATTGCCATATCCGGGAGCTATTCCTTGATTTTGTGATCGCACGCATTCTGCGCGTCGAGGCCACGGAGCAGCCTGGCCTTGGCCAGGAGGACGATCGCGAATGGAATACAGTTGTCACGTTAGAAATTGTTGCTAATCCTGACCTTAGCGAGCAGCGTCGGCGCGTTGTTGAACTTGACTATGGCATGGAAGACGGCCAAGTTGACCTGAGTTGCAGACAATCACTCCTTTTCTACACTCTCAAACAGCTTGGGTTGGACGACGGCGACGGCAGGCGCCCGGAAGTTCAGCAGATTTCACTCAAAAATCATACCGCGATTGAAGGGTTTCGGAAGCCACGAACAAGCGAATAGATGTAGGCCTGCTCTGGCGAGTTGCTCGCAAGATTGGAAACACCTGCGCGTCCTCTGGACAGACAATATCGTCAGCCGTGAAGTGAGCTCCTTGTAGATGTGGTGGAACAACGTGACGTGGGGCTGTAAGGAAGGAGGGAGGGAAGATTGACATCAATAGTGTGTTGGCGGAATCGGGGTGATTTTTTCGAGGGCGTGTGGGCCGTCAGCGACTCTCGAGTTTCCGGTGCGGGAGGTGTTTGGACAGACAACTGTCCTAAGCTTTTCTCGATACACGCTAACTGCTTTAACTCTACGGGGGGCTTTGATTTCGGCGCATTTTTGCGGTTATGGGTACCTAGGCCTGTAACCGGCCTCAGCTGCGACCCTATATAAATATTCTTTTGAATCAATGGGTTGCTGAATGCTGAATCGAGAGGTGTGAGTGACCACAAAAACTCGATGACTTCCATCAATGAAGATGAGTTCGGCTAGGGCTCTTAACCGCGTGACCAGGGCGGTGACGGCCGCAAAGCCAATGCGCTGCGTCAGGCCCGCTTTCGGCACGGAGTACGTCGCGGCCACATAGCCGAGCGTTATCCATGAGCGCACGCTGCTGGTTCCCGCTTCATAGGCGGAATGCAGAAGGACAAGCGCGTAATAGCAATGCCCTGCAAACCGTTCCGACGCGACGGCGCAAGCCAGCATCACCGCGATCGCAACGACGCGTGCAATGCCCGGACTGACCCGCATCGGCGATGGTCCCTTTCGAAAAGCGCAGTGCATGGCCGGTGCCGGTGCGACGGCGATCAGCTGCCGCTGCCGAAGAAGCGGTCGATGCGCTTGATTTCGCCCACCCTTTCGGCCTGTTCGAGCTCTCGCCTGACCTGCGCGCGCGACTTGCCGGCGCCGTCGCCGCGCGGGACCGATGCGGGAGCAGGCGAATCGTGTTCCGATGGCGCCGCGACAGCCGGCGACGGCATGTCCGCGGCCGGCGATTCCGGTTCCTGCGCATGAATCGGTGCGACGAAGCCGGCCCACGCGATGGCGGCTCCCAACGCAGACGATCTGGCGAAACGCATGCAATCCATGTCCGGACTCTTGTCGTTGGCGTGGCGCGATCGATACGGTTTCGATCCCGAGCGTACGAGACGAGCGGCGTGATCCGTTGACGAACGTCAAACGCAGACAAATCGCGGGCCGGACAAGCGCATCGTCTGCGCCACCCCGCATTCTTGATGCAGGTCACGGGTGCCTGCGCGGCACGGCGCCAGGATGAGCGTGTCCGGCGCGCCCGCGCCGGGAAATGCCGGCTTCCTGCGCCTGCCGTGCGCGGCCCGGCTGCGATCACCGGAGGACGCGTCATGGATCACGGGATAGCTTCGATTGTCTGGTTCGGCGACTTGCGTCGCGGCGACGTGGCGCGCGTCGGCGGAAAGAACGCATCACTCGGCGAACTGATCGGCAACCTGTCTGCACAGGGCGTGAGCGTACCGCCCGGCTTCGCGTCGACCGCGGATGCGTACTGGCGGTTCATCGATGCGAACGGATTGCGCCAGGTCATTGGCAGCACGCTCGACGCATTCGCCGCCCGGAAGCTGGCGCTCGCCGATGCCGGCGCGGCGATCCGGCGGGCGATCCTCCATGGCGACTGGCCCGACGACATCGCCGGCGCGATCCGGGACGCGTATCGGCAGCTGTGCAGCCAGTCCGGCCGCGCCGACGTCGATGTCGCCGTGCGTTCGAGCGCAACCGCCGAGGATCTGCCCGACGCGAGCTTCGCGGGGCAGCAGGAAACCTACCTGAACGTGCGCGGCGAGCGCGCGTTGCTCGCTGCGTGCCGGCGGTGCTACGCGTCGCTGTTCACCGACCGCGCGATTGCGTACCGGGAAGAAAAGGGCTTCGATCATCTGCGTGTCGCGCTGTCGATCGGCGTGCAGCGGATGGTACGTTCCGATGTCGGCGCAGCCGGCGTGATGTTCTCGCTCGACACGGAAACCGGCTTCGACAAGGTGGTGCTGATCAGCGCCGCGTGGGGGCTGGGCGAGAACGTGGTGCAGGGCACCGTCGATCCCGACGAATATGAAGTGTTCAAGCCCTTGCTCGGCGACGCCGCATGCAGCCCCGTCATCGGCAAGACGCTCGGCGGCAAGGCGCACAAGCTGATCTATGCACGCGACGAGGATGCGCCGACCCGCAACGTGCCGACGTCGAAAGCCGAGCGCGCCGCGTTCGTACTGGCGGATCGCGACATCCTGGCGCTCGCGCACTGGGCCTGTGCGATCGAGGCGCATTACGGCCAGCCGATGGACATCGAGTGGGCGAAGGATGGCGTGAGCGGCGAACTGTTCGTCGTGCAGGCGCGCCCGGAAACGGTGCAGTCCCGGCGTGAAGCCGGCGCCGTGAAGACCTACCGGCTCGGCGAGACGGGCCGCAAGCTGCTGACCGGCGTCAGCGTCGGGGAGGCCGTCGCGGCCGGCGGCGTGTGCGTGATCGACAGCCCGCGTGACATGGCGCGCTTCGTCGATGGCGCGGTGCTCGTGACGCACACGACGGATCCGGACTGGCTGCCGGTCATGCGTCGCGCTGCGGCAATCATCACCGATCACGGCGGCCGCACGTCGCATGCCGCGATCGTGAGCCGCGAGCTGGGATTGCCGGCGATCGTCGGCACCGGCAACGCGACGCACCTGCTGCACGACCAGCAGGAAGTCACCGTGTCGTGCGCGGAGGGCGGGGCCGGCTTCGTCTACGAAGGCATCGCGCAATACGATGTGGAGGCGATCGACCTGGCCGACCTGCCGGCCACCCGCACGCAGGTCATGCTGAACCTCGCGAATCCTGCCGCCGCCTTCAGGTGGTGGCGCTTGCCGGCGGACGGCATCGGGCTCGCGCGCATGGAGTTCGTGATCGGCAACCACATCAAGGTGCACCCGATGGCGTTGGCCCGCTACGATGCATTGCAGGACGAGCGGGTGAAGCACACCATCGCGGCGCTGACGTCGGGTTACGACGATCCGGCGGAATATTTCGTCGACCGGCTCGCGCGCGGCCTTGCACGGATCGCGGCGGTCTGCCATCCCGCGCCGGTCATCGTCCGCATGAGCGACTTCAAGACGAACGAATATGCGCATCTCGTCGGCGGCGCACAGTTCGAACCGCAGGAAGAAAATCCGATGCTAGGATTTCGCGGCGCGTCACGCTACTACTCGCCGCGCTATCGCGACGGGTTTGCACTCGAGTGCCGGGCGATCGCACGGCTGCGCAACGACATGGGCTTCAGGAACGTGATCGTGATGATCCCGTTCTGCCGCACGACCGACGAAGCGGACCGCGTGCTCGAGGTGCTGGCCGCGAACGGCCTGAAGCGCGGCGATAACGGTCTGCAGATCTACGTGATGTGCGAGATCCCGTCGAACGTCATTCTGGCGAGCGCGTTCGCGCAGCGCTTCGACGGGTTTTCGATCGGCAGCAACGACCTGACCCAGCTCACGCTCGGGGTCGACCGCGACTCGGCCGAGCTGGCCGGCCTGTTCGACGAACGGAACGACGCGGTGAAGTGGATGATTGCCCGCGTGATTGCGTCCGCGCACGACGTGGGCGCAAAGGTGGGCCTCTGCGGCCAGGCGCCGAGCGATCATCCGGAATTCGCCGATTTCCTCGTCGCCTGCGGCATCGACTCGGTGTCGGTCAGCCCCGACAGCTTCATTGCGGTCAAGCGTCGCGTGGCGGCCGCGGAACAGGCGGCGCGCGACGCGGGCCCGCCGAAGGCATGAGCGGGTTGGCCGCGGCGGCGCCCCGGGCCGCCGGAGCGCCGGACCGTGTGATCGTGTCCGCATCGACCGGATGCCGGCGTCACGCCGCGCACGTGTGCCGCCGGCCGCTTTCGGCCCGGGCAAATGCGGCCTGCAGGGCGGGATGAACGTCGGTGCGCCAGTGCTCGTCCGTGAACAGCCCGTAGTGATCGCAATCGTCGATGTCGACGCGCTGTCGCGCATCCGCCGCGAGGCCGCTGCACATGGCCAGTGCGGCATGGGTCTGTCCGGCACCGGTGACCGCATCGCGCCGGCCTTCGACGGTCGTGAGCACGACGGCGCGCAGCGCGGCGGGATCGACACGCTGGCCGCAAACGTCCCAGGTGCCGGTTGCGAGGCAGGCGCGCTGGAACACGATGTCGACCGTGTCGAGGAAGTACTCGGCGGGCATGTCGAGGAGCGTCAGGTATTCGCGCAGGGCCCGGCGTGCTTGCGCGAGTGTGCCGGCATCGCCGCACGTCACCGCGCGTCGGTAGCGATCGAGCAGCGTCATGTAGCGTTGTGGGTACGCGATCGAGATCTCGGCGCGCTGCAGGTAGGCCGGAAAAACCTGCCGCCCGTGTCCGGCATAGCCGGGCGGCACCGTGTCGATCAACGTGGAGCGGCACCATGCGAGCGAATGCGAGCTGGCTGCGATCCCGAGCGCGCTCGGATTGATCCGGGCATCGAGCGGACCGCCGATCAGCGTCAGGCTCGCCGGCAGGGCGGCCCCGCGTTGCGCGCGCAGCGCGAATGCGCCGAGCGACGGAACCGTCGCCTGACAGACGGCGACGACGTGCACGGGCCGAGCGTCGGCCAGCAGCGCATCGATGAAGCCGTCGAGCATCGCCACGTATTCGTCGAGGCCGAATCGACCCGCGTCAGGCGGCACGTCACGCGCATCGATCCAGTCGGTGACGCACACGTCACCATCGGCCAGCAGCGTCTCGACCGTTTCGCGCATTATCACGGCCGCATGGCCGGCCAGCGGCACGCAAAGCAGGATCACGCGCGGCGCACGGGGGCGCGTGAAACGGCGCAGCGAGCAAAAAGGGGTATGGGCGGCGATCGTTTCGTCGACGTCGAGTGGTCGTCCGTCCGGGGCGATCGCGTCGATCGCGAACCGTGGCGCGCCGGCATGCAGGTCGAGCAAGGGCTCCAGCAGATCGGCGTAGCTTGCCGCCGCCGCACCAGGCCAGAAACCGCGCGCGAATCGTGTCGCCGCGTCCCATGTCCGCAACCATTGCCGTTGCCGTTCGATCAGGTCATACCACATGGCGCGTCGGCGAGAAGCCGCCGGGAATTCGGACAGGTCTACTGTCGCCTGATTGCGCGGCGGCGGGTTGACCTGCATCAGCGTCGGGAAGCTGATCTTCGGATCCTGGGCGCAAGCACGGAGCAGGTCATGGACGCCGCTCGACGCAAGCTCGTCGTTTTTCACTCGCGCCGGATGCGGGTGACGGTGCGAGGCCCTGGCCGAACCATGGGATCGCGGCGCCGAGCGATGCGACGTAGCGCGCCCAGCCACCCGGGTTGCCCGCGAACAGCCACGCGCACACGGGCTCGGCGAGTGCGTCGCGGTCGAGCGGGCTGTCGAGCAGGCGCTGCGGCCACAAGCAGTAGGCGTGGAGGACCGCGTGCGTGAATTCGCGCACGGTCATGTGCGCGAACACGTGATTCAGCAGCGGCACGTCGGCGAGCATTGGCTGGGCCGCCAGCAGCGAGTCGATCGTCCTGTCATCCGGCTCGTATTCGAGCACGCAACTGAGCGTTCGCAAGATGCTGCCGAGATGCATGAGCAAGGCGTGGCGTGCTTCGGTTTCGTTCGGCATGATCGGCTTCCGGTTTCGCGGAGCGAATCGTCCCGCGTGCTTCCCTGCAATCTATGAGCGATGCCGCGATGGAACGTTGATGGAGGTCAATCGCGGTTGCGCGGGGCGATCCGCCTGCGAGCGAGCGCGCCGACCGGGAGGGCTTCGACGGATGGATCGAGGCGCGCCACCCGTTCCGGATTCATGTCGCCCGAATCGTCCGATCGTTGCGCAGCGCGAATGCAAACGGGCGGCGAGAACACATCAGAATCGTTCGAGGAGCGCCAGGATCTCGTCGGCTCGGCGCAACAGCGTCCTGTCCTGCTCGGCCGTCGCCCTGACGGCGTGCAGTCTTGCGCGCCAGTACGCGGGATCGTTGATCGATGTCTTCGTCTGGAAGTAGTCTCGTGTCTGTTCGAGCAGGCGAATGGATCCTTCGATATGGGCGAGTTCGCGTTCGACGTCGTAATACCAGTTCATGTGCGGACCCCTCCAGGATGGTGATGCATGGTGGATTCCCGCTGTCCGTTTCGCATTGATTTCACTCAAGCTCACTCAAGCCGGACACGACGTCCGTTTCATCTGAGAAAATCCAGTGATTCGGAGTACTTCGTTGATGTAACGAGAGCGTGAGCGAAAATCCGAAAAAGCCGGCGTGAGGATGCGTACGGTATCGCGATGTTTCGATCGGGCGATGAAAGGCTAAACGGTCAACTTGACGGGTTCCTGACGGGCACGCAAACCGGGGCGCCGGAGGGTGCGTCAGACGAATCGCGGGTAGTTGAGGGAGCGTGCGTGTGCTTGATGACCTGCATCAAGGCCGCTCGCGCGGCAAGCGCGATGATGGAGGTTCGCGCGTGCCGGTCACGATCGAGGGCCGACATGCACCGTGCCGTCTGCGTCTTCACGTTTATGATACGGGCCTCCATCATGCCTTCCCTGTTCGCGCACACGTCGAGTCTTCAGATCATCATGCTGCCCGGCGAGCCGACGCCGAACGTCCCGCCCGCTGCACCGCACAGGAATCGTCCGGTCGACGCCGGCGGCGACCACCTGTTAAGTCCCCACGAAATCGCGATCCTGATGGCGCTCGCCAGCGAACCGCGACGCCAGCAGGGCGACCCTGCCGATCTTCATTGTCTTGCGGACCGGGGCCTCGTCCGGCTGGATGCCGCGCCGCTCGCGGACGCACACGTGCGCCTGTCGGACCGGGGGCGGCAGATAGTGTCGCGTCTCGCGGAGCGCGACCGGCCGCGACGCGGTCGCCATGCCGATTTCACGATGGCGGGCCGGACCGCGAGCGCGACGCCTCGGCATGCGCCACGCTGACCTGTATCAAGCGCTGACGCTGCTGCCGGATCTACGGTTGTCGTCATGGGATGGGGCAGCAGTCCATGACCATGAAAAACGGTGGCGAACTGACGAGGGACGTCGAGCGGGCGGTCGGGCGGGATCGATCGATGCCATGCACGATGGGGTCGATCGAATGACCGGTGCGTGAATCGTCGGGCGGCGTCGACCAACGATCCGCGTCGCCCGGGCAGGGAGAGGGAACATGAATGCCGAGATGCTTTGCACCCGCGATGTCGCGATGTGTTCCGCGCAGACGCGCGTCGTCGAGGCGGCCGCGATGATGCGCGATGCCCACGCCGGCGACCTGGTCGTCGTACGTGAACGGGAAGGGCGGTGCGAGCCTGTCGGCATGCTGACCGACCGGGACATCGTGCTCGCCGTGGTGAGCCCCGATGCACCGGCTGGATCACTGTTCGTCGGCGACGTCATGTCGGCGCCCGTCGCGGTCGCGAACGTCGATGACGATCTCTGGCTGCTCGCGAAACGGATGCGCCAGCATGGCGTGCGCCGGCTGCCGGTGGTCGGCGACGGCGGCGAGCTGGTCGGCATCGTGTCGCTCGACGATTTGCTGCGCGCGGCCGCTGCGCTGGTCGACGAATTGCGCCTCGTGGCGGCGCGTCAGCCGTATTTCGAGGAGAAGCAGCGTGGATGATGCGGCGCGCGACCGGATCACCTGCGCTGCCGGTCGTGCCGCGGACGTGCCGTCGATCGCGGTTAACGCCGCGCGGGCGCGAACAGACTCCGGCGATCGTGCCGCAGCCCCTTGATCTCGCTCAATTCGGGCGCCGGGCGGCAATCAATGCTGGTCTGTGCCGACCGGGCCGCCGGCGTCGATGCGGCGTGCCGCGCGGGAGAACGGATGATGAACGGATTCTTGCAGGATGCGAACGCGAGCGACGTGTTGCTCACGGATTGGTATGAGCTGACGATGTTGCAGGCCGCCTTCGATGCCGGCATGAACGACACGGCCAGCTTCGAATTCTTCGTACGGGCGCTGCCGGAGCCGCGCGCGTTCCTGATGGCGGCGGGACTCGCGCCCGTGCTCGATTACCTGGAGCGACTGCGCATGCCGGCCGCCGTGCTCGAACGGCTGGCCGGAACCCGGCGCCTTCGCTCGGACTTCCTCGCATCGCTCGCCGACCTCCGGTTCACGGGCACGGTCGACGCGATGCCGGAGGGCACGGTGTTCTTTGCCGAGGAGCCGATCCTGCGGATCACGGCGCCGTTTCGCGAGGCGCAGTTCGTCGAGAGCCGCGTGATGAACCTGCTCCACTATGCAACGCTCGTCGCAAGCAAGGCTGCACGCGTCACGCTGGCCGCCCACGGCAGGCTGCTGGTCGACTTCGGCCTGCGGCGCGCGCACGGCGCGGAGGCAGCGATGCTGTCGGCGCGCGCCAGCTATCTGGCGGGATTTTCCGGGACGGCGACCCTGCTTGCCGGCTTGCGCTACGGCATTCCCGCGTACGGCACGATGGCGCATTCATACGTTCAGGCACACGACGACGAAACGCTCGCGTTCGAACACTTCGCGCGATCGCAGCCGGACAACGCGATGCTGCTGATCGATACGTACGACACGGAGCGCGCGGCGTACAAGGTGGTCGAACTGGCACGACGGCTCGCACGCGAGCAGATCCGCATCAAGGGCGTGCGGATCGACAGCGGCGATCTTGCGGCGCATGCGCGCAACGTTCGCGTGATCCTCGACCGGGGCGGCCTCGCCGACGCCACGATCTTCGCGAGCGGCAATCTCGACGAACACCGGCTGCAGGCGCTCGGCCGCGAGCACGCACCGATCGACGGCTTCGGGATCGGTACGCAGATGAGCACGTCGGCGGATGCGCCTTGCCTTGATTGCGCGTACAAGCTGGTCGAGTATGCCGGCCGGGCGCGCTGCAAGCGCTCGGAAGGCAAGGCGACGCTGCCGGGCCGCAAGCAGGTGTTCCGGCAATACGGCCCGGATGGGCGGATTGCCGCCGACTGCATCGGTCTCGATGGCGAGCGCGTCGACGGCAGGCCGCTGTTGCAGCCGGTCATGGTCTCGGGTGCGCGCCTCCCGGCCCCGACGCTCGACGAGAGCCGCATGCATGCGCTGCGCGAATTGTCCACGCTGCCGGATCTCATGCACGCGCTGGCGCCCGTGATGCCGCTGCGGGCGGCGATTTCTCCGGCGCTGGCGGCCTGCGTCGCGCAGTGCGGCGGCGGGCCGGACGCCCACGCGCATGCGAGGCAGCAAGCAGCATGAGCGAGGCCCGCAGCGCGATCGGCGCGACGCGTGCCGGCTGCTGCAGGACGGTTGACACAGGTCAACCGGGCTCGCCCGTCTGCCCCGGAAGATGAACCCCGATCATCGGCGGGGAGGGGCACCGTGGAGCACCATGCGGAGGTATTGCGGGGCGGGCGCTGGACGCTGCCCGTGCCGGGCTGGCGGGATCTCGCGGCGATTCTGATCGTCACTGGTCTCCTGCTGCTGGCCGGTATTTCGGCGCACCAGATGGCCGGCCCGCTCGCGGTTGCGCATCCCCCGGTCATCTCGCTGTCTCCGGCGGCGCTGCCGGGCTATACGTTGCGTACGGTCTCGCGCATGTTCGCGGCCTTGCTCGCGTCGATCGTCTTCACGTTCGTCTACGCGACCGTGGCGGCCAGAAGCCGGTCGGCCGAGCGCGTGCTGATTCCGTTACTCGACGTGCTGCAGTCGGTGCCGATCCTCGGCTACCTGTCCTTTACGGTGCTGTTTTTCCTGTCGTTGTTTCCGGGGCGCATCCTTGGCGCCGAGTGCGCGGCGATCTTCGCGATCTTCACGAGCCAGGCGTGGAACATGACGTTCAGCTTCTACCAGGCGCTGCGCACGGTGCCGCTCGATCTCGACGAGGCGAGCTGCAGCTTCCGGCTTTCGGCATGGCAGCGCTTCTGGCGGCTCGAGGTGCCGTTCGCGATGCCCGGCCTCGTCTGGAACGCGATGATGTCGATGTCGGGCGGCTGGTTCTTCGTGGTCGCGTCCGAGGCGATCGCGGTCGGCGGCCTGCACGTCGACCTGCCCGGCGTGGGCGCCTACGTCGCGCAGGCGATCGCGAACCGCGACCTGGCCGCGGTCGGCTGGGCGATCGTGGCGATGAGCATCGCGATCGTCCTGTACGACCAGTTGCTGTTCCGGCCGCTGGTCGCGTGGTCGGAACGATTCCGCTACGGCGATGCCGCGCCCGCTGTCGCGCCGCACAGCTGGATGCTCGACCTGTTCCATCGATCGCGATGGATGGCGCGCGCGGTTGCCCCGATTGGCATGCTGTTGCGCCGTGCGGCGCGTGCGCGGCTGCACGGGGGCGCCTGGCCGTGGCGCGGCCGGATCGCATTGCCGCGCCATGCGGGCGATGTGCTCTGGCTCGCGCTGTGTGCCGCGGGAGGCGCGTATGCGGCGTACGTGCTGTTCCGGCTCGGCCGCGCGACGCTGACCTGGACCGACTTGCGTGTCGTGGCCGGCGCGGGGGCGCTCACGTTCGTCCGCGTGACGGTGCTGGTCGTGATCGCCTCGGCGATCTGGGTGCCGATCGGTATCGCGATCGGCCTTCGGCCGCGCGTCGCCGCACGCGTTCAGCCGGTTACGCAGTTCCTCGCCGCATTTCCGGCCAACCTGCTGTTTCCGGTCGCCGTGTTCGCGATCGTGCGCTTCCGTCTCGAGCCCGATATCTGGCTGTGCCTGCTGATGATCCTGGGCGCGCAATGGTATGTGCTGTTCAACGTGATCGCCGGTGCGAGCGCGTTCCCGGCCGACCTCTGCGAAGCCGCCGCATGCTTCCGGGTCCGGCCGGCGACCTGGTGGCGTCGCGTCATGCTGCCGGGCGTCCTGCCGTACTTCGTGACGGGCGCGATCACCTCGTCCGGCGGCGCATGGAACGCGAGCATCGTCGCCGAAGCCGTGAGCTGGGGCAGCACGCGCCTGAATGCCGGCGGACTGGGCGCCTACATCGCGCGGATGACCGACGCCGGCGACTATCCGCGCATCGCACTCGGCGTCGCCGTCATGTCGTTGCTCGTGATCGCGACCAATCGGCTCGTGTGGCGCCCCATGTACGCGTTCGCGGAACGCAGAACGAGGCTCGATTGAGCCGGAACCCGATCCCTTACCCGCAGGAGACTGGCGTGTCGAACCTCGGTGAATGCAAGGAAGCGCATGTCGCGAATGCCGCCACGCCGTCGTCCGGCCAGACACCGGCCGTGCTCGAGATGCGCGCCGTCTGCAAGTCGTTCACGAAGCCGTCCGGCGAACCGCTGCACGTGCTGGCCGATATCGATCTCACGCTGCGCGAGGGCGAAATACTGGGGCTCCTCGGCCGCTCCGGCTCGGGCAAGTCCACGCTGCTGCGGATCGCGGGCGGGCTCGTCAGGCCCTCGTCCGGTGCGGTCGCTTATTGCGGGGCGCCGCTGGCCGGCCCGACCGGCGGCATCGCGGTGGTGTTCCAGACGTTCGCGCTGTACCCGTGGCTGACGGTCGCCGAAAACGTCGAGCTGGGACTCGATGCGCTGAGCCTCCCGCCACGCGAGGTGCGCGAACGGGCCGCCGCCGCGATCGAGTTGATCGGGCTCGACGGTTTCGAATCGGCTTATCCGCGCGAACTGTCGGGCGGCATGCGCCAGCGGGTCGGGTTCGCCCGCGCGCTCGTCAGCCAACCCGTCATGCTGTTGATGGACGAACCGTTCTCGGCGCTCGACGTGCTCACTGCGGAAACGTTGCGTACCGATTTTCTCGACCTGTGGGATGCGCGCCAGTTGTCGACCCGGTCGGTGATGATGGTGACCCACAACATCGAGGAAGCCGTGCTCATGTGCGATCGCATCCTCGTGCTCGGCGCCGCCCCGGCCCGCATCGACGCCGCGCTGAACGTGCCGCTGCCGCGCCCGCGCAGCCGGCATGACCCGGCCTTCCAGGCGATCGTCGGCAAGATCTACGCGACGCTGACCGCCCGCATAGCCGATGCGGCGGAGGCCCGCGACGCGGCCGGCGGCGCGCTGGCCATGACGCTGCCCGACGTGACGAGCCACCATCTCGCCGGGTTCGTCGAGACCCTCGCGACCGCACCGTACGACGGCCATGCGGAACTCGGCACGATTGCATCGGCGCTCGCGCTGCGGGCCGACGCGCTCCATTCGACCGCCGCGGCGCTCCATCTGCTCGCCTTTGCCGAGTGGCACGACCGCACGATCCGGCTGAGCGCGGCGGGCCACTTGTTCGCGCACAGCGACGACGAGGCCCGGCGGCGCCTGTTTCGGGAGCACGTCGTCAAATTCGTGCCGCTTGGCGCGCATATCGACGAAGTACTGGACGAGCGCGCCGGGCATCGCGCGCCGCGCGAGCGTTTCGAACTGGAACTCGAGGATCATCTCGATCCGCGCAGCGCGGATCAGGCGTTGCGCGTCGTGACCGACTGGGGCCGCTACGCCGGGCTGTTCGATTACGACGACCATACGCGCACGTTCGGCCGTTGACCGTGCGCGCGCTCGTCAAATGCGGCGTGGCGTGGCGTGACGAGTCGACGTCGATCGCGCCGCGCGGTGCGCATTGACTTCCGTCAACGCACGCCGCGCGCTGCGATCGAGAATGAAGGCATCGTCGACGGCAAGACGCGGCGGCACGCACCATGCCCCCGGCAGGCAGCTTGCCGATCCGGCGCCGGAACACACCGGGCGTTCGCCGACGACGTCGTTCAGGCATCCGATCGATGCGTGGCGACGCGAGATCGATCGTCCGGACATCGAGCGTGGCGCAGCGGGGCACGCGACGCTGGATGGGCCGTCGGCGCAAGCGCGCCGAACCGGCCGGACGGCCCCGCGCTTGCACGCCGACGATCGTCCGCGGGAGGACTGACCATGAACTGGCTTTCCGAATATTTCGCACAGCGCACGAGCCCGTTGTCGCTGTCGCTCTGGGCGCATCCGCCGCTCGTGGTCGGGCCCGACGGCCCGGCTTGCCGCGAGCCTTATCGTCTGCCTTATCCGGGTGTGGAACTGGTGTACACGCCGGCCGAAACCGTGGAGCGCGGCGGCAGGGTCTATGCGTTGCCGGCGCGCTACGACTCGAGGGGGACGTTCGCGCGCGGCGCGCTGCATCACGACGGCACGCCGTTCTTCCGCGAGGTGACGATTTTTGCGCCGTCGCCGTTCAACCGCGATTTCGTCATGACGGTCAACGGCGAATTCTCGTTCGTGCCGTCGTTCTGGCCGGACGGTTCGCCCGGCTTCTCGGGGATCTGCGCGCCGGCCGCGGGCGTCTGCATGTCGGGTGTGTCCGGCGACCGATCCGGCCCGCCGTGGCTGTTCCAGGGATATCTCAGCATCTAGGCGCCTGGTTCCCGCCGAGGGCGGGAACCAGGCGCCGCGTGCACGTTCCCGCGTCTTCTCCGGACGGCGAGACGAACGAGCGCGCCGGGCATGCCGCCCAGGTGGGCGAAGTGCGCGACGCCGCCCGTGCCGCCGCCGTCGGGCGATACGCGTGCGTGCTTCCACCGAAAGCGCAACAGGAGCCTCATCATGCACATCGGAAGAATCAGTACCCGGCCGGTCGAATCCTGCACCGTGGAATGCAGTGCGCTCGAACTGGCCGATCGCATGCGGCACGCGCATGTCGGCGATATCGTCGTCATCGAGTATCGCGAGGGCGATGCCATCCCGATCGGCGTCGTCACCGCCCGCGACCTGGTGATCGAGGTGATGGCCCGCGGCGTCGATCCGGGCGACGTGACGGCCGGCCAGAGAATGTCGCGGGGCCTGGTCGTCGTGTCCGATACCGACGAGATCGGCGTCGCGCTCGAGGAGATGCGCCGGTCGGGTATCCGGCGCTTGCCGGTGGTCGACGACGAGGGCCGTCTCGCCGGCATCGTGACGCTCGACGATATCGTCGAGCATCTGGCGGGGCTGCTCGGCAGTGTCGCGGAAGTCGGCAAGCTGCAGCAGATCGAGGAGCAGCGTTTCCGCGCGTAACGACGTGTCGCCGGCCCTGCGCCCGTCGTGGGCGCAGGCGCCGTTTCCCGGTGTGCCACCCACCGCGCGGCTATGTGCGTAGCACGGCGAACAACGGCGCCCAGAATGCGCGGTCACCGTATGCCGCGACATCGCAGTCGGTCTCGAACCGGATCGCGATCGCGGCTTCGGAGCCGTCCAGCGGCTCGGCATGCGCGATCTGCGTGGCCAGTACGGCAGTGTCGGCGTCGGACGCATCGTGCCCGAGCGCGGCCCGGGCCGCGACACGCGCGGCGAGCGTCGCCCGGCTCGCGGTGAAGTCGAGAATGGCGACGCGCGCGCCGAGCTGCGCGGCGAGCGAGATGAAGGCCGTCCGGTTGTGCCGGCGCAGGAACGTCGCGTCAACGATCGCCGTGTAGCCGCCGGCGAGGACCACGCCGGCCTGTTCGCGGAGCCTGTCGTAGGTCGCGTCGATTGCCGTATCCGAGTACGCGGTGGCGGGCAGCCGGGTGTGCTCCGGCGCGCAGGCGTCGCGCTTGCGCTCGACATCGCTGGACAGCCGGATCGCGCCGATCTGTTCCGCCAGCGCGCGGCTGGCCACCGACTTGCCCGAGCCGGACAAGCCGCGGCACAGAAGCAGCACGGGTTGCGCATCGCGCCGCGTCTGCGCCATATCCGACGCGACGCGCAGATAGCGGCCGCGCGCCGCTTCGTCGCCGCGCAGCCGCGCGGTCATTGCCCGCACCAGCGCGCGATAGACGAAGTAGCACGGCAGCACGCCCAGCGCCGCATGGTCGCCCGTGCGGGCGAGCCATCCGGACAGGAGACGGTGGGCGCAGTCGGTTCGCCCGCGGGCGGAATAATCCATCAGCGCAAACGCGAGATCGCTCGCCACGTCGATCCAGCGCAGCGAGTCGTCGAATTCGATGCAGTCGAACATCAGGATGCGGTTGCGCCAGCGGACGACGTTGTCGAGATGCAGGTCGCCGTGGCACGCGCGCACGAAGCCGTGCGCATGCCGCTCGGCGAGCAGCGGTGCGATGCGGGCCAGCTCGGCCTCGTACCAGCGGCGCAGCGCGGCTTCCCCGGGCACGGTGACGTCGAGCGTGTCGCACAACGGCCGGCATTGCGCCGCGACGCTGGCCGCGCTGCCCGGGTGGCCGCGCTGCGCACGGCGGGGCGCGTGAAGGTGATGGCGAGCCAGCGTCACCGCGAGTGCGTCCGCATCGGTCAGGCCCACGTCGTGCGATGCGCTGCGTGCCGACAGCATTGCATCCGCATCGAACCGGCGCATGCGCACCACATGCTCGCCCGGCACCGCGGTGTGTCGGCGCCGGCGCGCGGCGGTCGCCACGGGCGGGCCGAATGCACTGCGCCGGCCCTGCGCGACGAGCGGCCAGACGCCCAGGTACAGCGGGCCGGCGAACGGCCGGTTGAGCGTGCATTCGGCGAGCGCGCAGCGGCGCCGCTGCGCGGGGCGCACGAGGTCGACGAACGCGAAGCGGACGGGCTTGATGCGCTTGTATGCATAACGCCCTGCCAGATACACGACGGACAGGTGCGTTTCGATCCGTTCGATCCGGCCGGCGGGATGGGGATAGTTGGCGGGCCGGCGCAATGCGCGATCGAATTGCAGGGTTTCGCGTCGTGCGGCTCCGCGACTCGACTTGAACGGCAGGCGTGGTGCTCGGGGCATGGTGAACGGATCGATGCCGTGCGCGTGCATGCTGCGGCGCCGGCGGGTTGCGGTCGAACGGAAACGGCACGTTCCCGTTTGCTCGATGTCGAGGGATCGGGCCGGCCGGCCCGGGGGCACGCGTGCGACGAATCTTATTGCAGCCGACTGCCGCCCCTTTCGGCTTGATGCGCGTCAAGCGTACCGACGGTGCGTACGCGGTCGGCTACCCGTGGCCCGGCGCCGCCGCGGTATCGACGCAACGCCGCCCGCATTCACGTCTTGGACCCACTTGATTTTCGTACAATTTACAGGGGGGCAGATCCACAGCGAGGCCTCGAGCAGGCTGGTGACGCTGTGCGTCGGCAAGGCCGGCCGTCATCGAAATCGCGACGCCGGCCGGGAACGAAACGGTGAACCCGTTTGCTCCGGACATGGCGGTCTCCACGTCGTTTGCATGAGTCCAGCGGTACGCAGAACGGGGGGCGCGCCTGCCGACGTCATCCGGAACTGCGCGGGCCACGACCGCGCTGGAACGTCAGCCGGTGTTCATTGAAGAGCGCGCGCCAATCGAGCTTCATCAACGCGAAGACGACGCCGAGCAACACCAGTTGCGTGACGATGAAGTATCCGCCCAGGTAGGTGCCTTCGAGTTGCGATTCCAGGTCCAGTCGGGTCGACGCAAAGCGGCCGAGTTGCGCCCAGACCGCATAGGTCGTTCCGCGGCCGATGAAGAACGCCGCCGCGATGATTCTGAGCGGCAGCCCGGAAAGTCCGTATGCGATGAAGAGGTAGTTCGACGGTAGCGGGCTCAATGCATAGAAGAAGAACGCGCCGACGGTCAGCGTTCGGTGCTTGTGCAGCCATTGTGCGGCGACGTCTATATTCTCGCGGTCGGAATCCCGCATCCAGCGTGAGTGGACAAGCGACCTTGCGAAAGTGGCGAGGATGACGCGGCCGGTTGTTGCCGCGCCTGCCGCTGCGACGGCAAAGATCAGCGGATTGCCGTCAGGCAGATTGAACCCGACCCACGACATCGCCATCCAGGTGGGTGGAGCGAACGCCGGCACGAGATTCAGCAGAAGAATCAGCAGGAACAGAAGCGCCAGCGTCTGCACGGTATCGGCTCCACGCTATCCAGTGTCACGTTTCGATTTTGCTGAGAAAAGGGACAGGCGGCTTGACTCACATCAAGCCAGGTGTCATGCCGGCGCTTCGCGGCAGGCGCGCCATCCTGACCCAAGTCAACGGACTTGCCCCCACGTTTCCTAGACTGGGGCCACGCTGTCTGCAACCGGAATCGAGCGGTGCAAACCAGTCCATGCCCAGTGATCGGAAAAAGCGTCATGTCTCGAATCCCTTGGTCAATCGACCTCTTGCTGCTGATCGTCGCGGCCGTCACGCTCGCCTCGGGAGGCGTGTGCATGGCGTTCGGACTGCCGTCGCTCGCGCGAATCGCTTGGCTGGCGGGTACGTTGCCGATCCTGCTCGCGTTGACGGTATCGCTAGCAAAAGCCGTGGCGAGGCGCCAGGCCGGCATCGACGTGCTCGCGTGGCTGGCGATCGGGCTCGCGATCGTGCTGGACGAGACCCTGACAGCGGCAGTGATCGCGTTGATGCTGGCTAGCGGCCGCGCGCTGGAACAGTATGCGCAGCACCGCGCGCAACGCGAGATGACCGCGCTGCTCGGCCGCGCCCCTCGACGGGCAACCCGGTTCGAGAACGGCGAATGGCGCTCCGTTGCGCTGGAAACCATCGTCCCCGGTGACCGCCTCCTCGTGCGAAGCGGCGAGTTCGTGCCGGTCGACGGCACGTTGAGCGATGACGCGGAACTCGACGAATCCATGCTGACGGGCGAGTCGTCCAACCAGTCGCGACGTGCCGGAGAAAGCGCGTGCAGCGGCGTGGTCAACGTCGGCGCGCCGTTCGAAATGGTCGCTCGCACGACGGCAGGCGACAGTACGTTTGCCGGCATCGTCCGCATGGTCGAACGCGCGCAACGCGAGCGCAGTCCGTCCGTGCGTCTCGCGGATCGCTACGCCGCGCTTTTCGTACTGGCCTCGCTTTTCGTCGCGGGGCTCTCCTGGCTGATGACCGGCGATGTCGCTCGTGCGCTCGCCGTGCTCGTCGTCGCCACGCCTTGTCCGTTGATTCTCGCGGTTCCGGTCGCAATTGTGTCGGGCATGTCGCGTTGTTCGAGACGCGGCGTGCTGGTCAAGGGCGGCGGTGCGCTGGAACGCCTGGCTCAAGCGTCGATTCTGTTCTTCGACAAAACAGGGACGTTGACCGGAGGGCAGGCGCGTATCGTTTCGATCGAATGCGGCGGGGGCATCGCAACGGACGATGTGCTGCGTTGGGCGGCGTCGTTGGCCCAGGCATCAGGTCACGTCATTTCGGATGCGCTGACGATCGCCGCACGCGAACGTGGCATCGATCTGTCGCCGCCGTCGGCCGTCGTGGAAACGGCGGGTGAGGGCGTGACGGGCCGGGTCGACGATCGGACGGTCGCGATCGGCAAGTTCGAGTACGTTTCCGCCAGATCGACGGTTGAACCGTGGAGCGACGCGTTCCTGAGGCGGATCGCGGCCGAGGGCGGGGCTGCCGTATTCGTCGGCGTGGATGGCGTGATGACCGGCGCGATTCAGATGGCCGACCAGCTGCGACTGGAAACGCCAAGGGCATTGCGGTTACTGAAACGCGAGGGCGTCGAGCGCCTCGTCATGCTGACGGGCGACCGGCGTGACATTGCACAGGCCGTGGGCGAGCTGCTGGGTGTCACCGACGTGCGCGCCGAGCAGACGCCTACGGACAAGCTTGCCGCCATCGAGGCTGCCCGGAAGGACGGCGTGACGATCATGGTCGGCGATGGAGTGAACGATGCACCGGCACTCGCGGCGGCCGACGTCGGTATCGCGATGGGCGCGCGGGGGGCCGCGGCGTCTTCCGAAGCAGCCGACGTGGTACTGCTGGTGGATCGGCTGGACCGACTCGTCGATGCGATCCGTATCGCACGACGGTCACGCCGTATCGCGCTCGAAAGCGTGGTGGCAGGTATGTCGCTGTCGTTTGCTGCAATGACGATTGCTGCCGCCGGATTCCTGCAACCGATCGCAGGTGCGGTCGTTCAGGAAGTCATCGACGTCGTCGTCATCGTCAATGCGTTGCGCGTGTTGCTGGTGCCCGCGAGGCGGACGAGCGCCCGGCCGGCCGACCTCGACGTCGAGCAGCTCAAGCGCGAGCATGCGGCATTGTCGCCGTTGCTCGACCGGATCAGGGATCTGGCGGATCGCTTGCCGCAACTTTCCGCGGGAGCCATCACCCGGGAGCTGGTGCAAGTCATCGACTCACTCGACGAACGGCTGCTGCCGCACGAACGTGCCGACGATCTCGAAGTCTATGCGCGCCTGGCTCCGCTGCTTGGCGGCGAGGATCCGCTCTCCGCGATGAGCGGCGCCCACCGGGAGATCTTCAAGATGGTCCGATCGCTCAGGCAGATGGTCGAGGACGTGCCGCGCGACGACGTGAGCAGCATGCAGGTTCAGGCGATACAGCGTTTGCTGTACGGGCTGGAAGCGATCGTACGCCTGCATTGCGCTCAGGAAGAGGAGCTGTTCCATGCCGTGGGAACGGAGGCGTGACGAGAAGGCGTCATGCACTCGGCGCGGGCACGAGAAGGAGTGGCGTCTTCGTGATCCGCGCAACGCGTCCGGCCACGCTGCCGACGAGCCAGCCCGTGACGCCTCGCCGTCCATGAGTGCCCATGACGATCATGTCTGCATTCCATTCGATCGCGTCGCGCACGATCAGACGAGAAACGTCCGCGTCGATTCGATCCGTTTGAATCAGCTGCGACTGCGCGTGTCCGGCTGCGCCATCGAGGAGGGCCGTCGCGCCCTGCAGTGCATGGTTGCCTTCGCCGATCAATGCATCTTCCAGTGCCCCGCCAAGGACGAAGTCACCCAGCGCAGGGGGACGATCAACCACATATATCGCACGAAATTCAGTGTCGGGTCGAGAGAATGTCAACCCGGTCCGCAATGCGTCGAGTGCCATTGCGCTTCCGTCGACGGCGAACAGCATTCGCGTCGGCAGGTGCTCGGCAACCGACGCGAATCCTTCTGGAACGATGAGAAGCGGGCAGGGAACGAGTTTGCCGAGCGGGCCGGAAACCGTTCCTTCGACCCATCTGAGCAAGCCATGATGCTGACGTGCGCCGATGATCAGGAGTTCGGCCTGCCAGGCTTGCACGCTGTCGGTCAGCGCATGCACGATATCCCCGCCGCGGGCGGCCAGGTCGATGACTTCCGTGTCGATGGCGAGGTCGTCGCGATCCATTGCGGCTTTGGCGCGCGACAGCGCATCGGATGCATCCCTGAGCAACTCGACGCGCGCCGATTCGAGGAACGCCATGGCTTTCGAGCCGAGCGGGACAAGCGTTCTCGGATTTTCCGCAACGCTGACGATATGCACGGCTGCATTCGCTGGAACGAGCGCTTTGGCATACGCGAGTGCGTGAGCGGATGCGTTCGAACCGTCGATGGCGATCAGCACCCGTTGGGGAGCCTGGACTGCCTGGACGGGTGAAGTGCCGGTGTTCATGAATGTCTCCCGGTGGCGACCGACGATCGTGTGCACGGTAATTTTTCGCGCGTCCGGTTCTTCCCGGCTTGACCTTCGTCAAGCACGCTTGTCTTCGCGGTGCAACAGGGCAGGGTGACCGGTTCCCCGTCTTCGGCATCCTTCCCGCTCGTGCTCTCCGCCCCGCACCGGCGGGCGATTGACGCAGGTCAACCGCATTCCCGATGGCGGTCATACAGTCGATTCGGGCGATGCGGCACATGACCGCGCGCTGATTGCGGGCGCTCAGCCATCGCACGGCCGGATTCGCGCCGAGCATGTTCATGCCGCCCGATTGCGAGCGGAACTCAATGTGTTGCGGGGCGGGGCGATGAAACAACGGGGGTGGGCGGTCGGCGTGCTCCTTGCATTGGCCGCGTGCGCCGGCGCGGAACGGAACGCGGCCTTCCGGTCGACGGAAACGCAGTTGTTCGCGACGCGCCAGGTCGCGGTGCTGCAGTGTTCGACGCCTGCCGAATGCGACCGCGCATGGCACTTCGCACGCCGCTACGTCGAAGCGCATTCGTCGACCCGGATCACGCGCGCCGATACGGACACGATCGAAACGGCGGCGCCGTTTCTGGCCGGAGAAGTGTATCTGTGGGCCTCCCGCACGGCGTCGGGCGGCGCGTCGGTGATCCGGCTCAAGGCGATGTGCAAGGGCATGTACGCCAGCGACGGCGGCCCGGGCTGGCGGTACGACGCGTGCGCGACGAAGATCCTCGACATCGAGCGGGGCTTCCGGTCATACGGGAACCCGGCGCGTTCGTCCGACGCGCCGACGGCGCCCGTCGTGCCGCGATGATCCGGCGTCTCGCGGCCGCTCGCGTGCCGGTTTCCGCGTGATTCCGAACCGTTGACCTCCGTCAACGCCCGCTTCCGGCGAACGCCGAAGATGAAAACCATGCCGAACGCCGCCGGCGCGTCGGTTCATCCAGCGAGGTCGGTATGTACACGAACATCATGGTCGCCGTGGACGGCAGTCCTTCATCGCAACGCGCGCTCGACGAGGGCTTGAAGGTGGCGCGATCGTGCGGTGCCCGCCTGTTCGCCGTTTTCGTCGTCGACAAATCGCTGCTGATCACTTACAGCGGGCGCCTGGATCCGGATGCATTGCTCGCCGAGATCCGGCGCGACGGCGCGTCGGTCCTGCGACAAGCGGAACGAACCATCGCGCACGCGGCAGTCAACGGCGAGACGGAACTCGTCGAGACCGAGCTTGGCGAGAGTATCGCCGAACGGCTGCAGCGCTACGTCGCCGAACGGTCGATCGATCTCGCGGTGGTCGGCACTCACGGGCGGCGCGGGGTCCGGCGGCTGTTCCTCGGCAGCGTCGCCGAACGGTTCCTGCGCGGATCGAGCTGTCCGGTCCTGCTCATGCGCGGCACCGACGCCGCACCGGCCGCGGCGGCGGCGTAGGGCCGCCATGCACGCAGCGCCGCCAGCCGGCGCCTGCCCGTGCGCAACCTGCCGAGGTGACCATCATGCAGATCTCGTTTCCTTCCGAACATCCGGCGTATTGCGGCCTGGATCCGGCACTGACCTTTCCGGCGCTGGTCGAAGGCCACCGCGTGCGCTGCGCGATTACCGCGGAAGCGCTGGAGGATCACTTCCGCGCGGCGTCGCCGCGCGAGCAGGATCTCGTGGAGGCGTTTGCCCGCCACCGTCCCGCGATCGAGCGCGCCGCACGCTGCCTGCTCGAGGAGATGGGCGGGCGGCCGATCCTGCTTCACAGCGGCTATTTCCGGTTCTGTACGTGAGCGCCCGCAGTCGTTGACGCGCATCAAGCGCGTGCCGATACGGGCAGTTACGCTGGAATCCTGATGATCGTTCGTCCGTTGTGCGGCACACGGTGCCGTGCCAATCCGGTCTTCATCATGGCGTCGCGCGGGCGGGACGAACGCGCGGGCCGCTTGTCTATCGTTCAAGGAGTGCGAACCATGAGCAATGTCACGCGTTACGATCCGTTTTCGATCGAACCCGTCGCCGACCTGTTTCAGGGGCTGTTCAGGCCGCTGCGCGGAATGACGCTGACGGACGAGCCCGATCTGGCCTCGATGAAGATCGACGTGACGGAAAGCGACGAGGCGTACAAGGTCAACGCGGAACTGCCGGGCGTCGCCAAGGACGACATCGACGTCCAGGTGACGGGCAGCACCGTATCGATCAACGCGAAGATCGAGCGCAACAAGGAGCAGAAGGAGGGCGAACGCGTGATCCGGCGCGAGCGCTACAGCGGTGCGATCAGCCGTTCGTTCTCGCTGTCGGGCGAGATCGACGACGCGAATGCAACGGCGACTTACCAGGACGGCGTGCTGTCGCTGACGCTCCCGAAGAAGGCGCCGGTCGCGCAGAAGAAGCTGGCCATCAGCTGATCGGACAGCAGGCAGCGGGCGATGCTGGCACGCGTCGTCCGAAGAGGGATACCGGCGCGCGGAGCGATCCGCGCGCCGTCTTCATTGAAGCGGTCGCGCGAACGCTCACGCGTGAGATCCCGTGCCGCCGGCCCGGTAGCCCACCGTCTGCGCGAGGATCGGGAGTTCGTCCTCGTTCAGCCGCAGCGCATCGGCAAGCGCGCGGTGGTTGATCCAGCCGCGTACGACGGTGCCGAGCCCGGCGGCCGCGCAGTAGAGCGACACGTTCTGCGCGATGGCGCCGGCCGTGATCGCCGAGAACACGTCGCGCTGATGCGGCGGCATGTCGAGGATCGGCGAGGTGCGCACGACGTAGACGAGATCCAGCGGCGCGCGGCCGACGAAGTCCTGGTAACCCGTGAGGTTGCGGGCATCCATCGCGTGTTTCAGCACGAGCCGGTGCGCGGGCGCGTCATAGCGATAGACGCCGCACGGCAGCGCGACGTACACGTCGATTTCGTTGAACGCATGCGCGGACGGCGCCGTGCGGCCGCCGCCGGCGGGCCGGTTGACGCCGTCCGCGGCCCACAGCATCGCGCCGAGCGTCGCGGGCGGCAGCGGCGTGGCGGCGAATTCGCGGGCGCTCATTCTGGCTGCGAGTGCCGTCATCAAGGGCGGGCCGCTGTCGAGGTCCGGATGCGGCAGGTCGATGAGGGCCGGGGATTCGCCCTGTGGCGATACCGGCCGTGCCGGCGGCGCCGGCGAATAGGCCAACAGTTGCTGTTCCGTCATGTGAGTCTCCTTGGAGCATCGCCGTGCTTGCCTGGGACGTCGCGCATCGGCGATTTCACGATAAGACGGCCGGGCCGCATCGGCTTGACCTCCGTCAAGCGGTGCTCCGGCGGGCTGCGACGCGCGTCGAGCGGCGTCCGTTGACCTGCATCAGCGATCCCCGGCCGCGCGTGTGCGAATCTGGGGATGTGCGGCGGACTGGCGCGCCGCGGCTCACAGGAGTGCAGGCGATGAAGACCGACAAGCAGTTGAAGCAGGACGTTCAGGACGAACTGGAGTCCGACCCGGCGATCGACGCGACACGTATCGGTGTCGAGGTGGTCAACCGGATCGTGACGCTCTCGGGTCATCCGCCGAGCTATGCGGAGAAGCTGGCGATCGAGCGGGCGGCGAACCGCGTGGCCGGCGTCAAGGCGCTCGTCGTCGACATGACCGTGCATCTGCCGGACGACGACGTCCGCACCGACGAGGACATCGCGAACGCGGTGCGTTCGGTGCTGCACTGGACGGTCGGGCTGCACGACGACGCGGTGAAGGTGCAGGTCGAACACGGCTGGATCACGCTGTCCGGCAGGGTCGAATGGGCGTACCAGAGCCACCTTGCCGTGCGGGCGATCTCGCAGATGCGCAGCGTGACCGGCGTGACCGACCATATCGCGGTGCAGGGGACGATCGGCTCGGCCGACATCGGCGGCAACATCAAGCGCGCGATCATGCGCCATGCGGAGCGCGAGGCGAAGCACATCGCGATCGAGGTGCGCGACGGCACGGTGCGGCTGTCCGGCAAGGTCGGCTCGTTCTCCGAGCGCAAGGCCGTGCGCGGGGCGGCATGGTCGGCGCGCGGCGTGCGTGCCGTCGTCGACGACCTGGTCGTCGAGTAACGCCGGCGAGCGGCAACCGGATGCGCGGTCCGCGCGGAAGGAGGAGTCAAATGACACTGTCAGGCGAGGTGCACGACGCGGACTGGTCGGTGGCGATCGAGACGATCGCCGCCGGAACGGGCGGCTATCGTTGCAGGATCCACGTGACGCTGGTGTCGCCGGAGGGCGCGTGCGAGCGTACGTTCGCGCACAGCCGGGCCCACGACACCGAGCGCGAAGCCGTGATCGACGGGCTGCGCGCCGGGATGACGTGGGTCGAGATGATGAAGTCGAACACGTTCACGGTTTGAGGTCGCGGCACCCGTGCGCATGTCGCACGGGTGCCGGCGTTTCGTTCGCCACGTGACGCAACCGGCGTCGCATCGCGTGCGCATCGACATCGACGTGCCTAGCCGTCCGACCGATCACGGGTGGCACGCGGCGGCGCGGCGCGCGGGACCGGTTCGTCGTCGCGCGCATGCCTGCGTTGCCGCCCGACATGATGCGCGACGGCGTCGGTCACGGTCGGAAAGAAACAGGCGGGGCCGAATGCGTCGTACAGCCCGTAGGCGCGCAGGCGATCCTTCACCGGGCCCTTCATTTCCGCGAAGTCCAGCGCGATCTTCCGTTCCCGGAGTTCCTCGCCCAGCACCACGAGCCGGTCCGCGGCGCTGACGTCGATATCGGTGACGGGCTCGGCCGCGATGACGACGCGCGCAACCGGGAATGCCGACTTCGCGATCGCCGCGTGCAGATGCTCGCAGAAAATCTCGACGTTCGCGTAGAAGAGCGGCGCATCCCAGCGGAACAGCAGGAGCCCCGGTATCAGCACGGCGTCCGGATGCCGCGCGACGTCGTGATAGCCGCGCACGCCGGCGAGCCGGCCCAGCACCGCATCGTACGGATGCCACGCGCGCCACACGAACGACAGCAGCGACAGCGCGCTGGCGAGCAGGATGCCGGGCACGACGCCCATGCCGATCACGCCGGCGAAGCACAGCACGGAAATCAGGCATTCGCCGCGGCGCATCCGGTACAGCCGCACGACGCTGCGGACGTCCGCGATGGCGAACGCCGCGTAGATCACGACGGCGGCCAGCGCCGCGCGCGGCACGAGGGTCAGCAGCGCCGGGGCGGCGGCGAGCAGGAGCGCGATGCAGGCTGCCGCGACCAGATTCGTGACCTGGCTTTGCGCACCGGCGGCGATCGCGACGGGCGTACGCGATGCGCTGCTGCTGACCGCGCACCCTTGCATCACGCCGGCCAGCAGATTGGCGGCGCCCAGTGCGAGCAGTTCCTGGTTGCGGTCCGGCGTATCGCCCGCGCGAGTGGACAGTGCGCGCGACAGCATGCTGATGTCGGCGAACGACACCAGCGCGACGGCGATCGCGCCGGACGCTAGCGCGACCAGGTCGGCAACGGACACGGCCGGCAGATGCGGTACGGGCGCGCCGGCAGGCAGGGCGCCGATCGTTGCCGCGCCGTGCAACGGCGGCACCTGCGCGACGACGGTTGCCGCCAGCACCGCGATCAACACGCCGGGCGCACGCGGCATCGTGCGTTTCATCAGGAAAATGATGGCGAGCGTACCGATGCCCAGCGCGGTCGCGGCAACGGAGAACCGGTGTCCGGAGAGCGCCTGCACGATGCGCGGCACGCTGGTGAACACGTCGCCGCCCGATACCGGCATGCCCAGCAGTTCCGGCAACCGGCCGATCGCGAGCGCAATGGCGATGCCGTTCAGGTAGCCGTACTGGATCGGACGCGACAGCAGATCGGTGACGAAGCCGAGGCGGAGCGCGCCGAGCAGGATGCAGATCGTGCCGGCCGACAGCGCCAGCGCGCCGGCGAGCGCGATCGCGCGTTGCGGATCGTGACCGGCGAGCGGGGCGATGGCGCCGGCAATCAGCGCGGCCAGCGCCGAATCCGGGCCGAGGACGAGGATCCGGCTCGGGCCGAGCAGCGCATACGCGAGCAACGCGGCGATCGACGCATGGAGCCCCGTGATGGCGGGCAGGCCGGCCGCCTCGGCATAGCTCATGCCGACGGGCACCAGCACGGCCGACAGCGCGATGCCCGCGTAGAGATCACGCGGGAGCCATGCGCGACGGTAGTTCGCGAGCAGCGCGACGCCCGGGAACAGGTGGGCGACGCGGGCGGAAAGGGGCCGGTTCATGGCGGCTTCATGCCGGAGCCGTCCGGGCGAGCGGGAGGGCCGGGGCCGCCCGGCGCACGGTCGCCGGGCGGCGGCCAGCCCGGGCAGACGTGCGAAACGGCAGGGCGACAGGGGTCATTGCGTCGGGCGGCAAGGCCGCTGCCGCTGCACCGGATGCCGGCGGCACGGCACGGCGATGCGCGGCTTCAAGCAGTTTCAAGCGGCCTCAGGCGGCCTTGCGCACCGACAGTTGCAGCGCCTGCGCGAAGCGCGCCAGCGTGGCGATCGATCCCGTCACGCTTTCGTACCGCTCGCGCCCGATCTGGCCGTCGAGGATCACGAGCATGCCGGCGTCGCGTGCGAGGGCGACGAGCGCCTGCGTGTCGAGCGCGGCTGCGTCGGTGCGGCCGGCCTGATCGCCCGGATCGGGAAGATGGGTAGCGTATGACATGACGACTCTCCTGAGGGCCCGGAATCCGGATGCCGCGCAGCCGTGATCCATGAATTCAGTATCGTTGCCGCGCCGGCGCGATTCAATCGGCATGCCCCGAAGCTGCGGTAGGAATCGTTCAGCGGGCGTCGGCAGATTCCTACATGGCACGCGGTTTCGGCTTCGTGCGGCGGCGCACCGGCCGCGCCGTGCGCCGCCGCGCATACCAGCCGCCGATCGCGCGCCAGATGTCGGGGGCGGATTCGCAGTACGTGAACAGGTCGAGATCGCTGCGGTCGATCATCCCTTCGTCGGCGAGGAAGGCCAGGTCCACCGCGCGGCGCCAGTACGCTTCGCCGACGAGGATGACCGGCAGCGGCGGGATCTTGCGCGTTTGCAGCAGCGTCAGGACCTCGAACAGCTCGTCGAACGTGCCGTAGCCGCCCGGGAAAAATACCGCCGCCTTCGCGCGTTCGAGCAGGTGCAGCTTGCGGATCGCGAAATAGTGAAACCGGAAGCAGAGATCGGGCGTGATGTACGGATTCGGCGCCTGTTCGCGCGGCAGCTCGATGTTGAAGCCGATGCTCGGCGCGCCGCGCTCGTACGCGCCGCGATTCGCGGCCTCCATGATGCCGGGGCCGCCGCCGGTGACGATGGCGAGCCGCGCGGTGCGCGTGCACCGGTCGACGTGGCCGACGATGCGCCCGAATTCGCGCGCGACGCGGTAATACACGCTGTGCTCGACGAGCCGGCTCGCCGCCGCGACGGCACGACGCCGGCCCGCATCGTGCGGACGCGCCGCGAGCAGGCGATTGGCTTCGTTCAGCCGCGCGTTCGCGACGGCAGGAGCAACGATGCGCGTGCTGCCGTAGATCACGACGGCATGGCCGATGCGTTCGTTCTGCAGGCGTTCCTCGGCCTTCCAGTAGTCGAGTTGCAGCCGGATGCCGCGCATGCCCGTGCGCTGCAGGATGGTGGCATCGTCGTCGGCGGGCGTGCAGTTCGCGCGTTGCGCGTGCGGCGGCGCGCGACGCGGGCGGCGCCCGGCGCCGTCGTGGCCCACGATCGCAGCGGGGCGCGTGCGGGTGCGCCGGCCGCGCGTGTCCGCCGGCATCGGGTCGCCTGCAGTACGGCGGCGCACTTCACCGCGTGCGGTACCGGCGGGAATGCGTTTGACGACGGTCGACATGAGCGGCGGGCCGGCGGGCCGGTTACTGGCTGAGCACCCACTGCACGAGCTGGTGCGCGTCGTCGGCGGACAGCGGGCCGCCGCGATCCTCGGCGGACGGCATCGGCGTGTCGCCCCAGTGCACGCGGCCGCCGACGCGCAGCTTGCGTTCCAGTTCCGGCACGGCCGCCGGATCGCCGCGGTAGCGCTGCGCGATGTCGTGGAACGATGGCCCGAGGAACGTCATGTCGGACGTGTGGCAGAACATGCAGTGCTGCGCATTGACGAGATCGGTCGGCTCGGGCACGGCCGTCTGCGCGGTGGCCGGGTGGGCCGCCGCGGCGATCACGCAGAAGGCGGCGTTACGCAGGAGGTTCATGTCGTTTTCCTTGTCCGGATCGAAAGAGCCGCATCGCGCCGCAAGGCGCGCTCACGAGACGACTTCGTCGAGCGGGCGGCGCGGCGAGTGTGGCGTATGCGGGCCGCGCCCGACCCGCAGCAGCAACTGCGGTTCGCCGTGCAGCCCGAGCATGTGGCGCAGATGGGCGCGCAGCCCGGCCGTCTCGATCGGCTGGTTCAGGTACGACGCGGTATAGCCTGCGCGCGTCGCGACGAGCAGGACGCGCTCCAGCGCCTGTCCGGCGGCGAGCCACGCGTCGCGATCGTCGCGCACGGTCGAGATGCATACGACCAGCGGCGACGCGCCGACGAGCTGGTGATGCAGCGCGGCCAGCCCGTTGCCGAGATCGAAGGTCCGTACCGCCATCGTCACGACGGGCGCCGCGAAATCCAGCAGCGTCGGCACGCCGGCCGCGAACGCCGGCATGCCGTCGGTGTGCCGGCGCGGATCGATCCAGCTCGCCAGTTCGCGCCTGAAGCGCGGGTCCGCGAATTGCTGCTGGTCGGCCTCCGCAACCAGCTCGGCCACCCGTGCGCGATTCGCGATCGAGTCGATGCAGGTGATCTCGGCGCCTTCCGCGACGCCGGCCGCGATCAGCTCGCGCTGAAGGTCGTCCGGCACGGCCGTCGATTCGAACGGCGCACGCGTCGTGACGCGCTCCGGGATCGCATCGAACAGCGCGCCGAGCGACGCGTCGGAATAGCCGTCGTCGCATACCCGGACCATCGCGAGCAGATCGGGATCGATGTCGGACGGAAACGTGCTGATCGTGTGGGCGAGCCCGGCGTGATCGAGCGCGACGCGCAGGTTGAGCAGGGCTGCCCCGCAGCTGATGATCAACTCGCGATCGAACGGATCGATGACGGGCAACGCACGTACACGATCCGCGCAGACCGCGATCGTGGGGCCGTCGACGATGAACCGCCACGGCTGCGAGTTGTGGCTGGACGGGGCCAGCACCGCGTAGGCCAGCAGCGACTTCAGGTATGCCTCGGGGTGGGCGCTCGCGGCTAGTGGGGGAACGGATATCATTCGATCATCTCCTGGTCGCCACACGTCGGGCGTGACGCCACTTCATCGTGTCAGCAACCGTCCGACCGCCGTTGACCCACATCAAGCGCCCGTCACCGGGCCATGCGTTCGCGACGCGGAGCGGCTAGCGTGGAGAGGTGAAGCGTACGCACCGGCGTGCGCAGGGGAGGCGAGCATGCTTGCGATGATGTTTGACGGCACGACACCGCATTTGCGCGAGGCGCGCGTGCCGGAGCCGTTGCCGGCGGCGGGCCAGTTGCTGATCGACGTACACGCATGCGGCGTATGCCGGACGGATCTCCACGTCGTCGACGGCGAGCTCGCGCACCCGAAACTGCCGCTGATCCCTGGGCACGAAATCGTCGGCACGGTGCGCGCGCTCGGCGCGGGCGTGACCGGCTTCGCGGTGGGTGACCGCGTCGGTGTGCCGTGGCTCGGCTCGACGTGCGGCCATTGCGCGTATTGCGCGGCGGGCCGTGAGAATCTGTGCGACAGCCCGGGATTCACCGGCTATACGATCGATGGCGGCTATGCGGAGCGCACCGTCGCCGACCACCGCTATTGCGTGCATCTGCCGCGGCGCTACACCGATCTCGAAGCCGCGCCGCTGCTGTGCGCGGGCCTGATCGGTTATCGAACCTTGCGCATGGCGGGCGATGCGCGCCGCATCGGCATCTACGGCTTCGGCGCGGCGGCGCATCTCGTCGCGCAGGTCGCGCATGCCGAGGGGCGAAAGGTGTTTGCGCTGACGAAGCCCGGCGATACCGTCGCGCAGCAGCTGGCACGTTCACTCGGTGCCGCGTGGGCCGGCGGCAGCGACGAAGCGCCGCCCGAGGCGCTCGACGCCGCGCTGATCTTCGCGCCGGTGGGCGCACTGGTGCCGGCCGCGCTGCGCGCCGTCGACAAAGGCGGGATCGTCGTATGCGGCGGCATTCACATGAGCGATATCCCGGGCTTTCCGTACGCGTGGCTGTGGGGCGAGCGCCGCATCGTGTCGGTCGCCAACCTGACGCGTGCGGACGCGGTCGAATTCATGCGGGTCGCCGATGCGGTGCCGCTGCGGGTCGAGGCCGTGCGCTACGCGCTGACCGATGCGAATCGCGCACTCGACGACCTGCGCACCGGGCGTTTGTCCGGGGCAGCGGTACTCGCCATGCGCGGCAGATGCGCTCGCCGCGCGCCGCGCGGTCAGATTCGCCCGAGGCCTTCCGGATCGACGATGCGGATCTGCTTGCCTTGCGCGGCGACGAGCCCCTTGTGCTGGAACTTCGACATCATGCGGCTCACCGTTTCGAGCTTCATCCCGAGATATTCGCCGATCTCGTCGCGCGTCATCCGCAGCACGAATTCGGCGGCCGAGTAGCCGCGCGCCTTGAAGCGGGTGGAAAGGTTCAGCAGGAACGCGGCCACGCGCTGTTCGGCGGTCATCGTGCCGAGCAGCAGCATCAGCGCGGATTCGCGGACGATCTCGCCGCTCATCATCTGGTACACGTGATGCTGCATCGGCCGTACTTCGCGGCACATCTGCTCGAGCTGGCCGAACGGAATGATGCAGACCGTGCTGTCCTCGAGCGCGATCGCGTCGCCGTTGTGGTGCCCGGTGTGCACGCCGTCGAGCCCGAGCGATTCGCCGACGATCTGGAAGCCGGTGATCTGCTCGTCGCCGTCGCGATGCATCACGATGGTCTTGAACGATCCGGTTCGGACCGCGTAGATGCTGTTGAACGCATCGCCCGCGCGAAACAGCGTTTCGCCGCGCCGGACGTGCCGCGTCGTGCAGATCATCGCGTCGACGCGCGCGAATTCGTCAGGAGAAAGGTCGGCCGGCATGCAGACGGTACGCAACGCGCACGTCGAGCAACGGGACGCGGCGCGCTTCGGTTGCTCCGCCCGTTCGACGGGATGCAACGGGATGAACGGGCGTAACGGCATGGTCGGCGAAACTTCGGCATGGCTCTGCATGATCGGCTCCAGTATGTTGAGGACAGCGGCGAGCCGCCGTGGGCGGGATCGCGCTGGTGGTAGCGCCCGCGGTCCTGACGGTTGCCGCACTCATGGTGAAGAACCGCGCCGGACGAGCCGGGGGGACCTGTCCCGACGGCGATTGCCGCCTTTGCTCCGCGAGGCGCGTGCTTGTTTTTCTTGATCTGGAGTATGGATGTTGCGCGGCGTCAAGGAAATCAGCAGCGATTGAAGATGCAGTAGGTCGCATTGAAGCGATGTAGGCGGTTTCCTACACGGGTGCGGCATTTTGTCCGGGCCGACGCAAGGGCGCACCCGTCGTGAGCCGGAGCCGCCATCAGAGCTCGTCCGGGTCGTCGAACAGCTTGTGGCGCATCGCATAGCGCACGAGCGCCGTGTCGTTCGGCATCTGCATCTTCTCGAGAATCCGCGTCTTGTAGGTGCTGACCGTCTTGACGCTCACGCACAGCGCCTGCGCGATTTCGGAGATCGACTCGCCGGTCGTGACGCGCCGGAACACGTCGAATTCGCGGTCGGACAGACGCTGGTGCGGCAGCGGATCGGTCGGCTCGTTCAGGCGCTGCGCGAACTGCTCGGCCATGGTCAGGCTGACGTAGACGCCGCCCGCCGCGATCTTGGTCAGCGCCGCGACCAGCTCGGCGCTCGCGCTCTCCTTGGTCATGTAGCCGGACGCACCGGCGCGGAACGCGCGCACCGCGTATTGCTGCTCGGCATGCATCGTCAGCACGAGGATATGCAAGGCCGGCTTCTCGTCCTTGATCTGCTTGATGAGTTCGACGCCGTTGCGGCCCGGCATCGACAGGTCGAGCACCAGGACATTCGCGCAGGTATCCCGCACGAGCGCGATCGTGGACCCGCTGTCGCGCGCTTCGCCCGCGACCTCGAAGCCGCTTGCGCTCTGCAGGATGTGCCGCAGGCCGTCCCTGACGAGGGCGTGGTCGTCGGCGATGAGTACCCTGATCATGACAATACGTCTCCTTGCTGGATGGCGTGAAGCGGCAGCGCCACGGTAATCGTGAACCCCGTTCCGGGCCGGTTGTCGATCGTCACCGTGCCGTCGAGCATGTGTACGCGTTCACGGATGCCGATCAGCCCGAACGACGGACGATCGCGCTCGTCGCGGGCGCTCTCCGGGGCGCCGTGGCCATTGTCCGCGATGCGCAGCACGCAGTAGCCGTCGTCCACTTTCAATGCGAGCGTCACGTGCGTCGCATCGGCGTGGCGCGCGACATTGGTGAGCGCTTCCTGCACGATGCGGAACAGCGTCGTGGCACCGGCGCTGGTGAACGCGGTATCGACGGGGGCAATGTTCCGGTCGACCGTGATCCGGTAGCGATGCGTGAAATCGTTGACCAGCCACTCGATCGCCGGGATGAGGCCCAGGTCGTCGAGCATCACCGGCCGCAGATCGGCCGCGATGCGCCGCACCGACGCAACGGTCGAATCGATCAGGCGGTGCATGCCGCCCAACTGCTCGCGCACGCCGGTGTGAGGCGCGACGATGCCCGCGAGCCCCAGTTCGACGGCGGAGAGATCCATCTTGAGCGCCGTGAGTTGCTGGCCGAGGTCGTCGTGCAGTTCTCGCGCGATCCGCGTTTTCTCTTCCTCGCGCACGTTCTGCAGGTTGGCGGACAGGTCGCGCAGTTCCTCGCGCGACTGCTTGAGCGCATTTTCCGCCCGGACGCGCTCGGTGACGTCGCGCAGCATGACCGTGTACAGCTTGCCCGTGCCGTCGCGAATCTGCGATATCGACGCCTCGATCGGAAACTCCGAGCCGTCGCCGCGCAGGCCGAACAGCACGCGCTGCTGTCCCATCTGTCGCTCCGACACACCCGTCACACCGAATTGTTGGACGTGCCGCGTGTGCGCGGCACGGAAGCGCTCGGGGATGAAGCGGGAGAGCGGCGCGCCGATCGCCTCCATCGCGGAGACGCCGAACACGCGTTCCGCCGCCGGATTGAAGATCACGATCGTCTGGCCTTCATCGACGGTAATGATGGCCTCCATCGACGACCGGATGATGCCCATCATCCGGGCCTCGGTCGGCTGGCCGTCGCCGGCGGGGACGGCGCCCGACGTTTTCCTGACGGCGACCTGCCGCACGAGGGCGGCCAGTGTCAGCGACAGCGCGATTCCGGCCGCCAGCGCGGCCATCGCGGCGCCGGACGTGTCGGGGGCCGGCGCACTGTAGCGCAGCGACAGCGGTGTGCCGCCGAACGTCAACGCATCCGTTCGCGTGAGCCCGTCGCGGGCGGCGGTGGCGTCGCCGCCGCCGAAGCCGCCGGAATAGACGGGGGCCGCCGGGTTGTCGGCCGTGATTTCCATGTGCAGGCGGTCCAGGACCGATGGATCGACAAGATGCTCCGGATCGAGCGCCGCATAAACGTATCCGGTCGCACGCGCATGCCGCGGCCCGGACGAAGCCCCGTCTTCAGCGTTCGCATAAATCGGCAGATACAGCGTCAGCGTCGTGCGGGCGATCGTCGTGTCCGAGTTGTCCTGGAGGGCATTCGCCGCCAGCGCGGTCTTGCCGGTTTCTGCCGCGCGCTGCAGCGCAAGCCGGGTTGCCTGATCGTCGCCGTCGGCGCTCGGTTCGATTCTTCCAAGGCTGCGGACGGGCAACTGCAAACCGTCCAGATTGAGACCGGCGAGGTAGCGTCGCCACGCTTCGCCCGACTGAGGCACGGCCAGCGTCGCCGCGAAGCCGCGCGCGCCGCGCAACACGGCGGCGGCGCCGAGGAGGCTGCGCCGGAGATCGGCCGTCGCGAGCGTCGCCGATTGCGCGAAGCGTGCCTGGGCGGCTTCCTGCCCCTGGTTCTGCAGATGCCGGGCGCACGCAAATGACGCAGCCAGGCCGAGCGCCAGCGTCAACAGCGCGGCCAGGGGCGCGTATCGCGCGGGCCGAGACCCGTGCGGAGCCGGCCCGGCCTTGAAGGAGGACGCATTGACTGTCATGGCCGTTCATCCTGACGGATTTCGCCGGCGGCTGGCGGGCGGCGGCCCGGACGCGAGGCACGAAACGCGGGGCGGGCCGAAACTGCGATGTCGCCCGAAATTGTGCGCGTTTTGTCTGGATTCGCCAATCGGGACCGGTGCGTATGCCGGCTGCCGTCCGGGCTTGACCGGCGTCAACCGGATGGCGCGCGTCGGGCCCAGACTGGTTTGGCATTCCAGTCAAAACCCAACGGCACCAGGGAGGCATCATGTACGCACGGATCTTTGCAGCACTCGACGGCAGCCGCAGTTCGCGGCTGGCGCTCGACGAGGCGATCGCGCTTGCTCGCGATTCGGGCGGCCTGATCGTCGCCGTATGCGTGGTATCGGACGCGCCGCGACTGACGGACGTCGACAGCGGCTATATCGACCAGCGCGACCCGGCGGGGCTGGATGCGGACAAGGCCGCGATCGCGGTGGCGGACGCGGAGACCGCGTTTCGGCTGTGCGGCGTGCGCGGCACCGCGCACACGATCGACGCGTGCGGCGAGGATGTGTCGTCCGTGCTGGCGCGAGCGGCCGCGGAATGCGACGCGGACCTGATCGTGATGGGCACGCACGGGCGCCGCGGCGTGCGCCGCGCGGTGCTCGGCAGCGTCGCCGAATCGCTGGTGCGCACCGCCGACCGGCCGGTGCTGGTCGTGCGTGAGGGGCAGGGCGCGTGCGCGGCCGTGTTGTGACCGAAGAGGGCAGCCGCCGGCGGCTGCCCCGTCGTCACGCGTGCGGCGTCAGTGCGACAGCAGTACCGGCACCGTCATCGTCTCGAGGATGGTGCGCGTCGCACCGCCCAGCACGCGTTCGTGCATGCGCGCATGGCTGTACAGGCCCATCACCAGCAGATCCGCATGCAGGTCGGTCACCCGGTTCAGCAGCGTCGCGCCTACGCCGACCGAGCGGTCGCGCGGCGTCGTCGAGAACGACGCGCGCACGCCATGCCGTTCGAGATACGCGGCGACGTCGACGCCCGCCGGCGTCTTGTCCGGATCGGGCTGGCCGCGCACGACCGTCTCGACGTTGACGAAGCGCGCGCGGGCCAGCAGCGGCAGCGCATCGGCCATCACGCGGGCGGCTTCGCGCCCGCCGTCCCAGCCGATCAGCACGTTCTCGCCGATCGTTAGCACGTCGCCCGCGTAGGGCACGACGATCGCCGGACGGCCGCTGCCCATCACGACATCCTCGACGAAATGGCGCGCCACGTAGGTCAGGCGATCGTCCGGGTCTTCCTGGCCGAGGATCAGCAGGTCGGCGTGGCGCGCGTGCAGGATGGCGGCGGCGGTCGCGTCGCCGGCCGGCGCCTGCCATTCGACGCTGCGTCCCGCGCGCTCGGCGGCGATCAGGAATTTCTCCTCGGCCTCCTTGCGCCGCTGGTCGCACAGGCGTTCGTACACGGCCAGTTTCAGCGGTTCGTCGGGCCGCCGCAGCGGCTCGAGGAGATCCTGGCAGACCACGTAGAGGCCGATCAAATGCGCATTCCAGCGCGCCGCGAGTTCGAGTGCGAGGTCGACGCGGATCGCGCAGCGCTCGCTGTCGTCGAGATGGACGAGCAGGGTCTTGTAGCTCATGACGGCTCCTTTTCGGTGGATGCGGCGGCGGTCTCGGCAGGTTTTCCGGACGGGCAGCCCGCCGGAATCATCAGCACCGGGCACGTGGCCAGGCGCAGCACGCGCTCGGCCACGCTGCCGAGGAAGAGGCGCTGAACGCCGCGCCGGCCGTGCGTGCCCATGATGATCAGGTCGGCCTCGATTTCGTTGGCAAGACTGACGATCCGGTGCGGGATGTCTTCGCCCGCCGGCGCGACGTTGGAGATCTGCGGCGTGCCGGCGACGTCGCGCGCCTTCAGGCGTCGCGCCGCGTCATCGGTGACGCGCAACCCTTCTTCACGAAAGGCGTCGATCAGGATCGACGGATCGTAGCCGTACATGTCGTAGGCCGGCACGAGGAAATCGACGACGTAGACGGGAGTCAGCCGCGCACCCGTCTCCGACGCGATGGCCAGCGCGGCGTCGAGTGCACGGGACGACGTGTCGCTGCCGTCGAGTGCAACCAGAATGTTCGAGTACATGGCATTTCCCTTGAACGGATGTGGATGAGATCATCATCGGCGCGCGCGCGCCGGTCGCGCTGATCTGGATCAAGCGTCGCGGTTGGCGCGCAGCACCCCGACCGCGGCGCGCGCGGCGATCCACGCTTCGTTGGCCGGCTCGACGACAACCGTGACCGCGCTCGACGCGGACGACACGACCGGCGCATGGTCCGCGTTCGCGCCCACGTCGATGTCGATGCCGAGCCAGCCGAGCGCCGCGCAGATCCGCTCGCGCAACACGGCCGAGTGCTCGCCGATGCCGGCCGTGAAGACCAGCATGTCGAGGCCGCCGAGCAGCGCGACGAGCGCACCGGCTTCGCGCACGATGCGGTGGACGTAGAGTGTCAGCGCATCGCCGGCGAATGCATCGCCGGCGGCTTCGCACGCCAGCAGCACGCGCGGATCGCCGGAAGCGCCCGACACGCCCTTGAGGCCCGACTCGTGATAGAGCATGTGGCCCAATGCGTCGGTGGACAGCTTGCCGGCCTCGAGCAGGTGCAGCACCACGCCGGGATCGAGGGTTCCGCAGCGCGTGCTCATCATCAGCCCGTCGAGCGCCGAGAAGCCCATCGTCGTCGCGACGCTGCAGCAGTCGCGCATCGCGCACAGGCTGGCGCCGCTGCCGAGATGGGCGGCGATCACGCGGCCGTGCGCACGCGCGCCGAACTGCTCGTCGAGCGCGACGGCCAGGTATTCGTACGACAGACCATGGAACCCGTAGCGGCGCACGCCCTGGTCGAACCATGCATGCGGCAGCGGCAGCAATTGCTCGGCGCGCGGCAGTGTGCGATGAAACGCTGTATCGAACACGGCGACCTGCGGCACGTCGGGAAACGCGTCGCGCAGCGCGTCGATCGCATCGAGGCTGTGCGGTTGATGCAACGGCGCGAGCGGCGTCAGCGTGCGAAGCGCGTCGAGCACCGCGTCGTCGACGACGACCGGGTCGACGTACCGGGCACCGCCATGCACGACACGGTGTGCAATGGCGCCGAGCGCGATATGCGGCAGTTGCACGCGGATCCACATCGCGACCTGCGCGAGCACCGCACGGTATGGATCGCACGTGCGCAGCGGCAGCGTGCCGCCCGGGGCGGCGTCGAAGCGGATCGACACGCCGTTGCCGGTTTCGATCGCTTCACCCTCGTGCAGCGGCCGCCGCGCGGGATCCCCGTGCGGCGGATATGCGAACACCGCGAACTTCACGCTCGACGAACCGGCATTGACGACGAGCAGCGCGAGCGTACGCATCGATCGATTCAGTGCGACATCAGCACCGGGAGCGTCATCGACGCGAGCACCGTGCGCGTGGCGCCTCCCATGATCAGTTCATGCCAGCGCGGATGCCCGTACGCGCCCATGACCAGCAGGTCGGAACCCGTTTCGTAAGCGCGCGACAGCAGCGTGTCGCCGACCGACGCGCCGGTACCGGTGTCGATATCGAGCACGTTCACGTCGCGCGCATGGCGCGCCAGCATCAGCGCGGCATCGGCGGCCGGAATGCGTGTGGTCGCCGCTTCGGAATCGCCGTCGACCACGGCGGCGACCGTCGTGCGCTTCGCATGCTCGAGGAACGGGAGCGCGTCGTGCGCGGCGCGGGCCGCTTCGCGGCTGCCGTCCCAGGCGACGAACACCCGTTCGCCGATCGACGGGAATTCGCCGGTGTAGGGCCAGAACAGCACCGGGCGCCCGGCGGACAACACGAGGTTCTCCGGAAACTGGTCGTCGATGTAGGTTTCGGGATCGTTCGGGTCGCTCTGGCCCGCAATCACGAGGTCGGCAAGACGAGCGGCACGCGGCACGGCCACATTCGCGCGCTCGTCCGCGCGAACCCAGGTGGCCGGCACTTTGGCCCGCGCGGTTTCCGCATGGAACAGGCGCTCCAGTGCGCCGAGCCGCTCGTCGCGTTGTTCGCGGTGCGCGCGGAAATAGTCTGCGGAACCGGCCATCACGTAGAACGAATGCGGCTCCGGCGTGTAGACCGCGTACAGCCCGGTGAGATGCGCACCGAAGCGCCGGGCAAGACGCAACGCCAGCTCGAGACGCGAATGCGCGCGGGTGCTCGTATCGAGGTGCACGACTAGGCTTTTGTAGCTCATCGGAATCGCTCCATCGACGGGTGATCCGCCAGTGCAATCCAGTCTACGAAGCAGGGTTTCCGCGTGCTTGACTCAGATCAACGGGTGCCATGCGCCACGGTCGCACAGTGACGTGGACGCCCATTCACCGACCGGATCGAAGGAGGGAAGACGATGAGCCCCCAGGCTTTGACCACACCGAACGACGCTTGCCGCGCGGGTTGCGATCTAGCGTTGCGCATGGCCGTGCTTGCTCGCGACTGGCAGCACGAATGGCACGCGCTGGCAGGGCGGCGCATCGAGCGGGACCGCGACGCGGTGCGCGGCCTGCAGCAGGCGCTGACCGCGACGAACGAGTGGACGGCGTTCGGCGAGGCGGCCCGGCATGTGATGCGCGACTACACGATCGCGACCGTCGCGATCTGGCAGGACGCCACCGAGCTGTGCATGCGCGGGCAGTTCGAGAGCGCGAGTGCGTGGCGCACGTGGCTGCGCGATTACGGCACCGGCGCGCTGTCGCGCTACCAGACCGACTGGTGGCCCGATCTCGGGCGGCTGGCCGTGGTCAACGAGGCGAGCATGCCGTGGCGCGACTGGATGGCCGCGTTCGAGCTCGGCATCACGGAAACCGTCGATGCGGGCGACGGGGCCGCGGACGTCCGGCGTCTCGATGGCCGCCATGCGGCGCAGGAGCACGATCATGCGCGCTGAACGGGTTGCGTTCGTCACCGGCGGGATGGGCGGCCTCGGTGCCGCGATCAGCCGCCGCCTGCACGAGGCCGGCATGACGGTGGCGGTGTCGCACACCGAACGCAACGACCACGTCGCGACGTGGCTCACGCAGGAACGCGAGGCGGGCCGCACGTTTCATGCGTACGAGGTCGACGTGGCCGACTACGACTCGTGCCAGCACTGCGCGGCGCGCGTGCTGGCGGAGTTCGGGCGCGTCGACGTGCTCGTCAACAACGCGGGCATCACGCACGATGCGACCTTCGTGAAGATGACCAAGAGCATGTGGGATGCGGTGCTGCGCACCAATCTCGACGGCCTGTTCAACATGACGAAGCCGTTCGTGCCCGGGATGATCGATGCCGGCTTCGGCCGGATCGTGAACATCGGGTCCGTGAACGGGGAGCGCGGCGCGTACGGGCAGGCGAACTACGCGGCCGCGAAAGCCGGCATTCACGGTTTCACGAAATCGCTGGCGCTCGAACTCGCGCGGCACGGCATCACGGTCAACACGGTGGCCCCGGGCTACCTGGCCACCGCGATGCTCGAGTCGGTACCGAAGGAAGTGCTCGACACGAAGATCCTGCCGCAGATTCCGGCCGGCCGCCTCGGCGACCCCGACGAAATCGCCGCGCTCGTCGCCTTCCTGTGTTCCGATGCGGGGGCGTTCGCAACCGGTGCGGAATTCGACGTCAACGGCGGCATGTACATGCGATGAAAGCGTCCGTCATCCGTGTGCCCCTCCCGCGCGAATCGAGGCGGTCGCCGGCTCGGGACGAGCAGGAGCCGGACCGGCCCGAATGCACCGCCGCCGAGGCGACCCCCGCCGAACAATGGAACCGCGCCGCGCATGCCAACGTCGCCGCGATGACCTTCGGGCTGTCGCCCGTGTCGTTGGCGCTGGCCGTGCTCGACTGGGGCGCTCACCTGGCGGTGTCGCCGGGCAAGTGCTTCGAACTCGCGACGCAGGCGTGGCTCGCGGCCGCGCCCGCGGCGGCGGCGGAGAAAGGCGCGGCGGACGATGCCGACACGGACGGCCTGGCCGTGCATGCGGGGCACGCCGATCCGCGCTTCGCCGCGCCCGCATGGTCGGGCTGGCCGTTTCGCACGTATCGCGACGGCTTCCTGTCGGTTCAGCGCTGGTGGCGCGAAGCGACGCGCGGCGTGCCGGGTGTCGAACGGCACCATGAGGAGCTGGTCGGCTTCGTCGCGCGTCAATGGCTCGACGCGTGCTCGCCCGGCAACTTTCTGGCGACCAATCCCGTCGCGCTCGACGCGACGATGCGCAGCGGCGGCGCGAACCTCGCGGCGGGTGCGCAGCATTGGCTCGACGATGCGAGCGCGTGGCTCGATCGCGCCGGCGGCACGCGTGGCCGCGACTCGCGGGCGTACCTGCCGGGGCGCGACGTGGCGATTACGCCGGGCCGGGTCGTGTGGCGCAACGCATTGTGCGAACTGCTGCAATACGACCCGACGACACCGCGCGTCGCGCGCGAGCCGATCCTGATCGTGCCGTCGTGGATCATGAAGTACTACATCCTCGATCTGCAGCCGCACGATTCGCTGATCCGTTTCCTCGTCGATGCGGGCTACACCGTGTTCGCGGTGTCGTGGCGCAATCCGGACGCGCAAGCGCGCGATCTCGGGCTCGACGATTACCTGCGCGACGGGTGCCTGGCCGCGCTCGACGTCGTCCGGTCGATCTGCGGCGAGGCGGTCCACGCGGCCGGCTATTGCCTCGGCGGCACGCTGCTGGCAATCGCCGCGGCGGCGCTCGCACGCGACGGGCGGCAACACGAAACCCTGCGATCCGTCACGTTGCTCGCGGCCGAGACCGATTTCAGCGAACCCGGCGAACTCGGCCTGTTCATCGACGCGAGCGAGCTGTCCGCGCTCGACGCGCTGATGTGGCGGCAGGGCTACCTGGACGGCGCGCAGATGTCCGCCGCGTTCGAACTGCTGAACGCGCGCGACCTGATCTGGTCGCGGATGATGAGCGAATACCTGCTCGGCAGGCGCACGAAGCCCAACGACCTGATGTCGTGGAATGCGGACACCACGCGCATGCCGTATCGGATGCATTCGGAGTACCTGACCCGGCTGTTCCTCGACAACGATCTCGCGGCCGGCCGCTACTGTGTCGACGGGCGGCCGGTCGCGCTGTCGGATCTCGACGTGCCGACGTTCGCGGTCGGCACCGAGCGCGATCACGTGTCGCCGTGGCGCTCGGTCTACAAGCTTCATCTGCTGACGCACCATGCGTTGACCTTCGTGCTGACGGCGGGCGGACACAACGCGGGCATCGTGTCGGAACCCGGTCATCCGGGCCGCCATTACCGCTGCGCGACCCGCGAACCCGGCGCGCCTTACCGCAGCCCGCGCGACTTCATGCGCGACACGCCCGCGGTCGACGGATCGTGGTGGACCTGCTGGCGCGACTGGCTGCGCGCGCGCTCGTCGGGTGACGTGCCGGCCCGCACGCCGGCCGCCGGGCTCGCGGCGGCGCCGGGCGCCTACGTGCTCCAGACATGAACGGGCATCGGCATCCGGATCCGTGCGGCGGCGCATGCCTGCCCGGCCTGCTGCCGCGCGCGGACGGCGCATGGCCCGGGCTGATCGCGCGGGCACGCAACGCAGCGCCGCTCGTCGTGGCCGTCGTGCATCCGTGCGATGCAACCAGTCTCGTCGCGCTGGTCGAACTCCGCGAGTCGCCGCTGGCGGCCGCGATCGAGCCGCTGATCGTCGCGCCGCGCGACAAGGTGCTGCGTGTCGCGCACGACGCGGGCGTCGATCTGTCGCCGTGGACGATCGAGGACGTGCCGCACAGCCATGCGGCGGCGGCCCGCGCGGTGGAACTCGCGGCGGCGGGCCGTGCCGGCGCGCTGATGAAGGGCAGCCTGCATACGGACGAGCTGATGGGCGCGGTCGTCGCGGCCGAATCGGGGCTGCGCACCGACAAGCGCATCTCCCACTGTTTCCTGATCGAGGCACCGGCGTATCCGCGTCCGTTCATCCTGACCGACGCGGCGGTGAACATCGCGCCGGACCTCGCGCAGAAGGCGGCCATCACGCAGAACGCGATCGACGTCGCGCATGCGCTGGGCGTGGCGTGCCCGCGCGTGGCCGTGCTGTGCGCGGTCGAGACCGTCAATCCGGCGATGCGCTCGACGCTCGACGCGGCGGCGCTCGCGAAGATGGCCGAGCGCGGCCAGCTCACGGGCGCGATCGTCGACGGCCCGCTCGCGTTCGACAACGCGATCTCGCTGCGGGCGGCGCACGACAAGGGGATCGATTCGCCGGTCGCCGGCTGCGCCGACATCCTGGTCGTGCCCGATATCGAAGCGGGAAACCTGCTCGCGAAGCAGCTCGAATACCTGGGCAGCGCCGTGAGCGCGGGCATCGTCGTGGGCGCGCGCGTGCCGATCGTGCTGACGAGCCGCGCCGACGGCGCGGCCGTCCGGGTCGCGTCCTGCGCACTCGCGATGGTGCTGGCACAGGCGCGGCATGCGCCGCAGTCCTGATCAACGTACCTGCAACCCTTTCTTTAGATGGAGGAACCCCGATGAAAGCACTCGTCTACCACGGGCCCGGGCGCAAGGCGCTCGAGGAGCGGCCGATGCCGGAACTGCAGTCGCCCACCGACGCGCTCGTGCGCGTGACGCGCACGACGATCTGCGGCACCGATCTGCACATTCTCAAGGGAGACGTACCGACTTGCGAACCCGGCCGCATTCTCGGCCACGAAGGGGTCGGGATCGTCGAGCAGGTCGGCGCCGCCGTCGATGCGCTGAAGCCGGGCGATCATGTGCTGATTTCCTGCATTTCGTCGTGCGGCCGCTGCGAATACTGCCGGCGCGGCCTGTATTCGCATTGCACGACCGGCGGCTGGATCCTCGGCAACCGGATCGACGGCACGCAGGCCGAGTACGTGCGCATCCCGCATGCGCAGACGAGCCTCTACCGGATTCCGCCGGGCGCGGACGAGGAGGCGCTCGTGATGCTGTCGGACATCCTGCCGACCGGGTTCGAATGCGGTGTGCTCAACGGCAAGGTGCAGCCGGGCTGCTCGGTGGCGGTCGTCGGCGCGGGCCCGATCGGGCTGGCGGCGCTGCTGACCGCGCAGTTCTACTCGCCCGCGCGGATCATCATGATCGATCCGGACAGCAACCGGCTGGACGCGGCGCAGCGCTTCGGCGCGACCGACTGCATCGACGGCCGCGCCGGCGACCCGGTGGCGGAAGTGATGAAGCTGACCGACGGCGTCGGCGTCGATTGCGCGATCGAGGCGGTCGGGATTCCGGCGACGTTCGAGATGTGCACGTCACTGGTGGCGCCGGGCGGCGTGGTCGCGAACGTCGGTGTGCACGGGGTCAAGGCCGACCTGCACCTCGAGAAGCTGTGGAATCGCAACATCTCGATCACGACCCGGCTGGTCGACACGGTCAGCACGCCGATGCTGCTGAAGACCGTGCGCGCCGGGCGCCTCGATCCGAAACGCCTGATCACGCACCGGTTCTCGCTCGACGACGTCGAGCGCGCGTACGACACGTTCGGCCGCGCGGCGCAAACCCATGCGCTGAAGGTCATCATCGAAGTCGGTTGATGGCCGGGTAGCGCGCGGCGGGTCACGCCGTCAGGAGGAAAGCGCGGCCGGCGCGTGCGTGTCGCCGGATTCGACCGCATCGAGATCGACGCACTGCGCATACACCGGCACCTCGCACGGCCAGTGCAGGCGCTCCGCGATGCGCCGCCGCATCGCATCGGCCGCGGCCGGCTCGCCATGCGTGACGAAGGTCCGCACGGGCGCGCGCTGCATCGTGCCGAGCCAGCGGAGGATCTCCTCGTAGTCGGCATGCGCGGAGAGCGTCGTGATCGACTCGACCTGCGCGCGCACGCGCACGTACTCGCCGTGGATCTTCAGCGTCGGCTCGTGCGCGACCAGCGCCGCGCCGCGCGTGCCGGCCGCCTGATAGCCGACCAGCGCGATCGTGTTGCGCGCATCGGGCGCGTAGCGGCTCAGGTGGTGCAGCACGCGGCCGCCCGTCGCCATCCCGCTGCCGGCGATGATGACCATCGGGCCATGATGGTCGGCAATCGCCTTCGACTGCTCGACCGAGCGGATCATCGTGGCCGCATGGCCGAGCGCGTTCGCGTCGGAAGGCGTCAGCCGGTGTTCGAGGATGTGGTGACGATAGATCTCGGTCACGTCGGTGGCCATCGGGCTGTCGACGAATACCGGCACGCGCGCCATCCGGCCGGACGCCTTCAGCCGCGCGATGTAGTGCAGGATTTCCTGCGCGCGGCCGACCGTGAAGCACGGCATCACGACCACGCCGCCGCGCGCGAAGGTCTTGTCGAACAGCGCGGCGAGTTCGTTCTCGGGGTCCGATTCCGGATGCAGGCGGTCGCCGTACGTCGATTCGACGACCAGGTAGTCCGCATGCGCGGGCGCCAGCGGCGGCTGCATGATCGGGTCGTGATAGCGGCCGAGGTCGCCCGAGAAGGCCAGCACCTTGTGATCCCAGTGCATCACGACGCTCGCCGCGCCGAGAATGTGGCCGGCCGGCAGCAGGCGGAACGCCAGCCCGCCGCCGAGCCCGGTGCATTCGTCGAACGCGACGGGCTTCAGCAGGTGCAGCGCGCGCTGCGCATCGTCCAGCGTGTAGAGCGGTTGTGCCGGATGATGCTTCGAATAGCCGTGGCGGTTCGCGAAATCGGCTTCTTCCTCCTGCAGCCGCGCGCTGTCGCGCAGCATGATGTCGCAGAGTTCGGCCGTGGCCGCCGTGCAATACACCGGCCCGCGGAACCCTTCGCGCGCCAGCACCGGAAGATAGCCGGTATGGTCGATATGCGCGTGCGTGAGCACGACCGCGTCGAGCGTGTCGGGCGCGACCGGCAACGGGCTCCAGTTGCGCAGCCGCAGGTTCTTGGTGCCCTGGAACAGGCCGCAGTCGACCAGCACGCGCCGGTTGCCGTGCTCGACCAGGTATTTCGAGCCGGTCACGGTTTCGGTCGCACCGAGAAAAGTCAGTTTCATGGATCGCCTCACGGGAGTGGACGGAGCAGTGAGTCGATTACAGCGCGGATGCGCGCGAAGCGATTGATGGAAATCAGGGATTGCCGCATCCGTATCTGTATCCATATCCGTGTCACGCTCGGGCGAGGTTCGTCGTCCGGCCGCTGCGGCTTCGGGTTGACGTCAATCAACGCGCGGGCCGGACGGCGGCACGATAGTGGTCGCATGCGCGCGGGCGATGTCGTGATCCCGCCCTCCGCGCAGGCCGCCTGCGGCGAGTACACGTTGCGCAACGAGATCACGACGCTTTCGGGACGAACCCATCATGACGCTGATCGCCAACCTGGACGGCGCGCGGACCGGCTACCGGCTGTGCTTCGTGCGCGCACCCTGGGCGTGGTTCACCTGCCTGCCGCTCGATCTGCAATGCGGCCAGAGCTGGGCCGACGTGCCCTACCAGGACACCGCACAACCGCCTTACAGCGATTCGCGCGCGCAACTGCTGCGCGTGGCGTTCGACGCGCCGCGCCTGCTGCCGCCCGAAGCGGGCCGGCACGGGGGTGACTGGAGCGTCGAGCAAATCAACGGCGGCGCGGTGCCGTGGCTGCGCAGCGAGGCGTTCGTCGACGCGATGAAACTGGCCGTGCCGGCCGGGGCCACGCTCGCCGAATTCGTCGAGACGATCGAGGCTGCCGGCGGCACCGTCTACGGCCCGCTCGGCTGGGCCGAACTGCCGCCGTGGCAGCGTCCCGACGTCGTGGCGCACACGCAGACGGGCTGAACGCCGGTCGCACGCACCGCCTCGTTTCAGCCCGCGTCGCCCCAGCCGCCGCCGAGCGCGACGTAGAACGCGACCGTGTCCTGCAGCCGCTGCGCGAGCGCCTGCAGCCACGCCAGGCGCGCCTGATGGTATTGCACGTCGGCGACCAGCAACGGCACATAACCCGAAATCCCCGCGTCGTAGCCGGCCTGCGTGAGCGTCAGCGCATCGCGGGCCGCGGCCATCGCGCGGACCTGCGCATCGAGTGCCGTTGCATCGTTTGCGAGCGCGCGCAACGTGTCGGCGACCTGCGAGAACGCCGACAGCACCACTTGCCGGTAGGTCGCGTCGGCCTCTTCGTACGCGTCCTGCGCCGCGCGCCGCTGGTTCAGCAGCGTGCCGCCGTGAAAGAGCGGCGCGGTGAGCCCGGCGCCGACACTCCATGCACGGCCGGCCGGCGCGAACAGCCGGCCGGCGACGATGCTGTCGAAACCGCCCGACGCGGACAGCGTGAGCGTCGGATAAAGCGCGGCCGTCGCGACGCCGACTTGCGCGCTGGCCGCGTGCAACTGCGCTTCCGCCTGCAGGATGTCCGGCCGGCGGCGCACCAGTGACGACGGCGCCGTATCCGGCAAGCGCGCCGGCAGCGCGATGCGCTCGAGCGACAGGTCGGGCGTCTGCCAGTCGACGGGGTAGCGGCCCGCCAGCAGTGCGAGCAGGTCGTCGGCCTGCGCGCGTTTCTGATCGAGCACGGGCAGCGTCGCTTCGAGCGACGCGCGCTGCGATTCCAGCGTGAGCACGGCGACGTAGGCTGCCGCGCCGGCCGTGACCTGCGCGCGCGTCAGGCGGATCTGCTCGTCGAGCAGGCCGATCATTTCGCGCGTGGCCGCGGCTTCGTCGCGATACGCGGCGCGCGCGATCATCGTGTTGACGACGTTGGCGCTCAGCATCAGGTACGCGCCCGCGAGCGCCTGGCGCCGTGCGTCGACATCGGCCGCCAGCGCCTCGATCTGGCGCCGCTCGCCGCCCCACAGGTCGAGCGTGTAGCTGACCGTCGCGGATAGCGTGTACAGGTTGAAGATCGATGCCGGCAGTGCCTGCCCGGTGCGCAGCGGCGTGTCACGCTGGCGCGACGCGCCGGCCTGCGCATCGGCCTGCGGAAAGAAGACGCCTTCGCCGGCCCGCAGCGCATGTTCGCTGCGCCGCAGCGTTGCCTCGGCAAGATCGAGCGTCGGACTGCCGGTCAGTGCCTCGCCGACGGTCGAGTCGATCGCGCGGCTGCCGAAGCGGGTCCACCAGTCGCGCGTGAGCGGCTCGCCCGCCGACAGCGCCTGTGCCTGGCCGCCTGCCGTCCACGCGCCGGCGGCGGCGTCCGCCGCGACGAAACGCGAGACACGCGGAACGGGCGGACGCTTGAAGTCGGGCCCGACCATGCATCCGGCCAGCGACGCGGCGGCCGCGAGCACGGCCGCCGCGCCCGACATCCGGTGGACGAGGCGATTACTTGCCGGCCACGTACACATCGACGATCTGCCCGGGAAACAACCGGACAGCCTTGTTCGGGACGATACGGAAAATGACCGGCAGCACGCGTACGTCGACACGCTCGGTGCGCTGGTCGGACAATTCGATTTTCGGCGTCACGTACGGCTGCACGCGGACGAACTGGAGGTCGGCCTCGACCGACGTGCCGCGCACGAACATGTGCGCCTTCAGCGCGTGCAGGTCGGGCAGCTGATGGATCAGGATTTCGTCGATGTAGCAGCGCACCTGCAGGCGGTCGACCGGCGTGCCGAGCACCGCGACGGGCGCGTTGCCCTGCGTGTAGGTGTCGTACAGCCCCTGCGAAGTCAGGTACGAGCCGACTGCCGCGTTCATCGCGAGCACGGTGCCGTCGGCCGGCGCGCGCAGCGTGTAGCGGGCCAGCAGCGCGGCGGCCGCGTCGGCCGCACGCCGCAGCGCGACGGCCTGCGCTTCCTGGTTGCGCACGTCGTAGCGCCACGCGCCGGCTTTCGTCAGGCGATACTGCCGCATCACGACGTCGAGGTTGGCCGCCGCGACACGTACCGCGTTCGCGGCCGTATCGAGTGCGTCGCGGCTCACGGCCTTCGGGTCGATGTCGTACGCGTGCCGCTGCTTGTCGTACTGATCCTGCGCGAGCTTCAGGCTGGCCTGCGCGGCTGTGGTCTGCGCGCTCGCCACGTCGAGCACCTCGCAGCGCGGCTGTGCCTTCAGCTCGTCGAGCAGCGCGGCGGCCGCGTCGGCCTGCGCCGCAAGCTGCGCGGCGGTGGCGCGCTGCACCGAGTCGTCGATCGTCAGCAGCGCATCGCCGGCCTTCACCGGATCGCCGTCGTGCACGAGGATGCGCGTCACCGCGCCCGTCACGTCCGGGTAGACGTTCACGTTCGCTCCGGCCGGCTGCTCGCTCTCGACGATCCCGTTCGCATAGACGCCGCGCGCGTACGGATTGGCGGCCGGCTTGAACACCGGCGGCTGCGGCGGCTCCTGGCGGCTGTACACCCATGCGGCGACGAGGCTGGCCAGGAAACCGAGCACCGCCGCCACGAACACGAGCCGGTGCTTCATCGCGCACCTCCGCGGTCGATGCCGTTCAGCTTGCCGTCCTCCATCCGCAGGATGCGGTCCGCGTACTCGAAGATCCGCGCATCGTGCGTGACGATCACGATGCAGCGCGTGTCGTTCAGCACCTGGTGCTTGACGAAGTCGATGATCATGCGGCCCGTGTCGCCGTCGAGCGACGCGGTGGGCTCGTCGAGGATCAGCAGGTCGGGCTGGCTGACGATTGCGCGCGCGATCGCCACGCGCTGCTGCTCGCCGCCGGACAGCTTGACGGGCGGCAGTTGCGCACGATTGCCGAGCCCGACGACGTCGAGATAGCCGAGCGCTTCGTGCAGCGCTTCGTCCCACGGCCGGCGCTTCAGGATCAGCGGAATCGCGACGTTCTCGGCCGTCGTCAGCTTCGGAAACAGGTGATAGTCCTGAAAGACGAAGCCGATCCGGTTCAGCCGGAAATCGGCGATCGCGTCGTTCGGCTGCGCCCACAGGTCGACGCCGTCGATCGACACCGAGCCCGATTCCGGCCGCAGGATGCCCGAGATCACGCTGAGCAGCGTCGTCTTGCCGCTGCCGGACGGCCCGACGATCAGCAGCATCTCGCCGAAGTTCGCCTGCATCGACACCTCGCACAATGCCTGCGTGCGCGCGTCGCCTTCGCCGAACCATTTGGTGACGCCGCGCGCGTCGATCGCGACTTTCGCCATCGTCAGCCCCGGAAGATGTCGAACGGCTCGATGCGCAGCACGCGGCGCACGCCGAGATAGCTCGAGATCGTCGCGATCACCACCACCATCCCGAACGCGAGCGCCAGGTTGCCGAACGTGACGAGCGCCGCGTAATCGGGAATCTGCAGCTTCGCGAGACTGATCATCAGCACGCACAGGCCGACGCCGATGCCGTAGCCGGTCAGCGCGGTGAACGTCGCCTGGAACAGGATCATCGCGACCAGCTCGCGGCTTTTCGCGCCGATCGCCTTCAGCGCGCCGAACTTGTCGAGGTTTTCTAGGATGAATGCATAGAACGTCTGGCCGGAGATCGACAGGCCGATGATGAAGCTGATGATCGTCATCAGCATGATGTTGGTGCCGAGCCCCGTCTCGTACTTGTAGAAGCGTGCGATCTGCGCGATGAATTCGTCGCGCGTGTAAGCGCGATAGCCGAGCGACGTCACGACGGCCTTGATGTGCGCGATGTCCGCCTCCGACTTCGGCTCGACGAGGATGTAGGACGTCGTGAAGCGCGGCGACGGGATGTAGCGGATCGCGCGCGCGTAGGTCGTATAGAGCGTGGGCGTGCCGAACAGGCCGCTGGCCGCCACTTTTGCGATGCCGACGATCACGCCGCGATGGTCGTTCAGCTCGAAATCGGTGCCGACGGCCGGATTCTCGAGCTTCGGAAACTCCGGATCCCGGATCGCGATGAAGCCGTTCTCCGCGTAGATGTCCTCGATCCGGCCCTGCAGCATCGTCGGCCGGCCGAGCAGGCTCGCATCGTCCAGGCCGACGATCGTCACCGCCTGATAGGTGCCGGAGCGCAGCTTGACGAGCGCGCCGCCGGAGTAGAGCGGCACCGCATACTTGACGCCATCGATGCTGCGTACCGCGTCGAGCACGTAGCCGGGCATGCCGATGCTGTTCGCGATCGTCTTCACGGCCGGGTCCATCACCCACACCTTCGCGCCGATGTTGATCACGGACGCCGACGACTTGTTCTGGATCCCGGCGAACAGCGACGTCATCTGGATCATCAGCAGCACCGAGAACGTGATGCCGATAGTCAGCGCGGTGAACTTCGCGCTGTCGTTCACGAGCAGCTTGAACGCGAGGCGGAGGATGCCGTTCATGATGGGGCGTGAGCCGGGTACGAGCGCATCATGAATGCTCGCCGGCGCCCGGATCCGGCTGCGCGACGAAGGCGGCGCTGCCCGCCACCAGCGCGACGATCGCGTATGGAAGCACATGCACGCCGACCAGCATCGCGTGCACGACGCCCAGCAGCGACGCGAGTGCGATGAACACGCCGAGCGTGGCAAGAACGATCCGGTTTGGCAGGCGCATCATGGCGTTCTCCAGGGAGGCGGCCGCCGGCCGCCCGTGAGCGCGATGCCGCGTGGCCGCGATCGCGGCCGCTACGGATTGCGCAAGTCGTGACGTCATGATCGCGTGCAAGGTTCCGGCACGGTTGATCTGTATCAACGGACGAATCCGGGCGCCCGACGGGCCGCTTACGCCATCTGCGTGATGGTCTTGCGAAAGCGCATCAGCGACAGCAGGAACAGCACGCAACCGATCGCGAACAGCACCACGAACTGGATCCAGACCGCATCGAGGCCGGCGCCCCGGTACAGGATGCGTTGCGCGAGTTCGACGAAATGCGTGGTCGGCGCGGCCAGCATGATGTCCTGCACGGCGAGCGGCATGCTTTCGCGCGGCGTCAGGCCGCCCGACAGCAACTGCAGCGGCAGCAGCACGAGCACCAGCAGCATCCCGAACTGCGGCATGCTGCGCACGAGCGTCGCGAGAAAGATGCCCATCGACGTCGTCGCGAACAGGTGCAGCGCCATGCCGGCCACGAACAGCGGGATGGAGCCCGGAATCGGCACGTGCAGCGCCCCGCCCACGACCAGCGTCAGCGATGCGACGGCCGCCACCGTGACGACGAGCCCCATCGACCACACCTTCGCGAGCATGATCTCGGCCGCCGTCACCGGCATCACGAGCAGATGCTCGATCGTGCCGTGCTCGCGCTCGCGGATCAGCGCGGCCCCGGTGAGGATCATCGACAGCATCGTCACGTTGTTGATCAGCTCCATCAGCGCGCCGAACCACACCTCGTCGAGATTCGGGTTGAAGCGCATCCGCATCGCGAGATCGACGGGCGGCGACGATGCGCCGCGATAGCGCCGAACGAATGCATCGATCTCGCCCGACACGATCTGCTGCACGTAGCCGCCGCCGGTAAACGCCTGCGTCATGCGGGTCGCGTCGACGTTGAGCTGGATCGTCGCAGGGCGGCCGGCCAGCACGTCGCGCTGGAAATCCGGCGGAATGTCGAGCGAGAACGTGTAGTCGCCGTTGTCGAGGCCGCGGTCTGCCGCGGCCGCGCCGACGATCGGGGGCGGCGCGAACTGCGGCGGGAAGAACGCCGCGACGATGCGCGCGGACAGCGGCGATGCATCCTCGTCGACGATCGCGATCGGCACCTTGTGCAGCGTTTCCGGGCGCGCGGTGGCCGCGACGTAGATCGACGCGCTGAACGTATAGACGATCAGCACGAGCAGGATCGGATCGCGGGCGAGGCTCCAGAGCTCCTTGACCCCGAGCCGGAAAATGACGAGCAGGCGCGACATGGTCAGCGCTCCTGTTTGCGCAGCAGCACGGCGGTCATGACCAGGATGGCCGGCGCTGCCGCGAGCAGCGGCCAGAACTGCGACGACAGGTCGCCCAGGCCGAGTGCCTTGTTGAACACGCCGCGGCTGATCGCGAGCATGTAGGTGGCCGGGTAGACCGTGCCGATCCACTTGCCGGCGCCCTCCAGCGACGACAATGGCGTGAGCAGCCCCGAGAACTGCACCACGGGAATCAGCGTGCCGACGATCGTCATGAAGATCGCGGCGATCTGGCTGCGCGTGAACGTCGACGCGAACAGCCCGATGCCCGTGGCCACCACGTTGAAGACCAGCACCGCGGCCGCGAGCGTGAAGAAGCTGCCCTTGATCCGCACGCCGAACGCGATGTCGGCCAGCACGACCATCAGCAGGAAGTTCAGCATGGCCAGCATCACGTAGGGCGCCTGCTTGCCGAGCAGGAATTCGGCGCGGGTGACGGGCGTCACGTACAGGTTGACGATCGAGCCGAGCTCCCGTTCGCGGACGACGGCCAGCGCCGTCAGCATCGCGGGGAGCATCAGCAGCAGCATCGGCATGATGGCCGGGATCATCGCCGGCAGGCTCCTGACGTCCGGGTTGTAGCGATAGCGGACGGCGATCTCGACGGCAGGCGCGAGCGACACGCCGAGCCGGCGCTTCGCCTGGTCGCGCAGCCAGTTCTCGTGCATGCCGGCGACGTAGCCGCGGATCGTCTCCGCGCGCATCGGCATCGCGCCGTCGATCCACGCGCCGATCTCGACGTGCCGGCCGTGCGCGACGTCGCGGGCGAAGCCGGGCGGAATCTCGATCGCGAGCGACAACTGGCCGTTGCGCATGCGCCGGTCGATATCGCGATCGTCCACGAGCGGGGCGCGCGGCACGAAGTAGCGGGAGCCGCCGAGGTTCTGCGCATAGTCCTGGCTCAGGATCGACTGGTCGCGGTCGAGCACCGCGAACGTCAGGTTGTCGACGTCGAGGCTGATGCCGATGCTGATCACGCACATCAGCACGAGCGACCCGAACAGCGCGAGCGTCGCCCGCAGCGGGTCGCGGCGCAGCTCCAGCAGTTCGCGCCACAGGTAGCTGCCGGCGCGTGCGGGGCTGAACCACGCGGCCGCGCGGCCGGCGCCGGCACGGGCGCCGGTGGTGTCGGCGGATTCGGCGGATTCGGCGGTGTCGGGCGGCGTGCCCAGCCAGCCCGCGTCGGACGCCTCGTCCGCCGGCGGGCTCTCCGCTTGCTGCGCGTCGGTCAGGTACGCGATGAACGCTTCCTCGAGCGAGCCGGCGCCGCGCGTGCGCACGAGCTCCGCCGGGGCGGCGCTGGCGAGCACGCGGCCCGCGTGCATCAGCGAGATGCGATCGCAGCGTTCGGCTTCGTTCATGAAGTGCGTCGAGATGAAGATCGTCACGCGATCGTGCCGCGCCAGCTCGATCATCAGCCGCCAGAAGTCGTCCCGCGCGACCGGGTCCACCCCGGACGTCGGCTCGTCGAGGATCAGCAGCTCGGGCTTGTGCACCATCGCCACCGCGAGGGACAGCCGCTGCCGCATGCCGAGCGGCAGGCGTTCGGGCAATGCGTCGAGCGAGCCGGCCAGCCCGAAGCGCTCGGCCATTTCGGCGATCCGCCCGGGCACGTCCGCCTCCGGCACGCCGAACAGGCGCGCATGCAGCACGAGGTTCTGCCGCACGGTCAGCTCCCCGTACAGCGAAAACCCTTGCGACATGTAGCCGACCCGCCGGCGCGTGTCGATGTCGTCCGCCGCGACCGGCTGGCCGAACAGCGTCGCCGTGCCTTCGGATGCGGGAAGCAGCCCCGTGAGCATCTTCATCGTCGTCGACTTGCCGCAGCCGTTGGAGCCGAGGAAGCCGAAGATCTCGCCGCGACGGATCTGCAGGCTGACGTGATCGACCGCGACGAAATCGCCGAACCGCATCGTCAGCCCGTCGGCCTCGATCGCGTAGCCGGCGGCTGCATCGGGCTGGAACGGCGCGATCCGGATCGGCTGGTGCCCGCGCCGCTGCGCGTCGGGGAGCAACGCGACGAACGCATCCTCGAGCGTGCCGCAGCCGGTGCGGGCCAGCAGCGCGTCCGGGCTGCCGGTTGCCAGCACGCGCCCGGCGTCCATCGCGATCAGCCGGTCGAATCGCCGGGCCTCGTCCATGTACGCGGTGGCCACCAGCACGCTCATCGCCGGCCGCGCGGCGCGAATGCGCCCGATCAGCTCCCAGAACTGGGCGCGCGACAGCGGATCGACGCCGGTCGTCGGTTCGTCGAGGATCAGCAGGTCCGGATCGTGGATCAGCGCGCAACACAGGCCGAGCTTCTGCTTCATGCCGCCGGACAGTTTGCCGGCGGGCCGGTCCAGGAACGGGTGCAGGCCGGTGCTGTGCGTGAGCGCGTCGATCCGCCGGCGCCGCTCCGCCGCGTCGTGGCCGAACAGCCTGGCGAAGAACTGCAGGTTTTCCTCGACGGACAGCGTCGCGTACAGGTTCCGGCCCAGCCCTTGCGGCATGTAGGCGATGCGCCGGCAGACGCGCGCACGATGACGGCGCGACGACAGGTCGCCGCCGAGGGCCCACACGCGCCCCTGCTGGATCGCGCGTGCGCCGGAAATGAGTGCGAGCAGGCTCGACTTGCCGACGCCGTCCGGCCCGATCAGCCCGACCATGCGGCCGGCCGGGATGTCGAGCGTCACGTCGTCGAGCGCGGCCTTGCCGCCGTAGCGCAGCGAGACGCCGGACAGCCGCGCGACGGGCTCGGGAACCGGCGGCCCCTCGGTTGCGCCGGCGGCGGGGTCGGCCGGGAGCGTCGACTTCATTGGGGAACCTTGATCGCGAGGCGCGCGGGCCATGCGGCGTTCGGATCGGGCTTGAGCCACGCCACACCCGGCAGCCCGGTCTTGACGAGCTTCAGATGGCGCTGCAGCAAGTCGCGGTCGATGCGCGCCTTCACGCGGAACATCAGCTTCTGCCGTTCGGTGGCCGTCTCGACCGTCTTCGGCGTGAACTGCGCGGTGCTCGACACGTACGACACGCGGGCCGGAATCACGTATTCCGGTGCCGCGTCGAGCACGATCCGCACGTCGGCGCCGAGCGGCACCCGGCCGACGACCGTCTCGGGCAGGAAGAACGTCATGTAGACATCCGACAGGTCGACCACGTTGAGCACCTTGCCGCCGGCCGGCAGCACTTCGCCCGATTCGGCCACGCGATACTGCACGCGCCCGTCGCGCGGCGATGTCAGGGCGCTGTCCGAGATGTCGGCCTGCACGCGCGCGACCGTTGCCTGCGCGGCCGTCACGGCGGAGCGCGCGGCGACGAGCTGCGCGCGGGTCGCGTCGATCGCGGCCTGCGCGGCCTGTACCTGCGCGCGCGCCGCGTTCACGGTCGCCCGCAGGCTGCCGGCGCGCGCGCGGTCGTCGTCGAGCTCCTGCATCGACGATGCGCCGTCGCGCGACAGCGTCTCGGAACGGGCGAGCCGCCGCGTCGCCGCATCCAGTTCGCTTTCCCGCTGGACGACGACGGCCTCGGCCGCCGCCTTGTCGCTGCGCCGCTGCGCGACCTGCGCGTCGATGCTCGCGGCCGTGTTCACCGCCTGCTGCTCCCGCGCGCGCGCTTCGTCGAGCTGCGCCTGCAGGACGACCACGTCCATGCGCGCGAGCGGCTGGCCGGCGGTCACGAAGTCGCCTTCGTCGACGAGCATCGCGGTGACGCGCCCCGGCAGCTTGGTCGCGACGTCGATTTCGGTCGCTTCGATACGGCCGTTGCCGCTCACGAGGCCGGCATCGGCCTGGCCGTCACGCCAGCGCGTCCATCCGTAATACGTGATGGCGATCGCGAGCACGGCGACGCCTGCCCCGATCAGAAGAGGGCGCTTGAGGGTTTTCATCGTGGGGAATCCGGATTCGTCGATGCGTTGTTCGGTGGCGCGGCGGCCGCGTCGCTGTCTTGCGTGGCGCCGCCGAGCGCGCCATAGAGCGCGACGCGGCTCGACAGCAGTGCGCGGCGCGTCATCACCCATTGCTGCTCCGCGTTCATCAGGTCGCGCTGCGCGTCGAGCACCTCGAGGAACCGGGTCGCGCCGCTGTCGTAGCGCAGCTTCGCGAGGCGCGCCCGTTCGGCCTGTGAGTCCAGCGTCGCGCGCTCGATGCGCACCTCGTCGGCCAGCCAGTAGCGCGACGCGAGCGCGTCGGACACGTCGCGAAACGCGCTCTGCATCGTCCGCTCGTACTGCGCGAGCGCTTCGTCGCGCTGCGCGTGCGCCAGCGCGAGATTCGAGCGGTTGCGGCCCCCGTCGATCAGCGGCAGCGTCACGTTCGGGATCACCGACCAGACGCCGGTGCTGGATGTCAGGAGGTCATGCAGCGCGCTGCTGCCCGAGCCGATCGAGCTCGTCAGCGCGATGCGCGGGAAAAAGGCGGCGCGCGCCGCGCCGATGTTCGCGCGGGCCGCCTGCAGCGCGTGCTCGGCCGCGATCACGTCCGGCCGCCGGGCGAGCAGCGACGACGGCAGGCCGGGCGCGAGCGACGGCGCGACGGCGCCGTCGTCGAGCACGAGCGGCGTGCCGGCCAGATCCGGCGGCGCGCCGACCAGCAGGGCCAGCGCATCGGCCGCCGACGCGCGCGCCTGCTGCAACTGGGCGCCGAGGGACTCCGCCTGCTGCAGCAGGATCTCGGCCTGCGTCAGGTCGAGGCGGGAGATCGCGCCGGCCGCCTGGCGAAGCCGGAAAATCCGCAGCGACTCGCGGCGCGTGTCGATCGTCGCGCGGGTCAGCGCGATGCGCTCGTCGTATTCGCACAGTGTCAGATACGCGTTGGCGACCGACGTGATCACGCTCAGCGTCGCGGCACGCCGGGCCGCGTCGCTCGCGAGATAGCGCTGCAGCGCCGCGTCCTTCAGGCCGCGCACGCGGCCCCAGAAATCGAGTTCCCATTGCGTTTCGGCCAGCTGGACGTCGTAGACCTGCCCGATGAACGGGGCGGGCGTGAGGAACCCGCCCGGTGCGCGAAACCGTGCATAGGCCGCGCCGGCACCGATCGTCGGCCACTGGTCCGCGCGGCGGATGCCATAGGCGGCGCGGGCCTGTTCGACCCGCGCAACGGCCGCGCGCAGGTCGCGGTTGTTGGCCAGCGCCTGCGCGATCAGCGCTCGAAGGCGCGCATCGACGAAGTAGTCCTGCCACGCGGGCACCGGCGCAACTGCGTCAGTAGCGCCGGGCGGGGCGCCGGCCGACGGATCCGGAAAGGTGGCCGGGATCGGCGCTGCGGGGCGCTGGTCCGGCGGTGCGAGCGACAGACATCCGGACAGCAGGCCGATACCCGTTGCGAGCGCAACGAAATACGCGGATCGGGACGCTGCTCTGCGGAACACGACGGGAAGCGCGATGGCGCGCATGGAATGCCTCGGCGAATACGGAAACGCGGGGGGCGCTGCCACGTGGCGGCGCCGCTTCGGGTTCACTTATATCCGACGAATGACGCTCCTACCCTTGATCTGAATCACTTCGACGGGAATGCGTTTCGAGCGGTGCTTCGGTTGACAGGCGGGTGAGAACGGCCCGGGGCCGGCGGATTGCGCGCGGCCCGACGCCGTCGTGCGCGTCACGGCCGGTCGCCCGGAGCGAGGTTCAGCAGGACGACGAACGAGAGAATGCTCAGGATCAGCGTGACGATCGAGTATCTGAAAACCCGCTCGTCGAACAGCATCCCGTGAATGATGCCGGCCAGCGATGCGAGCGCGATGAACACGCTGAGCGTCGCGAGCGCGATGCGGTATTGCCTGCGGGTCATGACGGTCTCCTGCGGGGTGGCTGTCGTGCGGATGCGAACCGCGCGGGTCGGCGCGGGTTTCGCGGTGTCTGGCGTCATGATCGCGTTGCGCTTTGCCGCACGGTTGATCTGTATCAATGGACGAATCCGGCATTCGCGCACCCGGCGGCCGCAGCCGCCGGCACGCCGTTGGTTGATCCTCGTCAACCCGCCGGCGCCGGCGTGCGCGATGCTGAATCCGGTGCGGCACGATCGCCGATCGCGAATGTCGCGAATGTCACGACCGGTGCGGCCCAACGGGAGACGGAAATGAAGTCCGATGCAGCACTCAAGCAGGACGTCGAGCAGGCGCTGTTCTGGAATCCGGCGATCGATGCGCGGCGGATCGACGTCGACGTAAGCGACCGGATCGTCACGTTGCGCGGCTCGGTCGACAGCTGGGCCCAGAAGCTCGAGGCGCAGAAAACGGCGCTGCACGTCGAGGATGCGCGCGCGCTCGTGCTCGAACTGAACGTCACGCCGCCGGAAAGCGCGTGCGCGGATCAGGAGCTGGCAATCGCCATCACGTTCGCGCTCGGCTGGCAGGAGGCGCTGCGCGATCACAAGATTCGCGTCGAGGTCGACCACGGTTGCGTGACGCTCGACGGCGAAGTCGATCATGCATACCAGAGTCGCGCGGCCGAAAAGATGGTCAGCCGGATGATCGGCGTCGTCGGCGTCGCGAACCGGATCCGGGTGCGCACGGACCACACGGTGCCGGACGTCGGCATGCGGATCGCCGAAGCGCTGGCGCGTCGCGCGCAACGCGAATCCGCGGCCATTGCGATCGACGCGGTCGACGGCGTCATCACGCTGACGGGCAAGGTCGCGTCGCTTGCCGAAAGGCGCGCCGCGTGCGGCGCGGCCGGGTCGGTGAGAGGTGTCCGAGAGGTCGTCGACCGGCTCACCGTCGGCTGACGGCCAGCCCATGCTATCTACTGCAAGGAGAAGCAGTCATGAACCGTTCGAATTCAGGCCCGGGCCGAAACGCTCTGCGCCGCGACCAGCGGATGCAGCCGCATACGAAGGACAGTTACCGCGATCCGAAGCGGCCGAAGGGCGACCGGATCTGCGAAGGCTGCGGCGCCGTCTGCGATGCGGGCCGCTGGACGTGGTACGCGACACCGCTCGACCGGCGCCAGCTCGAATGCCCGGCCTGCAAGCGCATGCGAGAAAACCTGCCGGCGGGCGAGCTGGTGTTGCACGGCGCGTACCTGCGCGCGCACCGGGCGACGATTCTCGACCTGCTCGAGCGCCAGGCCGACCTGGAGACGAGCGAGCACGCGCTCGAACGCATCATGGAAATCGAGCAATCCGGCGATACGCTCGTCGTCCGCACGACCGGCGTGCACATGGTGCGAAGGCTGGGGGAAGCATTGCTGCATGCGCATCACGGCGATCTCGCGCTCAACTATCGCGATGGCGAGGACATGCTGCGCGCGCAATGGACGCGCGACGATGCATGAACGGCGGTGTGTCCGGCGAGCGGGCCTGATGCGATGAAAAAATCATTCGATTACTCCGGACTGCTGATCCCGTTCGTATTTGCCGTGCTGGTGGCGTATCAGCTGCTGATGGCCCAGCCGGCCACGACGTCGATCTCGTACAGCGACTTTCACCGGCTGGTCGACGCGCGGCTCGTCGACGATCTGGACATCGGCCCGTCGTCGATTTCGGGCGTGCTGCGCATGCCGCAGGCCGGTGCGAACCTGCCGGCCTCCGACGCGGCCGCCGTGAAAAAGGCGGGGCCGCCGTGGCGCTTCACGACCAACCGGGTCGCTGACGATCGTCTCGTCGCCGAACTCACGGCCGCCGGCATCCGCTATCGCGGCGCGCCGGATTCGGGCTGGCTCGAAACGCTTGCCGGATGGATGTTGCCGGTGATCGTCCTCGTGACGTTCTGGAGCTTCATGATGCGCAGGCCGGGCGGGGTCCGTGACCTGAGCGGCATGGGCAAGAGTCAGGCCCGCGTGTACGTGCAGCAGGAAACCGGCATCACGTTCGACGACATCGCCGGCATCGACGAGGCGAAGGCCGAGCTGCAGCAGATCGTCGCGTTCCTGCGCAATCCTGAACGCTACCAGCGGCTCGGCGGCAAGATCCCGAAAGGCGTGCTGATCGTCGGCGCGCCCGGCACCGGCAAGACGCTGCTCGCGCGAGCGGTGGCCGGCGAGGCGGCCGTGCCGTTCTTCACGATCAGCGGCTCGGCGTTCGTCGAGATGTTCGTCGGGGTCGGCGCGGCACGCGTGCGCGACCTGTTCGAGCAGGCGCAGCAGAAGGCGCCGTGCATCGTGTTCATCGACGAACTCGATGCGCTCGGCAAGGCGCGCGGCGTCGGCCTGATGTCCGGCAACGACGAGCGCGAGCAGACGCTCAACCAGCTGCTCGTCGAGATGGACGGCTTCCAGGCCAATTCGGGCGTGATCATCATGGCCGCGACGAACCGGCCCGAGATCCTCGATCCCGCGCTGCTGCGGCCCGGGCGCTTCGACCGCCACATCGCGATCGACCGGCCCGACCTGACCGGCCGCAAGCAGATCCTGGCCGTGCACACGAAGCGCGTGAAGCTGGCCCCGGAAGTCGACCTGGCCGAGCTGGCGCAGCGCACGCCGGGCTTCGTCGGCGCGGATCTCGCGAACGTCGTCAACGAGGCCGCGCTGCACGCGGCCGAACTCGGCAAGCAGGCGATCGGCATGGCCGACTTCGACGAAGCGATCGACCGCGCGATGACGGGCATGGAGCGCAAGAGCCGCGTGATGAACGACGAGGAAAAGCGGACCATCGCGTACCACGAGGCGGGGCACGCGCTCGTCGCGCAAAGCCGCGTGCATTGCGACCCGGTGAAGAAGGTGTCGATCATCCCGCGCGGCATCGCGGCGCTCGGCTACACGCAGCAGGTGCCGACCGAGGATCGCTACGTGCTGCGCAAGAGCGAGCTGCTCGACCGGCTCGACGTGCTGCTCGGTGGCCGGGTAGCCGAGGAGATCGCGTTCGGCGACGTGTCGACCGGCGCGCAGAACGATCTCGAACGTGCGACCGCGCTGGCGCGCCACATGGTCATGCAGTACGGGATGAGCGAGAAGCTCGGTCTCGCGACGCTCGACGATGCGACCCCGCAGGGCGGTTCGCCCGGCGTGTGGACGCCGGGTGACGGCCGGTGCAGCGAACACACCGCGCAGTTGATCGACGAGGAGGTGCGCGCGCTGCTCGAAGACGCGCACGTACGGGTCGCGGCGACGCTCGGCGAGCATCGCGACGCGCTCGAACGGATCGCGCGCTGCCTGCTGCAGCACGAATCGGTCGATCACGACACACTGGTGGCGCTCATTACGCCGCCGGACGACGGCATCGGCCCGCCCGAACCGGCGCACGCCGATGCGGAGCCGGCCACGGCCACGGACACGTCGGCCTGACCGGCTGGCGGCCACCGTCGATCAGTCCGCTCAACAGCCGATGCAGACCGCGCCGTCGCGTCGTTGCGCCGTATCGTCGGTGACGACCGATGCGAGCCGCGGATCGGGCCGAAACACGGTGATGCCCTTGAGCCGGTCGCGCCACGCCGCGAAGAACAGCGCGTCGACCTGCGCGAGCGAACACTGGCTGTCCATCGTCACGGTCTTCGAGATGCCGGCGTCGACGCAGGGCTGAAGCACCGCAAGCATCGCGACGTGATCGATCGGTGCGATCTCGCCTGCGGTGGCGAAGTAGTCCGGCAGCGCGACGCCGTCGCCATGCAGTGCGCGAAACAGCCGGTACGCATGGTTCTGCACCCGGAACGCGCGCACCTGGCCGTCTGCCGTGCGAACCATCCTGCGCTGGGTCCAGCCGACGGCCGGTTCGATGCCGTTCGAGCAGTTGTCGCAGAACGCGAGACTCACGCTGCCGGCCGGCGCGAACGACAACAGATGGCTGTTGCGCAGCCCGTGCCGTTGAATTGCGTGATGCACCTTCAGCGGCAGCCGCATGCGGTAGGCGGGGCCGGTCAGGTAAGCGGCCGGATCGTAGGCGGGAAACGCACCGCGCTCGGCGGCCAGCGCGGCCGATGCGGCAAACGCATGCTCGCGCATCGTCAGCGCGATGCAGCGCGCACATGCGCGCGCCTCGACGCTGTCGTAGCGCAGCCGCAGCATCGTCAGCGCGTCGCCCAGGCCCGTCACGCCCACACCGATGCGCCGTGTCCGATGCGCTTCACGTGCATGCGCGGCGAGCGGCCACGCGGTGAGGTCGAGCACATCGTCGAGCAGGCGGACCTGGACGTGCACCGCGTCGGCGAGGGCCGCGAAATCGAAGCGCGGCTCGCCGTCGATGCCGAACGGATGGTGCACGAACCGCGACAGGTTGACCGGCCCCAACACGCAGCTGCCGTAGGGCGGCAGCGGCTGCTCGCCGCACGGGTTCGTCGCGTCGATCCGTTCGTGCTCGCGCAGCGGATTCGCGTCGCGGATCGTGTCGAGGAACAGCAGCCCCGGTTCGGCACTGTCGCGTGCGGCGTTGACGATCGCCTGCCACACCTTGCGGGCGGGAACCGTCGCATGAAGGTAGCGCCCGTCCGGCCGCCGGGGCGACGCGATGGCGGCTGCATGGCGCGGTGCGTGATGGACGAGCGCCCAGGGCAGGTCATGCGCGACTGCTTCCATGAACGCGTCCGTGATGCCGACCGACAGGTTGAACGTCGGCCAGCGCGCCCGCCCGTGCTTGGCCGTGACGAACGCGAGCAGGTCCGGATGATCGCAGCGCAGCACGCCCATCTGCGCGCCGCGGCGCGGGCCGGTGAACGGCAGCGCGCGGCACATCGCATCGAATCGGTCGATCGCCGCGCATACGCCGCGTTCGGGCGACAGGCGGCGTTCGTACGCGCCGGCGGGCGGCACCGGCGAGAAGTCGTAGCCGATTCCGCCGCCCATCAGCAGCGTGAGCCGCGCGTCGTCGAGCGCCTGCGCGAGCGCTGCATCGACGCCTTGCAGCGGCGTGTCCTCCGGAACCGCGAGCGGGTGGACGAAGCAGTTGACCATCGTGCCGCCCGTCGTCGCGCCGGCATTCGCCATGATGCGGCCGGCGCCGATCGCACCGCGCTGCAGGTTCAGGAAGAACGTGCGCTCGGCCCGGGCGCGCTGCGCGGGCGGCTCGGCGAGCGACAGTGCACGGGCGACACGCTGGAAGACGGCCGCGCGCGACGTTTCGCCGGGCTGCGCATAGCGTTCGGCGAACACGGTGGTGCAAAGCGGCTGCTCGTCCATGGCGGGGCTCGGCGACGACGGATGACCTAATGTAAGGGCCTGCCCGCCCGCGTCGTTGATCGAGCGCAATCCGGTGCTGTTGCGGCATCGCTTGACGGTCGTCAATGCCGCGGGAAGGCGCGCACGTAAGGTGGTGCCAGGACCGGCCGGCGCCGGTGGCCGGCACCAGGCATCAGGTGTCAGGCACCCGCCGCGGCCGCACGCGCGCGGCGTGCAAGCCCGCGCCTTGCGCTTTTTACCGACTACGCGCCATGACCGAGATCGTTACCGTCACGTTGAATCCGGCCGTCGATGTCTCGACGTCGGTCGAGCACATCGTCGATACGCACAAGCTGCGCTGCGCGCGGCCACGGCGGGACCCCGGCGGCGGCGGGATCAACGTCGCGCGGACCGTTCACCGGCTCGGCGGCGACTGCGTCGCGCTGTACCTGGCGGGCGGGCCGACCGGCGATGTGCTGACGCTGCTGCTCGACGCCGAACACGTGCCGGCCGTGCGCATGCGGATCGCCGGCGAGACGCGCGAGAACGTCTGCGTGACCGAAACGGCGACGGGGCGCGAGTACCGGTTCCTGATGCCGGGGCCGTCGGTCACGGCGGCCGAGTGGCGTGACTGCGCGGCGCGCATCGCGGCCCTGCAGCCTGCGCCGCGCTATCTGGTGCTGAGCGGCAGCCTGCCGCCGGGCGCACCCGACGACCTGTACGCGACGCTCGCGCGGACGGCCGCCGCCAACGGCACCCGCGTGGTCGTCGATGCAGCGGGCCCGGCGCTGCGCGCGGCCCTCGACGCCGGGGTGCATCTCGTGAAGCCCAGCCTCGACGAGCTGAGTGCGCTGGCCGGCGAACCGCTCGACGAAGCGTCGGCATGCGGCAAGGCGGCCGAACTCGTCGCGCAAGGGCGGGCGGACATCGTTGCCTTGACACTCGGCGCGCGCGGCGCGTGGGTCGTCACGCGCGAGCGCGCGCTGCGCCTGCCGGGCAGGCCCGCGACGGTGTGCAGCACGGTGGGTGCCGGCGACAGCTTCGTCGGCGGGATGGTCTGGGCGCTCGCATGCGGCGCGCCGTTCGACGATGCATGCCGCTATGCGCTGGCGGCATCGGCGGCTTCGGTCGAGCATCCCGGCACCGCGCTGTGCACGCGCGCCGACGTCGAGCGGATTCATGCGGAACTGGTTGCGCAGGCAAGCGGCGCGGCGATTGCGCGTGGTACGGCATGAGCGTGCGCGCGATCGCCTGCCTGCTGCTGCTGTCGTGCTGGCCGCAGGCATCGTTCGCCGGCACCGGGGCGGGCGAGCCGGTGCCGCAGCGCGTGCTGATCCTCGTCTATCACCGGTTTGCCGCGCAACGCCTGGATTCGATGACGGTGCGCACCGGGACCTTCCTCGATCAACTGCATGCGATCGAGGCGAACGGCTACCGCATCGTGCCGCTCGCCGACATCGTGCGCTGGCACGCGGGGCAGGCGAACGCGCTGCCGGCGCGGGCGGTCGCGATCACGGTGGACGATGGTCACCGCTCCGTCTATGACGTGCTGCGCCCGTTGCTGGCCGCGCATCCGGTACCGGTCACGCTGTTCATCTATCCATCGGCGATCTCGAACGCGAGCTACGCGATGACTTGGGATCAGCTGCGCGTGCTCGGGCAATCCGGCGGATACGATATCGAATCGCATACCTACTGGCATCCGAATTTCCGCACCGAGCGCGCACGGCGGTCTGAGGAGGACTACCAACGATTCGTGTCGTTCCAGTTGAGCCGTTCCCGCGAACGGCTCGAGTCGGAAACCGGTCGGCCGGTCCGGTTGCTGGCCTGGCCGTTCGGCGTCCATGACGCCAAAACCGATCAGTTGGCCGCGCGCGAAGGCTATGTCGCGGCGTTCACGATCGACGCACGGCCCGTTCGGCTCGCGGATCCCGCCATGGCGCTGCCGCGCTACCTGATGTCGGATGCGTGTGATACGCGCTGCATGAACGGATTGCTGCAAACCGCGCGGGAGCGACCGTGATCGAATGCCCGATTGCGGGTACGCCACCGTCGTTCGCGGATGCCGTTTCCGTTCGGGTTCACGCCCGGCAGAACGTCATGGAGGCAGCACAATGGCCGCGGTCCTGCTGCGCGAGCCAACGACAGGGATATCGGGATCGGCACGCGGGTACGGGAAGGAGCCACCATGCCGTGGGATGACGAACGCTATCCGCCGGCGATGCGGAACCTGCCGCCGCCGGTGCGCGGCAAGGCGATCGAGATCGCCAACGCGTTGCTGCGACGAGGGCGTGCCGAGGGCAGCGCGATCCGTATCGCGATCGCGCAGGCGAAGCGCTGGGGGCGGGTGCATGCGGCATCCGCCGACGCTGTCGAGCGGCGGCGCTAGGCCCTGCACTGAACCGGGCAGGTGCCGGCGTCCGGCGTGCGTTCGAAGGCTGTCGCATGCAGCCGCGCGGCCAGCACGCAGGCAAGCAGCATGACGCCCACCGCGATGCCGTGAACCGGGTTGCGCAGGCACGACGCAACCTGGTCGCTCCTTGCAACGCCGAACAGGCACCACAGGCAGAAGTGCTCGCAGTTGTTGGTGAGCAGCCGGTAGCGGCATTCGCCGAGGCGCGAGGCCGCGCGCCGCGCCGCTTCCGTGCCGTCGTACAGGGGCCGCGTGTGTCGGACGATCGCGAGTTCGAAACCGGCGCAGAAGCCGTCGATGGAGACGATTTCAACCGGGCCGCCGCTCAGGCTGTGCGCCAGGCCCGCGTAATGGATCACGTTGCCGTCGCCGATATAGATCCCGTGATGCACGTAACCGTGGCGCCGTGTCACGAGGTGGGCGCCGACCGGAAGGTCGCGATCCGGCATGGCGTCGTCGGCTTGTGCTGCGGTCGGGTGAGTCATGGCCAGCTCCTGGATCTCGCGGCGGCCGGCTGGAAAACCGGCTTGCCGGCCGCGGAACACGTTGCGTCCTGTCACGTCTCCAGTATTGGCGGCGGACCGGGGCCCGACAATCAGCGTGGTCCGAGCTTGCTGTCCGATGTCGGGGCGTCGTGTCGGAAATTTCCGACGCGCCGTGCAATATCGGCTGACAGCCGGAACGGACAATGGCGCCGGCCTGTCGCCGCTCCAGGCCGGGCAGGCACGCCGTACCGCCCGATCGGCTGGCGGGTGCCGCCGGGCACGCCACTGGCCTGTCGGGTGTGCTTGACCTGCGTCAACGGGAAATCGACGTTCCGCGCGACGCTGGCTTCGTCAACGATGCGCATGCGTCACGTCGCGGCACGCCGGCCGTGACGCGCCCGAACGAACGAGCCGCATCGCCACCCGCGTGCCTGAACCGGGAGAATGAAATGCGAACTGAAATCGCCGGGTCGCTGCTGCTGTCGGCCTGTTTGCTGGCCGCCGCCTCGAGCGCGACGGCTCAAACGTTGCCCGAGCCCGTCGAGCAGAATGGTGCCGTGTACGTCACGGGCGGCATCGGTGCGGAGGAGGTTGCTGCGTTTCGCGCCGCCGCGCCGCGTTACAACCTGCGGATCACGTTCGCGACGAAGGGGGGGCACTACTTGTCGGACGTCGACGTGATGTTGACGTCCGGCAAGTCGACGGTCCTCGACGCGCACACGGCCGGCCCGTTCCTGTTCGCACGCGTGCCGCCGGGACGCTATACGGTGTCGGCGCGCGACCAGGCCGTCCAGGAAGTCCGGCATGTCGTCGTGCCGGCGCGCGGCGGTGTCGAAGTGCGCTTCTACTGGCAGAACCCGGAGCGACGCGGTGTGATACGGCTTTGCGGCGGATGTCCGGGCACCGGTACGCGTGCAGGGCCCTAGACGCCCGGTTCGATCGATGCCGGTCGGGCGGTGGCGCGTGGCGGACCGTTGATCTGCCTCACGTGGCGTTACGCCGGATTCGCAACAATGTCCGCACGAATTTGCGTCGCGAGGTGTGCATTGAAGATTCAGGCAATCGTCAGTGGGGCGCGTGCCGGGCGGCACCGGCACGCGCCCTTGCGATACGGGTGGCAGGGCGTGGTGATGCTCGGCCGCGTGCTCACATACATGCTGCTGGCGCTCGCGTGCGTTACCGGCCGGGCCGGAACCGTCTCGGTGACGGTGGTCGATGCCGGCAGCGGCCGGCCGGTGGCGGGTGCGGTCGGGTATGCGTCGGGCAGCACCCTGATCGCGTCGGCCGTCGGAGAATTTGCCGCGCCGTCGGCCGACACGACGCTCAGCGTGACCGCACCCGGCTATGCGCGCACGGAGGTTGCGCTCGCCGTCGGGGAAACGACCCGCACGGTGCCGCTCGTGCCGTTCCGCCCCAAGGCCGTCTACCTGTCGACTTACGGCATCGCGGATCGCACGCTGCGCGACGCGGCGCTCGCGCTGCCGGGCCGCACGGCCGTCAACGCGTTCGTGATCGACGTGAAGGGCGATCGCGGCATGACGCCGTATCGCAGCGGCGCGCGCGACGCGATCGGCGCGACCGGCGAGCCGGGCCCGCGCGTGGCGGACCTGTCGGCGCTGATCCGCGAATTCCACGCGCGCGGGCTGTACCTGATCGCGCGCATCGTCGTATTCAAGGACGATCCACTCGCGGTCGCCCATCCCGACTGGGCCGTGCGCGACGCAGCCGGCGCAATCTGGCGCGATCGCGAGCACCTGCGGTGGATCGACCCGACCGTGCGCGCCGCGTGGGACCACAACTTCGACGTGGCCGAGGAGGCTGCGCGGATGGGTTTCGACGAGATCCAGTTCGACTACCTGCGTTTTCCCGACGCGAGCGGCCTGCGGTTCGGCGAGCCCAACACGGAGGCGAATCGCGTGGCCGCGATCACCGGCTTCCTGGAAGGCGCGCGCACACGGCTGCGGCCCTACAACGTCTACTTGTCGGCCGACATCTTCGGCTACGTGTGCTGGAATACCGACGACACGCAGATCGGGCAGCGGCTCGGCGCACTGGGCGGGTTGGTCGACTACATTTCGCCGATGCTGTATCCGTCGGGCTTCACGTGGGGCCTGCCGGGCTGCCGCAAGCCGACCGATCATCCCGGCGAGATCGTCGGGCGCTCGCTCGCGGAAGCGATGCGCCGCACGGGGCTCGACGGCGTGCGCTTCCGGCCGTGGCTACAGGCGTTTCGCGACTATGCGTTCGACCGGCGCGCCTTCGACGCGGCGGATATCCGTGCTCAGGTCGACGCCGCCGACGCGGCCGGCACGGACGGATGGATGCTGTGGAATCCGCGCAATCGCTACGATCCCGCTGCGCTGCCGCGCTGACCGGCGCGTTGCTGTTCGCGCTGATGCCGGCCGGTGCCGGCGCAGCGCCTGACGGGTCGACGGCGCCGCAGCGGCAGGCTGCAACGATCGATGCGGCGATCGCCGCCGAGATCGCCGACGGCCATCTTGCCGGCGCGGTGGTCGAGACGGGCGATGCGTACGGCGTGCAGGTGCGGGTGGCGCGCGGCCTGCGCGTGACGGGTGAGCATGCCGAGGCGATGACGGCCGAGACCGTCTTCGATCTCGCGTCGCTGACCAAGCCCGTGGCGACGGCAGTCGCGATCATGCAGCTCGCGGAGCGCGGCCTGCTGAACCTCGACACGCCGGCCGCGCGCTACTGGCCGTCGTTCGCTGCGCACGGCAAGGGCGCCATCACGATCCGCCAGTTGCTCGCGCACATATCGGGATTGCCGGCCGGTGTGTCGTCGTCGCGCGTACTGCGCAGCCGTGCAGCGGTGCTTGCCGACATCGTCGCGATGGCGCCTGTGGAGTCGCCCGGCACGCGTGTGCGCTACAGCGACGTCAACTACGTGGCGCTCGGCGAGATCGTCGAGCGCGTGTCGGGACAGCCGCTCGACGTGTGGTGCGCGGCTCACGTATTCGCGCCGCTCGGCATGGCCGACACAGCCTTCAGGCCGGGCGCCGCGGTGCGCTCGCGTGTCGCGCCGACGATCGTGCGTGACGGCCGGCGGCTCCGGGGGCGCGTGCACGATCCGATCGCGGCGGCGATGGGCGGTGTCGCGGGCAATGCGGGGTTGTTCGCGAGCGCCGATGACCTCGCGCGCTTTGCGCGCATGCTGCTGAACGGAGGCGCCCTCGGCACCACACGCGTGCTCGGTGGCGATCTCGTCACTGAGCTCGAGACGCCGGTCACGCTCGACGCCGAAGGCGACTGGCATACGCCCGGCTGGCAGGTCGGGCCGCCGCTCGTCGCGAACCGCTACCGGTTGCCGCCGGCTGGAGCGCTTCAGCATCTCGGTTACACGGGCACGGCGTTGTGGATCGATCTCGTGACGCGCCGCTTCGCGATCGTGCTGACGAGCCGGCTGTATCCCGACGAAACCGGCACTGCGATGCCGTTGCGCGCACTCGTGCTCGGCATCGTATCGAGCTCGGTTGTGCCGGTAGCGCCGTCGCAGATTGCAAGGCGCGTCCCGACGATGGTGGCGGCCCTTGCGCTGGCAGGCCGGTTGCCGGTCTCGCGTGGGCCGGTGCAGGCCGGCATCGACGTGCTCGCGGCGAGCGGCTTTTCCGCCGTGACCGGCAAGCGAATCGCACTCCTGACGAACCGAAGCGGATTCGACCGATTCGGCCGACGCACGGCCGACCTGCTCGCGCATGTTCCGGGCGCACGACTTGTCGTGCTGTTCGCGCCCGAGCACGGGCTCGGCACGGATGTCGACGAAACGTTCGGCGACACGACCGACGCCGCGACCGGCGTGACCGTTCACAGCCTCTACGGCGACCGCCGCAGGATCGCGCCCGAGTGGCTTGCCGACGTCGACGTGCTGGTGATCGACCTGCAGGACGCCGGCGTGCGCTTCTTCACCTACCTGGCGACGCTCGGCTACGCGCTGGAGGCGGCGGCCGCCGCGCACCGCCCGGTGCTCGTGCTCGACCGCCCGGACCCGCTGGGCGCCGACATGGCCGGTGGCCCCGTGGCCGATGCGGAGCCGGCCACGTTCACCAGTTATTACCCGTTGCCGCTGCAGCCCGGCATGACACTCGGCGAGCTTGCGCGGTTGTTCAACCAGCGCCTGCACACAGGCGCGGCGCTCACTGTGGTGCCGATGGCGAACTTCATGCGCGCGATGCGTTTCGACGATACGGGCCTCGGCTGGGTGCCGCTGTCGCCGAACTTGCGAGATGGCGTCGCAGTGTCGCTTTATCCGGAGGCGGGGCTCATTGAGGGGGCGGCGCTCAGCGTGGGGCGCGGGACCCCGACGCCGTTCGGCGTGATCGGCGCGCCGTGGATCGACGGGCGCATCCTCACCGGCGATCTTCGTGCGACGGGGCTCGCTGCGACGTTCACGCCGGTCCGCTTCGTGCCGACGGAGGGGCCGTATCGCGGCAGTTTGTGCGAGGGCGTGCGCATCGAGCGGCAGCCCGCCGCGACCCGACCGGGTGAAATCGGGCTGGCGCTTGCGCTGGTGCTGCACCGGCATTATCCGACGCAATTCCGGATCGATGCGATACGTGCGTCGATCGGCTCGCGCGAGGTGGCTGACATGCTGGACGCGGAGCAGTCGCTCGGCGATATCGAACGGGTTGTCGAGGCTCAGAATCTTGGGTTCGCGCGCGAGCGTGCGTCGGTTCTGCTGTATTGACAGCACAATCGGCCGCAAATTGGATGTCGCGCAATACCGCGCTGAAGCGAACCTGGCGGCCCGACAGGTCGCGGCGTATGGCCCCGCAGGAGCGGTGCGGATTGTCAATTTTGCACAATTGCGTCTGGCGGTTTTTATAGAGCGTCCGATCTGCCGGGGTACCCTGTCCTCGTGCCGCCAGACGGCGCGTCCCCCGAAGCGCCCTTACTGATTGCCTGTATCCGCTCCACGAGCGTCCGCGGAGCCGGAACCTGCGGCTGTGGAAACAGTGTGAAGAACCCGCGGGCGTGATCCAACGCCATCAGGGTTCGGATAAGCGTCTCGATATTACCCACACCGGTCAGTTCGAACCGCTTGTACGTTCTGAGAGCTATTCCAGCTTTTTCTGCAAACGCTGACTGGGAATAGCCGTTTCTAACGCGTTCACCTCGGACGCGCATAGCGAGATACTTGGCAATGTCGCGGTCGTTCGCGGATCGCAGAAGATCGAGCTGCTGGTCGGGCGTCATATCTAAGTGCCATTTCTGGCACCACCTGTGGATAACATGATGGCGCAAGAGTAACAAATCGGGCACAATCCGTCACATGTATTTCGCCGCCCGTCGCCTACCACCCTCAAGCGACATACGGCCGAAGACAGTCTCATCAGTGAGGGGGCACGCCGGACAACGCAAGACGAACAATGAGTACGGAACCGACGTTTCAGCAGTTCTCGCTGTTCGAGAACGAATCGAATGTCAGCATAGACGCAGATACCGGCGAAAAAACGGCACCCGGCAAATACAGCAACTTTGTCGTGTATGTTGACGAAAGCGGTGACCACGGCATGCAGACGCTGGACGCCAACTATCCAGTTTTCGTGCTCGCCTTCTGTGTGTTCTACAAGCGGCACTACAGCGAAAAAGTGGTGCCAGCGCTTCACAAGTTCAAGTTCAACCATTTTGGACATGATCTTGTCGTGCTTCACGAACACGAAATTCGGAAGGAGAAGGGTGCTTTCCGCTTTTTTACAAATCGCCAACATAAGCAGAATTTCCTGACGGATCTGACGAGCATCATTGAGGTCAGCAACTTCATCCTAATCAGTTGCGTGATTGACAAAGCGAAGCTTCGCGAGCGGGGTGACACTGACAAGAACCCGTATCACTTAGCGCTCGGGTTCTGCCTCGAGACTCTGTATGAGTTCCTTCAGGAGAAGAATCAGGACGGTGCCTTGACGCACGTCGTCGTCGAATGTCGGGGAAAAAGGAGGACAACGAGCTGGAACTGGAGTTTCGCAGGATTTGTGACGGCGCCAACCGGCTGGGTATTACGCTGCCGTTCGATGTCATCTTTGCCGACAAGAAGGTCGATTCGCCAGGCCTACAATTGGCTGACTTGGTCGCCAGACCCGTGGGAATGAGCGTTCTGCGGCCGGAACAGGAAAATCGGGCATTTGAAATTCTGAAGCGAAAGTTCTATTGCAGCGGGGGACGAGAGCAGCTTGGTATGGGTTTCGAAGACTGGGGACTTAAGATCTTTCCGACCCCATAAAGCGAAAAGCCCCGGTGAGACTCACCGAGGCTTGGACGCCGACCGGGTACTCCCAGTCCACTTGGCAATATTATGGGGCGCCAGCCGGTCGCTGGCAAGTACTTGCCAGACTTTCCCCCTGCGAAAGCGGATAGCGCCTTCCGCGTTAGAGTAACGACATGCAATAAATTTGACATAAGAGAATCTAACGAATTAAGCGATTCTCATAAATCAAGCCGCCCCGAAACGATGTCGGATTCTCGCTCCCAAGTAGATCCTGGCGAATCATCCTAGGGCGATAATAGTGTAGATTCCCGTTCTCCGGAGATCAAATGCCGAAATCGTTCCAGCGCTTCACCCTCAAAGTGACGCTTCAGCACATCGATCCACCCATCTGGCGTCGGATCGAAGTCGAAGGAACTGAATCGCTGCGCAAGCTGCATCACATTCTGCAAGCAGCTTTCGGGTGGGAAGACACTCATCTCCACGACTTCCTGATCAATGGCATGACCTACGCCATGTTGGAGATCGATGACGTGGCGGACTTCGCTGACCCGGGTACGACTGCAGATGACCGGAAGATTCGTCTGCAGGCGATCCTGAAGCCAGGTTCGCGCTTCGTCTACCGATACGACTTCGGGGACGGCTGGAATCACACCGTCGTCGTCGAGAAGACGGAAACGATCGAGGGCCAACCGTGGGGAGAAGCCCAAGTCATTGGCGGCGCCCGTGCTTGTCCGCCGGAGGACGTTGGCGGTCCATTGGGCTATGAGCGGTTCCTGAATACGCTTTCCAACGATCCGGACAGTGAAAAGGCAGAGCGTTATCGAAACTGGATCGGGTCCGGCTTCGACGCGGAATTGTTCGATTTGCGTGCTGCCAATGCAGCGCTGTTGCGCATGGCTTCCAACCGTTGGGGCAATCGGTAACTCAGACTGCGTCAAGACTCTGGGCGGAATGAAGACGGTGCGGCTGGACTTCATGACTCTAACGAGACTGCCGTATGTCTATAGAACCTTAGCGCAACGCCGATAAGTACCATCTACTGAGCTCAGTGTTGCGCTGAAGCGGCTGATCTGCGGCGCGGAACGCAACACCTCAAAATGTACCAGTCAGGGTGATAATTCACGTTATGTAAAGTCACAACCACTGGTCTGTATCGATACGACTGCAGCCCGACGGCCTCTCAGTCAATCAAACCCCAAAGAACGCCAACCCCGCCACCACGATGCCGATCGCGGCTACGCCGATCGACAGCCCCTGCATCCATGATTGCCGCGTGAGGATCGTGATAGCTGCCAGTGCAATCGAGATCTGGATGACGGTCGTCGCCTGCGACCATCGATGGTGCCGGTGCATCCGCTCCTCGCTCGCCGCGTTATTCTTCTCGACTTCCTTTTCGAGCGCCTCGGCGCGTGCCCGGATCGGTTCCTTGTCGGCACGGTATCTCGCGGCATCCGTCTCGAACCGCTTTCGCTGCGGCGATGTCTCCGGGCTCAACGCCGCACCGAGTTCGGCGAGATTCTGCTTGTCACCCTTCGCCTGGTAGTAGGCCCACTGATTTGCAGCCTCGGTTTTCCTGATCGCGCGTCATTCTTGTAGAGCAGCGCGAGGCTCTCGTCGGCACCGCTCTGGTAGGCCGATATCGCGCCGAAGCACGCAAGCACGGCTGTCAGCACTGCAATGCGCGACGTACCTCGATCGCCACCATGAGACTCGTGATGTTCCACCGCATGGTCGTGAGGGCCATGAACTTCGTATTCTTCAGACATTCGTAGCAAACCCGCAAAAGTTGAATGAATTTGTCGTCGGCTGGCCGTTTGGCTAACGTTAAACGCCACTCCTGCCATCCGACGCATGCGAAACCATCCATGATGGCCGGACAGGTTCGAATGTTTCAAATATATGCAATTCGATCGTAATTGTTTTAGTTTCGATTAAATTCACCTCTTTCACCAACCTTGTCATCCGTCATTTCATTTCCTATAAATCACTGGTGCCAAGTCAATCGAAAATGTAGCGGCGACACTCGAGACAATCACCCCAATAGAAGGAAATTGAATGCCCGGCATTCAATAAACCAATGCTGCGGCGTGTCCCGCCGTCTCGGCCGTGACCGCTGGCGTTGTCCGGCGCCATCATGGTCGATCTGCCATCGCCCAGCCGGATTGGATCACCACAAAATTCGCCGGAATCGCGGCCTTTGACGATGCCGGCGCGCCATGCGTCCGAAGCGCATGGTGCTGTTCTCGAAGGCGCGGGGAAGCATCCAACCTCTTCAAGGTGAAAAAAATGAGTCTCAATCCGATTGAAAATCAGCCACACGGGACCTTTGCAGAATTCGCCAATACTGCCCCTGTTTCTGCCATTGAGGTCGATACATTCAAAATGGCGCTCTATTACGACGGCGTGCAGTTGGGCTGGCTTGGCCAAAACAGCGGCGAATGGGCCGTTCTCGTCGATTCCGCCGCGAAAGCGTTGACGCTCGAACAGTACCCTTATAACGGCGTGACGTATTATCGGATCCTCGGCACCAGCCGATATATGTCCGTCAGCAATAACGCCTACGTTGGTTTCTATAACTGGATAGGCGCGCGCGGATGGACGCGCCAGGGCTCGATTTTGATTTCCGATTTCAACCACCAGAAACTGTCGCTCTATTCCAAGGACAACGCGTATTTGTATGCGTGGGATGCCTACACCGTGCTCGATGTGAGGTTCGACGAGCAATAACGCACGACGCTTCGCCCGCTGGCTTGAATTTCCGGCGGCGACACGGCGCAGGAAGCGGCGCATCCCCCGGCGACACCGGCGGGATGCCCGCCGGGTTGCGCCATTCGCATTCATCCCACGATCAAAAAGGGAAACGCAATGACCTTCAAGATTCTCAGTTGCGATGGCGGCGGTATCCGGGGATTGATCACCGCCCTGCTCATCCAGGACCTCGACCGGCGCAGCCGGATCATCGCGAGCGCCGACGGCTTTGCCGGCACATCCACGGGCGGCCTGATCGCCCTGGGGCTCGCCCGCGGTGTATCCATTTCCGAGATCGTCGATATCTACAGGACGAAGGGCTCGGTGATCTTTCGGGAAAACGGTGCGTGGCTGGCGCAAAAGCAAGCACTCGAACAGCACACGCAAGCACTCGAACAAGGCACGGTCCTGGCTGGTCCGGGCGTGTTCCAATGCCAGTATGTCAACACCGGGCTACAGGAGATCGCCAAGTCGCTGGTCGGCAGCGGCAAGCTGGCGGATCTGTCCCGCTTCGTCGCAATCAACTCGGCGCGCCTGTGGGATCCGCCCACCAAGAGCTGGGCTCCGTGCACCTTCTCCAACGGAAACGGCAACGCCTATCGTAACGTCAGCCTGTTCGATGCCGCACTTGCCACGTCGGCAGCGCCGACGTATTTCCCGCCGTACGAAATCGCCGGGCTTGGCTATTTCGCCGATGGCGGCGTGTTTGCGAACAATCCTTCCGTGTCCGCCATTGCCGAGGCGCTGGCCAGCACTCGCGCAGGCAGTCTGGACGATGTGCGCCTGTTGTCGCTCGGCACCGGAACCAGCCCCGTGGGCATTCCCCCGGACGCTGTCGTCAACCCGTTGACCTGGGGCGTTTCGAAATGGCTGTGGCCGCTCGAAAGCGGGCGCGTACCGGCAGCAGCCCTGCTCGGGCTGACGATGGATACGACGGCGGCGATCGCCGCACAACAGGCCGGGCAGATACTGAACGCCCATTACCAGCGCGGAAATTTCGTGCTCGGTCAAGCCGTCGCCCTCGATGACTGGCAAAAGGCGCCGGAACTGGAGAAGGAAACCCAGGCGTACATGAGAACCGCCGAGTGGCAACGTGTGTGCCAGTGGGTGGAGCAATTCTGGCGCTGATCGCTCGTCGATAGCCGGGCTTTCGTGAGCAGCAGGCGCTGCAGGTGCCGACGGCGAACGAATCAGAAACAACGAGGCCGGGCAGAACGCCCGGCGCTCGGCAACGCCAGCCGCGTGCGGACCGCAAATGGCGGCACGCACGCGGCCAACCTGCCATCAGACCACCCTCAGACGGCCATCACCGTCACCGACTTCGTAACGAGATACGGCTCCAGCGCTTCCGGCCCGCCTTCCGACCCATAGCCCGAATCCTTCACGCCGCCGAACGGCATTTCCGGCCACGGCGTCGCCGGCTGGTTGATCCACAGCATCCCGACTTCGAGGCGCTGCGTCAGCAGATGCACGTTCGCGAACGAACGCGTGAACGCGTAGCCGGCCAGCCCGAACGGCAAACGGTTCGCCTCGGCGATCGCATCCTCCAGCTTGTCGAAACCGCGGATCGCCGCGACCGGGCCGAACGGCTCGTTGTTGAACACGTCCGCTTCGAGCGGCACGTTCGCGATCACGGTCGGTGCGAAGAAGTTGCCTTCCGCGCCGATCCGCTCGCCGCCGGTTTCGATGCTCGCGCCGACCTTGCGCGCGTTGTCGACGACCGACGCCATCGCGCTCAGGCGCCGCGGGTTCGCGAGCGCGCCGAGCGTCGTGCCTTCGTCGAGGCCGTTGCCCACCTTCAGTCCTTCCGCATGCTTGACCAGCGCGCGCGTGAATTCGTCGCGGATGCTGTTGTGCACGAGAAAGCGCGTCGGCGAAATGCAGACCTGCCCCGCGTTGCGGAATTTCGCACCGCCGGCGGCCTTCACCGCGAGCGCGACGTCCGCATCCTCGGCGACGATCACCGGTGCGTGGCCGCCCAGTTCCATCGTCGCGCGCTTCATGTGCTGGCCCGCGAGCGCGGCCAGTTGCTTGCCGACCGGCGTCGAACCCGTAAACGTGACCTTGCGGATCACCGGGTGCGGAATCAGGTACGACGAGATTTCAGCCGGATCGCCGTACACGAGGCCGATCACGCCCGCCGGCACGCCCGCATCGACGAACGCGCGCAGCAGCGCGGCCGGCGACGCCGGGGTCTCCTCCGGCGCCTTCACGAGGAACGAGCAGCCGGTCGCGAGCGCGGCGCTCAGCTTGCGCACGACCTGGTTGACCGGGAAATTCCACGGCGTGAACGCCGCGACCGGGCCCACCGGCTCCTTCACGACCGTCTGCTGCGCGCCGAGGTTGCGCGGCGGCACGATCCGGCCGTACACACGGCGGCCCTCGTCCGCGAACCATTCGATGATGTCGGCCGCCGACAGTACTTCGACGCGCGCTTCGGTGAGCGGCTTGCCCTGCTCCTGCGTCATCAACTGCGCGATCGTGTCCGCGCGCTCGCGCACCAGCGCGGCCGCCTTGCGCATCGTCGCCGCGCGCTCGTGCGCGGGCACCTTGCGCCATGCTTCGAAGCCGCGCTGGGCGGCGGCGAGCGCGCGGTCGAGATCGGCGATGCCCGCGTGGGCCACCTTGCCGATCGGCTTGCCGGTCGCCGGGTTCACGACGTCGATCGTCCTGCCGCTCGCGGCGTCGACCCACTCGCCGTCGATCAGCAGTTGCGTATCCGTATAAGTCACGTTAGCCATCCAGACACCCCTACATTGCGTCGATAAAACGCGCGCCGCCGCGAACGGCCGCGCGCCGGTTGACAGAAAAAGCCATGCCGCCAGGGCAGGCACGCACCCGGCGGCATGGGCGGCAGGCACGCCGGCCCGCCCTCGTTTCGCGGCGCCCCGCGCTCAGTGCGCGGCCGCCGTCGCCTTGCGGAGTTTCGCGACGTCCGCCGCCTGCACGGCCGGCGCGCCGTTGTTCCAGCCGGCGCGCATGAACGTCAGCACGTCGGCGATCTGCTGGTCGTTCAACTGGTTCGAGAACGCCGGCATCGGATACGCGGACGGCACGCCACCGATCACGAGCGTGTCGCTGCCGTTCAACGTCACGTTGATCAGCGACGATGCATCCGCCTCCAGCACGTTCGGATTGCCGGCGAGCGGCGCGAGCAGCGGCGCATAGCCGCGCCCGTCCACCCCGTGGCAATGCAGGCAGTAAGCGTTATACACCTTCGCGCCCGGATCGGCTGCCGGCCGGCCCAGCGCGACCTGCGTCGCCTTCGGATCATAGCGGTACGGCGGCGCGCCCGTGCCGCCTGCTGCCGGCAGCGATTTGAGATAGCGCGAGATCGCGGCCAGATCGTCGTCGGTCAGTTCCTGCGTGCTGTGGTTGATCACGCTCACCATCGAGCCGAATGCGGTCGCGTGCTGATTCGCGCCGGTCTTCAGGAACTGCGCGACGTCCGCCTCGTTCCAGCGGCCAAGCCCGGTGTTGTGCTCGCCGGTCAGGTTCGACGCGAACCAGTTGTCGATCGACGCGCCCGACAGGAACGCCGCGCCGCTTTCGTCGAGCGCCTTCTCCTGGAAGCCGACGCCGCGCGGCGTGTGGCACGACCCGCAGTGCCCGAGCCCCTGCACGAGATACGCGCCGCGGTTCCACACCGCATCCTTCGCCGGCTTGTCCGCGTACGGTGTGGAATCGAGGAACACCATGTTCCACAACGCGAGCGGCCAACGCATGTTGAGCGGCCACGGGATGTCGGACGGCCGGTTCGCCTGCTTCACCGGTTCGACGCCGTGCATGAAGTACGCATACAGCGCCTTCACGTCGTCGTCCTTCAGCTTCGCGTACGACGGATACGGCATCGCCGGATACAGGTTGTGGCCGTCCTTCGCGACGCCCTTGCGCAACGCGCTGGCGAAATCGGCCTCGGTATAGCCGCCGATGCCCGTATCCGGATCGGGCGTGATGTTGGTCGTGTAGATCGCGCCCATCGGCGTGACCATCTTCAGGCCGCCCGCGAACGGCGTGCCGCGCGGCGCGGTATGGCACGCGACGCAGTCGCCGGCTTTCGCGAGATACGCGCCGCGAGCGACGAGCGCGCTGTCGGCGGGCGCCGTTTGCGCGGCATGCGCGGCCGTGCCGGCCAGCAGTGCGGACAGCGAGAGCAGCGACGCGCGCAGCGCGTTCAGGTTCAAGGTGAGATGTCGCATGGTCGTCCCTCCCCTCAGGCCGTTTTCAGCTGGTTGCCGACCGGCAGCTTGCGCAGCCGCGTGCCGGTGGCCGCGAAGATCGCGTTCGACAGCGCCGCCGCGGTCGCGGCCGTGCCCGGCTCGCCGATCCCGCCCGGCGCCTCGCCGCTCTTCACCAGATGGACTTCGATCGGCGGCACCTCGTTGATTCGCATCATCCGGTAGTCGGTGAAGTTGCTCTGCACGACGCGGCCGTCCTCGATCGTGATCTCGCCGTACAGCGCGCCCGTGATCCCGAAGATGATGCCGCCCTGCACCTGCGCCTCGATCGTGTTCGGATTCACGACCATCCCGCAATCGACCGCGCACACGGCGCGCTTGACCTGCACCTCGCCGCCGTCCACCGCGACGTCGATGACGATCGAGAAGAAGCTGCCGAACGCATGCATCACCGATACGCCGCGCCCCTGCCCCTTCGGCAGCGACGTGCCCCAGCCGGCCGCCTTCGTCGCGACGTCGAGCACGTTGCGGGCGCGCGGCGACTTGTCGAGCAGCGCGCGGCGGTACTGCACCGGGTCGGTCTTGGTCTGCGCGGCGAGTTCGTCGATGAAGCTTTCGACGACGAACGTGCTGCGCGTCGGCCCGACGCCGCGCCAGAACGCGGTCGGCACGTGGCGCGGCTCCTGGCGCACGTAGTCGACGAGCTGGTTCGGCAGGTCGTACGGCAGTTCGGCCGCAACCTCGACCGCGTCGGGATCGACGCCGTCCTTGACCGCGGGCGGCGCGAAGCGCGCGAGGATCGACGAGCCGACGATCCGGTGCTGCCACGCAACCGGCTTGCCGTTCGCGTCGAGGCCGGCGGAGATCTTGTCGTAGTAGCACGGCCGGTACATGTCGTGCTGAACGTCCTCCTCGCGCGTCCAGATCACCTTCACCGGGGCATTGACCTGTTTGCCGACCTTCACGGCCTGGCCGATCATGTCGGTTTCGAGCCGTCGGCCGAATCCGCCGCCGAGCAGATGGTTGTGCACGACGATCTTGTCGGGCGACAGCCCGGTCAACTGTTGCGCCGTGTCGCGTGCGCGGGTCGGCACTTGCGTGCCGACCCAGATGTCGCAGCCGTCGCCGCGCACGTGCACCGTGCAGTTCACCGGCTCCATCGTCGCGTGGGCGAGCAGCGGCTGTTCGTAGACGGCATCGACGCGCGTCTTCGCGTTCGCGAACGCCTTGCCGACGTCGCCTTCCTTGCGCGCGACCGCGCCCTTGCCGTTCGCCGCCGCCTGCGCGAGATCCGCGAACAGATCCTTCGTCGACACCTTCGCGCCCGCCCCTTCGTTCCACTTCACGACGAGCGCCGATGCGCCGCGCTTCGCGGCCCACGTGTGATCGCCGACCACCGCGACCGCGTTGTCGACGCGCACGACCTGGCGCACGCCGGGGATCTTCTTCGCGGCCGTGTCGTCGACGCTCGCGACCGTGCCGCCGAACACCGGGCTGTTCACGATCACCGCGTACAGCATCCCGGGCAGGCGCACGTCCAGCCCGAACTGCGCGGTGCCGTCGACCTTCTCCGGCGAATCGAGGCGCTTCGCGGGCGTGCCGATCAGCTTGAAATCCGCCGGCTGCTTCAGCACGACGTCCTTCGGCACCGGCAGCTTCGCCGCCGCGTCGGCCAACTGGCCGTACGATGCGCGCCGCCCGCTCGGCGGATGCTGCACTTCGCCGTTCGCCGCGCGGCAGCTCGCCGGATCGACGCTCCACTGCTTCGCGGCCGCCGAGACCAGCAGCGTGCGCGCGGTGGCGCCCGCGCGGCGCAGCGGCTCCCACGCGTAGCGCACCGACGTCGAGCCGCCGGTAAGCTGGCCGCCGAGCAGCGGATCGAGGAACAGTTTCTCGTTGGGCGGCGCATGATCGAGCGTCACGCTCGACAGCGGCACTTCGAGCTCTTCCGCGATCAGCATCGGCAGCGCCGTATAGACACCCTGCCCCATCTCGACCTTCGGCATCACCAGCGTGACCTTGCCGGCGCGGTCGATCTGCACGAACGCGTTCGGCGCGAACACGCCGGGCGGCGCGGGTTCGGCGGCGTCGCCGCCGATCACCGAGCGACGTGTATCGTCACCGGCCGCCGGCAGGCTGAAGCCGAGCAGCAAGCCGCCGCCGGCGGCGGCGCCGAGCGACATGCCGAGTTTCAGAAACGACCGGCGCGACACGCCCGCGCCGGCCCGACCTGCTTCGATCAGTCCGCGTGACATGTCAGGCTCCTTTTGCGGCTTGTTTGACGGCCGCGCGAATCCGGTGGTACGTGCCGCAGCGGCAGATGTTGCCGGCCATCGCCGCGTCGATATCCGCATCGCTCGGGTTCGGGTTCGATGCGATCAGCGCGGTGGCGGCCATCACCTGCCCCGACTGGCAGTAGCCGCACTGGACGACGTCGAGCTCGCGCCACGCCTGCTGGACCTTGTGGCCGGCCGGCGTCGCGCCGACGGCCTCGATCGTCGTGATCTTGCGGCCGGCGACGGCCGCGACCGGCAGCACGCACGAACGTGCGGCCACACCGTCGAGATGCACGGTGCACGCGCCGCATTGCGCGATGCCGCAGCCGAACTTGGTGCCGGTGAGGCCGACGACGTCGCGCAGCACCCAGAGCAAGGGCATGTCGTCGGGGGCGTCGACCGAGCGGGTTTCGCCGTTGATGTTGAGGGTGATCATTCAGCCTCCGGGGCCGTTGTATTTGGGGAAGCGGCGCGAACGAGGCGCGCTGCGCCGCAGGGTCGTCGTCATCGCCGTTGCGTCGTGCGCAACGGGTGCCCCCGCGGCCCGGGTGCGGGCGAGCCGCGGCGGTGTTGCTTGCTTGCGTGGTTACTCGGCCACGTCGATGGCCGACAGCACCTTGATCACCGGAGGTGCGGTGAACCACTCGGCCGACTTCGTGCGGAATTCGCCGAAATACGGGCTCGCGAGGTGCGCGTCGAATGCCGCCTGGTCGTCGTAGATCTCGTACAGATGCAGGTTCGGCGATCCGTCCTGCTCGCGGAACAGGTCGTAGCGGCGGTTGCCCGGCTCGGTGCGCGTCTTCGCGACCATGCTGCGCAGTTCGGCCTCGGCGGCCTGCGCGTGTTCGGGTTTCAGGAACAGCGAAGCGATCACGTGAAGCGCCATTTTTCACTCCTTTGAAAACGGAAACGAGCATGCCACAAGCCGGCGTCTCGCGGCGCCAGCGTGCAGCGGGTATGTCGCCGTGCGGCGGGATCAGGCCAGCTCGTCCGGGCCGACGCGCACGACGACCTTGCCGAAATTCTTGCCGGCGAGCAGGCCGATCAGTGCTTGCGGCGCGTCGGCGAGATCGGGAACGACGTCCTCGCGCGTCTTCACCTTGCCCTGCGCGACCCATTCGGTCATGTCCTTCAGGAACGGCGCATAGCCGGTCGCATAGTGATCGAGGATGATGAAGCCCTGCACGCGGATGCGCTTGCGCAGGATCGCGCCCATCAGCGCCGGCACGCGGTCACGGCCGGTCGACACGGCCTTGTCGTCGTATGCCGCGTCGTTGTAATGCGCGATGATTCCGCAGACGGGCACGCGCGCATGGTCGTTCAGCAGCGGCCACACCGCGTCGAACACGGCGCCGCCGACGTTCTCGAAATAGATGTCGATGCCGTTCGGGCACGCATCCTTCAGCTTCGCGGCAAACGCCGGATCGTGGTGGTCGACGCATGCGTCGAAGCCGAGCGTACCGGTCACGTACGCGCACTTGTCGGCGCCGCCCGCGACGCCGACCACGCGGCAGCCCTTCAGCTTCGCGATCTGGCCGACCACCGCGCCGACCGCGCCGCTCGCGGCCGCGACGACCACGGTTTCGCCGGCCTTCGGCTCGCCGATCTTCAACAGGCCCGTGTAGGCGGTGAAGCCCGGCATGCCGAGCACGCCGAGCGCGTACGACGGGTGCGCGAAGTCGCGGCCGAGCGGGATCAGGTCGCGCCCGTCGGACAGCGCATAGTCCTGCCAGCCGGCGCCGGCGACGACGAGATCGCCTTCGCGAAACGCCGGCAGATTCGACGACACCACGCGGCTGACCGTGCCGCCGACCATCGGCTGGCCGAGTTCGGCCGGCGGTGCGTAGGACGGCGCGTCGCTCATCCGGCCGCGCATGTACGGGTCCAGCGACAGCCAGACGGTGCGCAGCAGGACCTGGCCGGCGCCGGGCACCGGCACGTCGCCGGTTTCGGCGCGGAAGTTGTCCGGTGTCGGTGCGCCGACCGGGCGCGAATTCAGGACGATCTGGCGGTTTGCAGTCTTGCTTTGCGGCATGTGAGCCTCCGTCAACAGGAATGAACGTGCGTCGTGGGCACGATCGGATCAGGGATGGACCAGCAGGAAGTGCGCGCCCCCGACGGCCGCGGCGGTGTGGCCGGGGCGGTCGCAGACAGGCGGTGGGAGCGATCGGGACAGCGTAACGCGGCGTATAGCGTTCGTCATGAATGATTGAGTAGACCAGTCGTCTATAATCAGGGCAAAAACAAGGCGCGCCATGCGCGCCGGAATTACGACTGCGCGCCGTCGGACGCGGCCGGCGGCAGATTCAGCATGCGCCGCGTTTCGATCATCGCCCTCTCGAGCGGTTTGCGGTTGCGGTGAATCTTTTCCAGCAGTGTCGCGCCCAGCCACAGCTCGTACAGGATCGCGGCCGCGTGCGACGGATCGTCGACGCCGCTCAGCGAACCGTCGGCCAGCCCGGCCTCGATGCCGCCCGCGAGCCGCTCGATGATCTGACTGGTGCCGCGCCGCAGTACCGCGCGCATCGCTTCCGACAGGTCCGACACTTCGGCGCCCAGCTTGACCGCGAGGCACTTGCCTTCCGGATCGTCCGCGCACTGCGTGTGCAGCCAGTTGCCCCAGTACGTCATCAGGCGCTCGGCGCCCGTGCCGGCCTGCTGCTTGAACAGCTTGTCGAGATGCGCGAGATAGCCTTCGAAATACGATTCGAGCAACGCTTCGCCGAATGCCTCTTTCGAGCCGAAGTAATGGTAGAACGAGCCCTTCGGGATGCCCGCCGCGGCGAGAATCTCGTTCAGACCGACCGCCGAAAAGCCCTTGTGGAGCATGATCGGCTTCGCGATGTTCAGGATGTGCTGGCGGACTTCGGCGCCTGAAGATGCATTCATGATGGCGTATGGTAGCAACGATTAGACCGGTCGTCTAGTAACGTCGAGCCGGCATGTTGAGCGGCACTTTACCCGATCCCCGTCGCGCGCCCAATGCCCCGGCCGGCGTTCTCCTCGCTCGTTCGTCCGTCTGCGGGTGGCGCGTCATATCGGCGCCCCGGTTTCGCTATCAGCGCGGCGCTTCGTCGGCGCGCTTTCTGGTGCGCGCCCGCCGCTCGCTGCGCTCGGCGGCCGGGACGGTCTTGACGCCGCGCAACGGCGGCCGGCGCACGAGCGCTGCCATCTCGCGCCTCAGCGCGTCGAGTTCGTGGCTGCGCGCCGCGCCGGTCGCCAGTGCGCCGTCGAGTTGCCCCTGAAGCACGCCGCAGCGATGCAGCGCATCGCCGAGTTGGGCTTGTAGCGCCGCCATTTCCTTTCGCTGCTGCGAGTCGCGTTGTTCCGCGCGCGATGTCGCTGCGTCGAGTTCCTTTTGCAATCGCGCGGCCGCGAGCCGCTCGCGATCGATTTCCTGAAGCGCCCGCTTCTCCGACGCGCGCAGCCGCTCTTCGGCGCGGCCGGCATCGTCGCGCAACCTGTCGAGCTGGGCGGTGAAATCCGCGCGGGCCTGCGCGAGCGCGCGGTCGCCCGCCGCGTTGTCGGCTTTCAGGCGCTCGATATCCGCTTGCAGCGCTTGCCGCGATGCATCGTCCGCCGCCCTCGCCTGCTCGAGCTCCTGAATGCGAACCTGCGCGGCCAGCAAGGCTGCCGTGCGTTGCTCCAGCGCGGTTTCGGTGCGGGCCAGGTCGGCCCGCACCGTCGCGACTTCCGTTTGCGCCGCGGCCCGCTGGGTTTCGACTTCCGCGCGCAGCGCATCGAGCGCGGCGGCCGCGTCGGTACTCGATCGATTCCACAACGCCGCGACGAGTTCGCCTGCCGCCGCCTGCAAGTCGGCCGGCAGGTCGGGATGCTCGATGCGCACGCGGCTCTTTTCCCGCAACTCGGCCCAGAACTCGCCGAGGACGGTCGTCGGCGTACTCATGCTGCCCTTGCGAACGAGTTGATACAGGCGGTTCGCCGTCGGCGTGATACCGAAGCGAAAGAACAGCAGCGCACACACTTCGCGGTACAACTCGCGCGTTTTCGGGAAGGCGGCCTTGAGCCGCTCGATTTCGGCGGTGAGGCGGGGTTCGTCGGCAGCGAGATCGGACATGGCGGGTTTGGTCGAGACTTTCGTTAATAATATAACGTAAACCGTTAAATATCCAATCAATAGAGCGATGTAATTTGACATTATTTCTATAATGTCGAGATCACATGAATCCATGCGATTCATCTGGTGCGTCAGGAAGGCCGGATTCCTCGCTCGGCGCGTTCGTTCGGCGTGTCATCGGCGTGCCACCGTAGGCCGGTAACGTTCGAAGCCGTCCCCGATCCCGACAAGCGATCCGCCATGCAGCGCCCGTCGCGCGCCACGCCCCACGTCTACGCGGCCACGTCCCGCGCCCTTGCCGTCAGCCTCGCGATCAACCTCCTGCTGCTCGCCGTCGAGACGGCGGCGGCATGGTCCGCGCATTCGTCGGGTTTGCTCGCGGACGTCGTGCATGCGGCGATCGATCTCGCGGCCGATGCGCTGATCCTCGTCGCCTGCCGGCTCGACGCGCGCCTGCCGCCGGCGCGCCGCCCGACCTACGAGCCGCTCGCGCTCGCGGGCCTTGGCGCGTTGCTGGCCGCGACCGGCGGGCGGATGATCTGGCATGCACTGACCGGGTTCGATACGCCGCCCGTCGTGCAGCCGGGCGCGACCGCATTCGCGCTGGTTGTCGTCACGCTCGCCGGCAAGGCCGTGCTGTCGTACTGGATGCTGCGCAAGGCGCGCGAGACCGGCTCCGCGCTGCTCGAGGCGAGCGGCTGGCACGTGCGAACCGATGCGCTGTCGTCGTTGCTCGCGGCGCTCGCGATGAGTGCGGCGCTGGTCGGCTTCGGTCGGCTCGACGATCTGGCCGCGCTCGCGATCGGCGCGCTCGTGATCGGGCGCCGGATTCATCCGGCGCGGCTGGACGCAGTGGCCGGCATGGGCCGGTTGGGCGAATCGCTCGACGCGCGGATCGTGAACGCCGCAGGTATCGCCTGACGGCCGATTCGTGCCGTTGCCTGCCCGATCGGGCTCCCTTTAACAGGCTATCGTTTGTTTTTTGTCAATACAGGCTATCATTTGTATTTTTGCAATACATGCCATAGACTGTATTTTCCGATTACAAACGATCGCCTGTCATCTCGCGGAGCGCCCGATGGCCTTTCCCGTCCAGACCTTGACCCAGTTGCGTCCGATACTCGTCGGCTTCCGCAAATCCGCGGGGCTCACGCAGGCGCAACTGGCCGCGCGCCTCGGCATCACCCAGCAATCCTATGCGCAGCTCGAAGCCAACCCGTCGGCGGCCAGTATCGAACGGCTTTTGAAGGTGTTGAACGCGCTCGGCGTTCGCATGATGCTCAGCCTGGACGAACGGGATGCGCGGGCGGAAGCGGCCGATCCGGCTTCCGATGCCGAGCCGCCGGCGCGCCGCAAGCCGGCCGCGAGCAAGCGCGGCACCACGGCCGCGCAATCCCCGGCCGGGGCCGCGGCCGACGCGGCGCGGAAGCGCCCGGCAGCGACGACTCGGGCCAGGCCACGCGTGTCGAAGCGGGAGGACTGGTGACGATGGCCGCACGCGCCCGCCATGATCGGCTCGACCTGTGGATGAACGGCATTCCCGTCGGCTATTGGGAAATCCGGCGCGGGGTCGAGCGTCTCGTGTACCTGCCGGACTGGCTCGACGATCCCCAGGGCCGGCCACTGTCGCTGTCGCTGCCCTTCACGCCCGGCAACCAGCCGCACCAGGGCGCGATCGTGGCCGACTACTTCGACAACCTGCTGCCCGACAGCGAGCCGATCCGCCGCCGCATCGCGCAGCGTTACCGGCTCGGATCGACGGCGCCGTTCGAATTGCTCGCGTCGGTCGGCCGCGATTGCGTGGGCGCGATCCAGATGCTGCCGCCCGGCGAGACGCCCGCCGATCTCGAGGCGATCGAAGGCGCGACGCTCGACGATGCAGCCGTTGCCGACGTGCTGCGCCACGCGACCGCCGCACCGCTGCCCGGCCACGCGGAGCCGGAAAGCGACCTGCGCCTGTCGATTGCCGGCGCGCAGGAAAAAACCGCGCTGCTGCGTCAGGGAAACCGCTGGCTGCGTCCGTCGGGCAGCACGCCGACGACCCACATCTTCAAGCTGCCGCTCGGGCGCGTCGGCAACATGCAGGCCGACATGCGCACGTCCGTCGAAAACGAATGGCTGTGTTCGAAGCTCGTCGCCGCGTACGGCCTGTCGGTCGCGCCGTGCGAGATCGGCCGGTTCGAGGACCAGAAGGCGCTGATCGTCGAGCGCTTCGACCGGCGTCCGTCGCGCGACGGCTCGTGGATCCTGCGACTGCCGCAGGAGGACATGTGCCAGGCGACCGGCACGCCGTCGGGGGCGAAATACGAATCGGACGGCGGCCCCGGCATCGAGACGATCATGGGCATCCTCGCGAATTCGGCCGATGCGTCGCGCGACCGGATGAATTTCTTCGTCGCCCAGCTCGTGTTCTGGGTGCTGGCCGCGATCGACGGCCACGCGAAGAACTTCAGTATCGCGCACCTGCCCGGCAATGCGTATCGCAGCACGCCGCTGTACGACGTGCTGTCCGCGCATCCGATCATCGGTACGCGCCGCAACCAGATTCCGCCGCGCCGCGCACGCCTCGCGATGGCCGTCTGCGGGAAGAACCGGCATTACGTGATCGGTGAAGTCCAGCCGCGCCACTGGATCGCGCAGGGCCGGCGCGTGGGCCTGACCGAAGACGACGTGCGCGCCGCGATGGCGGCCGTCGCCGCCCGCACGGAACCCGCGATTGCCGAAGCCGCCGCGCAGATCCCGGCGGATTTTCCGGCGGACGTCGCGGATGCGATTTTCGCCGGCATGCGTCGGCACAGCCGCAAGCTCGCGGCGGCCGATTCGGCGTGACACACCGACGGGCCGCGACGGGCTGTCGGCCTTCGCGGCAACACGTCAGCCCTGGATCGACGGGCAGCCCCGACGGAACGGAAGCCGTGACGCCGTCGCCGATACGGCATCGAGCGCCTCCGCGCCGGACCGCGCGCCGGCCGCCGGCGCTTGATCGTTCAGCCCGCGTCGCGCGCGCGGGCGAGTGCCGCGAGGTTGCCCTCGCCGAACCCGTGATGCCCCTTGCGCTGCACGATCTCGAAGAAGATCTCGCCGGGCCGGCGCTTGACGAAGGTCTGGAAGAACAGCCTCGGCACGCCGTCGCGGCCGATCTCGCCATCGACCAGCACCGCGCGGCGGCGCAGCGCATCGAGATCGACGCCGTGCCCGGGCAGCCGCGCATCGACGTCGTCGTAATAGCGTGCGGGCGGCTCGATGAACTCGACGCCGTTCGCACGCAGCGCATCGACGCACGACAGGATGTCGTCGGTCGCCAGTGCGACGTGCTGGACGCCCTCGCCCGGATGGTCGGGCAGGTACGCATGCATCAGCTCGGTGCGCCGCGTGCCTTCCTCGTACACGGGAATCCGCACCGCGCCGCACGGCGACACCATCACGCGCGATTCCTCCGACACATGCCAATGCGCGTCGATCTGGTGGATCTCGCGAAAATGCAGCAGGTCGTGGTAGAAATCGAGCCACTCCTGCATGCGGCCCGCGCCGACGGTTTGCGTGAAGTGGTCGACCTGCTGCAGGCCAACGCCGGCGCAATCGAGGTCGGTATGGGCGGTCGCGATGTCGATCGGCCGGAAATCGATGTCGAAGATCGAGATGTCGCCGACGCCGCCGCGCTGGCCGTCCCGCCCGCGCCAGCGGTCGACGAAATACAGGTGCGAATCGCCGATGCCCTGGATCGCCGGAATCTTGAGTTCGCCGACGCCGACCTTTTCGCCCTCGAACGCCCACGCACCGAGCTGGATCGCACGCTCGAACGCGCGCCGGGCGTTCGCCACGCGCAACCCGATCGCGCAGACGCCCATCCCGTATTCCTCCGCATAGCGCGCGGCGAACGAATCGGGCTCGGCGTTGATGAGGAAATGCATCTGCCCCTGCCGGTACAGCGTGACGTTCTTGCTGACGTGCCGCGCGATCGCCTTGAATCCGAGCTGCTCGAAGCGTTGCGCGAGTGCGTCCGGCACGGGCGCCGCGAATTCGACGAATTCGAGGCCGGCCATCCCGAGCGGATTGGCGGCCGGATCGGCGACGGGCGGCGTATCGCTGGACAGGGGGTGGGAATTGCCGGGCATTCCAGTCTCCGGGGACATGCGTCGATGGGGTAGCGTGCCTGTCGCGCGCGGCATGCGCGGCCGAGGTGGCGGCCGCACGCGCGCTCCGGACGGGCGAGTTGTCGATGCTGCAGATTTTAACCAGATCGTTCACGGCGGCACACCCCGGCCGAACGGATATCGTCGCGCCGCCTAGTGCAAACCCGGAAATCGTTCGATAATCGCACGGACTTGAACGATAATCGCGCAATTTATCCGATTGGCCGATTGCCGCCGTGCGGCGCGCGCCCTATTCTCCGTTCACTCATCGACTTCAATGCAGCATCGGACGCGGCGCCGCCACGATTCCACGATGCGCCGTGCCAGGAGACATCGCCATGACCCCCACCTTCGACACGCTCGACGCCGCTGCAGGCGCCCGTGCGCGCAACCAGGCCCGCAAGGCCGCGATCGGCAGCTTCGTCGGCGCCGTCGTCGACTGGTACGACTTCCTGCTGTACGGGATCGTCGCCGCGCTGGTGTTCAATTCGGAGTTCTTCCCGAAAGTCAGCCCGACGATGGGCACGCTCGCGGCGTTCGCCACCTTCGGCGTCGGCTTTCTGTTCCGGCCGCTCGGCGGCATCGTGTTCGGCCACTACGGCGACCGGCTCGGCCGCAAGCGGATGCTCGTGCTGACCGTGATGCTGATGGGGCTGTCGACCGTCGCGATCGGCCTGCTGCCGACGTTCTCGACGATCGGCTGGTGGGCGCCCGTGCTGCTGGTGCTGATGCGCGCGATCCAGGGTTTCGCGGTCGGCGGCGAATGGGGCGGCGCGGCGCTGATGGCCGTCGAAAGCGCGCCGAAGCAGAAGAAGGCGTTCTACAGCAGCGGCGTGCAGGTCGGCTACGGCGTCGGGCTCGTGCTGGCCACCGGCATCGTATCGATCCTGAGCCATACGCTCGGCGAGGCCGCGTTCAAGTCGTGGAGCTGGCGCCTGCCGTTCGTGTTCAGCATCGTGCTGGTGCTGATCGGGCTGTGGGTGCGCAAGAACATGGACGAATCGCAGGAGTTCGTCGAGAAGGTCGAGCACGGCAACCGCAAGCTGCGCCTGCCGGTGCTGGAAGCGCTGACGCGCCACCCGAAGGCGTTCCTGCTGATCGTCGCGCTGCGGCTCGCCGAACTGTTCACGATGTATATCGTCACCGCGTTCGCGCTCAGTTATTCGACGACGAACCTCGGCATGTCGCGCGACCTGTTCCTGAACATCGGCCTGCTGGTGGGCGCGGTGAGCTGCGTGACGATCCCCTGCTTCGCGTGGCTGGCCGACCGCTACGGCCTGCGCCGCATCTATCTGATTGGCGCACTGATCGGCGTTGCGTCCGCGGTGCCGTTCTTCCTCGCACTGGAAGCGCGGTCGATCGCGTGGATCGTGATCTTCTCGATCCTGCTGGCGAACGCCGCGCACGACATGGTCGTGAGCGTCCAGCAACCGCTGTTCACCGAGCTGTTCGGCGCCGAGTACCGCTACAGCGGCGCGGGCGTCGGCTACCAGTTCGCGAGCGTCGTCGGCGGCGGGTTCACGCCGTTCATCGCGGTCGGCCTCGTCAGCGTGGCCGGCGGTTCGTGGCACCTCGTCGCCGGCTATCTGGCGGCCGGCTGCCTGATCTCGCTGGTGGTCGCCGCACGGATGCGGGCGGCGCAATGACGCGATGAGCGCGTGGCCGGTCGCCGTCCGCGGTCGGCCACGCGGCTGGTCATTCGGCCATGCCGGCCGGCGTTCGACCTGCTGCTTCACGGGCGCGACGTCAAACACTGTCAGTTACGTGCGCCGATTCCCCTTTTCCCCTGCGAACATTCCACGCCGCGTGCCGACCAATGGCATCATATGGGCCTACGTCAGTCACCGATACGCCCCCATATCATGTCGAATCTCATCGTCCACGGCGGCACTCCGCTGCGCGGGGACATCAAGCCGTCCGCGAACAAGAACGCCGTCCTGCCGATTCTGTGCGCCACCCTGTTGACCGATCAGCCGCTGCGCCTCGTCGGCGTGCCCGACATCACCGACGTGCGCAAGATCCTCGACATCTTCCGCACGCTCGGCAGCGACGTGTCGGTCGATTTCACGACGGGTCTGCTCGAGCTTCACCATCGCAACACGAAGTTCGATCCGGCCGTCCATCGGCTGCCCGAGGCGATGCGTTCGTCGATCATGCTGATTCCGCCGCTGCTCGCGCGCTTCGGCGTCGCGCGCCTCGAGAACGACGTGAAAGGCTGCACGCTCGGCGTGCGCGAGATCGATCCGCACGTCGAGGTGTTCGAGCGATTCGGCGCGCACATCGAACGCACGCCCGATTCGCTGATCGTCCGTACCGACGGCCCGCTGACGGCCAACGATCACTGGCTCGACTACGCGTCGGTGACGACCACCGAGAACTTCGCGCTGTGCGCGACGGCCGCGAACGGCACGTCGACGCTGATGAACGCGGCATCCGAGCCGCACGTGCAGGAGTTCTGCCAGTTCCTCGCGATGATCGGCGTCGCGATCGAGGGGATCGGCACGTCGCGGCTGTGCGTGACGGGCGGCGGCAAGCTCGGCGGCGGCGAGTTCCGTTTCGCCGAGGATTTCCACGAGATCGCGACGTTCCTCGCGCTCGGCGCGATCACGGGCGGCGACATCACGGTGCGCAACTCGTCGCCCGAGCATTTCCCGCTGATCGACCGCACGTTCGCGAAATTCGGCGTCACCGTCACGCACCGCGACGGCTGGTCGCGCGCGGAGCGCGACGGCCCGCTGCGCGTGCGCCGGCCGTTCACGCAGAACATCCTGACCAAGGTCGAGGCCGCGCCATGGCCGTACCTGCCGGTCGACCTGCTGCCGATCTTCATTGCGCTCGGCGTGCGCGCGGAAGGCAGCGCGATGTTCTGGAACAAGGTCTACGACGGCGCGCTCGGCTGGTCCGGCGAGCTGTCGAAGTTCGGCGCGCACGTGCTGCTGTCCGATCCGCACCGGCTGATCACGTTCGGCGGGCTGCAACTGACGCCGGCGCGCGTCGAGAGCCCGTACATCATTCGCGTCGCGATCGCGCTGCTGATGGTGGCCGCGAGCATCGAAGGCCGCTCGGAAATCATGAACGCGCTGCCGATTCGCCGCGCGCATCCGCATTTCGTCGAAAACCTGCGTTCGGTCGGTGCGAACGTCGAGTGGACGAGCAGCGAGTAAGGTCATGACGGATGCGGCGCGCGCAACGGCCGCGTCGCATCCGGTTCGTCCGCTTTTCATGCCGTATCGGCCGTTTCCATGCGCGGCCGCGCGGCGTTCTGCCATCGGTTGCCATCAGTCCGCGTCAGCACGCTGCGTGCTGCTTCACGCCTTTTCCCGTAGTCGGCGTCAGCCTGACGATGCGTCATCGGGACGTCTACTCCCGCGACCCGCCGGCTTTTCCCGCTCGCGGAAAACCAGATTCGGACCCGTCCAATTGCCGAAACGTGAGCCCGGCCATAGCCTGCTTTCCTGATCCGGCGGAAAGTGCAAAAAACCGCACATCCTCCCTCCAGCACGAAAATGCACAGCCTATGGAACCTCGATTCACCCTGGCGCAGATGCGCGACGTCTGGATCGACGCGTATCGTCACGCCGATGTCGAACAACTCGATTTCGTCGCGAGCCCGCATTTCTTTGTCCGGCACGAAGCTCGCATTCGCCCGAAAGCGCAATTTCTTGCGCGAATGCGCGTCGTAGCGGCCGAACGCACACCGGACAGACCGGCTATCGCATATCGGGACGAAACCATGCAAATCGTTACGCGCGGACGGTGCGCGACGATAACGGGCATCGGATCGGTACGGATCGACCAGGCAATCGATTCCCGCTTCGATTTCGTTGAGCAGTGGTGCGTGATCGACGCCCGATGGCGCATTGCCGCGCTCTGGCACGAACACAAGTAAGCTGGGCGGCGCCGCAGGCGCGTTCCGGCGCTTGAATGGGTCGACTCAATCCGGCTCGTTTGCGTCGTTCCGCCTGAACCTGAAATCGCCCGGCAGCTTGCCTCTGAAACGCCTCAACGGCAGCAGAAGCGCTTCGGGGCTCGCGTGGCGGCTCGCGGCCAAAGCACCGGCATGGTGAACGACTATTTCGACTTCGTCGCCTTCACGTAGCCCCAACGCGTCGACCAGACCGACCGGAAGGCGCACGGCCAGACTATTCCCCCACTTTGCAACCCGCATACGTCCTCCTTGAATGGATGTCGCCGACTCTATATCGGCCCCTATCCCACGGGCAAGGATGGCGGATCAACCGACCTCCCGCTCCCCCACAACTCGCGCGATAATCGCCCACTCCCGCGCGAACACCGCGCGCCACCGCCCACCCGTGATGACGAAAAAGCCGGACCTCGACCGACGCGACTGGATTGCCGGCCTCGAAAAAGGCCTGATGATCCTGGAGGCCTTCGACAGCCAGCACGCGCGCATGACGCCCACGCAAGCCGCCGCGCGCACCGGCCTCACGCGCACGGCCGCGCGTCGCTACCTGCTGACGCTGGAATCGCTCGGCTACGTGTACACCGACGGCAAGCTGTATGGCCTCACGCCGCGCGTGCTGCGGGTCGGCTGGTCGTACTTCGATTCGGCGCGCCTGCCGCGCACGGTCCAGCCTTATCTGCAGCAGTTGAGCGCGTCGCTGAACGAATCGGCGTACGTCAGCGTGCTCGACGGCTGGGAGCTCGTGTTCATCGCGCGCAACGGCGTGTCGCGCGTGATGACGACGGGCTTCGTGCTCGGTGCGCGCGTGCCGGCGCCGCTGACGTCGCCCGGTGTCGTCCTGCTCGCCCATCATCCCGATCGCGAAGCCGTGCGCGCGTGGCTCGACGAGACCGAGCTGGCGCCGTTCACGCCGCACACGATCACCAACAAGGCGCGGCTGCTCGAACAGGTCGACCGGGCGCGCGAAGCCGGCTACGCGGCGATCGAGCAGCAATTGCAGGTCGGCGTACGCGGGATCGCGGTGCCGCTGAAGAACCGTCACGGCGAAGTCGTCGCCGCGCTGAGCACGAACATGCCGATCGGCGCGGAGACGACCGACGCGGCCGTGCGGCGCGTGCTGCCGCATCTGCAGGAAGCCGCGCTCGCGATGCTCAACGTGCTGTAGCAGCCGGCGCCGCCGTTACCCGATCCGCCACCACCGCGGCAGCAAATTGCGCACTTCGCGCCGCCGGTAACGGTCGTCGATCAGATGCACGACGCCCTCGTCGTGCTCGGTGCGGATCACGCGCCCGGCCGCCTGCACGACCTTCTGCAGCCCCGGATACAGGTACATGTAGTCGTAACCGTTGCCGAAGCGCGCGTCCATCGCGCGCCGCATCTGCTCGTTGATGTCGTTGACCTGCGGCAGTCCGAGCGTCGCGATGAACGCGCCGATCAACCGCTCGCCGACCAGGTCGACGCCTTCCGAGAAGGCGCCGCCCAGCACCGCGAAGCCGACGCCGCGTCCGCCCGCGTCGAAGCGCGCGAGAAACGCGTCGCGCTCGCTTTCGGCCATGCCGGGCGCCTGCGCCCACACGGGGACGTCCGGATGGCGCGTCTGCATCAGCGCGACCACGCGCCCGAGGTAGTCGAAGCTGCTCAGGAAGCCGAGATAGTTGCCGGGCCGTGCCGCGTATTGCGCGGCGATCAGGTCGGCGATCGGTTCGAGCGAACGATCGCGGTCGCGCCAGCGCGTCGACACGTGGCTCGCGACGCGCACCGTCAGTTGTTCGGCGCGGAACGGCCCGTCGACGTCGAGCCAGCCGGTATCGCCCGGCAGCCCGAGCGTGTCGCGATAGAAATGGAACGGGCTCAGCGTGCCCGAGAACAGCACGGTCGCGCGCGCGGCTTCGTAGCGCGGCGCGAGGAACCCGGCCGGGATCACGTTGCGCACGCACAGCGTCGACTGGACACGGCGCCGGCGGCCGGCCGTCGCGACGCCGTCGAGCGCCGGCTGGCGCGGCATCGGTTCGCCATGCAGCGTCGCGTCGAAGATCGACGCGCTGTCGAACGCCTCGGCCAGCACGCCGAACTGGATCGCCTCGAAATGGAAACGCAGCAGCGCGTCGTCGTTCGCGCGAGGCGCGTCGGTCAGGTGTTCGCCGATCGCCGCGACGAGGTTCTGCACGGCCGACACGATCGGGCCCGGCACCTCGGGATAGGCGGCATAGCGCTCCGCCTGCGCGCGATTGAGCGTCCCCCACGCGCGGGCGAGCCGGTCGAATGCCTTGCGCAGCGCGGCGGGCGCGGCTTCGCGCGCGGCCGCGAACGCGAATGGATCGAGCGACGCGCTGTACATCTTGCGGGCGCGGTCGAGCAGGTTGTGCGCTTCGTCCACGAGCACGCCGACGCGCCACTGGTTCTGCTGCGCGAGCGTATGCAGCATCGCGCTGCCGTCGTAGTAGTAGTTGTAGTCGCCGATCATCATGTCCGACCAGCGCGCGAGCTCCTGCGCCAGGTAGTACGGGCAGACGTCGTGCGCGAGCGCGGCGGCGCGCACGGTCTCGCGATCGAGGAGCCCGGCCTCGATCGCCGCATCGCGCGCGGCCGGCAGCCGGTCGTAGAAGCCCTTCGCGAGCGGGCACGATTCGCCGTGGCACGCGTTGTCCGGATGCTCGCACGCCTTGTCGCGCGCGACGAGTTCCAGCACACGCAGCGGCAAAGCGGGCGTGCCGGCGCCGAGCGTCGTCGCCGCTTCGAGCGCGAGCGCGCGGCCGGGGGTTTTCGCGGTCAGGAAAAATACGTGATCGAGTTCGCCCTCGCCGCAGGCCTTCAGCAACGGGAACACGGTGCCGAGCGTCTTGCCGATGCCGGTCGGCGCCTGCGCCATCAGGCAGCGTTCGTCGCGTGCCGCGCGATAGACGGCCACCGCCAGCTCGCGCTGGCCGCTGCGGAACTGCCCATGCGGAAACGCGAGCGCGCGCAGCGCCGCGTCGCGCGCGGCGCGATGGGCCGTCTCGCGTTCGGCCCAGCCGATGAAGCACGCGCACTGCTCGGCGAAGAACGTCGCGAGCGCGCCGGCATCGAGCGTTTCCGTCAGCACGGTCTCGCGCTCGGACACGATGTCGAAATACACGAGCGCGACGTCGATTTCATTCAGATCGCGCGCAGCGCACATCAGGTGCGCATAGACCTTCGCCTGCGCCCAATGCAGCGCGCGGTGGTTGGCCGGCATCGCATCGAGGCTGCCGCGGTAGGTCTTGATTTCCTCGAGCCGGTTCGCCACCGGATCGTAGCCGTCCGCGCGCCCGCGCACGGTGAGCATGCCCCACGTGCCCGTCAGCGCGATCTCGGTTTCGTAGCGCGCGCCGCGCTTCGACGTGACCGCGCCGTGGCCGGCGATGCCTTCGAGCGCGGTCGGCGCGGGCGTGAAGCGCAGGTCGAGATCGCCGCGCCGCGCGGTGAACTCGCACATCGCCCGCACCGCGACGACGTAGCTCATACGGACAACCCCGCCGCCTCGGCGTGCGCGACGCCCTCGCCGGCCCACTCGACGTCGACGACGCGCACCGGCATGCGGTGCGCGAGGCAGTAGGCGAGCCAGCGCGTCTGGTTGTCCTGCAGCCGGTCGCCGGGGCCCTTCACCTCGATCAGCTCGTAGCGTCGTTCGTCGGGCCAGAAGCGCACGAGATCGGGCAAGCCGGACCGGTTGCCGCGGATATCCGCGAGCAGGCGCGTGAACCACAGCCGCAGGTGCTCGGGCGGCAGGCACGCGAGCGCTTCGTCGAGCAACGCGTCGGTCAGCACGCCCCAGAACACGAACGGCGACTGCACGCCGGCCTTCGTCGCGAAATGCCGACGGATCGTGTCGCGGTACGCGCCCGAATCGAGCTGCGCGAAGCACGCGTCGAAGGCCGCCGCGCGACGCGCGGCGAAATCGGGCGCGTGCAGGTCGGCCGGGCCGCGCTGGAACGGGTGAAAGAACGCGCCGGGCACCGCCGCGAACACGGGTTCCCAGCACAGCAGACCGAACAGCGAATTGATCAGCGTGTTTTCGACGTAGTGGACCGGCGACGCCGGCTGCGCGAGATGGTCGCGCACCGCGAATTCGACGCTGACGGATGCGTCGGGACGCGCGAGCACGAGCGTCTCGCGCGGGACCGCCGCGGCGGCGGCCGCGCGTTCGACCCGCTGGCCGGCGCGACGCTGCAGGCGCGGCAGCATGCGCTCGACGCGCTGGCGCTCCTCGTCGCTCTCGAAGCCGCCGCGCGCGTCGAGCGCCAGCGCAAGCGCGTCGCCGTCGCGCCCGCAGCGTTCGAGTACGCGGATGCGCCGCTGGCGGCTGCCGGGCCATGCGCTGCGCGTGTACGCGTCGAGCGCGGCGCACCAGTCGGCACGGCGTTCGCATGCCTGGCCCAGCGCGAACAGCAGCTTCGCGCGGCGCGTCGCGAGCCACGGCTGCGCACAGTCGACCGCGTCCAGCGCGCGGATCAGATCGTCGAACGGCAGATCGTCGGGCCATGCGTCGAGCGCGTCGCGGCACATCTGCAGCGCGAGATATGCATCGACGTCGCCACGCTGCTGGAACGCGCGCGACGACGGCGCGATCGGCACGCTTTCGTACTGGAACACGCCGAGATCGGCGAGCACGAACTCGCTCCAGTCTTGATGCAGATTGCCGAAGAACATCAGCCGCAGCCGGTCGCACAGCGGGCCGACCGTCACGCGCAGCACGCGGTCGTCGGCCTGCGCGCACCACGCGTCGAGCGGTTGCGCGACGTCGTGCGCGGGCCTCAGCCGTTCGAGCCAGTCGGCCTTGCGCTCGCCAGCATGCGCGGCGAGCGACGGAAAGATGCGCAGCAGATCGGCCTTGGTCGACAGCGCGAACAGCTCGTCGAGCGTGAGCGCGGGCGCCGGATCGACCCAGCCGAGCGCGACGAGCGGCGCGGCGGCGTCGAGCGTGCAGCCGATCTCGTCGTACACGAGCTTGCTCGCGCGGAAATCGCACCCGTTGCGCATCAGCATCCGCACGAGCAGCGCGCGCGACGCCTGCGGCAGCGCCGCGAACTGCCGGACGAACGCATGCTCGTGCGCGTCGAACAGGTCGTCGTAACGCTCGCCGAGCCAGGCCAGCGCGCGTTCGAAATTGGTCAGGTAGTAAAACGCCGGAGGCGTCGGCGAAGCAGGCGTCACGGGGATCGATCACTGTACATTTGTACAGGTCGCAATCATATCAAATGTGGCGGCCAATGCCGCACGCGGCATTGCCGTTCCGCTGCCCCGGCTTCGGTCAGAACTGGTAATTCACCGACATGTCGAACACGCCGTTGGTCGACTGCTGCGTGATCGGGCTGCGCGCCGCGCGGCCGACGAGCTGCTCGAGCGCGCCGTCCATCGTGACGAACCAGTGCTTGTTCACGAACCACACCATCGTCACGCCCACGCCGGCCGACTTGATCCCGGCCCCGGACGAATAGGCCGGCAGCCCCGAGCGCGCCGCAGCCCCCTGGTTCACGCCGAACCAGCTGTTCATGTAGCGGGAATCGGCGAACGACACGGTGGGCCCCGCGAACCAGAAGAAGTGTTCGTTGCTGCCGGGCATCGGCATGTACGCGGAAAAATCGCCGGTCCAGCCGTTCGACCCGCCGATGCTGCGCCGCACGTCCGCGCGCAGCACGAGCGGGAAATCCTTCGAGACCACGTAGTCGGCCGCGAGCTTCATCACGGGCGCCGCATTGATGTTGTCGAGACCGTTCAGATGGCCGAGATCATCGGCCGAACGGCGCCCGAGGTCATAGCCGACCGACAAACTCACGCGCCAGTTCGGCCCGCGCAGCACGTTCGCGCCGAGCCCCTCGCCGGTCGACAGGAAGAACAGGTCGCGATAGCGGATATCGAAATTCGGGCCGCCCATCACGCGATAGCGGTCGGAGCCCGCATAGCGCGGCTGCAGCGTCATCGCGGCGCCGACGCTGACCTGCCAGGTCGGGATATTCGGATCGAAGAGTTTGCGCAGCGGCACGCCCGCCGTGTATTGCCATTCCCCGAGCGGCGAAGGCGTCTGGGCCGACGCGTCGCGGGCGCCGGCGGCGGCGAGCGCCGCGAATGCCGACAGGCTGGATACGAACCGGCGTGCGCCGGGGGACAGCAACAGGCGAGCAACAGGGGTCAAGGCGGTCTCCGTCGGTTGCATGAAAGGAACCTGAGGGAAAGCGCGTCGCGCTTCGTCGGCTGCAACGGCACGCAGCCTGCGGCGCGAACGTAGCATGCGCTGAATTAATGGACATCCTACGCGACGCGCGCACAGACGCAAAGCGCCCGCTGTATGCGGGCACTTTGCCGGAAGCCGGCATGAGCCGGCGGATGATTGCGGAATCAGAAACGCTCGACGTGATAGTCGCCGGCGAGCGCGGCCGGACTGCGCGTCGACATCATCCGGGAGAAACCGTCGGCGAGCCGGCCGAGCGCCAACTGCTTCTGGCTGGCGTCCCAGTGCGTAAAGGTGTCGTACGCGGCATCGTCGAACGAAACGGTCACGGCGACCGGGCGGCCGCTCGCGCGAAAGCCGATCTGCAGCACGCCGCCCGGCAATTCCTCGATGTGATAGTGCAGCGAACGCGATTCGAAATAGCGGCCCAGTACCTGAGCGATCGCGCGCTTGTCTGGCGATTGCACGTGAATGTCCATGACGGTCCTCCTTTTCAGTGTTCGCGCGGCCGGTGGTGGCGCACTGCCCCGGGCGGCATCCGCATCGGCGGCGGATTCGACGGCGGGTCGCCCTGCGGCAGCCCGTCGGGCACGGGCGGGTCGACCGGGTCGTCGTGCCCGGGCGGCGGCGGATCCGGTTCGACGTCGGGTGTCGTCGGTTCGGGGCGGTGCAGCATGGATGGCGTCTTCATGTCACTCCTGCGCGACGGCGCGCGCATCTCGATGGCGAGGCGAGCCCCGCAAGCGCCGTGCCCGCTCTCGCGCCGTTCCGTTCAATCGTCGTAAGCCGCCATGACGAGCCACATCGTGCGCCCCTCGGCGGACAGTTGCACGGCGAGCGCGAACGGGTCGGACGGTTCGCATTGCGCGACCAGCGCCTGCTGGGCCCGCTCCGGGCTGTCGTAGACGACGTCGTTCAGCTCGCGCACCTCGTCCTTGCCGTCGAACATGCGCCGCTCCGGCCGGTAGACCCGCGATTCGCGCTTCCACGTATCGAATCGCTCGCGCACGTGGCCGAAATCGCCGCCGCATACGTTCGCGTCGTAACGTATCCTTTCCCTGGCTGCATTCATCGCGATGTCCTCTCGTCCAGACCGGACGCGTGCCCGGCCGTCCTGGCCGGCTTGCAAGCGCCGTGCCGCGTGCGCCGCGGGTACGCCGCTTGCGCTTCTCATCGACAAGGAGGTCCGACCATGATCGTTCACGCCACCGGCCGCCGCGACGCCGTGTCACCGGTTGCCGGAGTGCTCCGGCTCGCCACGTCGCGCCCGCCGTCCGAAGACAAGACGGAGGAGCGCATCGACGAAGGGCTCGAGGAGACGTTCCCGGCCAGCGATCCGCCCGCCGTCGGCGGTGCGACCCGTATCGACCCCGCCAAGCCGTCCGGCGAGCATGAACGTCGCGCGCCGCACGTCCCTTCACCGCCCCCCGATCACGGCTGACGGCGGCACCCGGCCCGCGGTGCGGCAGCGCATGCGCGGGCCGGCGAAATCAGGAGCGATTCGATGAAAGTCCTTGAACGCAGATGGCATGAAATCAGTGGCGCGGCCGGCGTCGCGGCACTGGCCGCGATCGAAAGCGCCGTGGTGCTGGCGATCGTCACGATGACGGGGATTGGCCACTGACGTCCCGCGTTGATGCCCCTGCCGCGAGGCGGCGGCTGCCGTGGAAGATGTACAAGCGGGCTGGCAAATTTCTCCGTCCTCCGGCCGTCCGGGCCCCGCGTGCGCGCATCGCGCGCGGCACGCGGCCTGCTCCCGTCTGGATCCGATCACGAAGGAGGCGTTCATGTATCGCGTCAACGAGATCATGTCGCGCGACGTAGTATGCGTCGCACCGACCGACACGATTCGCCGTGCGGCCGAATTGATGCAGCGCTTCGACATCGGCGTGCTGCCCGTGTGCGAGGGCACCGAGCTCGTCGCGATCGTGACCGACCGCGATCTGGCGGTGCGGGCGCTGTCGCACGGTCATTCGCCCGATACGCCGGTGCACGCGGTGGCGTCCAGACCCGTGCAGTGGTGCGTGGAAGACGACGGCGTCGGCGACATTCAGCAGCGGATGGCCGACGTGCAGTTGCACCGGCTGCCGGTGCTCGATCGCAGCCGGAAGCTGGTCGGCATGGTGTCGCTCGGCGACATCGCGACGCGCGCGGGCGGCCCGGCGCGCGACGAGCTGGCCAATACGCTCGAGGACGTATCGCTGCCGCGCCGCCGCTGACCGGCATCTCTCATCGTTCTGCGTTGCCCGCTACCCCGGCGCCGTACCCGCGCGATGGATTTGCGCGTGGACCGCGGTGCCGCTTCTACCAGGAGGTTTCGATGACAACGGACAAACCGTCGCGCGACGCCGCGCGCATCGTCGGCGCGAACCCGCGCACGGCCGCCGGCGGGCCGGGGCCCGACGTGATGGCCGCTCGCACGCTCGAAGACGATCGCGTGCTGACGATGGACGGCGACGACATCGGCAAGGTGAGCCACATCATGCTCGACGTACGCGCGGGACGGATCGCGTACGCGGTCGTGTCGTCGGGCGGCTTGCTCGGGATTGGCGACAAGCTGCTCGCGGTGCCGTGGAACGCGCTCGTTCTCGACGCCGAGCGCGAATGCTTCGTGCTGCCGGTCGACACCGCGCGCGTGCGCGAGGCGCCCGGCTTCGACAAGAGCCGGTGGCCCGCGATGGCCGACCCCGAATGGGCCGAAGCGCTGCATGCGTACTACGGCAGCTCGCCTTACTGGCTGATCGAGGAAGGCGAAACGGCGCTCGATTCGCCGCCGTACGAGGCATCCCCCGGCGGCCCCGAAGACGGCACGCGGCAGCCCTGAAGCGCATCCGCCGCAACGCGGGTCACTGCGCGGTGGCCACGGTCTTCGCGAGTTGCCGCGCGGCACCCAGGTGCGCGTTCAGCGTCGGCAGCGTGCGGGCCGCGAACGCGCGAAGCTGCGGGTCGCGGCCGTCTTTCGCCTCGGTTTCGTAGAGCCGGACCGCCGCTTCGTGCGCGCGGGGCCCGGCCAGCGCCACGTACGCCGTATCGAATGCGTGCCCGTCCTTCGCTCGCAATGCCGTCACCTCCGGATCCACGAGCATCCGCGTCTGGACCGGCACGCCCTTCTGCGCGCCGAGATGCCGCAATCCGTCTGCGATACGCGCGTGATCGTCGACCATCCGGCGGGCGAAGGCTTTCACGTCCGCGTTCGACGATCGATCGAGCGCGAGCTGGCCGGCCTGTCGTTGCACCTTGCCGATCATGCCGGCCTTGTCGACGAACTCGGCGTCGATGCCGGCCGGCCGCTGCGTCATGCCGGCCTCGTCGGCGGTCGAGCCCGGCCGGATGACGCCCGGCGCGACCTGCGCGGACGAAGCGGGCGGCGCCTGCGCGTCCGACAGCGCGAACGTCCCGACACCGGCGGCGGCCATCAGCATGATGACTACCGGCCGACGCCCGCGTTGTTTCGTCCGGTTCGTTTTATTCATCCGGGCCTCCGATGTCGGGCGACGAAGCGGGGCCGGCCGCACGCCTTCCCGTCACGCGGGACGATGGGCCGACGTGAAGAAATCGGTCCACGCGCCGTTGTGCCATGCACCCTCGGTGCGCTCCACCGACAGCGCGCCGGCGGCGAGCATCGTCCGCTCCGCGAACGCGATCGTGCGCCGCGTCACGTGCGCGGCCAGCACGACGCCGTTTTCGCATTGCTTCAGTGCGCCATGTCCCTCCGGTGCATCGCCGCGCATCCGGCCGAGCGCGCCGCACAACGCGCCGACATAGGCGCCGACGAGCGGCACGCCGATCCACGCGAGCGGGGAATGAAGCCCGCCCAGATGGAGCACCGCGGCGCCGGCGAGCCCGACGACCGCGCCGATGGCCACGCCTTCCAGCGCGCCGAGGCCGCCCGGCCGCGCGGCGGAGTCCGCATAGACGTCGCCGCCGAGCCAGAACAGCGCGTGCTGCCCGGGCGGATTGAGAAAGAAGACCTTCACGTCGTCCCGATGGATGGCGTGGCCGCGCAGTTGCTCCGCGCAGCGTTCCGCCTGCTCGAGCCGCGAGAAACGGCCCGCGATGATGGTGTCCATGTCGAACCCTCCTGCCCGGTGACGCGCAGGGTCGCGGGCGCGCGACGCCCGGTCGGCCCGGCGCTGGCCCGCGCATCACATTACTTCCGGCGGATCTGCAGCTTGTCGCGCACGCCGCTCACGCCGCTGACGTCGTGCGCGACGCGGACCGCGGCCGCGCGTTGCCGCTCGTCGGGCACGTTGCCCGTCAATTCGACCACGCGGTCGTGAACCTGCACGTCGATGTCGCCGGAAGCCAGGCCGCGTTCGGCGACGAGCGCGGCCCTGACGCGGGACGCGAGCGTCGCGTCGCGGATCTGGCCCCCGACGGCCGACGCCTGGCTCGCCAGCTTCGCACGCGTGCCCTCCTCGGCCGATGCGTAGCGGGGCGTCGCGATCCATGCACACGACAACATCAGTATGCTCGCGATCCGCCCGATCGGCGTCCCGCGTCGGGTGCGTGCCGGCTTGCCGCCCGTGCCGCCGCGCCGCGTGCTTTCCGTTGCGTCCATCGTGCCTCCTTTTTCGTATGCGGCCGCGGCGGTCAGGCGGCCGGATAGCCGCGCCCGTGTATTGGCCGTCACCGCTCGCGCGGCTTCGCGTCGCCCGCGTCGTCCGGGGCGACATCGACGATCACGCTCGCGAGGGTCGGCATGTCGACCGGCTTGCACAGATACGCATCGAACCCGGCGGCCATCACGCGGCGCCGGTCGGTCTTGCCGGCGTGCGCGGTCACCGCGACGACCGGCAGATGCCCGCCGCCGTTCGGCAGGCGCCGGATCCGGTCCAGCAGCCAGTAGCCATCGCCGTCCGGCATCGCGAGATCCGACAGCACGACGCTCGGCGGCTGCCGTGCCACCGCGTCGAGCGCGTCGTGCCCCGAACGCGCGGTCGATACCTGCGCGCCCATCGTTTCGAGCGCGGCCGCGAGGCTGGTGCGCGACGTCGCGTCGTCGTCGACCACCAGCACGCGCTGACCGTCGAGTGCGACCGTATTGGCCATGCCCTTCGCGCGCGCCGGCCGCTCCACCGGATCGTCGGCATCCCAGCCGGCCGGCAGCGTCACCGTGACGGTCGTTCCGCGCCCGGCGCCCGCGCTCGTCGCGACGACGTCGCCGCCGTGCAGCTGCACGATGTTGCGCACGATCGACAGGCCGAGCCCGAGGCCGCGCTTCGGCGACGTGAACGCGCCTTCCGGCCGGCTGAACGTCTCGAACAGATGCGGCAGGCGTTCCGGCGCGATACCTTGCCCGGTGTCGGCGACCGACAACCGTACGCGTTCGCCCGCGCGCGTCAGTGACACGTTGATGCGGCCGCCCGGCGGCGTGAACTTGATCGCGTTCGACAGCAGGTTCGACAGGACCTGGCGCAGGCGTTCGCCGTCCGCCGGAATCACGCAGGCCGGCATCGCATACTCGGTCGACAGCACGAGCCCGTTTGCCTGCGCCGTCGCGTCGAGTTCGCGCGCCGCGTCGCGCACGATCCGCACGAGATCGACCGGCACGCGTTCGAGGCGCAGCCGGCCGGTCGCGAGGGACGACGCGTCGAGCAGATCGGCGACCATGTGCGACAGCGACCGCGCGCTGCGGTCGATCGCATCGACCGCCTGTTGCGCGAAGCCCTGCCCGTCGGCGTTGCGCAGTACCTCGACCCAGCCGTAGATCACGTTCAGCGGCGTGCGCAGTTCGTGCGAGACCGTGGCCAGCAGCTCGTCCTTCAACCGGTTCGACGCATCGGCCTGCACGCGCGCGTCGCGAGCGCCACGCAGCGAACGCAGGTCGCGGCGCTCGCTGCGGCGGCGTTCGCCCGCTTCGCGCAGCATCAGCGACAGGCCCGTGCAATGGCCCTCTGCATCGACGATCGGCGAAGCGGCGAAGGTGGCGCGAAACCGGCCGCCGTCGTGGCGCACGCACAGTACGTCGAGTGGCCCGACCGGCGCGCGCAGGTCTGCGAACGACGCCGGCACCGCATGTCGGCGCAACCAGCGCGGCGCGATCATCGTGACGACGTCGCGTCCGCTCGCCTGCGCCGCATCGATGCCGAAGATTCGTGCCGCGGCCGGATTCCAGCTGGTGATGCGGCGCGCGGCGTCGATCCCGACGATCGCATCGGGCGACGCATCGACCACCTGACGCAGCAGCCCGTCGTCGCGCACGCCCGCGCCGACGGAAGGCTCGCGGTGCGGCGGATGCGGCTCGCCGCGGGCGTCGTCGAACGCGCGCGGACGATCGTTCGCGAGCAGCGGCTTCACGGCCGCCACCAGCACGCATTCGACGAAACCGATCGCGACGAACGTGCCGGCTTGCGCGAGCAGCGTTGCCAGCGGCGCGGCGCGCCACCACCATGCGGCGATCACGCCGATGCTGGCGACGGTCGCGACCAGACCGCCGCCGAACGACGTCAGCCATGCGGCAGCCGCCACGCCGGCATAAAAAGGCAGCGGCGCAAATGGCGCGTGCTCGCCGACAGCCCGGATCGCCCACGCCTGCAGCGCGGACGCGAGCCCGACGGCCAGTACGACCCATGCACCCTGCCGGAACAGCTCACGGGTCAGAGTCCTCATTGCATCCTTGTATCGCGCCGGCTCCCGTCGTGCGGGGGGAATGCCGCCTTTCGGCCATCCGGCATGCCGTCGAACGCGCCGGGGCGAGCTTGAGGGCGTCAGCAAAGAACGTACCCGGGTGGCGGCGCGTTCGCGGCTCGCGGCACCCGATGGCCGGCCCCCGCGCCGGCGCCCGGTGCGACCGGGCCGGTGGGGGGGCGAGTTCGCCGGGCGCGCCGCCGCGATATGTCGCCGGCCGCTTTTTTCATCGGGTTTCTGTAAAAAAGCGCTGGTCCTGACCGAATGCGTCATCACGCCGGGGCCGGCGACAAATCCGATGGCCTGTTGCTTTCACTCACGCCGCGCACATTGGAATTTTCTATTCGGCGGCACCTTCGCGGTCGTTTCGCTGTCGATGATAAATATTGCAATCAACGGAACGTGCGATGCCGTTTTTCAAAGCGGCCCGTGAACACCTATGGGTGAATCCGCCAACCGGGCGAAGCAGCGCGCAGACGGTCGCCGGCTGTCCGGCCGGTCCGCCGCGATGCGCACGCTGCTCGCCCGTATCGAGAAAATCGCGCCGACCCGCGCGAGCGTGATGATTGCCGGCGAAAGCGGGGTCGGCAAGGATATCGTCGCGCGGCGGCTGCACGATCTGAGCGCGCGACGCGACGGTCCGTTCGTGCCGATGAACTGCGGCGCGATTCCGCCCGACCTGGCCGAGGCGCATCTGTTCGGGCACGAGAAAGGCAGCTTTACCGGTGCGATCACGCAGCGTGAAGGCTTCTTCGAAGCCGCGCGCGGCGGCACGCTGCTGCTCGACGAGGTCGCGGAAATGCCCGCGGCGCTGCAGGTGAAGCTGCTGCGGGCGATCGAGTCGAACGCGATCGTGCGCGTGGGCGGCACCGAATCGATTCCGCTCGACGTGCGGTTCGTTTCGGCCACCCGTCACAATCCGGCCGACGCGGTGCGCGACGGCCGGTTGCGCGAGGACCTGTTCTACCGGCTCGCCGCGTTCGCGATCTACGTGCCGCCGCTGCGCCAGCGCGACGGCGACGTCGAGACGATCGCGCAGGAATTCGTCGACACGCTGAACGCGCGGCATCGCGCGCACAAGCGGCTGACCGACGCGGCGATCGCCGCGTTGCGCGCGTATTCGTGGCCCGGCAACGTGCGCGAACTGCACAACACGATCGAGCGTGCATACATCCTGTCGGACGAAGGTATCGACGTCGCGCTGCCGAAGCAGCCGCTGCCGGCGGCCGCCAGCACGTCGGAAGGCGCGATGGCGCTGCCGCTCGGCGCGACGCTGCACCATGTGCAGCAACGCTTCATCGCGGAGACGTTGCGTCACTTCGACGGCAACAAGCCGCGCGCGGCCAAGGCACTCGGCATCAGCCTGAAGACGCTCTACAACCGGCTCGCGCTGATGCGCGACCAGGGCGGCTCTTGAGCGGCGCGGCCCGCATGGCGCGGGCCGCGAGCCACCCGGCCACGGGGCGCGTCAGGCGACCTTGAACTGCCCGACGGTCGTCGCCAGCGCATTCGCCTGGGACTGCAGCGCGGTGGCCGCCGCCGTCGACTGTTCGACGAGCGCCGCGTTCTGCTGCACCATTTCGTCGAGCTGGCTGACCGCGCGGTTCACTTCCTGAATACCGCGCGTCTGCTCGTTCGCCGCGTGCGTGATCTCGGAGATGATGGTCGTCACGTTCGCCACGTTGGACACGATCTCGCGCATCGTGTCGCCGGCCTGGCGTACCTGCCCGGACCCGGCCGACACGCTCGCAACCGTCGATTCCACCAGCACCTTCACTTCGCGCGCGGCCTGCGCGCTGCGTTGCGCGAGGCTGCGCACTTCCTGCGCGACGACCGCGAAGCCGCGGCCCTGCTCGCCCGCCCGCGCCGCTTCGACGGCCGCGTTCAGCGCGAGGATGTTGGTCTGGAACGCGATCCCGTCGATCACGCCGATGATGTCGCCGATCCGGCCGGACGCTTCCTCGATCTTCCCCATCGTCGCGACGACGTCCGACACGACCACGCCGCCGTGCGACGCGATCCGCGACGCGGCCGCCGCGCGTTCGTCGGCCTGGCTGGCGGCGGCGGCCGACTGACCGACGGTCGCGGTGATCTCTTCCATCGACGCCGCGGTTTGCTCGAGGCTCGCCGCCGCCGATTCGGTACGCGACGACAGGTCCTGGTTGCCGGCCGCAATCTCGTTCGCGGCCGTGCGCACCGATTCGCTCGCGTCGCGGATCTGGCGCATCACGTCGTTCAGCTTGTCAACGAAGCTGTTGAACGAGCGTGCGATGTCGGCCACTTCGTCGCGGCCGGCAGCAGGCAGGCGCTGCGTCAGGTCGCCGGCGCCCGAGCCGATCGCGGCCATCGCGTGGCGCACCTGCGACAGGCGGCGGAATGCCGTCGTGGTGATCGCGCCGATGATCAGCGACGCCACGCCGACGATCACGATCAGCGTAATCAGCGACGCGGTCAGCAGCGAACGCATGCCGGCCGTCGCTTCGGCCTTGTCGAGCAGCACCAGCGCGTACCAGTCGGTGCCCGGCACGGGTTTCGCGCGCACGAGCTTCGCGTCGCCGCCGACGCCGACCTCGACCGGCGCGTTCGCCGCCGCGATCGATGCGGCGCCCAGCGAACCGAGTTCGGGCGATACGTCGGCGACCGGCTTCAGCGTGAGCTTCGCGTCCGGGTGCGCGACGACGTGGCCGCTGCTGTCGATCAGCATCCCGAAGCTCGCCGGCGTCGGGCGGATCGACTTGACGTTGGCGATCACGCTGTCCATCGACAGGTCCGCGGCGACCACGCCCTTCAGCGCGCCGTCGCGCAGGATCGGCACCGCGAACGTGACGACGAGGTTGCCGGTGCCGGCATCGACGTACGGCGGCGTCACGACCGGCTTGCCGGCCTGCGCGGCCTGCTTGTACCACGGGCGGCCGGTCGGATCGTAGTCGGGCGGGATGCCGGTCGGGTCGGAGAAGTGGAACGCCTTGTCCGCATAACCGGCATAGACGTTCGTGAAGCCGCCGGCCGCGGCCATCTGCTTGAACACCGGCAGCGGATCGGGCGTCAGCGCGGCATCCTGCAGCGACGCGATCATCCGGCTGCGGGTCGCGACCCAGTCGGCGATCCCCACCACGTGGCCGCTCGCGACTGAGACCAGGTTGCGGTCGATCGCGTCGTCGTTGTACGAGCGTGCGATGAAATAGTTGATCAGGGTCGTGGCGACGAGCGCGAATACGACGATGGAGACGCACGCGGCGAGAATGCGGGCGCGAATGGACGAAAACATGGCAACGACTCGGTAAGAGCGGGCGAACGCCCGGTGGACGAATTCACCGGGTAAACGGCAAATCGCACCACTTTCTTGAGGTCGTCGTGACGATTCAGTGAAACATATGACGAAAGGCGCCGGCGACTGTCGGCGGACCGTCAGGATGGATGGCGCGCCGGGCGCGCCGTGCGCCTGGCCCCCAACCGGCCGCCATCCGCTACAGTCGACGGCTCGGCCGCGGATCGGTGTCCGCGGGTGCCGCATCGGCGCGCGTATCGCGGTCGAGGTCGTCCTTCTGGCGCATCCGCTCACGCAGATGGCGGATCGCGAATACGTGGATGTAGTCGTGCACGCGCGCGCCGGACGACAGCGCGCGCACTTCGTCGTCGAGCATCGCACGCAGCTGATCCGCGCCGATCGCGCGCCGTTCGGCGGCTTCCTTCAGTGAATCGAGCAAATTGTCCTTGGACATCGACGGACTCCTGGCGGTCGAGGAACGAAACGGATGACGGTACTGGAAGCTTAAGACTGGATGGACGCGCGGCGTACGATGCGCCGGCGCGTGTTTGCGCGCGATCAACGGCACGTTGCGTGCCGCCGCGCCGATCCGTTTCCGGACCGGCCCCGCGAAGTTCGCGGGGCACATGGCCTGCGAACGACACCGGAAACCCTGCCACGCCACCCCGGGGCGCGGCACTGGCGACGGACGGCAGGTGGAACGCCATGCGACGCCGGTGCAGACGCGAACTTAGACCGGCCGAAATCATGCGTCAAGCAGCGCCGTGCGCGTACCGTCCATTCGTCGAACGAACGCGCCGAATCGGCCGGTCGGCCGCCACGTGTGTCAGCGGATTCCGATACGCGTCGCGCCATTTCCTGACAACGACTTCAGCACGCACCGCTTGGCAGCGCGCCGTCGCCACACGATACTGATCACATGAACCAGGCGTTCATACCGGAACATCGCTCAGCCGGCCACCGAGCCGGCACGCGGGGTTCCGCGCAGGAGACCAACCATGGCACATCGCAACTTACCGGGCCGGGACGGCCAGCGGCGCACGTCGGGCAACGCGCGCGCCCTGCCCGACCGGGCCGCGTCGGCCGGCAACCGTCCGTCCGACGACCTCGACACCTTGCTCGCGCTCGCACGCGAGGCCGGATTGCTCGTCACGCTGGACGGACAGATCGGCCGCGAAAAGTATCAGAGCGTCGCGGGCTCGGTCCTCGCATTGCAGCGGTTCGCCGCGGCACTGTGTGCGCGAAACGCGGCCGACGCGCCGGCCGCATCGGAGCCGCGTCGCAAGGCGCGCCCGGGCTGGCCGCATGCGAATCGTTTGCGCAGCCGCACGTGCAGCGCATGCGCGCCGCTGCATGTCGTTCGTCCGCATGGGCGGGTACGACGCGGCGTGGGCCGCCGGCACGACCTGCGATCGATTCTTCATACCCTCTGATCCGCGCACGTAACCGATGCGCGGCACGGGGCCGTGCAATGGGCGCGCGCACGACCCGGCCGCCACGCCGGCGTCGCGCCGTGCATCCGCCATGCTCGCCGCGATCCGTATCGAGGTGACCGCGCGCGACGACGCGCCGCTCGACGCGGCCGCGTTCCAAACCATTCGTTCGGGGAAATGAATTCGACGGGGCCACGCGGAAAGCGGACGGGGTGACTTCCACCCCGCCCGTCCTCCAAGGCAACCGTCGGTTGCCTACCCTCGTGCCAGAGAGTTCCCGGTCGGATGACGCGCCGGACAAATACGTGGCGCGACTCCTGAAACGATGTGACATGTGACGGCGGCGCGTGCGACCGTGATCGCCACTCGCATGCAGGCGCGGCAGACCGGCCGCGGCGCCGGATGTTCCATCACTGTCTCACGCGATATGCGCGGCGCTTCTGATGCAGGTCAATCCAGAACCGCTTCCACCGCCATGAGGCGCGACTCAGTCCGCGCCGCGCACCAACAGCACGGGCACTTCCGCGAGATGCGCGACCCGCCGCGCGACGCTGCCGATCAGCCACGCGGCGATGCCGCGACGGCCATGCGTGCCGACCACCAGCAGCTCGGCCCGCCAGTGCACGGCATCGCGCATCAGCGCATGGGCCACGTCGTCGCTGGTCGGACGCGTTTCGACGACGGCGCGCTTGGTCGGATTGCCCGTCGCATGGAACAGCGGGCCGACCTTCGCGAGCGCATCCTCGCCCTCCGCGCGGTATGCATCCTCGAGCGCGCGTACCGGCACGACATCCGTCAGACGAACCGCGCGATCGATCACGTACGCCGCATACAGCAACGTCGTCGGCGCCGCGAAGCCGAGGCCGACGCGCACCGCGTGCAGCGACGGCTCGCTGCCGTCGACCGCGAACATCAGCCGCTGCAGCGTGCCGTCCGACGGCCGTCCATAGGTGCCCGGCACGATCAGCAGCGCGCAGCGCGCGCGTTTCGTCAGCATGTCCGACATCGCGCCTTCGACGAGCCGCAACAGCCCGTGATGCGGATTCGCGCCGATCACCAGCACGTCCGCATGCCACGTCGACGTATCGTTCACCAGCGCGTCCGCTACCGAGCCGCCCGTGACCGACGTATCGATGACCGCCAGTTCGACTTCGATGTCGCTGTCGTCGAACAGCGCCGCGATCCGCTCGCCGGTAGCCTGCGCTTCGCGCATCATGTCCTCGCGCGCGGATGTCAGTAGCGCGTCGATGCGCGGAATGTCGGGCAGCACGAGACGCGGATTGTCGACCGCGCAAATGATGCGCAATCGCATGCCGGGACGCAGCAGCGTGCGCACGTAACGCGCGGCGGTCAACGATTCGGGCGTCGAATCGACGGCCAGTGCGATCCGAGCGAGCGTCGGGATGGGCTGGGCAGGCTGCATGGCGAAGGCCTCCGTGCGTGCACGTCGTCGCTGAACGACGACGGGCGCTTCGCGCGGTAGCGGCACGCGGCGGCCGGACTGCCGCCGCGGTCGCGGGGACCGGCGCGGTGCCACGCGAAGCGCGGACAAGCAATGCGTTCGTTCAGCATAGGCCGTCCGGCCCGCGCGTGCATGATCGCGATCAATGATCGCGAACGGTCGCGCGGCATCCTGCCCGCGCGGCTTACGACTTCGTCGGCATCGACTCGGCCGGACGGTTCGCATGGAACAGCGCGTACGCGATGCCGAGCAGCACGATCCATACCGGCCCGATCACGAGCGCGACGCGCGTGTCGGGCGTGAGCGCCATCAGCACGACGACCAGCGCGAGAAAGCCGAGCGCGACGAACGAACCGAGCGGATAGAACGGCACGCGGATCGGCAGGCGCGCGATCCTGTCGGCCGACAGCGTGCGACGAAAACGCATCTGCGCGATCAGGATCACGCACCACGTCCAGATCGCGCCGAACGTCGACACCGACGTGAGCCACGTGAACACGTGCTGCGGCGCGAGATAGTTGAGCAACACGCTGATCAGCAGCAGCGCGATCGACACCGCCACGCCGTACACGGGCACGCCGCTGCGGTTCACGCGACCGAGCGCGGCCGGCGCCTGGCCCTGCTGCGCGAGGTTATAGAGCATCCGCGCGGTGCTGAACAGGCCGCTGTTGCACGACGACAGCGCCGCGGTCAGCACGACGAAGTTGATGATGCCGGCGGCGGCGGGAATGCCGAGCCGCGAGAACGTCATCACGAACGGGCTGCCCTGCGTGCCGATCTGGTCCCATGGATAGAGCGACATGATCACGAACAGCGCGCCGATGTAGAAAATCAGCACGCGCCAGAACACCGAATTCACGGCTTTCGTCAGCGACTTCTCCGGGTTGCGCGCCTCGCCGGCCGTGAGGCCGAGCATCTCCACGCCGAGATACGCGAACATCACGATCGGCAGCGCGGCGATCACGCCATGGATTCCATTCGGCATGAATCCGCCGTGCGACCATAGATTCGAGATGCCGGTCGCGATACCGCCGTTGCCGATGCCGAACGCGATCATCAAGCCGCCTCCGATGATCATCAGCACGATCGTGACGATCTTGATCAGCGCGAACCAGAATTCGAATTCGCCATACAGTTTGACCGCGATGAAGTTCACCGAGCCCATCGCCAGCAGCGCCGCGAGCGCCCAGATCCAGTTCGGCACGCCGGGGACCCACATGTGCATGTAGACGCCGACCGCCGTGATTTCCGCCATGCAGGTGACGATCCACACGAACCAGTAGGTCCAGCCCGTCAGGTAACCGGCAAACGGGCCGAGGTAGTCGCGCGCATAGCGGCTGAAGGCGCCGGCGACCGGGTTGGTGATCGCCATTTCGCCGAGCGCGCGCATGATCAGGAAGATCGCGAGGCCGCCGAGCAGGTAGGTCAGCAGGATGGCCGGGCCGGCCGTGCGGATCGCGGTGGCCGAGCCGAGGAACAGGCCGACGCCGATCGTCGCACCGAGCGCCATCAGGTTGATGTGCCGTTCTTCCAGCCCGCGGTGCAGTTGGTCTTCTGGTTGTTTCAAATTCGTCTCCTGGCAGCCACGAGGGGCGCCGTCATTGTGTCGATGGCAATGCGCGCCCGGTCATGCCGATTTTTGAGCCGAAAACGAAATAATCCCTGGTGTCGATTTCTGAATGAGAAACGACGTGGACGCCGTGTCAATTCGGTTGGAATTGCTGCGGATTATCCGAATTTGCCAGAGCAATCTGGAAATACGGATAGCCTTTCACGGAATACACCCTGGGTCGACCGCCTGACGCGGCTGTGCGCGTGACGAGCGGCAAACGGGGGCATCGTTTTCGGCGCGAACGAACGCGCGTCGAATGTGCGCAATCTCGCGCACGGAATATGCAGGCGGGATTATAGGGAGGATCGGTAGTTTCACGCCAGGCGATTTTGAGAAAATCTATCTTCCTGCCTCGGTTGCTGTCGTATTTCGCCATGGCCAAATACAACGCAGATCAAGACGGTATCACGATCCCGCTCAAAACTGCGCCGTTACTTGAAATCCGACTGTCACGCGCGCGGTCGGAAGTCCGGACGGCTTGTACACCGGGGTTCCTGCGAACAGGTCGTAGCCATAGCCGCCGAAGCGCGTTGCTACACTGCCCTTCACGCCGATCATCGCCCCAGCCATCTGCGTACCGACCAGAGCAATTGGTTGCGGTCCCCACACACGGCCGTAATCCAATCCCGCGTAAATCGCCTGTCCGGTCTGTCCGATCGGCATCTGCAACTCATTGCGCCAGTAAAGTCCGCGTGCCGCCGCCAGCATCGTTTCGCCGTCGAACCCGCGAACGGTGTACCTGCTGCCAATCGTCAAATCGTCGATGTAGTACAGCGAGTTCCCGGTATATTGGCCGTGGATGCTCGTCACGTATCGGAACGGCTGCTTTGCGATCGCGAACGGCACGGACAGGTTCGCATCGAGTACCGCCATCTTGAAGCGGTAAGTCGGACCGCACATCGAGCACGACATCGCTTTCTCCCGGCACGTCGGCCGGAACGATCTGCATCGACACGTCTTGACTCGTAACGCGCTTCATCTGCTCCAGACCTTGTTCAAGGTCGCGCAAGTTCAGTTCGCCGTCGCGTGTTGGGAACGCGGTTTTCCACGTGCCACGCAATTTTTCATCAGCGAAACGCACGCGTCGAATCACGCCGGGAATGAGCGAGACGTTCAATGTGCCGGTCGACAGGTCCTGTTCGGGCAGCAGCACGCGTGTCGTGATGTACCCGCGCGAAAGAATGTCTTGCGACAATGCTTTGACGAAAACGTCCAGCCCTTGTTTGCCGACACATTGGCCCGTGTAGTGTTCGAGCCATTCGCGCGCGAATGCGAAACGATCCATCGGCAACGCGGATGCGCCCTGAGTTTTCAAGCCATCCGGCAGCGAATCGGGAACATCGAGCGTGAAGCGGTCAATGCGGAAGCACGGTGTTTCGGCCGGAGGCGCTGGATAGCCTGCACTCGCTGCGACGCTCGAGCGAACGGCTGGCGCGGAAACGGTTCGTTCCCGCTCGCGGGCCTCTTCCTGCTGGCGTGCCTGTTGGTCGTTGCCAACCAGCGGAACCGACTGCGCCATCGTACAAGTTGAAGCAAATAGCAACGACCCCGCGACAAGGCTACCCCCTCGGATTTGCTTCATTTATTTGATTCTCTCGATTACGCGTACCGCGTGACCATCCAGACCCCGATCAGGATGACGACAGCGCCGACGACCTGCATCGGCCGCAACAGGTGTTCGTGCAAAGCCGTGAACGACAACACCACGAGCATGGAAATCGCCACCATCGCCGGATACGCCACGCTTAGCGTTGTTTTGCGCAGCGCGAGTGCGTAAAGGAGGAAGCCGACACCGTAGGCACCTATGGCCGCCCCGCGGGCGATCCATGGCAACATGCTGGACTCACCAAGTGCGATGCCCTTGAGCGCCGCAACTCGGAGCAAGATGCTCGCGACACCGCCGAAAAAACCACTTGCGACGACGATCAGCCAGTTCACCGCGCGGCCTCCGTCACGACTGTCACATCCGGCCGGGGCGTGGTGTTAGTACGGATGTCATCGGATGCACCCGTGTTCCCGTCAAAAATCATATTGAACCGATTTGCGCCATGGAGCGCGATCAGCACGATGGCGGGAAAGACGACCGAAAAGTTTCGCGCCTCATCGCGGTAGCCGAAAAAGAAGAACAACACCAATACCGGCAGGAATGCCGCAAAAAAATAGATACGGTATCGATGTGGCGTCGCGCGCCACGCCGAGCCGAAGAAAACCGCAAGCGGTACAAGCATCAGCGGATTTTCGAGACTTGGCGTAAAGATGCCTTTACCGATCAGGTTGTAGAACGACAGGTAAGACAAGGGATTAAGCCAGAATTTCAGGTTATCCCACACGTGAAATTCGACGAAGCCACCAGCATTCGCGTCGTAGCCGCTCATGATGAAATGGCGAGTGCCCACGCAGATCACAAGTTGCAACACCAGCCAACCGACTCGTTTCGATACCGGAACGTCGCGCTCGTGCAGGAAAAATAGCGCAAGCGGAACAAGGAAGAACGTTTCCTTGTTCAGGGAGAAGATGGAAACCATCAACGTGCATGCCAGCATCCGCTTCTTCAGCAGGAAATAGCACGCACCGAGTACGCCGAGGAGTTCGAAGAAGTCGTAGTAATAGCCGCCCTGCTGAAACGTGAGCGGATAGACGAAGCCGAACGCCGCCAGAAAGCCAACGGATTGCCCGAAGTTCAGGCCGTGTAGCCTGGCTAGCCTGTAGACCAGCAACAGCGCGAACAGCGTCGACAACACGATCGCGATGTACGTCAGGTGGTAGACGAGTGCCACGATCGGTGTCCAATATTGGTCCGGCACACTCGTGAAATAGGCGTTGCGCAGCGAATCATGCCGTTTGATCGATTTGAAAAGCTTTTCCTGCTTTTCCTGGCCAAGCCGCTCGACTACCCATTTTGCGGCTCGCGGGAACGACGAGCGATAGACATACGGCTTCGGTGCCTCGCCGTTCATCATGCCGACGAGGCTGTAGCTGGTTGCAAAATCCCCTTTCTGGTCGTCACGAAAGCCCCACTTCAGCAACATGCTGTTGGTGATGTTTCCGGCGCATACGAACAACAGCACATAGACGATGGCGAAGCGGCAGAACGCCAGCACGCGGTTTCGGTTTTTTTCTGTCATAGGAACTGTGCCGCTCACGGAGCTGGCAAGAAGTGAGCGGCCAGCACGATCGCCACCATGACGCAAAGCATGCTGAAGCTACCGCGATTCTCGAGAATATGGACTATCGGATCGTCGTGCATCGCGCCACGCACCGTTGCGATCCATAGACGACCGAACAGGTAGATCAATCCGATCTGCACGAACCAGAGAAGATGCGGAATTGTGTAACGATCTACCGTTTCCGGGGCGTTGATGAACAGACCGAACACGACCACCGCAGCGAGGGAAGCACCGATGCCAAACGGCCAAAGGACTTCGAGGTCGCTCACTCGATAATCCCGACCTGCCGTCGCGCTTTTGTTACTCTGGCGCAAGAACACCAATTCGGAGCAACGTTTCACGAGTGCGAGGCTGAGAAAAGCAAACACGGAGAACGCAAGAAGCCATCGACTCACCATGATTTCCGCTGCAACTGCTCCTGCGACGATTCGGTACGTGTACAGCAATGACAGAACGACCACATCGAGTAGTACGACCGACTTCAAGCGCCAACTGTACGCGGTCGTCAGGAACAGATAGAGCGCGAACATGCCGGTGAATTCGGCCGACACCGCCAACGCCAATGCAAACGCCAATGTCAGCAGTACCGCTGCGCATGCAATGCCGTGACTGATCGACAACACCGCGCTCGCAAAGGGACGATCACGCTTTCGTGGATGTCTGCGATCACTGTCCAGATCCCAAAGATCGTTGCAAATGTAGGTTGCCGACGCGCCAAGCGACATTGACAAGAACGCCAGTGCAAGCACGCCGACTTTGTCGACGTCAAGAAATGCAAAGGCTGTCAGCAGCGGGACGAACAGCAGCAGGTTCTTTAGCCATTGGTGGACACGCAGGGCCCTGCACCACGTCAAGAACGTTGCACGCACATTCGTGAACTCGTGTTCGATGGGGACGTGGCCGCGGACATCTGCGGCGACATCAGAGGAAACGCCAGCAAGTACGGCACCTCTCGCGCCCGCCCAAACCGGCAAGTCAGCTTTGCTGTCGCCCGCATACACGAAGTCGTCGCCGATCTGCTCGCGAATGCAGGCCAGTTTCGCCTCCCCCTTGACATTCGTGTCGCCACTGGTAGCGATGACACGATCGAACAGGCCGAGATGCGTGCTCACACGCTCAGCGATCGAACAATGTGCGGCAGTTGCGAGGACGATTTTTCGACCGTTCTCGCGTTCACGGGTGAGGTAGTCGATTAGCGGTTCGCGGTACGGAAGCGTTTCCGCTCGAAAATCGGCATGCTCCGCGACCTTGGCCTTGAAGGCGGCGCGACCGCCCGCGAGCCAGAAAGGCAGGCGCAGTAGGTTTGCTGGCTTTCGCTTGACGACACGGATCACGGATTCCATCAAGGTATCCGAAACCGTCAACGTGCCGTCCAGATCAACGACGAGCGGAAGTTTTTTGGTCTCTCGCATTCTTTATGGATTGACCTTAATAGATCGGACCATCTGTTTAATAATCTTGATTTTATCTACCATTCCTCGAACCCATATTCAGATGGAATTTTACAATCGTCACCTGAAAATTTTTACCGACCGAAGCGTGGATCTCCGTAAGACTTTTTGCCATCAAACATCAAGCTATCAAATAAATTCGATAGATCTTGAAGCGCAAGACCGGCATGAATCAATCCTGCCTTTTCTGACAACTTGTCTCCTTTTATGGCCTAATCATATCGGTCGACGGCACCCCAAGTCGCACCACTTATGCTGTCGATATCTATGCTCGCCACGTCGTGGCGGTGCGGATGATACGCTGAAATTCCCCTCGATCGATAAATACGTCGAAGACACTTACGGGCTTGCCATCCATGCCATAGATGAGGCGTGCTTTTGATCCAGACTCCACGAGAAATACGTTATGTCCCTCATCTAACAGGCTGCGAGCAGACACTAAGTGAGTGTAATCACTGCTTTCGGCATCTGAATCTGCTGACGGAAACGCGCGTTCATATAAGACAGAATAAGCCTCAGCGATCGGCGCATTAAAAATATAATCATCTTCGACAGATTTTCCCAGGCAAGGCAATTTCGACAGCAGATGAAGGTCAACGCCAAGGGTTGAATTTTGCGAGCAAATTAATGTTTTTCCAATAAAAAATGCGAAGCATCCGTTTTCAAAATCTGGCGTTGACCACGAATCAACACGATCAAACCAGATCGCAAAACAGTTCGGATCACCAAAAATCATAGTCACTTCCCCTTAAACCCAAGTTCACGTCGCACTTCGATTGGAATCTTCGATACATTCAATTTTGCCTGGGCGTCACCGGTCGATCCCGTCCAATGAAATATCCCATTGCGATCCTCAGTAAACCGATGAATATTTCCGTTTGAATCAATAGCATAGCGGTCGTCTCCATCGCCCGGAACCGATGAGTTGAAAAGATCTAGAGAATTGCGAGGCTCTGTTCCGGCGTTCCAATTATTTCCCGGTGCCCCCGGTGTATGTTTTGGATTCGATTTTACCTGCAAACCATTGTCAGCAGTCACCGGTTTGGGAATTGGCAGGCGATTGTCTCCCTCGCCTTTCGATGCAAGCCATGTATCAACCAACCCTGCAACGTCAGTTGGAAGAATTCCCGCAATCGCATCGAGTATCGCCTTACCAGCCGCCACCGGATTAATCAACGGACCGGTTTTCGCGGTCGGATCAAGCTCGGTCCGGTTATCGACAATACCACTGTCGTCTTTCCCGCGCGGCGACCCAAAGTATCCGCCCAATGGTGGCAGCGGCCCTGTTGGGGCAATCGAAAATTGATTGTTTTCGCCCTCAATTTTGGCGGCCCCCGCCGCCGTCGCGATATCCTGACCCGATATCGCTGCAACCCCGGCAACCAAGCTCGACACGAGGTTGTCGCGAGCTTCACGCTCCTCTGAAGACATATTGGTCGTCGGAGCCATCAAGCTTCCGATCACAGAGCTTGCTGCAGCCCCCATCGCGCCAGCGCCGCACGCTTGACCGCCGGCCGCCCCGCCAGCACATCCCACGATCGCATGAAGTGCTGCGCGCGCCTCGTCACTACCAAGGCCATCGGCGATTTGCTTGACTTGATTCGCACCCAACTGTTGCACGTATGCAATCGTCGCATTTTGCGCGAGTTGACCCATACCTCCCGTTACGTTGCTACCGGCCGCAACCGTAAGCGCGGTCAACACCTGACGATACGTGCCGCTCGGTCCCCACTCTGCGGCCAACTGATCGGCACGTTGTTGGGCCGCTGCTCGCTGCTCCGGCGTGAGATTTGGATCTTTTGCCGCCGCTTTTGCCGCATCCGCTTCCTTTGCCCGGTTGGCCACGAAGGTGCCAGCTTGATTCACAAACTGGCTCGTGATGTCGAAGCCAGCCTGAATCTTGTCCTTGTCGAAGATTGGCGCGAGTGCGCCACCCGCGTTCGATGTATCTCGATTGACGCTGGCGGCCGTTTCGTCAGCGGTTTTGCCCGTTATCTGCTGTTGCTTGACGTTATCGGTGATCTTGAGCGAGCCGCCGCTGATCCCGCTACGTGTGACCGAACTCGCATCATCTGACGCACCGAGCACGACAGGGGACGCGACTGCTAATCCGCTGCCGGTCTTCGGCAAGTCGGTTCCTGCCACCGGATTCACGTTATCGGCCGTGCCTTTCTGGTTCTTACCGATGCCACCGCCGTAACCGCCCGACATTCCGACCGACGACGCGTCGTAGGACGCATGGTTCCGGATATCGCTCGTCGTCAGCGTGGCCGTTGTCAGGCTGTTCACACCGTTCTGTACAGCCTTGTCGTTACTCGCGATCAAGCCGCCTTTCAGGTCCGTATTGCCTTTGACGTTGACTTGGAACCCACCGTTGCCAGCCTTGATGCCCGACTGTTCGGCAACCGCCGCGTAGTCGCTGTTCATCTTTTGCTGACTGATGTTGCCCGATACACTCGACGGTCCGGCACACAACGGCGGAACGCACACGCTAACCGACACCCCTGCGCCTTGCTGCTTCGAATTGTAATGGTCGGTGTCCTGCAAGCTCTCTATGTTCAGGTTGCCGCCTACGTCCGCGACGACTTGCTTGCCGGACGCGACTGCCCCCTTGATGTTCGTATCGCCGCCGGATTGAATCGTGAGCGTGTCGCCTGCCGCAACGTGCGTATTCGTCCAGGCGGTCGAATTACCATCGCTGTTTCCGCGATTCCCCGCGACGCCGGCCGTAAATGCGATGCCGGTCTGCTTGCCGCCACCGATCGATACCCCGACACCAAAACTACCACCGCTATTCTTCAACGATTGGCTGCTGGTGCTTTCAGGCGCTTGCAGATTCACATTGCCGTCAGCGGCGAGCTTGACGTTCCCTCCAGCCGAAATCGTGCTTCCGATCACATCGACGGTGCTATCCGCACCAGCGCCGGTTGCCTTCACTGATACGTTTCGGCCGGCCGATACCGTACTACCGACTGCCGTACTAGCTTGCGATTGCGATTGATTGTCGCTCTTGCTCGCGCCTACGGAAATATTAACGCCGACTGTTTTTCCGAGCGCAGCGGGACCGCCGCCACCCGTTGCATCATAGGCGTTCTTCGCAGCGAGGCAAGTCGTTGCTGCTGCAAGCGCGGTCAAACGCGCATCGCCCGTGGTCTTGCCGGCTGCATCAACCATCTGCCTGCTGGTCTGCGCCAATGCGATGACGGGACTTGTCACGCCGACCGTCACGCCGGCCTGTCGGTATTGCTGCTGCTTCGCCTCGCTCATCGTGTCGTAAGCCGAGTCGATCTTCACAGACTTACCTTCGAGCGACACGTCGTTACCTGCGTGCAATGTGCTACCGGTCGCGTGCAGATCGTTCCCGGCGGCCACATTCAGATTACCGTTCAGCGAACCGACCATGCTTCCGGTATTCGACACTTCGGTGGAATACCGCTGATCCGTCATCGAGCGCGTACCGATCGACACGGACATGCCTCCATTCGACATGAGACCCGATTGTTTTTTCTCGAAGCTGTTGGCCGACTTCACCGTGTCGTGCGAGGTCGTGATACGGACGTCACGCGCCGCCTTCAGATCGACATCACTGGTGCCGACTACATTGCTGCCCTGAACTGTAATGTCCTTGCCTGATTGAATCCTCACGGTGTCGCCCGAAACCGTGCTTGCGACACCGATATTCGCTTGCGTGTCGTGCGATTCCCTGGTGGTCGAACCCGACACGAAACTGCCGCGCTTCGTCTGGACCTTCCTATAGCTGTCGTGTTCCTCGCGGCCTTCGTTGATCGTCACGTTACCGCTGCCGGTAATCGTGACACCGCCCGGCGCCGCGCTGTCGGCGCCCGAGGTAACCGACGACCCCGTCAGCGTGACATTACCTTTCGTCTCATCAGCAACGTTGACAGCCGACAGTGCTGCATTGCGACCAGCCGAAAAGGTCGTGCCTACAGCGGTTTCGTCGTAGGCATGATCGATTTCCTTGCGTGCGCGCCCGTCGGTCGCGACGTTATCGATTTTGGCGGTATCAGTGACCGTCGTCGCGGTGAGGTTGCCGCCAGCCATCACTGACAAATCTTTGCCGGCTGAAACGGTCGCACCTTTGAGTACCGTATCGTTACCGCTCTGCATGACGAGATTGCCGTCTGCCTTAATGCCGCTCGCCACATTTTTCGTGGTGGATTCTTCCCAATGCCGCTGATCGTTCAATTGCATCGATTGGTTTGTGGTCGACTGAACCGTATCGACGTTGATGTTACGGCCGGCCAATGCCATCGCATCGCCGCCAGCCGACAGATTTGCACCATGCAGCGTCAGGTCGCGACCAGCCTGAACGGCAAGACCACCCGTTGCCGCGATCGTGCCTTGCTGGCCGCTTAGACTCGTGCTGATATTGCTCGCACCCGACGTGCCGGTTGCGCCAACCGTATCGACCAACGTCGTGTTGACGATATCGCGGCCCGCCAGCACGGCAATCCGATTGCCGGTAATCTGGCCTGACGCATTCACCACATCATTGCTTGCCGACACGACCGTTGTACCGTTCGTGCCTCTGCTCGAAATCGTACCGCCACGATTCAAAATGTCCGTCGCCGTCAGCACGGTTTTCGTGCCGCCCTTGATCACGCCGGAATTCGTCGCGCTACCCGTCGCATGAATTTCAACGTCGTCCGCCGCGATCAGCGCGCCAGTCGGCTGCAGATCGTTCGCATGCGTTTGCGCCATGTAAACGACCGGAGCCAGCACATGCGTCGTGCTGCCGTTCGGCAACGTTACTGTCTGATCGACCAGCCATACGATATCGCTCGTCAGCGCATCCATTTGCGCGGCCGTCAGCGCCATCCCCGGCACCAGACCGAACGCTTTTGCGTAATTCGCCCCGTTCGTCATCAGCGCGCGATATTCATCCTCGGCACTCGCGTAGCCCGGCAAGAAAGTGCGCCCCGTCAGTTGCGTGATCTGATTGCGCACCATCTGCTGCTCATACATCCCGTCACCCAAACGCTTTTCGATGCTCGCCGGGTTCAGGTTCAACTGGCCGAGCATGTAGTCGCTCGAAATGAAGTTCGTATAGCTCTGCAGGCGCGGATCGGTCACGATCAGGTACGGCTGACCAGGTGCGTCGTGAATCGAATAAAGACCGCTCGTCGGCAACGTGATCGGCAGTGCGCCCGACGCATTCGCGACCGATTGCTGTGCGCCAACCGGTGTCGATGACCCGCCTGCGGCACCCACTGGCGTCAACTTGCCACCGGATACGCCCTCATTGGCCGAATTATTTCCAAGCGTAGCGCCAGTCGCGCCAGTCGAAGAATTCTGGGCTGCAACGTTCTGGTTGTTGACATCCCTCGCGTCGATGATTACCGACTGGTTGGCGATGATCGTGCCGCCTGTTCCACCAATGGCAACCGGCGCATACACCTTCGGAGGCTGAACGATCGTGCCGCGATCCTGCGTCGTATCCTCGTTCCACGCGTACATCGACACGATGTTGTCGGTCTGATACTGATACAGCGTCCGCCCGACGTTGTTCACGACGGTGCCACTGTAGCTGCCTGAACCTGCACCGCCGGACACATCCGCATCGCCGATCTTGATCGAGCCGCCCGCCGCGATCGAGCTGTATTCGTTGTTGATCGTGCCGACGTTCTTCATCACGATGTTGTTGCCAGCAACAAGTTGCGCCTGTTGCGCCTGGCTCTTCACCTTGTCCTGCTGAACCGTGGTCGTCGTGTCTCGCCAGATTTCGACACGCTGATAACCGTTGTGGCCGTCGCTGCGTGTCGTGTATTCCGTATCCGGAACGTAGTTGACGTGCGGATCGTACGCATCCCAATAGTTGACCGTAACCGTACCGTCCGCGTTGGTCGTCAGCGTGTTGTAGTAAATCGTCTGCTGCTTGCCGTTCACGTTCACGACCAACACCTTGTCAGTCGCGCTCGGTCCGGACGTTTCCGATACAACCTGCGAAGGGCTATAGGTTGACGTGAGCGGCGTCTTATAGCCGTTGACCCACATTGCCTGCGAGCACCCGCCGTTCGGGTCCGCGTTCATCGTCGCGCAAACGATGTATTTCTGACGCTTGGTTTCGTGCTTGCTCGCCGTGCTCGTGGTTTCGGTGGTCACCTCCGGAGCCGGACGCGTGTTCGTGAACGTGCCAGCCGCAAGTTCGATACTGCCTTGCGCTTCCATCGCGGACTGATCGTTCAAGACATTTTGCGTACGGTTCGCGAGCAACCCGTTCGCGTCACGCTGACCGTTGGCGGCGATATTGATGTCGCCAATACTGAAGACGTTCGCGCCGCCCGTGTTCGACAACTGGTTGGACGCGTACAAATTCACCCGTTCGGCTGCGGCGATCACCGCCGCTGCACCGGTATTGTTGATCGTGCTCGCATTGGCGGTGACTTCGCGGCCGATGATCGTCGCGGCGTTGTTCAGCGTCGCGCTGTTGGTGGTGACCGTATCGCCTTCAATGCGACCTGCATTATCGATCGTGCCGCCGTCCGCGTTGACCGTCGTCGTGCTGGAATTCAGATCAGCGCCTGCTTGGTTCTCCACGTTCGCGGCATTCACCGTCAGCGCGCCGTTGGCGTCCAGCACGCCCTGGTTCGTCAGCTTACCCGACGTGGAAAACGTGAGGTCGCCGTTGGCATGCAACTTGTTCGCCGTGGTCTGCGTGTAGTCGCTCGCGAGCGTCACCGCACCGTTTCGGCCCGCTACGATCGACCCGTCGCCGCTCAACGCGCTTGCGGACAACGTCAGGTCCTGATCGCTGCCGATAACGCCGTTCTGGTTGGCAAACGTGCCGGCCTGGATTGAAATACCGCCGCCGCTGCCTGCGTCGTTACCAATTTTGCCGGACGTGTTGTCGATCGATGCGGTGTTCAGTGACAGCACGCCGTTTGAACGAATCGATCCGGCCCGATTCGACAGCGCTGCATTTACCGCGCTCAGCTTGAGGTTGTTCGCAGCTGACAGCACACCGCTCGTATTATCTACGTTGCTTGCAACGTTCAGCGTCAGATCGTGCCCGGACAGCGTCTGACCACCTTGAGCGTTCGTCAAGGTTTGCGCGGTCAGCGTAACATCGCCGTTTCCGCCGATCGTACCCGCACCCGCTTTGCCGGACGCGTTCGTGTTCGTGATCGACGCGCCGCCGTCGATCGTCGTTGCACCGCTGCCGATATTCGCGATACGTCCGTCGCTGTTGTCGACGTTGCTTCCCGACAGCGCGAGCGTCGAATTCGTGCCGTTCGCTTCGATTTGCCCTGCAGTGTTGTTGACCGCGCCTTGTGCTCGCAGCGACAGATTCCCGTTCGCCTGAACAAGACCGGCTGCATTCGCCATCGTACCGTTCGACTGCACCGAAAGCGCTTGCCCTGCTAGAAGTGAGCCGCCGGAATTATCGACACTGCGTGCCGACACCGAGACGTCCCCGTTGCCGCCAATGGTGCCGCCCGCCGTATTCGTCAGCGCGTTCGCCGTCGTGACCGACAACGCGCTCGTGCCCACGTTTTTAAGCGAGCCTCCGTCGTTAGCGACACTGTCGGCCGTCACTGAAACGCCATTGTTCGCTTCGAGCGTGCCCGCACGGTTATCGACAGCGCCCTGGGCCTTCAACGTAATGCTGTCCGCACCGACGTAGCCGCCCGCATGGTTATCGAGCGACTGCACATCGAGCGCCGCCTGTCGCTGCGCGGCCAGCGTACCTGCGCTATTCGATACGGCTGTCGCTTTCAGGCTCAACGCGCCATTGGTCGCGATCGCGCCACCTTGGTTCGACAATGCGCCAGTCGAAATCGACAGCGCAACGGTTCCGGCGTGAGTGATTTTCCCGTGGTCATTGATCAGCGTTGCGGGCGTCAGGTTCAGGTCGGTGCTGTTGGTCTGAACAACGCCGTTGCTCGAATTATCGAGTGTGTTCGAGACGGCGACATTCATTGCGCCAGTCCCTGTTTGTGTAATGGTACCGCCGCGGTTCGACAAATTCGTCGCCCCGAGCGACAACTGCGCTGCCTGTACCGAACCCGCATCGTTGCTCAGCGTCGCGGCATTCACGGTCGCGGATTGTCCGGCCGTAATGCTGCCCGAGCCGTTCGTCAACTGCGCACCCGCATTGATCACCGCGTTTTGTGCAGCCGACAACGTGCCGCTGCCGTTGTCGAGCGATTGCGTGCCGACGTTCAGATTCGTTTGTGCACTGACCGTGCCGTGGTTCACGACGCTGCCCGATTGAATCTCCACGCCGCCGTTACCACCGATGACACCGCCTTGTGCACCGAGTGCGGTCGTACCGGCCGCATTCGTCAGTTGCCCCTTCGTCGTAATGGACAGACCGTCCGAATTCAGCGACGTAACGCGGCCTGCACTATTGTCCAGCGAGCTCCCCGAAATATTCATTCCGGCTGCGCTCTGAATCGTGCCCTGGTTGTTCGCGATTGCACCGCCGCGCACCTGCATCGCATTTTCGGAAACGAGCGTGCCGCCGTGATTCTCTATTGCGCCGTTCGACTGCACATTCAGCGGACCTTGCGCCGATACCTTGCCACCCTGGTTCGAAATACTGCCCGCGGTCAACGTTGCATTGCCTTGGCTCGACAGCGTGCCGTGATCGTTGATCAACGCACCCGCTGCGTTCACATCGAGAGCGCCCTGCGCACTCGTTGTCGCATTCGAGAGAGTCAAGTCCCCGGCGCTTGCGTTCAGCGACACGTTACCGTTCGCGGCCGTCTGGCTACCCGCGAGGCTCACGGCAGCACCTGAAATCGACGCGCTCCCACCCGCGACGTTCTGCCCGCTCGCCGTCAATTTCCCGGCGCTCGACAAATTCAGATCGCCGCTTGTCCCGACGGAACCATCGTTATTGACACCCGCGCCGAGCGTCCCGGTCGAATTGATGCTGCCCGCGCTGACCGTCGCATTTTGCTGTGCAGCGAGCGTGCCGCTGTTCGACAGCGTACCGGCTGCTGAAACGTTCGCGCTCTGTTGCGCATACGTCGTGCCGCTGTTTTGAACGCTGTTTGCGGCCGCCGTGAGATTGCCGCTTGCGGTCGTCTTGCCAGTCAGTACAAGCTGACCGTTCGATTGCAGCGTCAGGTCGCCCGCTTGTGCCGCGATCGTCCCGGCGTTCGCGACACCAACACCGAATTCGTTCGATACGAGAAAGACCCTGTTCGTGTACATACCGCCAAGTTGGCTCACGTCGATTGCGATCGCCGGTGCCGCACCGTCGCCAACGATTGGTGTCGCCGCCAGCGTGCTGTGGTTGACCTGGTTCGCACCCGCGACGACGTTCAGGTTCTTCGCGTAAATGGCTGCATTGGCCTGTACCGCGCGCGAAATCAAGTCGACCTGATCGACATTCGATACATTCAGTCCCGCACCGCCGACGGAAATCAGGCCGCGCGACACGTTGAAGCCACCGAGCGAGCCGTCGGCGCCGTAATACGGCGTGCCGGTGGTGAGAACGGCTCTCGACGTATTGATGAACCCGCCGCCGTCAACCTGAATACCGGCACTGTTCGACAGGATCACTTCGGCACGATTGCCCGCGACCTCGACGTACCCTCGCAGTTGCGACGGCGCATTGCTGTTGACCTGGTTGACGATGATCCGCGCAGACTGGCCCGCACCGAAGTTCGGGTTGCCGTTGATCATCCCCGCCTGCTGCGTGTTCACGATCGTCGGCGAGTTGTTCAGGATCGCGCCCGGTTTTTGTACATCGAACTGGTTGTACGTGTTCACCGACACGCGGGCGCCAGACGGTGCGGCAATATTCACTTGCGGTATGCCGTTCTGCGTCTGAATCACGTGCGTACTCGTGCCCGGAGTCGGCGCGATTTGCGCAAAGCTGAACAACGGCACACCGAACAATAATGCAGCCGCCATCGCGATCGGTTGCCAAACGATCCGCAACCCCGCCAAGCCCGACGGCGCGCTCACGCCTTTATTCCCGACCGCACGCGGTGAACTACCGTTTTCCTGAACGGCGATCATCACGCCGCGCACGCGATTGAATACAACCCGATAGCATTTCTTGTTCATTCTTCGTTGACGCGCACTGCGCCCCTACTTGCAGTCTTATTTGAATACAGCGCAAATAGGACCGAACTTAATTCGCCGTCTGATCTTTAACGCGCTTGCAACGGATAGTCAGAGCGACAACGCCTCTCGTGCGCGTCGCGATTGAGAAACAGCGCTCGCAATGGCCCCGCTCATCCACTGCGCGATCCTAGCAGAAGCGATCCCCGTGCATTGTCAGAAATGATTAATGCGATACGCAAAGCATCGGCTTTTTCTTTGCAAGTACTGGAAATTTTCAAAAAACACTCAAGAATTAATGTTTTATAATGTTTTCAGAGTGTTAATTATGAGATGGAAGCGACTTTATTGGGATAAGCGCATCGCAATTTTAGACACAGTGCCAATCGTTCGATCGCGGCCAGATACCCATGATAGGGTCGGCCGAATCATTGCGAGATAAATGGCGATGGTGCCGTGAAATTCGTTGGTCGAAAATACACGAATCAAGATAGGACAATATGCGCTCTCGAGCGCCGAAGCATGCAACCGCAGCTACATCACTTCGACAACGTCGCCCGCACCGTATATTCGCCTTCCAGCCCATCGTGATCGGGCCGCACGAAGTACCGCGACGAATCCAGATCGGCCGGCAGCGGCTCGACCGGATAACCGTGCTTTTCCCACGCATCGAGGCCGCCCTTCAGCGCCCGGATGTTGTGGATCATCTTCTTGCGCTGCATCTTCGCGATCAGACGCTTGGCCGTGGCCTCGTTCGGGCATACGCAATAGACGACGATCGGCCGCTTCAGCACTTCCGGGTCGAGCAGGTCCGGGGAATCGAGATCGACCGGCAGCGCGCCGGCAATCCGGTACGGCTCGCGTTCGCGAATCGCTTTCGGCCGCGCATCGAAGATCAGCGGCGGTTCGTCGGACGTCATCATCTCGACGAGCTGCGGCGGCGAGATGCGTACCTGCGCGAGATAGCGGCGGAACTGCACGCGGCGCACCCAGCGGTACAGCAGGAACGTGATGAAGATCGCGAGGAACGCGTCGAGGATCGTGCCGCCGCTCGCGCGTACCCACAGCACGAACTGGACGATCTGGTCGTGAATGGCCGCGCCGCCGATCAGCCAGAACGCCGCCCACAGCGACGCGCCGGCCAGATCCCAGAACAGGAACACGCCAATGCCGATCGCGGTCGTGCCGAGCAGCGGCGCCGACACGAGGCCGAGACCCGGCAGGAATTTCGACAGCACGAGCAACGGCGCGCCGTACCTTTCGAATACGTTACGGGCGAAGCGCAGCGTCGTGTCGAGCGACAGCGAGAAGCGCACGAGGCCATTCAGCAGGCGCCGGCCGCGCGTACGGCCCATGAAGAACCACAGCGAATCGGCCAGCATCGTCGCCCCGATCGCCGCCGCGAACATGCTGGCCCAGGACGCCTGCCCCATCGCCGCCATCGTGCCGCCGAGAATCAGCATCGGCACGGCCGGCACCGGCACGCCGAGCTGCGTGATCAACACGCTCGCGAAGACGGCCCACGGGCCGAGCGACGATGGAATAGCAATCGGAAAGTGCCACACGGCGGCGCTCCTGGAAGACATGCGGGCCGCGCGACAGGGCCGTCGGTACGGCGGCGCAACGGCCGCCGCGGCATGTCCGCGACCGACCGGTGCATCCTGCGCATTCTAAACGGGTTTGGCCGCGCTCGCGCGGAACACCGACCATCGGCACGGGCTTCGCGCCCGGCGTGACTCGGCCGTGACAGTCACACGTCCGAGCGCGGCGCGAGCTGCGCGACGTGTTCCGCGTAGTCGGGAAACTCGGCCGCCAGCGCGGCCGCATCCGCGAGCTCGAATTCCGCGAATTCGAACCCCGGCGCCACCGTGCAGCCGACGAGCGCGACATGCTCGGGCGATGCACAGCGCGCGCCGAACCAGCTTCCGGCCGGCACGACCGCCTGGAACACGGTGCCGGGATGCGTGAGCGGGTTGCCGAGCCGGTGGATCGTCAGCCCGTCGCGCGCGTCGAGTACCCACACTTCGATCGGGTCGCCCGCATAGAAATGCCAGACCTCGTCGGAGCGGATGCGATGCCACGACGAATACGCGCCGTCGCACAGCAGATAGTAGATCGCGGTCGATGCGGCACGTCGCGCGCCATCGGCCGGGCGCACGACCGAATCGGTCGCGCGGTAGGTTTCACGGAAATAGCCGCCTTCGGGATGCGGCTGCAGGTCGAACTGGCGAATCAGGTCGGTCGCGGAAATCGGCATGGCGGATGACGTCGGTAAGGTTGGAAACCGGCATTCGGCGGCCCTTCCGGTCCGTCCCGATTCAGGCGACCGGTGCCGCCGGATGTCCGTGCGTCGATCGCCGCGGCCATGCGCGCGGCGAACAAGCGGACACCGGCCGATGCTGCCAGAACTGCGTGCCGGGACGCAACCGTCGACGCTCGATCGCTCACCGCCAAGACTCCCGGCGGCCCGCCCCGGCACGCGGATCGTGCCGATATCCGGCCAGGCACGCGAGGCAGCCCGCTGCCCGCAGATGCACGGGCGGCATCGCCAACCGTACCGCCGTCGATTACGCGGTCGCCGACGCCCGCGCCTCGCCGTGCCGCACCAGCAGCACGGGCCGGTCGGCCGCGCGCAGCAGCGATTCCGCCACGCTGCCGAGCAACAGCCTGCGCAGTCCGTGCCGGCCGCTCGTGCCCATCACGATCAGGTCGGCGTCGGCTTCGGCCGCCGTGCGCATCAGCACCGCCGCGATGTCCTCGCCATACGCGTCGAGCGCGCGCACCGTGCCCCGCACATGCTGCTGCGCGAGCGCCGCTTTCGCGTCGTCGAGCACCGGCGTCGCGGCATCGGTCGCCGCGACATCGCCGTCGCGCTCGGCGGCGAAGCCTGCGTCGACGTCGACGAGCTGCGGCCGATGTTCGACGACGTACGCACAGGTCACTTCGCCGCCGGACGCCGCCGCGATCCGGATCGCCTCGTTCAGCGCGAGACGCGCGCTCGGGCTGCCGTCGAGCCCGACGAAAATCCGCTTGTACATGGTCCGTCCCTCCGACCGGGCGCGCATCGCGCGTTGCGCGACCACGGCCCGTTGCCGCAAGCCGGCCCGGCGCCGGCTTGCCTGCCGAACAGTCTGCCCCACGTGCCGACACGCGGGTTGACGCGCATCAAGCGGGGCCGGCGCGCCCCTGCTTCACGCCGTTTGCCGCGATTTCAACCGACCCCATTACAAAAAACGTGTAAAACGCGCACAATTTCATCTTCAAAATAGTCGTTGCACGCAGCCGGTGCGAGGTTTTCCGGTTGTGCCGCCCTGCCCGAGCGCCTTGGGTAGCCCGAACAACAGAATGGCCATCGAATGACCGCCAGTGGAACCCCGACGCGTGGCGCCCGAGGGCCCGCGCCCCTGCAGATCATGTTACGCCAGCCGCTCGCGGCCGGCGTCGTTGCGCTGTGCGCGGGCGCGGTGTTGTCGCTCGGCGTCGCGCTGCTGGTGCGCGAGCAGTGGCAAGCCGCCGTTCATACGCGTTTCGAACGCCGCACGGCGCACGTGACCGCGATGCTGCGCCACGAACTGCAGACCGGCGTCGCGGTGCTCGAAGGCGCGCGCGGCGCGTTCGGCCTCGTCCCGACCATGACGCCCGAGCAATGGCGTCGCTATGCGGAGACGCTCGATCTCGACAGCGCCCGCTCGCCGGTCCGGCAGATCGGCTATGCGCCGCTGACGCCCGCGGCGCGCAGCGCCCTCGCCGGCACGAAACCGCCGCCGGCCGGCCCGCTCGCGGCAGCGACGCTTAGCGCCCCCGCGTCGAATGCGCCGGTCGAGCGCTTCGGCGCGTCCGACGCGGCGCCGCTCGCGCATGCGCTGCGGACCGGCGATATCGCGCTCGGCGTTCATTCGGCCGACGACGATACGTCCCGCGACGCCCGCACGTTGACGCTGTTCCTGCCCGCGACGGCCTCGTCGCTTGCGGCGGCCAGACCGTCCGGCGCGCGCGAAACCGCCGCCGACGGCGTACTGTTCGCGGCGTTGAGCCCGCGGCGCCTGCTCGAGCGCGCGCTCGATACTGAACGCGGGATCGACCTGTGGATGAGCGCCGGCGGCGATCCGCGCGCGATCGCCAGCGTCGAGACGACGACCGACGAAGCGTCGGCGTCGCCCGACCTGATGCGGCGCACCGACATGCTGAATTTCGGCGGCACCGCGCTGACGCTCGCCTATTCCGCGGACGGCCGGCCGAGCGCGACCGGCGCGCAGCGTGCGGCCGGCACCGTGCTCGCCGCCGGGCTGATCGCGTCGTTCGGGTTCGCGGCGCTCGTCCATGCGCTGCTGCGCAGCCGCGCCGATGCCGGCGCGAGCAGCCGCGGCCTCCTCAACGAGGCACGGATGATGGGCATCATCCGCTCGTCGATGGAAGCGATCATCACGATCGACGAGAAGCAGACGGTCGTGATCTTCAATCCGATGGCCGAGCAGGTGTTCGGCGTGTCCGCGATGGAGGCGATCGGTGCGCCGCTGTCGCGCTTCATTCCGGAGCGGTTCCGCGCCGCGCACGCGAAACACGTCGACCAGTTCGGCGTGACGGGCGTGTCCGAGCGGCAGATGGGCCGCCAGCGCGTACTGTTCGGGCTGCGGGCCAACGGCGAGGAATTCCCGATCGAAGCGTCGATCTCGCAGATCCGCGACGCGTCGGGCAAGCTTTATACGGTGATGCTGCGCGACATCACCGAGCGGCTGCGGGCCGAGAACGCGCTGAAGCGATCGCGCGAGGAATTGCGCGAACTGTCGGCGAACCTGCAGAACGTGCGCGAAGAGGAGAAGACGCGCATCGCGCGCGAGCTGCACGACGACCTCGGGCAGCAGCTCACCGCGCTGAAGATGGACCTGTCGGTCGTCGAGCAGCAACTGCGCACGCCCGGCCGCGCGCACCCCGACGATGGCGTGCAGACCCACCTGCAAGGCATGCGGCGGCTGATCGACGCGACGGTCGCGTCGGTGCGGCGCATCGCGGCCGACCTGCGGCCGGTGATGCTCGACGATCTCGGCCTCGTGCCCGCGATCGAATGGCTCGCGAACGATTTCACGAACCGCTACGGGATCGATGTCGAGCGCCACATCGAGACGGGCGGCCTCACGTTCACCAGCGCGGGCGCGACCACGCTGTTCCGCATCGTCCAGGAAGCGCTGACGAACGTCGCGCGCCATGCGGATGCGACGCGCGTGGCGTTGCGGCTCGACGTCGAGGAAGGCTTTTGCGTGCTGCGCGTCGCGGACAACGGCCGCGGCGCGGCGCCCGGCGGTGCGGCCCACGAAGACAAGTCGTTCGGCCTGATCGGCATTCGAGAACGCGCACACATGCTGGGCGGCACCGTGACGATCGACACCGCGCTCGCGCGCGGCTTCTCGATTACCGTCGCGTTTCCGCTCGCCACCGTTCAACAGGACACGCTCATCACATGATCAAGGTGCTCATCGCCGACGACCATACGCTCGTACGCGACGGTCTGCGGCACATCCTCCAGAACGCCACCGGATTCGAGGTGGCCGGCGAGGCCTGCGACGGCCCGTCGACGATTGCGCTGGTGCGTGCGACGCCCGCGCAGGTGCTCGTGCTCGACCTGTCGATGCCGGGCCGCAACGGTGTCGAGCTGATCAAGCAGATCAAGGACGAGAAGCCCGCGCTGCGCGTGCTCGTGCTGACGATGCACGCGGAGCAGCAGTACGCGGTGCGCGCGTTCCGCGCGGGCGCGTCCGGCTATCTGACGAAGGAAAGCGCGAGCGCGGAGCTGGTCGGCGCGGTCACGAAAGTGGCGTCGGGCGGCGTCTACGTGAGCCTGGCGATGGCCGAGCAGTTCGCGCAGAGCCTGAACGAGCCGGCCGAGACGCTGCCGCACCAGCGGCTGTCCGATCGCGAATTCGACGTGTTCCGGCGAATCGCCGCGGGCCAGACGCTGACCGAGATCGCGAATGCGCTGTGCGTGAGCGCGAAGACGGTCAGCACCTACAAAACCCGGATCCTCGAAAAGATGCAGATGCCGCATGAAGCGGCGCTCGTGCGTTACGCGATGCGGCACAAGCTGCTCGACGAAACGGACGACGTGTAACGGCGACGTGTAACGGACGACGTGTAGCCGGTGCGGCGCGGGCCTCGGCGGGCCCGCGCATGGCGGTTACTTCGCCGGCACTGGGCACGCGAGGTCGCCCTCCTCGCAGGCGAGATAGCCCTTCAACGTTTCGGTGCGCGCTTTCGTCAGATCGTCGAGGCAGGTCGATACGACCATCGGGTATGCACTGCCGCCCTCGACATTCGCGCTCGAGAAACGGCACTCCGCATCGCGGTACGCGATCCACGCGCGCTGCGCGCTCACGAGCTTGTCGGCAAGCGGCTGCGCATCGCGCAGGCGCGCGGTGACGGCCTGGTAGGTCCGGTTCAGTTCCCCGTCGGATTTCTTGTACGCGCGATCGGCACACGCCGTCATCGTCGCCTGATCCGTCGCGTCCGCGCAATTCGCCTGCGCATGGGCGACGCCCGCCACCAGCGCCAGCGAGCTCAGCAGACCGGTCAAGACACGCATGGATGCTCCTTTGTTGTTCGTTGAAGTGTGGAACCCGGTGCCTTGTCGCGCCCCGTGTGCATGGGCCGCGCCACCGCGCCGACATCGACCGCGATGCTAGCGCACGCGCCGCGGATTGTCAGCGGGTCGGCGCGGCGAGAGACGTGACCGTTCACGGCAAGGTATTGCTGAATCGGCGCCGATCGGTGACCGGCGTGTCGCTCATGCAAGCCGCAGGCTATTTGCGAACGGTTCGGCCGACGGCAATTCGTGCGTTGCCGTACTCGATGAAAGAGATGCAAAAAGCCCGCACACGATACGTGTGCGGGCTTTTCCGATACGGCTTCGGCCGCGGCCTTCGGGGCCGCGAGACAACAGCCGGCTCAGTGACCGAAGTACACCGACGAGCGGTCGCTCACGGCCGGCACGACCGCGCGCTGACCCGACTGCGACGTCGCGACCGGGTTCGAACCATAGCCGGTTGCGTCGGCTTGCGCACCGGCGTTCTGCGCGGCCGCGATCTTGGCCTGGGCGGCCTGGATGTTTTCCGGATAGTTGATCCAGTCGTTCGGGTTGTAGCCGGCCTTTTCGAGCTGAACCAGTTCGGCGCGCACTTGCGCGCGCGTCAGCGGCTGCTGGTTCGATTGGGCGAACGACACGACCGGTGCGGCCACCAGGGCGGCCAGTGCAACTGCCTTGATCAGCGATTTCATGATGCGTTACCTCCAGGATTGTTTTGTCAGGCGCTTCGGACTCGGAGTCGTTGCGCATGAGTGAAAGTCTAGGAGGCTCGACTATCAGGGTAAATACTTAAATCGCAAATTCACTGTTGACCGAAACCGTACAATCGCACGGGAATAGGTTAATTCATCAGACGATTATCGACGTTCGTGCACCGAATACCGCGATAGGGTGACGGCCGTGCGCGGGCCAGGCGTCAGCGCAGGCGGTCGATATCCGCCGACGCCATCTGCCTGTCGAACAGCAGTGCCTTGAGGCGAATCAGGTCGGCGGCGTCGATGTCGTCGAACGCCGCATGGTGCAGCGTCAGCGCCGGCACCGCCGGATCGGCATGCGCGGCCCGCACCGTGCCGGCGAGCGCCAGCCGCTCGACACGGCCGCCGGTTTCGTACGGCAGCATCACGCACAACGGCTCGCCGGGTGCCGCGATCGCCCGGCCGACGGCGATCGACAGACCGCTCAGGCTGAGGTCGTGCACCACCCCGATGCTTTCCGCTTCGTCCGCCGCGCCGCGGCAGCCGGCCGCGATGCGCACCGGCACGCGCGGCTCGGCGCGCGTGCGCAGCCGGTCGACGAAACCGGGCGGCGACAGGATCATGAATGGCGCCGCGCCCGACGCCTGCACCGATTCGACCGTCGCGCCGAAACGGGACACCGCGGCGCGGCCGACCGCCACCGCTTCGACGTCGTCGCCGCGCGCGAACTCGAGCGCGGTGGCGGGCTGCGGCTCGACGAACAGCGCCCCCGACGCGCCGACGCCGATCAGCCGGCACCGCTGCAGCGCGCGCGCCGTGCCGACCCGCCGGCGGATGCCGATCGCGGCGCCCGCCGACAAGCCCATGCGCGTGGCGGGGGCGCCCGTCGCCGCGGACGCGCGTGGATCGGTGTCGGCGGCGTCGCGTCGGCGCACGGGGCGGAAATGGTCGAACAGGAAAGCGTGCTGCGCCGGGTCGGCCAGCGTCGTGCCGGCCGGCAGCAGCGCGGCGCCGTCGGCGTCGTAGAGGTCGAAGCCGAGCGGGACGCCCACGGAAAGGTCGTCGCGCGCGAGCGCGGCATAGTCAGTGGAAAGTCGCATCGGAGAAGCGCGGGGGCGACCGCGCGAGCTATCGTGACAACTTGATTACGGCAGCATCGCGCGGAATCTGAATGGCTTCGTCACTGCGAAGCGCCGGTCGAGTCAGGCGCGGCCGGCGCCGGCTCCGGGATCGGCGGTGGGGCCGGCACGGCCGAAGGGGCGGCGCCGACACCGGCGCCGCTTCCGCTCGTCGTACTCGCGCCCGCGGGCGGCTGCGCAGGCTGCGGCGGCTGCGATGCGCCCGACGACAGCGCCGCGGCCGACGCGGCTACTTCCGACGCCGGCACCCATTCCTCGACGATGCCGCCGGACGCGGCATCCGGCGCCGACGCGGCCGACGCTTCCGACGCCGCCCCTTCGTCGGTCTCGGCCGGGCGTTCGACGCGCGGCGTCCTGACCGGCGCGGACGCCTTCTTCGGCTCGGACGGGAACCACGTGTCGAACAGGTCGGTCACGCGCTCGCGCAGCGAGCCGAACCAGCCCGGCGACGGCTCGGTATCGAATTTCGCCTTCGTATCGACGATCCGGGCGCGCTGCGCGCGCTGGAAGAAATCGCCGACGATCGGCAGCGCGCTGTGCGCGCCCTGCCCCCAGTAATCGCTGCGCAGCGTCACGCGGCCGTCGTCGAACCCGACCCACGCGCCGGCGACGAGGCCCGGCTGCATCAGGATGAACCAGCCGTCCGCATTGTCCTGCGTCGTGCCGGTCTTGCCGGCCACGTCGCCGCGCACCCCGAAGCGCGTGCGGATGCTGCCGCCCGTGCCGCGCGTCACGACGTCGCGCATCACGTCGAGCAGCATCTTGTCCGTTTCGGCGTCGAGCGCGCGCTCGGGCGGCGCCGGTGCGTACTCGGCGAGCACGTCGCCCTGGCGGTTCTCGATGCGCGTGACCATCTGCGGCTCGACGTACAGCCCGCCGTTCGCGATCGTCGCGTACGACGCGACCATTTCCTTCAACGTGACGGGGCTCGTGCCGAGCGCGAGCGACGGCACGCGTTCGAGCGGGCTTTCGCGCACGCCCATGTCGCGCGCCAGCCGCGCGACGGCGCCCGGCCCGACCTTCTCCATCACCTGCGCGGTGATCCGGTTGCGCGACAGCGCAACCGCGTCGCGCAGCGTCATCGGCTTGCCCGACGGCGGCACGTCGTCGTTCGGCCGCCAGATCTCGCCGCCCTTCAACGGGATCTCGACCGGCTGGTCGATGAACGTATCGTCCGGCTTCATCCCGCTCGCGAACGCGGCGCCATAGACGAACGGCTTGAACGTCGAGCCCGGCTGACGCCGCGCCTGCGCGACGTGGTCGAACGGCTCGCGGGTGAAGTCGCGGCTGCCGACCCACGCGCGAATCTGCCCGTCACGCGGGTCGATCGCGAGGAAGCCGGCCTGCACGTCGGTCTTCGCCTTGCACAGCGCGTGCAGGAAGCCGCGGTCGGACGCGAGCAGCTTCATCGCCGCCGCGTCGTCCTTGCCTGCGTCCTGCGCGGCCTTGTACTCGGCCGATTCGCGCATGAAGGTGCGGAACACCTCGTTGTCGGTGCCGCAGCCGTCGCGGCCGCTCCATGCATTGTTCGCGATACCCTGCAGTTGATTGCCCTGCAGCGTGAGCGCCTGCGTCGCCATCTGCTGGAGCCGCGAGTCGATCGTCGTACGGACGATCAGCCCGTCCGAGTAGATGTTGTAGTCGTTGCGGTCGGCCCACGCGATCAGCCATTTGCGCAACTGCTGCGCGAAATGCGGCGCCGGCCCCGGCGGCTCCTTCTGGCGCTCGAAGTCGATGCGCAGGGGCCGGCGTTGCAACTGCGCGAACTGCGCGGGCGACAGCTTGCCGTACTTCACCATCTGGCCGAGCACCGTGTTGCGCCGCTGCAGCGCGCGCTCGGGGTTCAGCACCGGGTTGTAGTAGCTGTTGCCTTTCAGCATCCCGACGAGCGTCGCGCTGTCGAGCACGTCGAGTTCGTCGGCCGACTTGTCGAAATAGGTGCGCGCGGCCATCTCGACGCCGTACGCGTTGTACAGGAACGGCACCGTGTTCAGGTAGGTCTCGAGGATCTGGTCCTTGCTGTAGACGGCCTCGATCTTCAGCGCGGTGATCGCCTCCTTCACCTTGCGCGTGAGCGTGGGCGCGCGGCCGATCTCGTCCGGATACAGGTTGCGCGCGAGCTGCTGGGTGATCGTCGAGCCGCCCTGGCGGCTGCCCGAGAACGTATGGAGCGCGGCCGACGCCGTGCGCTTCCAGTCGAGTCCGTGGTGTTCGTAGAAGCGGTGATCCTCGGTCGCGATCAGCGCGTCGACCATGTGCGGCGAGATCTGCTTGAGCGCCACCCATTCGCGGTTCGACGGCTTGAATTCGGCCAGCAGCTTGCCGTCGGCGGACAGCACCTGCGCGGGCTGGTCGACGCGCGCCTTGCGGATGTCGCCGATGCCCGGCGTGAACGGGATGAGCACGACCACGTACAGCGCGAACAGCGCCGGCACGGCGGCGGCCGAGAGCAGTACGCCACGGCGCGTCGGGCGGCGGACATGGCGCCACGCGGTGGCGGCGAGAGGCTTGAGCCGCGCGACGGCGGCCGCTGCGACGGGTTGGGCGCGCGCGACCCATCTGGCGCACAAGGCACGCACTGACGACACGTTTCGGCGATTCACGCGGGTGGAGCTCGGCTGAAAAGGCTGCATCGTACCAAACTCGCGCGGCCGACCCGCGGCGGCCTTGCGCCGGCACACGCGCCGCGGTGTTGCGGCGGCGCTCACGCAAAAAAGGCGCGTGTCCGGCAACCGGAACGACGCGCCAAACCTGGTGCGACGACCTGAACGCCGCGCGAAGGGGGCGTAACGGGGACCAATGGGGGGCGACCGGCGCCCCGGCTCAGCGCACGAGAAATCCGTACGTGAGCGGATCGCGCTCGTCGACGATCCAGTTCGCGAACCCGCAGATATGCGCGCTGCCTTCCACTTCCGGGATCACGGCCGGGAGGCCGCCGACCGTCGTTTCGCGCAGCACGCGCCCCTTGAAGACCGTGCCGACGATCGATTCGTTGACGAGCGTGTCGGCCGCCGCGAGCAGTCCGCGCTGGTAGAGCTGCGCGACGCGTCCGCCGGTGCCGGAGCCGGTCGGCGAGCGGTCGACCTCGCGATCCGCGAACACGCAGCAGTTCGCCTGCGTCGAACCCGCGTGGCGCGGCGCGTTCGCGATGATCGTGCCGTAGATATGGTTGATTTCCGGGATCTCCGGATGCACGACCGGATACTTCGCGTTCGCGGCCGCCTTCACTTCCGCGCCGAAGCGAATCAGTTTTTCGACCGCCGATTCGCGCACCGGCAGGTCGAATGGCGCGCCGTCGACATAGAAATAGAACGCGCCGCCATACGCGATGTCGCCGGTCACGGTGCCGAACGAGGGCGTCTGAACCGACACGTCGCGTTGCCAGATGAACGACGGCACGTTGACGAAGCGCACCGGCCCCGCATGCTCGCCGTCCCACTGGACGAACGCCTCGATGAAGCCGCACGGCGCGTCGATGCCGACCCGCGTCTCGGGCACCGTGCGCTGCACCCAGCCGAGCTCGACGGCCGCTGTCGACAGCGCGATCACACCGTGTCCGCAATGGTCGCTATAGCCTTCGTTGTGCACGAAGATCACGCCGAAATCGGCATTAGGCGACACGGGCTCGGTCAGATAGCCGCCATACATGTCGGCATGGCCGCGCGGTTCGAACATCAGCGCGCGGCGGATTTCGTCGGCATGCGCCTTGAGCCATGCGCGGCGCTGGACGATCGTCGCGCCGGGCAGCCGCGGCAGCCCGCTCGTGACGATGCGAAACGCTTCGCCGCCGGTATGCACTTCGACGGTGGAAAGGGATCGGGAAATCTTCATGACGAATTGGATGCGTTGAAACGAAGGACGGCGGCCGGGCCGCCGTCCGGTGACGGGATTACTTCGCGTACGGTTCCGGCAGGCCGTTGCGGATCACGTAGACGGTGGTCGGCGCGCCTTTCAGGTCGCCGTTCGCGTCGAACGAATAGGTGCCGGCGACGCCCGCGTAGTTCGACTTCGCGAGCTGCGCGCTCAGCTTCGCCTTGTCGGTGGTCGTGCCGGCCTTGACCATCGCGTCGGCGAGCAGCTTCACGCCGTCGTAGTAATTGACGCCGTAGACCTGCGTATCGGTGTGATAGGTGTCGTGGTACTTCTTCAGGAATGCGCGCCCGGCCGGCGTCTTCTCGAGCGCGACGCCGCCCTGCGCGCAGTAGACGATCGACGCCGCCTCGCCCGCGACCTTACCCATGTCGGCCGAACAAATGCCGTCACCGCCGAGCAGCTTCGCCCGCAAGCCGCGCTGCTTCATCTGCTTGGCCATCGGCGCGCCCTGCGCCGCATAGCCGCCGAGGAAGATCACGTCGGGGTTGGCGGCCTTGATCTTGGTGAGAATGCCGAGGAAGTCGGTGGCCGACGAATTCGTGTATTCCTGGTCGACGATCTTGATCCCGTTCGCCTTCGCGACGTTCATGAACTGCTCGGCGACGCCCTGCCCGTATGCGGTGCGATCGTCGATCACGGCGGCGGTTTTCGCGTTCAGCGTCTTCGCGGCGAACGTGGCCATCGTGCCGCCGAGCTGCTCGTCGCTCGCGCCGATCCGGAAGATGTTCTTGAAGCCCTGCTTCGTCAGCGCCGGGTTCGACGCGACCGGCAGGATCGGCACGCCGGCGTTCGAATACACGCGCGACGCGGGGATCGCGACGCCCGAGTTGTACGGCCCGAGCACCGCGACGACGCCCTTGTCGACGAGGTTCTGCGCGACCTGCACGCCGGCCTTCGGGTCGGCCTGGTCGTCTTCGGAAACCAGTTTGAAGGTCACGGTCTTTCCGCCGACCTTCACGCCAGCCTTGTTGAGCTCGTCGACCGCCAGCCGCGCGCCGTTTTCATTGTCCTTGCCGTTGGCGGCCTGCGGGCCCGTGAGCGGCGCCGAATGGCCGATCATCACGACCTCCTGCGCATGCGCGGAAGTCAGCGCGCCAGCGGCGACGGCCACCGAAAGCGCGGTCACGAGGTGTCGCATGATGTCTCCTGATTGGTTTTGTGTGAAACCAATGTAGGACATGCGTGGTCACATCGCAAGCAATTTAAAAATAATCGTCGGCATTTTGGTCATATTGAAGACCAGAACGGATGCGCGCGCGGGCCGGTCACTTCGGCGCGATGTCGCGCCGCACGCGGCGGATGTGCTGTTCGACGTAGAACGCAGCCGCATCGGCATCGCCGGACACGATCGCCTCGTAGATCAGCCGGTGTTCGGACACGTAGAGCCGGATCCGGCCCGCGTCGTAGATGCCGTCGTCCTTCAGCCGCTTCCACAGCGGCTGGTCCATCGTCTTCGCGACCTCGTCCGCGATCTTCACGATCAGCGCGTCGCCCGTCATCAGCGCGAGCTGCCGGTGGAACAGCCGGTCGCTCTCGTTCCACAGCGCGCGCTGGTGCGGATCGTCGATGTCGGTGATGGTTTCCATCTGCGCGAGATAGCGCTCGGCGCCGGCGTCGGCGCGGCCATGGGCGGCCGCGAGGCGCGCGATCGCGGGCTCCAGGATCAGCCGCACGTCGAGCGTCGACGTCGGGCTGAAATCGGCCTCGAGCACGGTGTGCGCGTCGCCGTGCCGCGAGAGCACGTCGAGCGGCGCCGCGACGACGTAGGTGCCCGAATTGCGCTTCGTGAAGACGAGACCTTCGTTCTGCAGCGCGCCGAGCGCTTCGCGCACCGCCGGCCGGCCGACCTGGAACAGCGCCGCGAGCTCGCGCTCGGACGGCAGCCGCGATTCGGCCGCGTAGCGCCCGGCGCGAATCTCGTCGCGGATCTTTTCGGCTACCTGCTCGTAGATCTGCAGCGGCCTGAAACCGCCTTCGAGTGAGTCGGGGCGCGCGGACATCATCGTATGGCTCCTGCCCGTTCGCGGGCGTGGGATCTGGAATGGGTTCGCACTATACCGGAGCGGGCGGGCAGCGCGGCATCGGCGAGCCTTCTGGCCAGATATTAGAACCAAAATCCACGAAGCGCTTTATTTTCTGGGTTGCGGGCGCGCCAGCAAGTGGTATAGATTCGATCCACTGCCCTGTGTCACGGTATCCGGCAGACCCGCGGCGGGCGCGGCATGCGTCCGCCGACCACACTCACCGACGCCCCCGACGTACACGATGACCGCCCTTTCCCCGATTCCCGTTTTCGACGCGGCCGACACGGCCGCGCTGCTCCACTACCCGGCGCTGCTCGCCACGCTCACGCAAGCGGTCGTCGAGTATGCGGCAGGCGAGATCGTCAGCCCCGAACGCTTGGTCGTGCCGCTACAAGGTGGCGGCGTGATGCTGTCGATGCCGTCGAGCGCGCACGACCTGGCGAGCCACAAGCTCGTGAACGTGTGCCCCGGCAACGGGGCGCGCGGGTTGCCGACGATCCTCGGCCAGGTCACCGCGTACGATGCCGCCACCGGGGAAATGCGCTTCGCGCTCGACGGCCCGACCGTCACCGGCCGCCGCACGGCGGCGATCACCGCGCTCGGCATCCACGCGCTGCACGGCGCCGCGCCGCGCGAGATCCTGCTGATCGGCACCGGCAAGCAGGCCGCCAATCATGCGGAAGCGCTCGCGGCGATCTTTCCGGACGCGCGCCTTCACGTGCGCGGCACGCGCGCGGACAGCGCGGCCGCGTTCTGCGCGGCCCACCGCGCGCATGCGCCGCACCTCGCGCCGCTCGACGGCGACGCGATTCCCGACGCGATCGACGTGGTCGTCACGCTGACGACGAGCCGCACGCCCGTCTACCGCGAAGCCGTGCGCGAAGGCCGGCTCGTGGTCGGCGTCGGCGCGTTCACCGCGGATGCCGCCGAGATCGACGCGAACACGGTGCGGGGCAGCCGGCTCGTCGTCGACGATCCGGCCGGCGCGCGCCACGAAGCCGGCGACTTGATCGTCGCGCAAGTCGACTGGCGGCACGTCGCATCGCTCGCCGACGTGCTGAACGGCACCTTCGCCCGCGGCGGCCCGCTGCTGTTCAAGAGCGTCGGCTGCGCCGCGTGGGACCTGGCCGCTTGCCGCACCGCGCGCGACGCACTGGCCGCGCGCGGCGCCGGCTGACCCGGCCGCGCGACCGTTCGCACCGCTCGCGCGGCATCGCCTCGTCGGATTCATACCGGCGATTTCCCGTACGCGGTGTAGGAAACGCCCTACACCGCGTCGAAGCGGCCTACACGAACTTCCAATTCGGCCGATTTCAATTTCGGCGGCGCAACACGATACTGCCGGCATGAATGCCAGCCTGTCGCCCGCCTTGCTCAGGGTGTTTCTCGTCGATCATGCGGTCGCCGTTCGCCAGCGGATCGCGCTGCTCGTCGGCGCGATCCGCGGGGTTGCGGTCGTGGGCGAAGCGGAAGACGGCCAGGACGCGTGGACGCATATCCGCAGCAGTGGCGCGGACGTGGTGATCGTCGACGTGCGGCTCGCGGACGGCAGCGGTCTCGACCTGATCGGGATGCTGTCGAAAGCCGCGCCGCGCATCGTCACGATCGTGCTGACGAACCACTCGGCACCGGCATTCAGAGAGGCATGCGCGACGGCGGGAGCCGACTACTTCTTCGACAAGACCGTCGAATTCGACGCCGCATGCCATGTGATCGAATCCCTGGTGCACGCTCGCGTGCGCCGCACCTGACGAGCCGGAGCGACTCATGTCCACCGCCACCGCCTTCGCCGCCGACGTGTCCGTCGTACCCCGGCCAACGATCCCGCTGCGCCCGGCCGCGCGCGCCGACGCCGCCAAACATCCGGCCGCCCGCTGCTCGGCCTGCGCGATGCGCTCGATGTGCCTGCCGCCGCACCTGACGCCCGCCGAATACGGCCGCCTCGACGCGATCATCTGCACGACGCGGCAGGTCCGCCAGGGCGACGCGCTGTTTCGCACCGACGATCCGTTCCAGAGCATCTACGCGGTGCGCGCGGGTTCGTTCAAGACGGTGATGATGCATCGCGACGGCCGCGAGCACGTAACCGGCTTCCAGATCGCCGGCGAAACGCTCGGGATGGACGGCATCGGCGGCGGCCAGCATTGCTGCGACGCGATCGCGCTGGAGGACAGCGTGGTGTGCATCATCCCGTTCGGCGCGCTCGAAGCCGCGTGCCGCGAGATGAAGCCGATGCAGCACTTTCTCTACCAGATGCTGAGCAGCGAGATCGTCCGCGAATCGAGCCAGATGCTGCTGCTCGGCACGATGTCGGCCGAGCAGCGCGTCGCGCATTTCCTGCTGAACCTGTCGTCGCGGTTCGAGGCGCGCGGCTATTCGGCGACCGAATTCAACCTGCGGATGACGCGCGAGGAAATCGGCTGCTATCTCGGGATGAAGCTCGAAACCGTCAGCCGGATGTTCTCGCGGTTCCATCGCGAAGCGCTCGTCGAAACGCGCGGCAAGCGCGTGCGCATCATCGACGCGCAAGCGCTCGCGCGGGTCTGACGCAGGGCGCCGGATCGCCGGCGCCACGTCATTGCATGGTGTCGCGCAGCGCCGCCGTGGCGGCGCCCCGCTGCCACGCGATCAGCGCGTGCTCGGCCTGCGCGAACGCGCGACGCAGCGCATCGTCCACATCGGCGCCGACGCATGGCGGCAGCGGCAAAGGCCTGAGCGCCGCGTCGTGCATCACCAGGTCGACCCGTACGTCGTACACGCGCTCGCCATCGGCCGCCGTGCGCAATTCGATCGCGAGGTGGCAGCCGTCGATCAATGCGCGAAACCGTTCGAGCCTCACCAGTTGCGCGCCGGCTTCGGCCTCGACCGCCGCCGAACCCGTGAATCCCAGGCAGGCGATCTGCATGCCCACGCCCATGTCGTGTCTCCTGACGGGGCCGCCGCTCGTCGACCGCCTTGCAAGTGCCGTCCGCATCGCCGTGCGGGGGCACGTGTTTCCCGTGGCGCGGCGCGCATGGTTCGATCGCGGCCGGCCGATAGTCTGCCCGCGCCTGGCTGGCGCGGGACCGTTCATACGTTGAAGGTCTGCGACGCCTTCATCTCGATCCACGTCATGCCGGCCCGCAGCCCTTCGATCATCGCTTCGCGCTCCGTCGGATACGCGTGGCTGTGCTCGAAGGTATGATGAAACCGCGCGGCGCCGGCGCCGTGCTCGACCGACACGCGGCAGCGGAACTCGCCCGATTCGCACGGGCGCGTCTCCACTTCGACCGACCAGTCGCGTTCGTGAATGTTGCCCTGCAGTGTCATGCGCCCTCCTGCGGTATCAGCCTTCGAGCCGGAAGTGCCCGCTGTGCAGCAGCACCGGCCGGCCGCCGATTTCCTCGAGCATGCGTCGTGCCATCGCCTCGATGGCCGGGCGGTGCGCGTCGAATGCGCTCAGCAGATCGCGCTCGAGCAGCGAGCGCGCGCCGAAATGGTCCTCCAGCGCCTCGGCCGTGACCGCGCACTGGACGCAACGCCCGTCGACCAGCGCCGAAAACGCGACGACCAGGTCGCGCGCGCAGTATTCCGGCGGTTCGGACGGGAAAGCAATGTGCATCTGTCGGTCTGTCATCGTCGTGATGGCTCCATGACGAGAGCATAGTGGCGCGCGCGGCCGCGCGCTTGACCCACGTCAACCGGTTCGCCGCACCGCACGATCGCGCCGCCGCGCGACGCCGCCTCCGCCCGCTTCAGCCCGCGTCGGGCTCGATCGTCGCGCCGCGCTCCGCGAGCAGCTCGCGCAGCACGCTGCGGTGGCAATGGTTTTCGTCGTCGCAATAACAGCCGATCGAGAACGCGGTGGTCGCCGACAGCGCGGCCAGCAGGTCCAGCACCTTCGCCGGATCGCCGTGCGCCATCTCCGCGCGGAAGTGGCGCTTGAACGCCTTCCATTCGGCGTCGGTTTCGGCGGCCTGCGCCTGCGCGACGAGTTCGGGGCTCGGCGACAGCGTCGGCAACCATACATCATAGTAGTTGCGCGACGCGAATTCCGCCTTCGGCACGCCGCGCGGCGGCCGCCGCACCGTGCCGATCCGCAGGCCTTCGCCGGCCGCGCGCGGCGTGCCGAGCTGGATGATCCGGATGCCCATGTCGTTTCTCTGCTCCTCGGTCGTGCATGCGATCCCGTGATCGTACCGCCGCGCCCGCCCGCGCGTCAGCCGGGCATCGCACATGACGGCCGCCCAACGAAAAACCGGCTGCTCCCGCGACGGGACACAGCCGGTTCTTCATCGTGACGCGCCGAGGCGCGCCGCGTTCAGACGCCGCTCTTCAGCACCTTGCCGATCGCGTCCGCGACGATGCCGACGTTCGAGTCGTTCAGGCCCGCCACGCACATCCGGCCCGAGCGCAGGATGTACACGCCGTGCACCTCGCGCAGCGCGTCGACCTGCGAGTCGGTCAGGCCCGTGTACGTGAACATCCCGCGCTGCTTCACGTAGCGCGTGAGTGCCTCGCCGCTCACGTGGTCGCGCAGGCCGTCGTGGATCGACTGGCGCATCCGCGCGATGCGGCGGCACATCGCCGACAGTTCCTCTTCCCACTGCTTGCGCAGCGCCGGCGTGCCGAGCACGGCCGCGACGACCTTCGCGCCGTAGGTCTGCGGGTTGCTGTAGTTCGAGCGCACGGCGCCGGCCAGTTGGCCGAGCACGCGGTCGGCGGCGGCCGCGTCCTCGCAGACGACGCTCAGGCCGCCCACGCGCTCGCCGTACAGCGAGAAGTTCTTCGAGAACGAGTTCGCGACGAGCGTCGGCACGCCGCGGCGGGCCAGCTCGCGCACGGCGAACGCGTCCGCATCGAGCCCCGCGCCGAAGCCCTGGTACGCCATGTCGACGAACGGCAGCAGGCCGCGCGCCTCGATCACGTCGATCAGCTTCTCCCACTGGCCTTCGTCGAGATCGACGCCGGTCGGGTTATGGCAGCACGCGTGCAGCAGCACGATGCTGCGCGCCGGCAGCGCGTCGATGGCCGCGAGCATCGCGTCGAACTTCAGGCCGCCCGTCGCTTCGTCGTAGTACGGGTACGTGTTCACCGTGAAGCCGGCGCGCTCGAAGATGAAGCGGTGGTTTTCCCAGCTCGGATCGCTCAGCCACACCTGCGAATCCGGGAAATAGCGCTTCAGGAAATCGGCGCCGACCTTCAGCGCGCCCGAGCCGCCGAGCGTCTGCAGCGTCGCGATGCGGCCGGCCGCGCGGGCCGGGTGATCGGCGCCGAACACGAGCGATTGCACGGCGTCGCGATACGCGGCCAGGCCGACCATCGGCAGGTACGGCTTCGGGCCGCTGTCGCGCTGCAGCGCGGTTTCGGCTTCGCGCACGGCGCCCATCACCGGGATCCGGCCTTCGGCGTCGAAATAGATCCCGATGCTCAGGTTGACCTTCCGGTCGCGCGGATCTTGCTGGAAATTCTCGTTGAGCGTCAGGATCGGGTCGCCCGGGTACGCGTCGATGTGTTCGAACATGGCTTGAGTCGGTCTCGTTTGGAACAATGGTCGGTCGTGGCCTGCGTCAGCGTGCGGAGACGCCGTCGTGCACCGCCAAGCCCGCATTCTTCTGACGGAAGCGATACCCGATCGCGAGCACCGCGAGCCATACCGGGATCAGGTACACCGACAGGCGGAGATCCGGCGTCAGGTACATCACGACGAGAATGCCGGCCATGAACGCCAGGCACAGGTAATTCGTGAAAGGATAGCCCACACTGCGGAAGGATGTCTCGTCCCCGGCAGCACGCTTGGCCTGGCGGAACTTCAGGTGGATCAGCGTGATCATCGCCCAGTTGATGATCAGCGCCGACACGACGAGGCCCATCAGCACCTCGAACGCCTTGCCCGGCATGAAGTAGTTGACCAGCACGCACACGCCGGTCGCGAGCGCCGACGCGCCGAGCGCGGCGAGCGGAATGCCGCGCTTGTTCACCGAGCACAGCACCTTCGGCGCGTTGCCCTGCTTCGCGAGGCCGAACAGCATCCGGCTGTTGCTGTACACGCCGCTGTTGTAGACCGACAGCGCGGCCGTCAGCACGACGACGTTCAGCACGTTCGCGACCACGTTGCTGCTCAGCGCATGGAAGATCAGCACGAACGGGCTGCCGCCGGTGACGACCTTTTCCCACGGATACAGCGACAGCAGCACGGCGAGCGCGCCGATGTAGAAAATCAGGATCCGGTAGATCACCTGGTTGGTCGCGCGCGGAATGCTGTGCTTCGGATCGTCCGCCTCGGCCGCTGTGATGCCGATCAGTTCCAGCCCGCCGAACGAGAACATGATCGCGGCCATCGACATCACGAGCCCCGATACGCCGTTCGGGAAGAAACCGCCGTGCCGCCACAGGTTCGCGATGCTCGCTTCGGGCCCCGCTTGCCCGCTCGCGAGCAGCCAGCCGCCGAAGCCGATCATCCCGACGATCGCGGCGACCTTGATGATCGAGAACCAGAATTCCGTCTCGCCGTACGACTTCACGCTCGCCAGGTTCAGCAGGTTGATCGCGACGAAGAACACCAGCGCCGACACCCAGGTCGGCACGCCGGGCCACCAGTACTGCACGTAGATTCCGACGGCCGACAGCTCGGCCATGCTGACGAGGATGTACAGCACCCAGTAGTTCCAGCCGGACAGGAAACCGGTGAAGTGGCCGACGTATTTGTCGGCGAAATAGCTGAACGAGCCGGCGACGGGTTCGTCGACGACCATCTCGCCGAGCTGGCGCATGATGAAAAACGCGACGATGCCGGCCACCGCGTAGCCGAGCAGCACGGACGGGCCGGCCATCTTGATCGTCTGCGCGATGCCGAGGAACAGCCCCGTGCCGAGCGCGCCACCGAGCGCGATCAGCTGGATGTGCCGGTTCTTCAGCCCGCGCTTGAGGCCAGCGCTCTCGTTTCCAGAAACCATGTCTTCTCCATTCTTCCCGCCTCCGCCGGAAGCGGTGCGGCGCGCCTCGGTGTGCCGGGCGCTGTTTTTGCTGTGCCGGCGGCCGTTCGTGGGGACGCCGGGTTGGGGACTGCAATTTTCGCGCGGGCGACACCCGATTCGCGTCGGCGTGCCGGCCAGACCGGCCGCCGACTCGTCGCCCATGCCGCATTGCCGCGGCCGAACACGAAAATCCGGCGTCAGTTTAGCGTCGCGACGGCGAAATCGGGTTGCGTAACCCGCTCATGCAAACCCTACATTATGAGATAAGATTGCGCCCAGGAGACAGATGAGGAAACAAAAATGCCTGAACCGCTTCTCGACCGCATCGATCGCCACTTGCTGTCGGTGTTGCAGGAGAACGGCCGTGCGTCGAACCTCGACCTAGCGAAGGCCGTCGGGCTGTCGCCCGCGCAGACCTTGCGGCGCCATCGGCGGCTGGAGGAAATCGGCGCGATCCGCCGTTATGAAACCCGGCTGTGCCCCGATACGCTCGGGTTCGGCGTCACCGCGTTCGTGCACGTGACGATGGAGCGCGGGCATATCCGCGATCTGTCGAAGTTCCAGAAACTCGTGTCGGATCTCGCGCAGATCCAGGAATGTTTCTCGGTCACGGGCGATATCGACTACGTGCTGAAGGTCGTCGCGCACGACCTGAAGGGGCTGTCGACGTTCTTGCTCGAAACGCTGATGCGCATTCCGGGCGTGAGCGGCGTGCATTCGAGCGTGTGTCTCGACGAGATCAAGTGCACGAGCGCGATGCCGGTGGAAGGTTGACCGGCCCGGCGCACCGCGCCGGCGCGCTCACCGCACCGCTTCGAACGCACTGATCAGCAGCGCGCCGCAAGCAATCACGAGGCACCCTGCCGCCCGACGCGGCGTCAGCCGCTCGCCGAGATACACGCGCGCGATCAGCGCCGCGAACACCACGCTCGTTTCCCGCAGCGCCGACACCGGCCCCATCGGCGCGCGATCCATCGCCCAGATCACGATGCCGTACGCGAGCGCCGCGAACACGCCGCCGCAGGCCGCCTTCGCCGTTTCGCCGACATCCTGCGTCAGCCGCAGCGGCCCCGCCCGCAGCCGGTAGTACGCGGCCATCATCGCGCCTGTCAGCACGAACATCCACGCGGTATAGCCGACCGTACTGCCGCTCTCGCGCACGCCGATCCCGTCGACCACGCTGTACGCCGCGATCGACACGCCGGTCGCGAACGCGGTCGGCAGCACCTGCATCATCCGGTGTTTCGCGCCGCGCCCGCGCTCCAGTCCGATCGCCATGATGCCCGCGCAGATCAGCACGAGCCCGCATTGCGCGCCGACGTTCAGGCGCTCGCCCGCGAACGCCGCCGCGCCGAGCGTGACCAGCAGCGGCGCGGTGCCGCGCGCGACCGGGTACGCGACGCTCAGGTCGCCGTGCTCGTAAGCACGGACGAGCAGCAGCGTGTAGACGACGTGGATCACGGCCGACGCGACGACGCAGAGCCAGCTCGCCGGCGTGATCGGCGCGGCGGCCGGCAGGAACAGCAGCGCGAACAGCCCGATCGCGATCTGCAGCACCGTGGCCGAGCGCAGCCGGTCGCCGCTGCTGCGCACGAGCGCATTCCATGATGCGTGCAGGAACGCCGCGCACAGAACGGCAAACAGAACGGGGATCGGCACGCTCAATACTCCCTGACGGTCGGAAGCCGCACGGTGCACGGCAGGCGTTCATCGTATGAACGCGTCACCGTATTGTCAAAAAAGCGACGCGCGACGCCCTGCCAAGGATCCGGCCGGCGGCTGCCCGTCGCCCGCCCGGCAATGCTGGCGTCGCAAGCGACCGGCATGCGGCGACCTGTGACGTGGAGGTTGCGGACAGTCCGCCCCTTTCCGTTGTCTTTCGCATCGCGCCGGGTCGTAATGAAACCGATACCGCGGCGCAACCGTCGCGAAAACACTCCGTCCCCATATTTTCATACGCGGCTGTTCCAATGCGCGTGCTTCCTCACGAGCTCCGCGCCGAACCGACACGGCGACGGGGCCGTTCTCCACCATCGAAGGCCTTACCCTGGAGTTTCCCGATGTTCCGTCAAGCCTTGCTCGTCACCGCCTGCGCCGGCGCCACGCTTGCGCTGTTCGCCTGCGGCGGCAGTGACGATTCCACGCCGACGGCCGCCGTGTCGTCGCAGGATGCGCTGCAGACCGCCACGCCGATCAAGCACGTCGTCGTGATCTACGGCGAAAACATCTCGTTCGATCATTACTTCGGCACCTATCCGAACGCGACGAACCCGTCGGGCGAACCGGCGTTCACCGCGAAACCCGGCACGCCGACGCCGAACGGCCTGACGGGCACGCTGCTCACCGCGAACCCGAACTTCACGAACACGGCCAACGGCACCGACGCGGCGAACCCGTTCCGCCTCGACCGCACGCAGGCCGCGACCGCCGACCAGAACCACGCGTACACGGCCGAACAGCAGGCCGAGGACAACGGTCTTGCGGACCTGTTCCCGAAGTACACGGGCAAGGGCTCGTCCGGCGGCGCCGGCGCGTTCGGCACGAAAGGCCAGGTGATGGGCTATTTCGACGGCAACACGGTGACCGCGTTGTGGAACTACGCACAGCGCTTCGCGATGAGCGACAACACGTACACGACGGTCTACGGCCCGTCGACGCCGGGCGCGCTGAACGTCGTGTCGGGCCAGACCAACGGGATGCAGATCGTCAAGACGTCGAAGCAGCCGTCGACGCTCGCCGCGACCTCGTACTACATCAACGACGGCCAGGGCGGCTTCACGATGATCAACGACGTCGACCCGGGCTTCGACGTGTGTTCGAGCACGACCGACCAGGCGATGATGACCGGCAAGAACATCGGCGACCTGCTGAACGCCGCGAAGATCACGTGGGGCGGCTTCATGGGCGGCTTCAACCTGTCGACGACGAACGGCAACGGCACGACGGGCTGCGCGCGCAGCACGGTCGCCACCGCCGTAAACGCCGCGACGGCCGACTACATCCCGCATCACAACTGGTTCCAGTACTACGCGTCGACCGCGAACCCGCAACACACGCGTCCGAGCTCGATCGCGGCGATCGGTTCGAGCGTCGAGACCGACGGCAAGACGCCCGAACCGGCGAACCACCAGTACGACACGGACGACTTCTTCGCCGCCGTGAAGGCCGGCAACTTCCCCTCGGTGAGCTACCTGAAGGCGCCGGCCGCGCAGGACGGGCACGCGGGCTATTCGGATCCGCTCGACGAGCAGGCGTTCGTGACGAAGGTCGTCAACTTCCTGCAGCAGCAGCAGCCGGACTGGCAGAACACGGCCGTGATCGTCACCTATGACGACTCGGACGGCTGGTACGACCACGTGTACACGGCGCCGACGCACGCATCGTCGGACCCGGTCGACCAGCTCAACGGCCCCGGCAAGTGCGGCACGGGCGGCACCACCGGCGTGAACGGCGCGACCGTGAACGGCCGCTGCGGCCCGGGCGTGCGCATTCCGCTGGTCGTGATCTCGCCGTACGCGAAGCAGAACTACGTCGACCACACGATGCTCGACCAGGCGTCCATCGTGCGCTTCATCGAGGACAACTGGCTCGGCGGCCAGCGGATCGGCGGCGGTTCGTTCGATGCGACGGCAGGCGACCTGCGCAACCTGTTCGACTTCACGTCGAAGCCGAACACGACGCCGCTGTATCTCGACCCGACGCTTGGCACCGCATTGAGCGCGGCCCCGGCGATCTGACGGGGACGGCCTGAGCGCATGGCCGGCGCATCGCGCGCCGGCCGTTTCCATTTAACGCGCCGCCTCGTGCGGCGCCCGATTTTCGACCGACAGCATGACAGCTCGCCCCGCGTTTCCGTCTCCCGATGCCGCCGGCGCGCCCGCGCCGCGCGCCCCTTTCCGCCTGCTGCGCCGCGCGGCGTTCGTGCTCGGCGCGGCCGTGCTCGGCTATGGCGCGTTCGCGATCGCGTTTCCCGCGCAGGTGCCGGCGGCGATCGGCGCCGTGGTCGCCGACTGGACGGGCGCGAACCTGCATCCGGTCGTGTTGCAGCGGCCTGCCGCACAGCCGTTGTCGGCGGTCGCGCAGCTCGGACGCGCGCTGTTCCACGATCCGTCGCTGTCGGCGTCGGGCAAGCAGTCGTGCGCGTCGTGTCACAGCCCCGATCACGCGTACGGCCCGCCGAATGCGCTCGACGTGCAGCCGGGCGGCCTCGCGATGACGCAGCAGGGCTATCGTCCGCCGCCGTCGCTGATGTACCTGTACCGCCAGCCGAACTTCAGCATCGGTCCCGATGCCGGCGAGAACGACGCCGCGCCCAGTGTCGCGCAGCAGGCCACGGCGGCGGCCGGCGTCGTCAAGGCGCAGAAGGTGGCCGGCACGTCGGCGGCGCCGCAGCTCGTGCCGCAGGGCGGGATGTTCTGGGACGGCCGCGCCGATACGCTGCAGCAACAGGCGTTCGGGCCGCTGCTGAATCCGGTCGAGATGGCGAACGCGAGCGTCGACGACGTCGCGCGCAAGCTCGCGCAGTCGTCGCATCGCGCGCAATTCGAGCAGCTGTTCGGCGCGCGCGTGTTCTCCACGCCGCAGCTCGCGGTATCGGAAGCGATGTTCGCGATCGCGCGCTACCAGGTCGAGGACCCGTCGTTTCATCCGTACGACAGCAAGTACGACCGCTGGCTCGAAGGCCGCGCACGCCTCACGCAGGCCGAGTTGCGCGGGCTGCGCCTGTTCAACGATCCGGACAAGGCCAATTGCGCGGGCTGCCACCTGTCGAAGCCCGGCAAGGACGGCTTGCCGCCGATGTTTACCGACTACCAGTACGAGGCGCTGGGCGCGCCGCGCAACCGCGCGCTCGCGCAGAACCGCAACCCGGCGTTCCACGATCTCGGCGTGTGCGGGCCGTTCCGCGACGACCTGAAGGACCAGACGCAGTACTGTGGGATGTTCCTGACGCCGACGCTGCGCAACGCGGCGACGCGCCACGTGTTCTTCCACAACGGCGTATTCCATACGCTCGACCAGGTGATGGCGTTCTACAACGAGCGCAGCATCTCGCCGCAGAAGTTCTATCCGCGCGGGCCGGACGGCAAGATCGACGAATACGACGACATCCCGCCGAAATATCGCGCGAACGTCGACGTGACCGACGCGCCGTTCGATCGCAAGCCGGGCGACAAGCCTGCGATGACGGCGCAGGACATCAAGGATATCGAAGCGTTTCTCGGCACGCTGACGGACCCGTCGCCGCAGCGCTGAACGCCGGCCGAGCGCAGCGCCGCGTCAGCAGCGCGCGCGAATGCAGAGAAACGCCGGCGCGAGCGACAGCTCCGCATGAAGCCGTTCCGACACGGCTTTCATTTCCGGCAGCGGCTTCGGTTCGACGAAGCGGTCGAGCCGCCAGCCGCCGTCGGAGACCGCGTTCAGGATGTCGGCGAGCGGCCGCCGCCAGGCTTCGACGTACGGCCGCGGCTCGCCGAACCCCGACCAGTGAAAACCGAAGCGCGAGGTATCGAAGTAGGTGCCGTCGCCACGCGTGCGTTCGTCCAACCAGTCGCGCATCGGATGCGCCATCGAGAACACGAGCGTTGCCCCGGCACGCGCGACGCGCCGGAATTCCCGCAGCGTCGGTGCGAGGTCGCGCACGTAGTCGAGCGCGAGCGAGCACAGCACCTTGTCGACCGACGCGTCGGGCAGCCACGCGAGCGGCGCCTCCAGATCGCCTTCCGTGACGTCGACCGCCAGCCCGGCGCAGCGCGTTCGCGCGAGCGCGACCATCTCCGGCGTCACGTCGAACGCATGCACGGTCGCGCCGTGATGGGCCAGATGCGCGCTGCAGATGCCAGGCCCGCAGCCGGCGTCGAGCACCGTCAGGCCGTCGACGTCGCCGAGCAGCGCCATCGTAGCCGGCCGCTCGTAAAGCGCGTTGTGTGCCTTCGTCGGCGCGATGTCCGCATAGCGTTGCGCGAAGCTCGCGTAAGCGCGGCGGCCGGGCGATTGGGTCGGGTCATTCGGTTCGGTCATCCGGCATCCGTCGGTGGAAACTGGGCTGGCCGATTCTGCCCGATCGGACGACGGATGGCGACCTGGACGGCGATCTTGTCGCGCCTGCGTCACGACAGGCTGTCGAGCAACCGATACCAGGCGACCCCGGCCGCGATGTAGAAGCGCTGCAGCCCGTGCAACGGAATCGGCCGGATCGGCGTGACGCGCAACGGCAGCGGCAGTTGCGCATCGCCCGACAGATGCGCGGCCAGGTGCTTGCCGAGCGTCGTCGCCATCGCGATGCCGCGGCCGTTGTAGCCAAGCGCGATCGTCACGCCCGGCGCCGGCTCGTGCACGTGCGGCAGGAAATCCGCGGTGATCGCGACGCGCCCCGCCCAGCGGTATTCGAACCGCACGCCCTTCAGTTGCGGATACAGCAGCGTCGTCGCGCGTTCGAGATGGCGCCAGTCGCTCGGCGCGCGCGGTTCCGCGAACGGGCCGCGCCCCCCCATCAGCAGGCGCCCGGCCGCGTCACGGCGAAAGTACAGCAGCAGGCGCCGCGCATCCGACGCGACTTCGCCGCCGGCGAGGATGTCGCGGCCAAGCGCCGGCGCGAGCGGTTCCGTCGCGACGATGAAACTGTTCGCGGCGATCACCGACTGACGCAAGCCGGGCCACAGCCCGTCCGTATAGCCGTTGGTCGCGATCACGACGCGCTCGGCCGACAGCGTCGCGCCGCCGGACGTCGCGATCCGCCAGCGGCCGTCGGCCCGCGTCAGCCCGACGGCGCGGGTCGCTCCGTGCACGACCGCCCCGCTCGCCTGCACGGCGCGCACCAGGCCGCGCGTATAGCTGAGCGGCTGCACGCTGCCCGCGCGGCGATCGATCCAGCCGCCCGCATACGCTGGCGTGCCGAGCCGTCGCGCGACGTCGTCGCGGCCGAGCACGTCGACCGGCGCGCCGCGCGCGGCCCATTGCTGCGCGCGGCGCGCGACCGTATCGAGCATCGCGGCGGTCGGCGCCGGCTGGATCCAGCCCTCGCGACGCGCATCGCAGTCGATCGCGTGCCGCGCGATCAGGTCGAACACCGTGTCGGCCGCGCCGCCGACGATGCCGGCAAGCTGCTCGCCGGCCGCGTCGCCGAACCGGCGCACCAGTTCGTCGGGGTCGTATTTCAGCCCGGGAATCACCTGCCCGCCGTTGCGGCCCGACGCGCCCCACCCCGGCTGCGCGCCGTCGATCACGCGGACGTTCACGCCGCGCTCGGCCAGATGAAGTGCGGTCGACAGGCCGGTGAAGCCGGCGCCGACGATCGCCACGTCGCACGACGCGGACGCGTCGAGCGCGGGCGTATCGGGCGCCGGCGCGGCGGTCGCCGCCCACAGCGAATCCGGCCACCGCGAGCCGGGCCATCCGGGTGCCGCGTTCGTTGCGCTCATGTTCGATCCGGGTGGTCGGCGCCGTCCGACGCCAGCAGGCGGCGCAGGAATTCCTGCGTACGGGGATGCGTCGGCTGCGTGAGCACGTCGCGCGCCGGTCCGCTCTCGCAGATCGTGCCGTCGTGCAGGAAGCACACGCGATCGGCCACCTCGCGGGCGAATGCCATTTCATGCGTGACGACCACCATGGTCATCCCGTCGCGAGCGAGCCCGCGCATCACGCCGAGCACTTCGCCGACGAGCTCGGGGTCGAGTGCCGACGTCGGCTCGTCGAACAGAATCGCCTGCGGCTCCATCGCGAGCGCGCGCGCGATCGCGACGCGCTGCTGCTGCCCGCCCGACAGCTCCGACGGATACGCATTCATCCGGTGCGCGAGCCCGACCTTGTCGAGCAGTGCGCGGGCCTGCTCGCGCGCCTGCGCGGCCGGCATGCGCCGCACGTGCACGGGCCCTTCCATCACGTTCTCGAGCGCGGTGCGGTGCGCGAACAGGTTGAAGCGCTGGAACACCATGCCGACCCGTATTCGCAGTTCGTGGATCCGCTTCGAATGCGCGTCGACCTTCACGCCGTCGATCGTGATCGACCCTTCGTCGTAGGTCTCGAAGCCGTTGATACAGCGCAGCACGGTCGACTTGCCGGAACCCGACGGCCCGATCAGGCACACGACCTCCCCCTGCCGCACGTCGAGGCTCACGCCCTTCAGCACCGCGTGCTGCTGAAACCGCTTGTGTATCGAATCGATCCGGATCATGCGCCTCTCCTCAGTGCGAGCCGCTTGCCGAGCCGGTTCACGCCGAACATCAGCGGCAGGCCGAGCGCGAGATACAGCAGCGCGACGAGCGTGTAGACGCTCATGTTCTGGAACGTCGACGACGCGATCAGCTGGCCGGCGCGCGTGATCTCGGCGACCGTGATCGTCGACGCGACCGACGAATCCTTCAGCAGCATCACCAGCGTGTTGCCGTACGGCGGCAGCGCGATGCGGAACGCCTGCGGCAGCACCACGCGCCGCATGATCATCGGGCCGCGCATGCCGATCGCGTGCGCGGCCTCGATCTGGCCGCGGTCGATCGCCTCGATGCCGGCGCGGAAATTCTCGGCCTGATACGCCGAATACGCGATGCCGAGGCCCAGCACGCCAGCCTGGAACGCCGACAGCTGCACGCCGAGATCGGGCAGCACAAAGTACATATAGAACAGTTGCACGATGATCGGCAGCCCGCGGATCACGTTGATGATCGTGCTGCCGGCCGTCGATACGGCCCGATTGCGCGACACCTTCAGCAATGCGAGGATCAGCCCGAGCACCGAGCTGAGCACGAACGCGCATGCGGTGATCTCGATCGTGACCACCGCGCCCTTCAGCAGGATCGGCAGGAAATCGATCGCGTTCTGGAAAAACATGAGGTCTCCTATGCGACGCCCGGACGGCCCGCCGCTGGGGATGCCCGCGACGCGCGGGCGATACCGGTCGGAACTCGGGCGCGGACGCTCAGCTCATGTGCCACTTCTGCAGGATCTGCTGCAGCGTGCCGTCGCTCTTCATCTTGCGGATCGCGCCGTTGAGCTGTTCGAGCATGGCGGTGTCGCCCTTGCGCACGATGAAGCACACCTGCCCCTTCACGACGCTCTGGTATTCGGGCACGAGCCGCACCTGGCGATTGACGCCGTGCTCGATCTGGTACGCGACGATCGGCTGGTCGGCGAAGCCGGCCTTGATGCGCCCGAGCGCGACGTCGCGCATGATGTCGGCGATCGAATCGTAGGTCCGGACTTCCTTGAAGATGCCCTTCTTGTTGAGCGCGTCGACGAAGGCCGTGCCGACCTGCGCGCCGACCGCCTGCCCCTTGAAATCGTCCATCGACGTGTAGCGGCCCGGGTCGTCGGCCTTCACGATCAGACCTTCGCCGAACGAGTAGACGGTGTCGGAGAAATCGACGACCTGCTGGCGCGCCGGCGTCTTCAGCATCGCGGCCGAGATGATGTCGATCTTCTGCGTGGTGAGCGACGGGATCAGCGCGGAGAACACGGTCTGCTGCACGTCGACGCGAAACCCGGCCGACTTCCCGGCCGCGGTGATCGCATCGACCATCATCCCCTGGATCGAATTGCTCTTGACGTCGAGAAACGTGAACGGCACGCCGGTGGCCGTCGCGCCGACCTTCAGCGTGGGCTCGGCGGCAACGGCGCTCGCCGAAGCCGTGGAGAGTGCGATACAGGTGGCGAAACCGGCGGCCAGTGCGCCGAACCGCTTGATGAACGGAACCATGGTGACTCCTTCTCGAATAATCCGATGCGCCGGCCGGCCGCTGATCGACACTGCGACGATGACCCGATCTTAGAACGAATCAAAAATATCGCAAACAGATTTTTGCGTATCGATATTCGATACGATATGATGCGATATCGAATCGCTCGCGCCCCTCGCCATGGACACCTTGCCCGACCAATCAAACGATCTGCTGTTCAACCAGTCGCTCGAGAAAGGGCTGAACGTGCTGCGCGCGTTCAGCGCGAAACGGCGCACGATGACGCTGGCGGAAGTGGCCGACGCGGCCGGGATGACGAAAAGCTCCGCGCAGCGAATGGTCTACACGCTCGAGAAGCTCGGCTACATCCGCAAGCATCCGGTCACGCGCCGCTACCAGCTCACACCGCACGTGATGCGGATCGGCTTCAACTATCTCGCGGCCGACACGTTGATCGACGTCGCGAATCCGTTCCTGTCCGAGCTCACGAACCTGACCGGCGAAACCACCAACCTCACCGAGCCGGACGAGGATGAAATGGTGTACGTCGCGCGTTTCGTGTCCACCAAGTTCGTGCCGATCCACATGCCGATCGGCAGCCGTATCCCGATGTATTGCACGGGCTCCGGCCGTGCGTTCCTGAGCGCGTTGCCGCCGGACGATGCGCGCGCGCGGCTCGACGGCATGGTGCGCACGCCGCATACGCCGCGCACGGTCACGGCGCTCGACGAGCTCGTCGCGCTGCTCGATGGCGCGCGGCGCGAAGGCTACGCGACCAACCAGGAAGAATTGTTCATCGGGGACATGTCGATCGCGGCGCCGGTGCTCGGCAGTCAGGGACAGCCGGTCGCGGCCGTGCACGTGGTCGCACCGACGAGCCGCTGGACGTTCGACGACGCGCGCCGCAAGCTCGCGCCGGCGGTGATCGACTGCGCGCGCGGCATCAGCAATTCGATCCGGACGCTTGAATAGCGCCGGGGAAATGACGCACGGCGCGCCGCTGCATTGCGCAGCGGCGTTTGATCGCTACCGCGGCTTTGGGGAATGCTCGGCCCGGTAGGTACCGTTCGGGCGCAATACGAGCTTCTTCGCCGCAGCGTCCAGTTCCTTGCCGTGATACAGATCGATGCACTTCAGGAAGTCGAACTTCACATCCCGGACTTCGGATTCGACAATCGGATTCCGATAGTCGCGCGCCAGATACTTCGCGACCAGCGCGTGAATCACGTCCGGTGCACGTTCCATGTCGTAGTAGGTCCAGTCGCGCAACGCGCTGGCGCTGCTGCCGATGTCCGTGCTCGCGCCGGGCTCGTGCTTATAAGCGGTAGCCAGGCACTCCGCAAGCACCATGTCCTTGAAGTTCTGGAGGTGAGTCCGTGAGCCGGCTTCGGGCGACGGCTGTGCGGCGTCCTTCGCCACGACCATCGCCGGTTGAAACGCGATGCACGCGAACGCGGCAGCGATCCGGACTCCCCTCATGACAAGCTCCAAAAATTTGCGCGATCGGTACGATACCGCGCGCCCGGCTCGTTGAAGTAGCAATGGTCCTAACATGTGCGCCCGTTGAATAGCGTGGCTCGGCTCCATGCCATCCCGATCGATGTTGCGCAACGCGGGACCCGTGCCGCGAGACCCGGATCGAACCTTGACGTGGAAAAGTATTGCCGACTGTCGCGGCCCTGAATGGAAGGGTTTCGACAAGAAAGAGCGACTGGATACGCATCGGTCTGCGAGCCTGTTCGCCCACCCGCCCCCTCGTTTTCCCCGATCCCGTTCGACTTGACTCGGCTCCCCCGATCGTCAAGACTTCACCCATCGCCAGTGTGATCACAGATCGCAGATCAAACCCAGGAGAACCCCGCCTTGCCGCCTCGTATCGTTCCGCCCGCCCTGAAAGCCATCGAACAGGAAACGATGGGAGACAAGGTCTACCAGCAACTGCGCGAAGCGCTGATGAGCGGCCGCTTCGCGCCTGGCCAGGCGCTGAGCCTGCGCAGCGTCGCCGAGGCGGTCGGCTCGTCGACGATGCCCGTGCGTGCCGCGCTCACGCGGCTGCGCGCCGAACGCGCGCTGGTCGACGGCCCGAATCGGGCGCTCGTCGTCCCGCCGATGACGCTCGACATGCTCGACGAACTGCGCGACGTGCGCATCGCGCTCGAAGGCGGCATCGCCGAGCGCGCGTGCGCCCGAATGACCGACGCGCAGATCGCGGCCGTGCGCAAGACCTGCGAAACGATGCAGGCGCACGCCGAGGCCGGCCGCTCGCGCGCCTACCTGCAAAGCAATTTCGCGTTCCACAGCGCGATCTACGCGCACGGCGCCAGCGAAAACACGCTCGCGATCGTCGAGAACCTGTGGATGCGCGTCGGCCCGTTCCTCAACATGGTCGCGCTCGACATCCCGCACATGCGGCGCTCGATGGATGCGCACCGCGCGATCGTCGATGCGCTCGAACGGCGCGACGGCGCGGGCGTGCGGGCCGGCATCGCGCTCGACATCGGCGGCGCCGCGCACGATCTCGCCGAGACGCTGCGGGCCGAACAGACACCGCGGACCGTGAACGCGAAACCGTAGCGACCGCTTGCCACGGCCGCCCGCCGCACGAGCGGCCGCCATCCCACTACACCAACGATGGAGACGACCCGGCATGACAGCTTCCGAACTACTGAAACCCTATGACGGCCTGCGCGTCCTCGTGACGGGCGGCGCGTCGGGCATCGGCCTCGAAATCGCCAACGCGTTCGCCGAATGCGGCGCGCGCGTGCACGTGTGCGACGCGTCGCAAGCCGCGATCGCGGCGCTCGCCGACCGGCCGCCGCGCGCCGCGGCCCGTGCGATCGGCGCGACGCTCGCCGACGTATCCGACCCGGCCGCCGTCGAGCGCGTGTTCGCGGACGTGTCGACCACGCTCGGCGGCCTCGACGTGCTGGTCAACAACGCGGGCATCGCCGGCCCGACCGGCGGCATCGACGAAATCGACCCCGTGCAGTGGGAGCAGACCGTCGCGATCAACCTGAGCGCGCAATTCCAGTTCGCCCGCCGCGCGGTGCCGCTGCTGCGCGAGTCGAAACACGGCGGCGCGATCATCGCGCTGTCGTCGGTCGCCGGCCGGCTCGGCTATGCGTTCCGCACGCCGTACGCGGCCACCAAATGGGCGGTGGTCGGCCTCGTGAAGAGCCTCGCGATCGAGCTCGGGCCGCTCGGCATCCGCGTGAACGCGATCCAGCCCGGCATCGTGCGCGGCCCGCGAATGCGCCGCGTGATCGAGGCGCGCGCGCAGCAGCTCGGCATCGGCTACGACGAAATGGAAAAGCGCTATCTCGAGAAGATCTCGCTGCGGCGTATGACCGATCCGGCCGAAATCGCCGCGACCGCGCTGTTCCTGTGCTCGCCGGGCGGGCACGGGATCACGGGCCAGGCGATCTCCGTCTGCGGCAACGTCGAAGTGCTCTGAGCCCTCCTGCATCGTTCATCGAAAGGAATCCATCCGTGGCAAACGCTCGCAAAGTCATCATCACCTGTGCGCCGACCGGCGCGATCCATACGCCGTCGATGTCGCCGTACCTGCCCGTGACGCCGCACGAAATCGAAACGGCCGCGGTCGCGGCCGCGCAGGCCGGCGCGGCGATCCTGCACCTGCACGCACGCAACCCGTCCGACGGCAGGCCGACGCAGGATCCGGCCGTGTTCGCCGAATTCCTGCCGCGCATCAAGGCGCAGACCGACGCGGTGATCAACCTCACGTCGGGCGGCAGTCCGCACATGACGGTTGACGAACGATTGCAACCCGCACTGCACTTCCAGCCCGAGATCGCGTCGCTGAACATGGGCTCGATGAACTTCGGGCTGTACCCGATGCTCGAGCGCTTTCGCGAGCTGAAGCATCCGTGGGAGCGCGAGCATCTCGAGAAAAGCCGCGATCTCGTGTTCAAGAACACGTTCGCGGACATCGAGACGATCCTCACGCGCTGCGGCGCGAACGGCACGCGGTTCGAATTCGAGTGCTACGACATCTCGCACCTGTACAACCTCGCGCATTTCGTCGATCGCGGGCTCGCGAAGCCGCCGTTCTTCGTGCAAAGCGTATTCGGGCTGCTCGGCGGGATCGGCGCGCATCCGGAGGATTTGATGCACATGCGGCGCACAGCCGACCGCCTGTTCGGCGGCGATTACGTGTGGTCGATCCTCGGCGCCGGGCGCAACCAGGTTCCGCTCGCGACGATCGGCGCCGCGCAGGGCGCGAACGTACGCGTCGGGCTCGAGGATTCGCTGTGGATCGCGCCCGGCAAGCTCGCGGAATCGAGCGCCGCCCAGGTCCTGAAAATGCGCCAGGTGCTCGAAGGCCTGTCGCTTGAGATCGCGACGCCGGCCGAGGCGCGCGCGATGCTCGCGCTCAAGGGCGGGGACGCGGTGAATTTCTGAGCGCAGGGCCATCCCCCAACAGCAGCATCCGCAAGCGCAGTGACAAGGCGCCCTTGATCGCCCCGCTCCATTCGAGCGCCGCCGGCGCGGCTCCGTCGTCTGCCCATCCGCTGCGACCGCAGCGGCATTTGCCGAACGCGGCGCGCCGTGCTTGCCGTGCGCGCCGGTTCGCCCTTACCGGAGTCGTCCGCATGTCCACTCATCACGCCCAGGCCTTGCCTTCCGCCGCCGGCGACGCGCACGCGTCGCTGAACCGGCTGCTGTTCCGCAAACTCATGCCGCTGCTGATCGCCGCCTACGTGATCAGCTTTCTCGACCGCACCAACATCGCGTTCGCCAAACATTCGATGGGGGTCGATCTCGGCATTTCGTCGGCCGCGTACGGGCTCGGCGCGGGGCTGTTCTTCCTGACCTACGCGCTTTTCGAGATCCCGAGCAACCTGATCATGCATCGCGTCGGCGCGCGCTTCTGGATCACGCGGATCATGATCACGTGGGGCGCGCTGTCGGTCGCGATGGCGTTCGTCCGCGGCGAGACGTCGTTCTACGTGATGCGCCTGCTGCTCGGTGTGGCCGAAGCCGGCCTGTTTCCGGGCGTGATGCTGTATCTGACGTACTGGTTCGGCCGCGAGGAGCGTGCGCGCGCGACCGGTTACTTCCTGCTCGGCGTGTGCATCGCCAACATCGTCGGCGGGCCGCTCGCCGGTGCGCTGATCGAGCTCGACGGCACGTTCGGCTTCCACGGCTGGCAATGGCTGTTCGTCATCGAAGGCATTCCGGCGATCCTGCTCGCGTTCGTCGTGTGGGCACGGTTGCCCGACCGTCCGAGCGCCGCGCCGTGGCTCGCGCCGGAAACAGCCCGCGCGCTCGAGCGGAAGCTCGCGGCCGAACAGGACGCGGGCGTCGCCGCGCACGGCGGCCATGCATTCGGCGCCGCGCTGCGCGATCCGCAGATCTGGCTCGCGATCTTCGTGTACTTCTGCCACCAGTTGACCATCTACACGGTGATCTTCTTCCTGCCGGGCATCATCGGCGCGTCGGGACGTCTTTCACCGGTGGCGGTCGGGTTGCTGACGTCGTTGCCCTGGCTCGCCGCCGCACTCGGGGCCGGGACGCTGCCGCGCTTCGCACGCGAATCGCGTCATTCGCGGCGGATGCTGTGCGCGGGGCTCGTCGTGATGGCGGCCGGGATGGTCGGCGCCGCGCATGCGTCGCCGGTGGCGGGGCTGCTCTGCGTGTGCGTGGCCGCGTCGACGTTCTTCGTCGTGCAGTCGATCGTGTTCACGTTTCCGGCGTCGCGCCTCGCGGGCAGCGCACTGGCCGGCGGGCTCGGACTTGTGAATACGTGCGGGTTGCTCGGCGGCTTCGTCGGGCCGACCGTCGTCGGCGCGATCGAACAGGCGACCGGCAACGCGAAGAACGGACTGACGCTGCTGGCAGCCGCGCTCGTCGTCGCGGCGGTCGCGAGCCTCGCGTTGCGTCACGGGCACGAGCGCGCCGACGCGCGGTCGCGCGGCTGACAGGCAGGCTGGAATCAAGCTGGCGGGAGGTGGGCTCAGCCCCGCCCGCCTCTCGCCTCACGTCGTCAGAACAGATACATCGCCCCGACGAACACGACGCCCGAGAACAGCATCGTCGTCACGCAATACCCCATGATGTCGCGCATGCCGAGCCCCTAGTGCAGCAGCGCAACGTTCTCGTCGATTCGGCGCTGGATGTCCATGAGGGTGTCTTCGGTGATGATCCCCTCGTAGCGGCACTTCGCAATGGTCGAAAACTGGCTGGCCACGCCGCACATTCCGTCGATCATGTCGCCGGCAGCGGCTGCGGGAAGCTCCGCTTCCTTTGCCAGTCCGAGCAATGCGGCTCGGTCGATCCGCAGCGCCTCGCCCATGACGTCCATTTGGTGGTAACCGCCCGGCCCCTCGCAGAATGTCACGTCGTAGGCCGGCGCGAGCTTCCACTCGCCGGATCGCGACATGACGTACGCGAAGTTCTTCGGATGATCGTCGCGATTGTTGAATGCGACATTGAAGACAGCCCGTTCAAACGCCCGCGCCTTCTCGCGTACGTCGTTGGTGCACATGTGAGTGGCGCGCAAGAAATTCACGTAATCCAGCGCACCCGGCGTTTTGTAATCGGCGCCGGTGAACGCGGCAACGCTTTGCATGGGCACGCGCAGACCGTCCAGTCGATCGAAACGCCGGGACGCAAATGCCGCCATCCCGTCAGGCAAATTGAAATGCAGCGTGTCCGGGGTCTCGATGCCGCACATGCGCAAGCACTCGGCGTAGACCATTTCGATCGCACACACCTCGGGATGCTCTTGCCAAGCCGGGAACTTGACCAACCACGCTTCAAAGCCCGCCACCGCGGCCGTGGTAAATACGCCGGACCGCGGATCACGATAGACCAGGGCCTTTGGCCTGGCGCCTTGCGGAGAGCCACCGACCTGCAGCAATTGATGAAGGAATTCGCCACCCTCGCCATCGAGAACTTCCTGTACCTCGGCCGCAAGCCGAGCGAGGGGGATATCCTGCCGCGGCGCCAGGATCTCGGGCGCGACAGGCTCGAACGACAGGGCGCCCATTGCATGGTTGCCAATGTAAGCCAATCGCTCCAGCGGCCCGATACGTGCGGCGTTGAGACCGCGGCGTTTGAACAAGCGGTCCATCAGCAACATGCCCCATCCATCGGGCAACGCGTCATAGACCGGTCCGGGCAATCCAAGCTGGTGGACCGGAAAGTCCTTGCGCAGCCTCGCCCCATGCAATGGGAGCGCATAAGACGACAGTTCCAGCCCCCTCTTGCGCGCGTCGTCGCTATATTCGAATACGACCAACGGGCGCCCCGTGATCGCGGTCGTGGAAACCATCGATCCCCACAGCCAGTGTTCCCCCCAGCCGTCGTAGTAGACATCGATCCGCTCGATCATTTCTGGTTACCCCTCTTGACGCGCCGGCGTTTGGCACTTTTTTCATACCGGTGAACGTCTTCCAGGCTATCGAGCTTCGGCAGGAAAAGTCCCTCGAGTTCCTTGCTTCGTCCCAGAACCATCGCTATACGGATTACCGTCTCGAGGCTCACATTGCGGCCAGCTTCGAGATTGGACACGGTATTGACACCGACGCCGGCACGCGCGGCTACGTCGCTCTGCGTCAGTTGCAACGCGAGCCGCTCCGTGCGAAGCCGCGCACAAAGGAGGGTGACGATTTCGTCGGGCTTGCGGAAACTTAATTCCAACATAGTGGATCTTAGAACGCTTTATCTCTGATAACTCACAATATTATAGAGTTATGAGCGAGATACGCTCAAGAAATATAATCCCCGATTGTTGGGTCTTACCGTGAGATGTTCGGTTCTAATCCACTTCAAAAGGGAATTACGCGCGCGCCCCGTGCCCTTCCAGTATCCACGCGACGCCCGCCGAACACGCCAAGTCGTGGTGCGGTTCGTCGCGCTCGCCAGTACCTTGGATGTGGCCGGTCGTGAGCCCGGCTAGCGGGCAGCCGCTTCCAGCGTGCTGACAGCTGCGATCGCCCGCGCACGCCCCTCCGCCACCCGCTGCGCGAACCGGTACGCCACGAGCGAACCGGCCACGGCGAGCAACATCGGCACGAGGCAGTCGTGATTCGCGCGCGTGAATTCGAGCATCAGCACGACGGCCGTGATCGGCATCTGCATCGACGCGGCGAGAAACGCGGTCGCGCCGATCAGCGCGCATCCGCCGAGCGATGCGCCGGGCCATAAGGCGCTCCACAGCCCGCCGAGCACGACGCCGAGCAGCGCGCCGTTCGCGAGGCCCGGCGTCAGCAATCCGCCTTCCGCGCCGGCCCGCAGGCTGCCGGCCTCGATCAGCACCTTCAGCACCAGCAACGCCGCGGCAAGCCCGATCGTCAGCGTGCCGTCGAAACCCAGCGACGCCGGCCCCTTGCCGTTGCCGAGCAGTTGCGGAAACCCGATCGCTAGCAAGCCGATCACCGCGAAGTTGAGCAGCGCGAACACCGGCAGCCGCCAGTCCTTCGGCGCGTTCGCCCGCGCGCGGGTCGTGAGCCGCACGAAACCGTACGCGGCGAAGCCGAACAGCGGCCCGCAGACGACCGACCATGCGACGAGCGGCGTGCTCAGCACGAACGCCGGCACCGTGTACTGATGCTCGTTGCCGAGGCCGATCCACGCGACGATCGCCGCGATCGCGGACGTCACGACCGCCACGATCAGCGCACGCAGCTCGAACGTACCGAGCAGCACCTCCAGCACGAAGATCGCGCCGCCGAGCGGCACGTTGTAGACGGCCGCGAGCCCCGCGCCGGCGCCGCACGCGACCATCAGCCGGCAATCGTCGGGCGTGAGTCCCGCCGCATGGGCGAACCGCCCGGCGAGCAGCGAACCGATCTCGCGCGGCGCGACTTCGCGGCCGAGCGGCGAGCCGAGCGCGACGGTGACGATCTGCAGCAGCGCGTGAACCGTCGTGCTGACGAACGGCATCCGCGGATCGGCCGCGCACACCGCGCGACGGATGCTGACGAGCGGCCGGCCATACCGGTAAAGCGCCCACCAGCCGCCGCCGGCGACGAGTCCGCAGACGGCCAGCACCGCGAGCCGGCGCAGCGGATCGGCCGCGGTCACGCCAGTGAGGAAGCTCTCGGACCCGATCACGTGCGCGATGCTGTAGCCGTACGCGACGTGCTGGATCGCATGCAGCAGCAACGCGAGCAGCATGCCGCCGAGACCCGCGCCGATGCCGGTCAGGACCGTGACGACGGCCATGCGCGCGAACGGGCTGGCGGCCGGCGAAGACGAAGCGGGAGCGGATGGAAGATCGAGGCGCATGGGGTCGGCGAACGAAGATCGAAAGGACGGCGCGCAATACGCGCGCCGTCGTCAGAACCGCATCGTAGGCGCGCGCCCATCATGAGACAAACGTATTTTTTTGATCAACTCATGTATTTTTAGAATACACGACGCACGACAGGTCATAGCGGCCTGTCTTGCCCTGTCAATCCGGATACGTGATGCGCTCCGGCTCGCGCCGCATGATGACCTTGCCGTCGCGCATCGACAGCGTGGCCTTCGCCTGCCGGCGCACGGCTTCGTAGTCGCTGTCCGCGTCGAGCACGACGAGATTCGCCGGACGCCCGACCTCGATGCCGTACCGGTCGCCAAGATGCATCGCCGTCGCGCTGTGGTCGGTCACGAAGTCGAGGCAGCGCTGCAAGTCCTGATAGCCCATCATGTGGCAGATATGAAGGCCCGCATCGAGTACGCGCAGGATGTTGCCGTTGCCGAGCGGATACCACGGATCCTTGATCGAATCCTGCCCGAAGCACACGTTGATCCCGGCGCGATCGAGTTCCGCGACGCGCGTGACGCCGCGCCGCTTCGGAAACGTGTCGAAGCGCCCCTGCAGATGGATGCTCTCGGTCGGGCACGAGATGAAGTTCAACCCGGCCCGCTTCAGCAGCCGGAACAGCTTCGAGCAGTACGCGTTGTCGTACGAACCCATCGCGGTCGTGTGGCTCGCGGTGACGCGCGCACCCATGCCGCGCACGCGCGCTTCCTCCGCGAGCACTTCGAGAAAGCGCGATTGCGGATCGTCGGTCTCGTCGCAGTGCACGTCGACGAGGCAGCCCGTGCGTTCCGCGAGATCCATCAGGAAGCGGATCGAGCTGACGCCCTGCTCCCGCGTGTTCTCGAAATGCGGAATCCCGCCGATGACGTCCGCGCCGAGCTCGATCGCCTGCTCCATCAGCGCGCGGCCGCCGTCGAACGATTCGATGCCTTCCTGCGGGAACGCGACGATCTGCAGGTCGATCAGCCCGCGCGCCTCGTCCTTCACTTCCAGCATCGCCTTCAGCGCGGCGAGCGTCGGATCGGTCACGTCGACGTGCGTGCGCACGTGCTGGATCCCGTGGTCGCGCAGCATGCCGATCGCCGCATGCGCGCGCGCCTTCGTGTCGTCGTGCGTGATCGTCGCCTTGCGCTCGGCCCAGCGCTCGATGCCCTCGAACAGCGTGCCGCTCATGTTCCACGCGGGCTCGCCGGCCGTCAGCACGGCATCGAGGTGGATATGCGGCTCGACGAGCGGCGCAATCGCGAGACGGCCGCCGCCATCGATATGGTCGGGATTCGTCGACGCGATCGGTGCGGCTTGCGCGTCGATGCGCGCGATCGTGCCGGCGTCGATGCCGATCGTGAACAGGCCGTCGCGGCCACGCAGGCGTACGTTGAACAGGTTCATGGGGGAGGCCTCTGGTCGTATGCATGAACACGGCCGCGCGATCTGCGTCGGCGGCCGTGCGGTCCGGACGACCAGTATGGAGGAAAAGCGGCGACGCGCGTACGTGCCGTGCATGTTGCATCGGCACGACAGCCGGGCCGCGCCGGACGGACGCCGCTCGCCGGTCGTCACGCAAGAACCGCCTGCCCGGCGCGCGCCACACGTCGTGTCGGTTTTGTGAACGACTCTTGCCGGATCTGGAACGGTGCGCTCGCGGCCGCCACGCCCTTGCGCACGCCGCGCATTCCTATACTTGCGCCGAACTTTCGTTTCCAGTCCCACACGCAGGAGCTTCACGATGAAAAAAACCCTGATCGCCGGCGCGGGCGCCGCCGCCCTGTTCGCGCCGCTCGCCCACGCGCAAGGCTCGGTCACGCTGTACGGCCTGATCGACGCCGGCATCGCCTATACCAACAACGCAAACGGCGGGTCGCAATGGCGCATGACGACCGGCACGATCAACGGCAGCCGCTTCGGCCTGCGCGGCACCGAGGATCTCGGCGGCGGCCTGAAGGCGCTGTTCGTGCTCGAAAACGGCTTCAACGCGAACAACGGCGGGCTCGGCCAGGACGGCAAGCTGTTCGGCCGTCACGCGTATGTCGGCCTCGGCCAGGCCGGCTACGGCACGCTGACGCTCGGCCGCCAGTACGACACGATGGTCGACTTCGTCGCGCCGCTGTCCGCGACGGCCGGCGATTTCGGCGATACGGGCTTCGCGCATCCGTTCGACAACGACAACCTGAACCACTCGCTGCGCATCAGCAACGCGGTCAAGTACACGAGCGACACGATCGCGGGCTTCAAGGTCGGCGCGCTGTACGCATTCTCCAACTCGGCGAATTTCAGCGCCAACCGCGCGTACAGCGTGGCCGCGAGCTACACGAACGGCCCGCTCAAGCTGGCCGGCGCGTACCTGCAGATGAACGGCACGAAGGGCTCGACGAGCGCGAGCCCGGGCGCGCTCGATTCGGCCGAGGCGAAGAGCCTGAACCAGGGTGGCTGGTCGATCGGCTCGGACCGCATGCGCACCTACGGCGGCGGCGTCGGCTACGTGTTCGGCCCGGCGACCGTCGGCTTCGTCTACACGCGCTCGCAGTACGACAACACGGGCGCGTTCGGCTCCAGCGGCCAGATCGCGTTCAACAACTACGACGTGAACGTGCGCTATGCGGTCACGCCGGCCATCAGCATCGGCGCCGCCTATGTGTACACGGACGCCAGCGTGTCGAATCCCGACAGCAAGCACGGCACCGATCCGAAGTGGCATCAGGCCAACCTGCAGGCCGTGTACAAGCTGTCGCGCCGCACCGACCTGTACGCGGAAGCGATGTTCCAGCATGCGTCCGGCCGCGGCTACCACGCGTTCATCAACACGTCGGGCGGCGCATCGAGCACGGCGAATCAGGTGGTCGGCACGATCGGCATGCGCACGCGGTTCTGACCGGCATCGCGTAACGTCGCCCGCCTGCGCTGCGCCCATGTTCGCTCACGGGCGCGATCGCCGCGGGCCACGCCGTCAATGTTGTTTCTTCTGGAAAGCAGCCCTCCCGGAATCGGGGTGTTTGCGCGTGGCAGCGCTACGTAGACTGACGTCGAAGGTCGCAGCCGCGCGTCACGCGCCGCTGCGGCCACCCACCCCGTATTCAGGAGAACCTCGTGAAATCGCTCGTCGTAACCGCCGCCGCTGCCGTCCTGCTTGCCGCACCGGCCCTGTCGTTCGCCCAGCAGCCGAACTCGCCCGTCACGCGCGCGCAGGTGCTGCAGGAACTGATCGATCTCGAATCGGTCGGCTACAACCCGGCGCGCGGTGAAGTCGGCAACTATCCGGACGACATCCTGGCCGCACAGGAACGACTGCAGGCGAAGCGTGTCGCCGCGAGGAAAGCGGCGCAGGCCGCTTACGGCCCGGCCGGCGAGCCGGCAACCGAATCGGGCGCGGCGGCCAGGCCCGCGCTGTGACGGCGCGCGTCGCGCGCATCGGGCATCCATTGCGAGCGGCGCGTATCCGGTGCTTGCATGAAGCATCCCGCCGCGCGCCGATGCGCGCGCGGCATTCACGCGGCCCGCGGTTCGCGGTCGATCGCGTTCAGCATCTCGACGTCGCGCGCGATCATCCCCGGCACCTGCCCACGCAGCATCTCGACCCAGGTCCGCACCTTCGCATCGACGAAGCGGCGCGACGGGTACAGCGCATGCACGTTCATCTTCTGCAGGATATGCGTGGGCAGCACACGGACGAGCGTGCCGTCGCGCAATGCGTCGATCGCCGAATACACCGGCAGCATGCCGATCCCGATGCCGTCGCGGATCGCGAGCGCGAGCGATTCGGCGGTATTGGTCTGCACCGGCCCGGTGACGTGGATCTGCTCCACGCCTTCGGGCCCTTCGAGCACCCATTCGTGCGTCGGGAACGCCGGCGTACACAGCGTCAGGCACGCGTGCGCGGCGAGATCCCGCGGGCGGGCCGGCGCGCCGTGCCGTTTCACGTACTCGGGCGATGCGCACAGAATGCTGAACGTCGAGCCAAGCAGGTGCGACACGAGCTCCGAGTCGGGCAGCGACGAAGCGGTGACGACGGCCATGTCGCTCGTGCCGTCGAACAGGTCGGGCATGCGCTGCGACAGCGACAGCTCGATCGAGACGTCCGGGAACTGCGCGTGATAGCGCGTCAGCGCGGGCAATACGTAGTGATGGCCGACGCTCGCGAAGCTGTGCATGCGCAGCACGCCGGCCGGGCGCTCGTGCGCGCAGCTCGCCTCTTCTTCCGCGCGGTCCACGTCGGCGAGGATCTGGCGGCAGCGCCGCAGATAGTTTTCACCGGCCGACGTGAGCGCGAGACGGCGCGTCGAGCGATTCATCAAGCGGGTGCGCAGGCGCGCCTCGAGCTCCGATACCGCGCGCGACATCGCGCCCGTCGTCGAATTCAGCGATTGCGCGGCCGCGGTGAAGCTGCCCGTCTCGACGACGCGCGAAAACACCCGCATGTTTTGTAGGGTATCCATTCCTGTGAGCAACCTGTAGCGGAGCCGTCATTTTCCTCCACCGGATGCGACAGATTGTTACTCCGGCTGCAACTATCGTTTCCCCGCAACTGCGTTAATGCGCGGGCGCCGCACTCCTACAATCGGCGCCTCACCCGTCGAACGGACCCGTTCGGGCGTACCGCGGCACCTTGCGCGGTCGGCCCTGGGCCCTCTTTTCATGAAGCCACAACCTGCGATCGAGCGACCTTCCATCGAACCCGCACGATGGAGAGCATGGCTCGATCCACTCGGCAACGCGGCGCGCGACTGGGCCGCGACCGACGGGCTGATCTGGCTGCACCTCGCGAAAACCGTGCTCGCGGCGCTGCTGGCGATGGGCATCGCGATGCGCCTGGAGATGTCGCAGCCGCGCACCGCGATGACCACCGTGTTCGTGCTGATGCAGCCGCTGTCGGGGATGGTGTTCGCGAAGAGCTTCTACCGCGTGCTCGGCACGGCGGCCGGCCTCGTCGGCGCGCTCGCGCTCGGCGGGCTGTTCGCGCAGCAGCCCGAGCTGTACATGGCCGGCATCACGCTGTGGATCGGCGGCTGCATCGCACTCGCGGTGCGCAACCGCCACTTCCGCTGGTACGGTTTCGTGCTCGCCGGCTACACGGCCGCGCTGATCGGCCTGCCGGCCGTGATGACGCCGCAGACGCTGTTCCAGTCGGCGCTCACGCGCGCCGCGGAAGTCGCGCTCGGCATCGCGTGCTCGGGCGCGGTCAGCGCGCTGATCCTGCCGTTGAGTTCCGCGAAGGCGCTGATGCGTTCGTTGAGCGCACGCCACGCGACGTTCGCGGCATTCACGGCCGGCGCACTGGCGGGCGACGTCGCACGCGGCGATTTCGAACGGCGCTTCGCCGACTTCGTCGACGACATCGTCGGCTTCGAAGCGAACCGCGCGTTCGCGTCGTTCGAGGATCCGCACATTCGCGCGCGCAGCCGCCGGCTCGCGCGGCTGAACAGCGAGTTCATGAACGCATGCACGCGGCTGCATGCGCTGCACCAGCTCGTCAAGCGGCTGCGCGCGAATCGCTCGGACGCGGTGCTGGAAGCGCTGGCGCCGCACGTCGACGCACTCGCGCTGCGCTTCGCCGCGTTGCGCGACGAACGCCAGCGCGGCATCGCACCGACCACCGGCGCGCTGCTCGACCTGCGCCGCTTCCATGCCGCGCTGCCGAAGGCCGCGCGCGCGTCGCGCCGGGCGCTCGAAGACCACGCGGCCGGCGGCCTGCTCGACTTCGATACCGCGATCGAGCTGCTGTACCGGTTCATCGGCGAATATCTGGGCTACGTCGACACCTACGCGTCGCTCGACCAGGACGATCACGCGTTCGAGCGCTCGGTCACGCATTACGCGGTCAAAACCAATTCGTTCTTCGTCGGTTTCGCGTTCCTGCGCACGGTGATCGCCGTCGGTGCGATGAGCGCGTTCTGGATCGCCTCCGAATGGCCGAGCGGCTCGCTCGCGGTGATCGCCACCGCGATCGCGTGCGCACTCAGCTCGACCTCGCCACGCGCGCCGAAGTTCGTCGCGCAGATGGGCGTCGGCGCCGCGTTCGCGACCGCGGTCGGCTATGTGTTCCTGTGCTACGTCTATCCGAACATCGACGGCTTCCCGCTGCTGTGCGCGGCGCTGGCTCCCGTGCTGGGCCTGGGCGCGTTTCTCGCGATGCGGCCCGGCCTGTCCGGCTACGGGATCGGCTTCGCGGTGTTCTTCTGCCTGCTCGCGGGCCCCGACAACACGATCGCGTATACGCCGGAAGTGCTGATCAACAACGGGCTGGCGGTCGTCGTCGCGATGCTCGCATGCTCGCTCGTGTTCGCCGTCGTGTTCCCCACCCACATGCCCTGGCTCACCGGCCGGATCGCGCACGACCTGCGCCGCCAGGTGACGCTTGCGTGCGAAGGGGCGCCGACCGGCCTCGCGCAGCGCTTCCAGTCGAGCACGCACGACCTGATGGCGCAATTGCGTACGCTGCTCGTGCGCCGCACGCGGCAGCATCGCGATGCACTGCGCTGGATGCTGTCGACGCTCGAGGTCGGCCACGCCGTGATCGACCTGCGCGACGAGGTGCACGCGTTCCGCGCGTCGAAACCGCCGCAGACGCTACGCTGGACCGGTTCGATCGATGCGGTGCTGCTCGAACTGCCGCGCTTCTTCGACGATCCGACGCCCGCCCGCCATGCGCGCACGCTGAAATCCGTGAATCTCGCGATCCGCGCGGCGCAGCACGCGCTGCAGGCGTGGTACGCGGTGCCCGACGCGCGCCGCAACATGCAGCGAATCGTCGGCTGCCTGCACTTCATGCGCAGCGCGCTGCTCGACAAGGACGCGCCGTTCAACCGGCACCGCCATTGAGGATGGATGTGCGCGCAACGGGATCGTTGTTTCGGATGGAAATAAGCTCTACAGCCCCGGTGATTAATCTTTAAGCAGTGCGAGCCTATAGTTTCCTCACTGCCAGCGAGACTGGCACTCACCCAGGAGAAACAAAATGAAGCCGCTGCACCTCGCCCTCGTTGCCCTGTCGCTCACCGCTGCCGTCGCCCACGCGCAGCCGGCGCCGGCAGACGCCGCACCGCAACAGGCGAACCGCGCCGAGGCGGTCCAGGCCGCCGGTCGCGTCGATCGTGCGCAATCGAAGCAGGAGGACCCGAACGCGTGCGTCGGCCCCGTCAGCTTCTGCAACATCTACTTCGGCAGTTGAGCATGACGCCGCGTCGTCACAGCCAGGCCCGCATCGCCCGCACCGTATGCATGACATGCGCGGGCGGACGGCGGCCCGGCCGATCGCGGTCCGGCCGGTCGCCACACCGCCGTCCCGCCCCACGCCGCTTCGATTGAAGGGGCGCTTGCCGTCTCACGCGCCACGCCCCGGCCGCCAGCCCACTTCGCGCAACGCATCCAGCAACCGCGCCGGCCCGATCCCTTCGACCCGCGCCCCGCGCGACTCGACGTCGCCGCCCGCGACCAGCGCATTCACGATCGCCTCCTCCACCGCTTCGGCCGCCGCGACGAACAGCGCGGAAATATGGTCGTTGTTGACCATCCGCACGTCGGTGGTCGCCGCGCCCTTGCGGCCGTAGTTCGCCGCGGGCAAGCCGTCGTTGCCCGTTGCGAACGCGAGGAAGATATCGCCGCTCGAATCCTCGGTGCCACCGCCGACGCGGGCGAGCCCGACGCCCGCGCGCTGCGCGAGACGCGTGCATTGATGCGGCAGCAACGGTGCATCGGTCGCGATCGTGACGACGATCGAGCCCATGCCGGCCTCGCCTTTCGCGCCTGCTTCGCGAAACGGCGAATGCGCGTGCCGCAGCACTTCGCCGACCGGGTAACCGGCCACGCGCAGCATCTCGCGCACGCCGTAGTTCGCCTGCACGAGCGCGCCGACGGTCCAGCCGCCCGCATCGCTCGCCAACACGCGCGACGCGGTGCCGATGCCGCCCTTGAACTCGTGGCAGATCATGCCCGTGCCGCCGCCCACGCCGCCTTCGGCGACCGGCCCCGACTGCGCGGCGGCCAGCGCCTGCGAGACGTGTGCGGCATTCACGTGCTGCCCCCAGATGTCGTTCAGCAGTCCGTCGTAGGTCTCCATCACGACCGGCATGCACCAGTACACGCGCCCGGCCGCCGCTTCGCGTTCGTTCGCGACGAGCGCGTCGCGCACCGCGCCGACGCTGTGCGTGTTCGTATAGGCGATCGGCGTCGTCAGCAGGCCGGCTTCGCGGATCCATTCGAGCCCGGTCGCGTCGCCGTTGCCGTTCAGCACGTGCACGCCCGCGAAGCACGGCGAATCGTGCGCGGCGCCCGCGCGCGGCTCGATGATGGTGACGCCGGTGCGGATCGACGCGTCGCCGTCCTCGACGTTCAGCGTGCAGTGTCCGACCCGCACGCCCGGTACGTCCGTGATCGCGTTGAAGCGGCCGGGCGTGCCGAGGCCGATGCGGATGCCGAGATCCCTCGTGCGCATGATGCGATTCCTCCAGTCTTTCAATCTTTCAATGGTTCGATGTTTCGGTGCTGCAAGACGTCGATCCGGTGCTCAGAGCGCGCGGAATGCTTCGCTGTGGCGCGCCCACGCCACGTACATCGCGAGCGCCGCGACCAGCAGCCCCGCGATGATGATCAGGTCGGTCGGCTTCGTCGCCGTCGCGAGCGTCGTGTAGAGCGTATACGCGGCGCCCGCCACCGCGACGAGCGGCGTCACGGGCCACAGCGGCATCCGGTAGTGATGCTCGACGTCGCGGCGCACGAACCGGCTCGCGAGCGCGGCCAGCCCGACGACGAGGTAGATCAGCAGCAGCAGGTCGACGGTGAACGCGGTCAGTTCGTCGAGGCTCGACACGAACACGAGCCCGGCCGACGGAATGGCCAGCGCGATCGTCGCGAGCCACGGCGATTCGAGGCGCGGATGGATCGTCGAGAACGCGCGGTTGCAGGTGCGCGACCAGAGCGCATGCCGGCCGCTGCTGTACAGCAGGCGGCCCATCGTGATCACGATCGCGATGATCGCGTTGAACACCGACAGGAAGATCCCGCCGCTGACCACGCGCGACACGGCCGGATTGCTCAGCGAGCGCACGACATAGCCGATCGGGTCGGCGCTCTTCGTCAGTTCCGTCAGCGACGGCGCGCCGAGCACGATGGCGGTGAGCGGAACCAGTTCGACGACGAGGATCACGAGCAGCGAATAGATCACCGCCTTCGCGACGTTGCGGTTGCCGCCGCGCAGGTCTTCCGCGAGATAGGCGGCCGAGCCGAAGCCGTTGTAGCAGAAGATCGCGGTGCCGATCGCGGGCACGATGGCCGCGAGCGTGGCCGGCGCGAGCGCATTGCCGCTCGCGACGACCGGTGCGATCAATACGTCGGCGCCGCGCTGCGGCGAGCCGAAACCGAGGCCCGCGATCAACATCAGCACGCCGATTTCGACGACCAGGAACGCGCCGGTGATCCACGCATTCGTCTTGATGTTCAGCATGCCGAGCAGATAGCTGAGCAGCACGATCGTCAGCGCGACCGACTGGTTGCCGAAGTGCGTGCCGAGCGCGTTGTTCAGGTACGGCGCGGCGCCGCTCGCGAGCACCGCCGGGATGAACACGCTGACGGACAGCACCGTGATGAAGGTCAGGTAGCCGGGCAGCGTGCCGAACACGCGTTTGGCCATCACGTATTCGCCGCCCGCGCTGCGGTGCGCGGCGCTGAGTTCCGCATAGCAGAGCGCGAAAGCGAGCGCGAGCACGCCGCCGAGCACGAACGACAGCACGGCGCCGCTGCCGGCCTGCTGGATCGCGAACGGCGCGATCACGAAGATCGAGCTGGCCGGCGTCACGCCCGATACGGTGATCATGACTGCGTCGCGCACGCTGAGCGTCTGCGACAGCGCGCGCGGCGCGTCTTCCGTTGCAGAGGCCGCTTGCAGCGTGCCCTTGGATTCCGACATCATCGCCATTTCGTTCTTCCTGTGCCGCGTTTTTTTGAACACCCATACTCGGGCCCGATTGATTGCGTGGCAGTCTAGGAAGCCAATTTCAGGACCGCTATTCCCCCTTCGTGTTACGCCCTTCCGGTGGTGGTATGGATCGTCTCTTTTCCGAAATCGCGATGCACCAGGCGCTCGGCCGCGCAATCGATCATCTCGGCCAGCCGCGCTTCTGGCGGTTCCTCGTGCTGCTGCTCAATGAAATGGCGCCGTTCGACAACGCGCTCGCGACCGCGATCGGCCGCGACGGCGTGCCGCTCGTGCTCGACGAATACGACACGGGCGGCGCCGACACCGCGTCGCCGGTGCCGCTTTACCTGAATGGGTTATATCTGCTCGATCCGTTCCTGCAGGCTGCGCACGACGGGCTCGCCGACGGCTGCTACCGGCTCGAGGAAGTCGCGCCGGACCTGTTCCGGCAGAGCGAGTATTTCCTAAGCTATTTCCGCGACGCGGTCGGCGACGACGAGATCCAGATTCTCGTGCGGCCGAATGCCGATACGCTGCTGTCGCTGTCGCTCGGTGCATCGACGCGTTTCGACGTCGAGCCGCTCGGCAAGCTGACGGCCGCGATGCCGTGGGTGCTCGCGGCAATCCGGCAACATTGGCGGTTGGTGGGGGACGCCGCGCGCGCAACGCCCGACGCGGATCTCGGCGCCCGCGTCGAGCAGGCGCTCGCGCGCTTCGGTGCAGGCGTGCTGACCGATCGGGAGATGTCGATCGCGAGAATGGTGCTGCGCGGCAATTCGTCGAAGGCGATCGCCGAACGGCTCGCGATTTCGCCCGAAACGGTGAAGGTGCATCGGCGGCACCTTTACGCGAAGCTCGGGATTTCGTCGCAGCCGGAGCTGTTTTCGCGGTTCATTCAGGCGTTGGGGGAAGGTTCGGCTGGATGAGTGCGTCGGCCGGCACGCGCGGGCCGGGCTCGGGGACGGACGCCGAATACCGACGCATGACGACGATCGTCGCGCCGTTGCGCGCGGCCTACATGCCGCCGATATGCCCCCCGATCTTCTCGCAGCGTCGCCAAAAACCGCCTATCGTGAAGAAGGCGCCCGTTTGCCGCCATTCGCCCCGGGTCGCTCGCTCGCGCGGGCGGGCGGCGACGGCGCCGTGCTCCGGCACCATTCATCGCGATTCCGGCGCACGCTCGCCCGTGCGCGATCGCGGCCGCTCACCGGACTATCAGGAGGCACTCATGAAAGCCGCGCTGCTCGTCAGCTCCGCCCTGCTCGCCATTGCGTCAGCTTCGGCCACGGCCCAGGGTTCCATCACGAAGGAAGAAAACGGCGCACTCGTCGCCGCGAACGGGATGACCGTCTACACGTTCGACAAGGACAAGCCCAACGCCGGCACCAGCGCCTGTTCAGGCCCATGCGAAACCCTCTGGCCGCCGTACAAGGCCAGCGCGACCGACGTACCGGTCGGCCCCTACACGATCGTCAAGCGCGACGACGGCAGCCCGCAATGGGCGTACAAGGGCAAGCCGCTGTACTTCTTCTCGAAGGACATGAAACAGGGCGAACGCAACGGCGACAACTTCAAGAACGTGTGGCACGTGGTCGCGCCGTAAGCACGTAAAAGGCCCGCCGCCGATCGCGCGATCGGGGCGGGCCCTGGCAGTTCCGCAGGTCGCACCGGCTGGATGCAGCCGGTGCGCGCGTCAGCTCAGCGGTTCGACGGGAAGCTGAACACCGTTCCTTCGCGCACGCCGGCCGACGGCCAACGCTGCGTGATCGTCTTGCGCTTCGTATAGAAGCGCACGGCATCCGGGCCGTACGCGTGCAGATCGCCGAACAGCGAACGCTTCCAGCCGCCGAACGAGTGATACGCGACCGGCACCGGCAACGGCACGTTGATACCCACCATGCCGATCTGGATATTGTCGCTGAAGTAGCGCGCGGCCTCGCCGTCGCGCGTGAACAGGCACGTGCCGTTGCCGTACTCGTGCGCATCGATCAGCGCCATCGCCTCGTCGAGCGACTTCAGGCGGATCACGCCGAGCACGGGCCCGAAGATCTCGTGCTGATAGATCGGCATGCCGGGCTTCACGTTGTCGAACAGGCACGGGCCGAGGTAGTAGCCGCCGTCATGGCCGTCGACCTTCACGCCGCGACCGTCGACGACGAGCGTCGCGCCCGCCGCCACACCCGCCTCGACGAAACCGGTGACCTTCTCGAAATGCTGCTGTGTGACGAGCGGGCCCATGTCGACGCCCGCGCCGTTGCCCGGGCCGACCTTCATCTTCTCGATCTCGGCCTTCAGCCCCGCGACGACCTGGTCCCCCGTTTCGTCGCCGATCGCGACGACGAGCGGAATCGCCATGCAGCGCTCGCCGCACGAGCCGTACGCGGCGCCCATCAGCGCGTTCACCGCGTTGGGGATATCGGCATCCGGCATCACGACCGCGAAGTTCTTCGCGCCGCCGAGCGCCTGCACGCGCTTGCCGTGCGCGCAGCCGGTCGCGTAGATATATTCGGCGATCGGCGTCGAGCCGACGAAGCTCACCGCCTTCACGCGCGGATCGGTCAGGATCGTATCGACCGCTTCCTTGTCGCCGTTCACGACGTTCAGCACGCCCGGCGGCAGGCCGGCTTCGAGCGCGAGCTCGGCCATGCGCAGCGTCGACGACGGCGTGCGCTCGGACGGCTTCAGCACGAACGTGTTGCCGCACGCGACGGCCATCGGCCACATCCACAGCGGCACCATCACCGGGAAGTTGAACGGCGTGATGCCGGCCGCGACGCCGAGCGCCTGGAACTCGCTCCACGAATCGATCGCGGGGCCGACGTTCTTGCTGTGCTCGCCCTTCAGCAGCTCGGGCACGTAGCTCGCGTACTCGACGTTCTCGATCCCGCGCTGCAGTTCGCCCATCGCATCGGCGAGCACCTTGCCGTGCTCGGCGGTGATCAGCGCGCACAGTTCTTCCGCGTGCTCCTCGAGCAGCGTCTTGAAGCGGCTCATCACGCGGGCGCGCTTCAGCGGCGGCGTGTTGCGCCAGGCCGGAAACGCGGCCTGCGCGGACGCGATCGCGGCTTCGACGGTCGGCTTGTCGGCGAGCGCGACGCTCTTGTGCGATTCGCCGGTGGCCGGGTCGAACACCGGCTGGACGCGGCTGCCGCCGTCGACGCGCTTACCGTCGATCAGGTGGCCGACGGTGGAGGTCACATTGCTGTCGTGTTTCATCGTTGGGGCTCTTTCGTGAATTCGGTTGTCGCTTGGAACGAGCGCGGGCTCAATCCACTTCGTTCAGTGCGTCGGACAGCGCGTTGACCAGGTTGTCGATCTCGCGCTTCTCGGCGATGAACGGCGGCGCGAGCTGGATCGTGTCGCCGCCGTAGCGCACGTAGAAGCCCTTCGCCCAGCAGCGCATCGCGATTTCGTACGGGCGCCGTGCCGGCTCGCCCGGCAGCGCGGCGATCGTCAGGCCGGCCGCCAGCCCGTAGTTGCGGATGTCCGCGATGTGGCGCTGGCCCTTCAGCCCGTGCACGGCCGCCTCGAAATGCGGCGCGAGATCGCGCACGCGGGCCACCGCGTCTTCCTTCACCAGCAGGTCGAGCGCCGCGACGCCGGCCGCGCAGGCGACCGGGTGCGCCGAATACGTGTAGCCGTGCGGGAACTCGAGCATGTACTCGGGGCCGCCCGCGGCCATGAACGTGTCGTAGATCTCCTTCGTCGCGATCACGCCGCCGAGCGGCTGCGTGCCGTTCGTCACCTGCTTCGCGAAGTTCATGATGTCCGGCACCACGCCGAATGCGTCGGCGCCCGTCATCGCGCCGGCCCGGCCGAAGCCCGTGATGACCTCGTCGAAGATCAGCAGGATGTCGTGCGCAGTACAGATGTCGCGCAGGCGCTTCAGATAGCCCTTCGGCGGCACGACCACGCCCGCCGAACCGGAGAACGGCTCGACGATCACGGCCGCGATGTTCGATGCGTCGTGCAGCGCGATCAGCTCGAGCAGGCGGTCGGCCAGCTCGGCGCCGTGCTCCGGCATGCCGCGCGAGAACTTGTTCTCGGCCAGTTGCGTATGCGGCAGGAAGTCGGCGTCGAGGCCCTGGCCGAACAGCTTGCGGTTCGGCCCGATCCCGCCGACCGAGATGCCGCCGAAGTTCACGCCGTGGTAACCCTTCTCGCGGCCGATCAGGCGCGTCTTCGTGCCCTTGCCTTTCGCGCGCCAGTACGCGCGGGCCAGCTTCAGCGACGTGTCGGCCGCTTCCGAGCCCGAGCCCGTGAAGAACACGTAGTCGAGGCCGGCCGGCGTGAGTTCCTTGATCTTGTTGGCGAGCTCGAACGATTTCGGATGGCCGAACTGGAAGGCCGGCGCATAGTCGAGCTGCGCGACCTGACGGCTCACGGCTTCGACGATTTCCGTGCGGCCGTGACCGAGGCCCGTGCACCAGAGGCCCGACAGGCCGTCGAAGATCTTGCGGCCTTCGGCGTCGGTGTAATACGCGCCCTTGCCCGACACGATCAGGCGCGGATCGGCCTTGAACTGGCGGTTCGCCGTGAACGGCATCCAGTGCGCATCGAGCCACGCGGCGTCGGTGCGGAGGTTGGTTTCGTCGTGCTGGGCGGTGGTGATGTCGGTCATGTCGGTCGGCGCGGCGCGCCCCTCCTCCTGGTAATGATGTTGCACATTGTCGGGACGCCAATTAGTCTTTTGAATATCGCAATATCAATGTTCACTTGCTCATCCATGCAAGCAAAGAAACCGAAGAGCCGCGCGCTGCTCGGGCAGCTCAGCGACATGGACCTGCGCCTGCTGCGAGTCTTCAAGGGCGTCGTGCAGTGCGGCGGGATGGCGGCGGCCGAGTTGGAACTGAATATCGGCATCTCGACGATCAGCCGGCACGTGAAGGATCTGGAAACGCGGCTCGGCCTCGTGCTGTGCCGGCGCGGCCGCGCGGGCTTCACGCTGACGCCCGAGGGGCAGACGGTGTACGAGGAAACGCTGCGGCTGCTCGCGTCGATGGAAGCATTTCGCAGCAGGATCGACGGCATTCATGACAGGATGGGCGGAGAACTGCACATCGCGGTGTTCGACAAGACGGCCACCAATCCGCATGCGCGCCTGGGCGACGCGATTCGCCAATTCGCGGACGAAGCGCCCGACGTCGCGCTGAACCTGCACGTCGCGTCGATCAACGAGGTCGAGCGCGGGATCATCGACGGCAGCTATCAGGTCGGGATCATTCCGGCGCACCGCAACTCGGGCAGCCTCGTGTATTCGTCGCTGTTCGACGAACGGATGCTGCTCTATTGCGGCCGCCAGCATCCGCTGTTCGACGCGCCGCACGGCAAGCTCACGTGGACGACGATCCGCAATCACGCATTCGCCGGGCTCGGTTTCCATTCGCCGAACATGGAACTGAGCCATCGCGCGAAGCTCACCCGCAGCGCGACCGCGTCGGACCAGGAATCGATCGCGACGCTGATCCTGTCCGGCCGCTATCTCGGCTTCCTGCCCGATCACTACGCGGAGAGTTTCGAAAACAAGGGGCTGATGCAGCCGGTCGCGCCGCACCGGTTCAATTACCAGTGCCGGTTCGTGAGCCTGCTGCGGCGCTCGCCGCGGCCGTCGCGGGCCGCGCTGCTGTTCCAGTCGTGCCTCGAAGCCGCGCATGCGGCGGTGCGGCCGGCGGCGTAGCGGTTTCCGGCTCGGTCAGGCCCCGTCGCCGCGCGGGCCCGGCCACGCCCGCCTGAGTGCGACGAAATGGGTCGCGACGCTCTGCGATAATGCCAACCTCTTTCCGTTTCCACGCCGCCTTCCGCCATGACGCAGCCGTCCGCCCCGCTCTCCACCGATCTGCCGCCGATCTCGTGCCTGCCCGGCGACGCGCTGCCGTGGTTGCCGATGAGCGCCGACCTGCCGGGGCTCGCGATCAAGTACCTGCACATCAATGCGGCCGAGGACACGCTTACCGCGCTGCTGAAGATGCCGGCCGGCGGCACGCTGCCGCGCCACCGCCACGACGGCGAGGTGTTCGTCCATACGCTGCAGGGGGCGTGGCGCTACCGCGAATACGACTGGGTCGCGCGCGCCGGTTCGACGGTGCTCGAACCGGCCGGCTCGGTGCATACGCCGGAAACGCTCGGCGCACCCGGTGAGGATGTCATCACGCTGAACGTGATGCGCGGCGACCTCGTGCTGCTCGACGACGACGGCCGCGAAACGGCGCGCGAGAACTGCCGCGTCGCGCTGCTGCGCCAGCGCAAGCATGCGCGGACGGCGCCGGATGCGGCCTCGGCGTTCGTGACGCGGTAAGTACATGACAAGACAGGCGACGTCGGCGCCGCGCGATCCGCGCGGCGGTGCCGCGGCCGATCGCCCGAATGGCCGCCGGCACGCTTCGCCGGCCACCCCGCTCGTTACCGAAATCGCCGGAAAAACCGCCGAATATCGTCGGCCAGCAGATCCGGCTCCTCCATCGCGGCGAAATGGCCGCCGCTCGGCATGTCGGTCCACTGCGCGACGTCGAACACACGTTCGAGCCAACTGCGCGGCGGGCGGCTGATCTCCTTCGGAAAACGCGCGAACGCGACCGGCGCCGCCACGCGTTGCCCGGCCGCAAACCGCATCGGCTGCAGCCGGTTTTCCCAATACATCTGCATCGACGAGCCGATGCAGCCGGTGAACCAGTACAGCGATATGCCCGTCAGCAGCGTGTCGTGCGAAAACCGCCGCGCGACATCGCCGTCGCAATCGCTCCACGCACGGAATTTCTCGGCGATCCACGCGGCCAGCCCGAGCGGCGAATCGTTGAGCGCGACGGCCAGCGTCCGCGGCTTCGTCATGTGGACGTGCGCGTACCCGCCTTCGAGCACCGCCCACTCGCCGCGCTGCTTCAGGAACGCCTGCTCGTCGTCGGTCAGCGGCCGCGCCGCGTCGATCGGCGGTTCGTAGTTGCCGGGCAGGTAGTTCAGATGGATGCCGTCGACCACGCCCTCATGCCGCGCACCGAGCGCGACCGACACGCCCGCGCCCAGGTCGCCGCCCTGCGCGCCGAACCGTGGGTAGCCGAGGCCGGCCATCAATTCCGCCCAGCAGTCGGCGACCTGGGCGCCGACGTGCCGGGCGCCGCCGGTGCGGGAGAAAACAGGAAGCCCGGCAGCGACGGCGCGACGATGTCGAATGCGTCGTCCGGATCGCCGCCGAACGCAGCCGGATCGCACAGGCGGTCGATCAGCGCGTGGAATTCGAATGCGGAACCGGGCCAGCCGTGCGTGACGACGAGCGGATAGGGTTTCGGCCCCGTGCCGCGCCGATGCACGAAATGCACGCGCCGGCCGCCGACGTCCGCGACGAACTGCGGCAGCCGGTTCAGCGCACGTTCCGCCGCGCGCCAATCGAAGCCGTCGACCCAGTACGCGGCCAGTTCGCGCAGCCACGTGCCGTCGACGCCCTGCTGCCAGGGCTCGGCCGGTGTGAGGTTCGGCGGGCGGCTGTCGCGCACGCGCCGACGCAGGTCGTCAAGGGCTTGATCGGGTATCGCAATATCGAACGGCTCGGCGCGCATCGTGTCTCCTCGCGAAACATGTCGACGCGATTCTGCGCGCTTTTTCGGACCCGCGCTGGCGGCGGCCGCGTGCGTCAGCGCGTTTCCCGTTCGTCCGCGCGCGCGTCGCGCCGCAACGCCTGCGGCGGCACGCCGAACCCGCGCACGAACGCGTCGCGCATGTGCCGGCGGTCGCGAAAACCGTTCTCCTTCGCGATCACGTCGAGCGGGTGGCGGCTTTGCTCGATCATCAGCCGCGCCGATTCGAGCCGCAGCCGCTCGATCGCCTTCGCGGGCGACTGCCCGGTTTCGAGCGTAAACACGCGGCTGAACTGGCGCGGGCTCAGGTGCACGGCCTCGGCCAGCTCCTCGACGCTGAGCGCACGGCCGAGGTTTTGCCGCGCGTAGTCGAGCGCGTTCTGGATCCGGTCGGATTTCGGCGCAAGCGCAAGCATTTCCGAATGCTGCGACTGGCCGCCGGCCCGGCGCTGATGCATCACCAGCTTGTGCGCGACCGAGCGCGCGGCGTCGGCGCCGAGATCCTTTTCCACCATCGCGAGCGCGAGATCGAGGCCAGCCGTCATCCCGGCCGACGTCCAGATCGGACCGTCGACGATGAAGATCCGGTCGTCCTCGACGCGGATCTCCGGGTAGTGCCGCTGCATGTCGCGGCCGAACGCCCAGTGCGTGGTCGCGCGACGCTGCGCGAGCAGCCCGGCCTCGGCCAGCACGAACGCGCCCGTACAGATGCCGGCGATCCGCCGCGCGTGCGCATTCGCGCGGCGCAGGTACGCGACGACGCCGGCCGGCGCTGGCGCGGCAAGCGGGTCGTTGACGCCCGCGACGATCCACGTATCGACGCCGAGCCGCCCGCGCAGCGCGCGCGTGGCGACCGGCAGCCCGAGCGACGAGCGCACGTCGCCGCCGTCGACCGAATAGTTGTCCATCGCGTAGAACGGCGCGTCCATCCCGATGTTCGCGTACTCGAACACCGACTGCGCGGCGAGCGCCATGATCTGGAAACCGTCGCTGATCAAGAAGCCGATTCGGTGCATATGCGCTCTCCGATCGTGTGCCGATTGGCCCGATGTCCGAAATCATACCCATCTACGTCATTTATGTCGCGGCGCGTCGAGGCCAGAATGCGTTCACGCCATCCGGCCACCCTCATCGAAACGGAGCACATCATGACGCAAGCACATCGCGGTACCGCCCTCATCACCGGCGCGTCGTCGGGCATCGGCGCCGTCTACGCGGACCGCCTCGCGCGCCGCGGCTACGACCTGATCCTGGTCGCGCGCAACCGCGACCGGCTGAACGCCCTCGCCGACCGCATCACGAACGACACGCGGCGCAGCGTCGAGATCGTCGACGCGGACCTCAACGACCGCGCGGCGCTCGCCGCCGTCGAAGCGAAGCTGAAACAGGACGCGAGCATCACGCTGCTCGTGAACAACGCGGGCGTCGGCACGCATGCGCCGCTGCTCGACAGCGACGTCGACGCGATGACGCGGATGATCGACCTGAACGTGACCGCGCTCACGCGGCTGACCTATGCGGCCGTGCCCGGCTTCGTCGCACGCGGCCGCGGCGCGGTGATCAACATTTCGTCGATCGTCGCGATCTCGCCGGAAACGCTGAACGGCGTGTACGGCGGCAGCAAGGCGTTCGTGCTCGCGTTCAGCCAGTCGCTGCATCACGAACTCGCCGAGCAGGGCGTGCAGGTGCAGGCCGTGCTGCCCGGCGCAACGGCCACCGATTTCTGGCAGACGGGCGGCCTGCCGCTCGAGCATCTGCCGAAGGAAATCGTAATGACCGCACAGGACATGGTCGATGCCGCCCTGGTCGGGTTCGATCGAGGCGAACTCGTGACGATCCCGTCGCTGCACGCGGGCGACGAATGGGAGGCGTACGAGGCCGCGCGCCGCACGATGGCGCCGCATTTGTCGGCCGATACGCCCGCGCCGCGTTACACCGCGGCGCGCTAGTTGGCGGCGGGGCCCGCGCCGCGCGGGGCGGCGCGCACGCCGAGCATCAGCGCCACCCCGCTCGCGACCAGCAGCGCGGCGAGCAGGTACACGGCGAGATCCATGCTGCCCGTGCGCGTGCGGATCATCCCGATCACCCACGGGCTGACGATGCCGCTCGTGATCCCGATGCTGCTGATCAGCGCGATCCCGGCCGCGGCCGCGTTGCCGGACAGGTAGCGGGTCGGCACGGCCCAGAAGATCGGCAGCGCGGCGAAGATCAGCGTCGCCGCGATCGACAGGCACGCGAGCATCGCAGCGAAGCTGTGCAGATGCAGCGTCAGCGCCGCGAGTGCGAGGCCGCCGCCGATCGTGCAGCACGCGAAGTGCTTGCGGCGCTCGCCGGTGCGGTCCGAGCGGCGCGCGATCAGCACCAGCCCCACCGCGCCCACCGCATTCGGCACGACCGTGTAGAGGCTCACGGCGACGACGTCGGTCACGCCGAAGTCGCGGATCATCAGCGGCATCCAGAAGTTGAGCGTCAGCGACGCGCAGGTCAGCGAGAAATAGATGAACGCGAACAGGTACACGCGCGGGTTCGCGAGCGCGGCCATCACGCTGCGCCCGTCGTGCGCGCCGCCGGGTGCTCGGCCTTCGGCGCACAGCGCGGCGACGCGCGCCTTTTCGTCGGCCGTGAGCCACGTGGCGTCCCGCGGCCGGTCGACGAGCAACGTGAACGCGGCGAACGCGAGCAGGATCGCCGGCGCGCCTTCGATCGCGAACATCCACTGCCAGCCGTGCAGCCCGAGCACGCCGCTCATGTCGCGCATGATCCAGCCGGACAACAGCCCGCCGAGCACGCCGGCCACCGCGACGCCCGCGAAGAACACCGAGATCGCCGCCGCCCGCCGGTTCGCGGGAAACCAGTAGGTCAGGTACAGCACGATGCCGGGGAAGAAGCCGGCCTCGAACACGCCGAGCAGGAAGCGCAGCACGTAGAAATGCGACGGCTGCGACACGAACATCATCCCGGTCGACGCGAGGCCCCACAGCAGCATGATCCGCGTGAACGTGCGGCGCGCGCCGAACCGCGCGAGCAGCATGTTGCTCGGCACTTCGCAGAACACGTAGCCGACGTAGAACACCGCGGCGCCGAGGCCGTACATCGCATCGCTGAAGCCGAGGTCGTGCTTCATCTGCAACTGCGCGAAGCCGATGTTGATGCGGTCGAGAAACGACACGACGTAGCAGAGGAACAGGAACGGAACGATCCGCCACGCGATCTTGCGGAACAGCAGCGCGTCGCCGATTGCGGAGTCGGATACGGAAGCCGAAGCGCTCGCGTGCGCGAGCGTCGCTTCGGCGGGAAGCGATTGGGGCATGTCTCTCTCCAAACGGGCCGCGCGATGTCGAGCGCGCGGCAGTCTCCGAGGGCGTGCGTGCGCCCTGCTTTCTTGTGAGACCGGATACGGCCGCCGGCTCCGCGGCGCGATGCCGCCGCGAATGCCGCAACCGTCAGGGAAACGGCGGCGCGGTCATCTGAACACCGCGCCGCCGCCTTGAGCGATTCACTCCTGGAGCGCGGCCCACATCTCCTTGTCGCGCTGCGCGGTCCAGATGCGCGGATGCGTGATGCCGCTCGCTTCGTCGAACGCGCGCGACACGTCGAACGGCAGACAGTGCTCGTAGATGAACACGTGGCCGAACTTCGGGTCCATCGCCTCGCGCGTGAGCGCCATCGCCGCCTTCAGGTCGAGATTGCGCTCGACGGCCTTGCGGCCCTGCGCGAGCAGCGTCGTGACGAAATCCTTCGTGTAGTCGAGGCCCTTGTTCACTTCGGCCGGATTCAGCAGCGCGGGGCCGCGGCCCGGGACGAGTTTCTCGGCGCCGAGCGCGCGCAGCGCCTCGAGCGTGGCCGGCCACTGTTCGAGCTGCGCGTCGCCGCAATAGCACGCGGCGTCGTATTCGACGAGGTCGCCGGAGAACAGCACCTTCTGCGACGGCAGCCACACGATCGTGTCGCCCTTCGTGTGGCCCGAGCCGACGTGCATGATCTTCACTTCGAGCTTGCCGAGAAACAGCGTGATCTCGCGCTCGAACACGAGCGTCGGCCACGTCAGCCCCGGCACCGTCTCGACGCCGGCGAACAGGCGCGGGAAGCGCTCGATCTCCGACTTCATGTCGGCCTCGCCGCGCTCGACGATCATCTCGTACGTGCCGCGGCTCGCGATCACGTGCTGCGCGCCTTCGGCGAAATACGCGGACGCGCCGAGCACGCGCACCGCGTGGTAATGCGACAGCACCACGTGCTTGATCGGCTTGTCGGTCACGCTGCGGATCCTCGCGATCAGGTCCTGCGCCATCGCGGGCGTCGCGGTCGTGTCGACGATCAGCACGCTGTCGTCGCCGATGATCACGCCGGAGTTCGGATCGCCTTCGGCTGTGTACGCGTACGCGTTCTCGGACAGCTGCGTCCAGGTGACTTTCTTCTCTTCCAGATCGGCTTGGGAGGCGAATGCTTTGGCCATTGTGCGTTCCGTGGCTGCGAGCCATGTGTTGAGGGGAATGAGCGGATCATCTGCCCGCATCGAATATTTGTCAATGGCAAACACGCTTGCTATTGTCTAATACGGGTAAACCTGCGGGCTGGCGCGAGAAATGGCGTCGGATACCATGCGGGGTTTCGTCAACGGAAGAATCATCGCGTGCAGAACCACGAAGTCAGCGCGGACGATGCGCCGCCCAAGGCGCAGCGCGGCATCCAGAGTGTCGAGGTCGGCGGCCGGCTGCTCGACGCGCTCGCGCGCCGGCGCAAGCCGCTCGGGCTGTCGGAGCTCGCCGCGGCGGCCGACCTCTCCACCGCGCAGGCGCACACCTATCTCGTGAGCCTGACGCGGCTCGCGCTCGTGAAACGCGACGCGATCACCGGCAACTACGAGCCCGGCCCGCTGTCGCTGCGGCTCGGGCTGATGTCGATCGAGCGCCAGCCGGCCTATCGCGCGACGCTGCCGCATGCGGTGCGGCTCGCGGAAACGGTCGGCCTGAGCGTCGCGTTGTCGGTGCCGGGCGTGCTCGGCCCGACGATCGTGCGCATCGAGCACGGCGGCTATCCGTTACACGTGAACCTGCACGTCGGTTCGGTGATGTCGCTCGACACAACGGCAACCGGCCGCGTGTTCCGCGCGTTCGGCGACGCCGCGCAACTCGACGCGATGGCGGCCAGCCAGGCCGGCGCGGGCGATACGCTCGCCGGCGCCGAACGCGAGCCGGCCGCGCCGGACGCCGATGCACAGCACGTCGAACTCGACGCGATCCGCGCGCGCGGCATCGACCGCAGCATCGACCGGCCCAGCCCCGGCGTCAGCGGGATGTGCGTGCCTGTTTTCGATGCACACGGGCGCCTGCAACTCGCGTTGACGGTGATCGGTTCGACGGGATCGATCGATGTCGACTGGAACGGGCCGATCGCGGCGGCCTTGCGCGACGCGGCGCGTCAGGCGACCGCGTCGCTCGGCGCGGTGGATGCGGAACCGACGCCCGCGCCGGCGTTGGCCGCGGCGCGCGTGCCGCCCGCGCTCGCCGACGACGCGAAAGCGCAACGCGGGATCAATGCCCTCGACAGCACCGGCGACTTGCTGCTCGCGCTGGTCTCGGCGGGCCGCGCGCTGCCGCTGCGCGATCTCGCGACGGCGGCCGGCATGCCGGCCGCGAAGGCGTTTCCGCATCTCGTCAGCCTGCAGAAGATCGGCCTGTTGAGCCGCGACGACGCCGGCTGCTTCGACGGCGGCCCGCTCGCGCAGGCGCTCGGCCTGATCGCGATGCAGCGCGTATCGCCGACGCGCGACGCGGAAGCCGAGATCGTCGCGCTCGCCGGCGCGACCGACATGAGCGTGGCCGCCGCGACGCTCGGGCCGCTCGGGCCGACCGTGATCCGGCTCGAGGAATCGGCGCGGCCGCAGCACGTGAGCCTGCAGGTCGGCACCGTGATGTCGCTCGTCAATACGGCGATCGGCCGGCTCTTCGCGTCCGGCATGTCCGACGACGTGCTGGCCGACTTGCTCGCCAACGAGCCCGTGCGCCTCGCCGGCGCGCCCGTCGCGCCGGATGACGCGGCCTTCCGCGCGCGGCTCGCGGCGATCCGCGCGGACGAACTCGATTTCGCGTTCGACGCGCCGGTGCCCGGCATCGGGACGATCGCCGCGCCCGTGTTCGATCACACCGGCAGCATCCGGCTCGTGATCGCAATCATCGGCTCGTCGCGCGGCTTCCCGCGCGGGCCGGACAGCGAGCTGGCGCAGACGCTGCGGGCCGCGACGCGGCGGCTGTCCTGGCGCTTCGGGTGGATCGGCCGGTAATCGCACCCTTTTCCCGAACGGACGCTCGAATCCCTTCTCTCGAATCCCTTTCTTTCTCCCCGCGAGGCCGTGCCGGCACGGCCTCGTCACGCCTATCCGCACGCCGCGGCGGCCAATATTCATGTTGCGCAGCAGCAACATAAATTGTCAGGAATTCCCATATAACGAAATCGAATTTCACAAAGCGGTGACGTTTCGCTATGATTAGGGTTATCCCTAACTCGCCACCTATATGGGGCTTCGTCATGCAAACGTCTAATGTCTCCGATCGTTCCACCCAATCCACTGGCTGGCTCGCACGTGTTGGCGAGCTGCTGGCGGAAGCCTGGGCACTGCACCTCGAGAACTGCGAAGTCATCGCTGAAGCACACGCGCGCCTGCCGCGCTGAGCGGGCAGCCGGATTGCCGGCCGCCGGAGCGCCGGCCGCCTGATCCGCTTGCGCTGACGCACGCCGGCAGCGGCTGTTGCCGCGCCGGTCGTGTAGCAAGAGGCCGGGCGCAACCCGCCGAATGCGCTCACCGCGCGGCGAGCGTTTCAAGATCGTCTTGAGAAGCCGTGTTTCAGGCCGATACCGGCGCCGATTCATCCGTTATCGGCGCGGATTGCTGTAAACCGGTCGCTTCGGCGAGAAACCATTCCCCGCCGGCGCGCGATTGTGCCCGGCCATCGCGGACGGAAGATTCATCCGTTTTCGTGTATCCGCGGGCCCTTTCCCCGGCGAGCCCTTCCTGTCGGCCCTGCGCCGGTTTCCTCCGCGCAAGCGCCAAGCCGCATCGCCGCCCGCCGCGACAACGGCCTCGCCCGCAATTCCCCCGTCACACCTGAATCGAAGGCACGTCCTTCATGCATCGCAGCGCGAACATCGAGCGGCTATGCCGGATGCTCGAAATCCGGTACAGCTTTTCCCGCAGAAAGCGTTCGTAGCCGGCCGTGCCGTCCACCGCCACCTTGATCCAGTAGTCGTATTCGCCCGACACGAGATACGCCTCGAGCACCTCCGGCAGCGCCGCCAGTTCGGCGCCGAAGCGCGCCAGCGCGTCGTCCTCGTGGCGATCGAGCGTGACTTCGAGGACCACGATGTCCGCGTAGCCGAGCTTGCGCTGGTTGACCAGTGCGACATAGCCGTCGATGTAGCCGTCGAGTTCGAGTTGCCGCGTGCGGTTCCAGCAGGCGGTGGTCGACATGCCGATCTGTTCGGCGAGTTCTGCATTCGACAGGCGCGCATTTTTCTGCAATGCACCCAGGATCTTGCGGTCCTGATTGTCGAGCGTTTTCGGCGTGCGTTCGCGGGTAGCCATGACGAGAAGAATCTTCTACTGAAAAACCCGATTCTATCTGAACGCCATTCCGGTTTCAGCGCCGTTTTGCTGGAAAACAGGAAGCCTTTTAACCGGGCCGCTTGATACATTTTCTCCATGCCTGCTGCCCGGCACGCTCCCCGCGATCACCCGTCGCAGCGGGACGCACGGCCGCAATCACGAGTTGCGGCGCCGGCCGGCAGGCATGCGATCCCCCGCCGCCCGCACGCCTATCCGACCGCGTGCGGGGCCGGTGCCTGCTTCCCCGTTCCTTGCCAGTCCGTATGTCGTTCAAGCTTTATCTGTCGTTCCTCGCCGCTTCCGTCGTCCTCATCTATGCGCCCGGCCCCGTCAACCTGCTCACGATGAATCAGGCGCTGCGCACCGGCTGGCGCCGCGCGCTGCCGTGCGTCTGGGGCGGCACGCTCGCCGTGCTGCTGCAACTCGCGCTGACCGCGCTTTGCCTGAATTCGCTCGTCCATCTCGATGAACACGCGCTGACCGTGCTGCGCTGGGCCGGCGCCGCGTATCTCGTGTGGCTCGGCGGCAAGCAATGGCTGAGCCGCACGCCGGCCGGCGCAGCCGCGGCACCGGCCGACGCCAATGCAGGAACGAGGATCGTCGCGCCCGACACCGACACCCGGCGCGCATTGTTCTGGCGCGGCCTCGCGACTTCCGGCCTGAATCCGAAGACGCTGCTGTTCTTTCCGTCGTTCTTTCCGCAGTTCATCAGCCCGACTGCCGACTGGAGCCTGAACCTTCAATACCTGCTGCTCGCCGCGACGTTCGCGCTGCTGTTCGCGGGCGGCGTTGCGTCGATGGCGCTGTTCTCGCACCGGCTGAGCCGCGTGTTGCAGCGGCCGGCGCGGATGCGGGCGATGAACCGCGTGACGGGCGGGCTGCTCGTCGGGATGGGCGCGATCATGGTCGGCTGGAACTGAGAACCGCCGACGCGTTCGTTTCCACGCGACCGCGACACCCCGCACCGGCGGCGACGCCGCCAGTACAATCGCGCGATGTCCGAATTGCTCACTTACGGCGGCCTGTTCGCCGTGTCGATGGTCGCCGCGACCCTGTTTCCGCTCCAGTCCGAAGCCGTGCTCGCCGGCCTGCTGCTCGCCGGGCGCGAACCCGTGTGGGCGCTGGTGCTGGTCGCGAGCATCGGCAATGTCGCCGGCTCGGCGATCAACTGGGCGCTCGGGCGCGGCATCGAGCACGTCCGCGAGCGCCGCTGGTTTCCGGTCAAGCCGTCCGCGCTCGCGCGCGCCGAGCGCTGGTACGCGCGCTACGGCCGCTGGTCGCTGCTGCTGAGCTGGGCGCCGGTGATCGGCGATCCGCTGACGATGATCGCCGGCGTGCTGCGCGAGCCGCTGCCGACCTTTCTCGTCATCGTGACGATCGCGAAGGTCGGCCGCTATCTGGCCGTCGCGTGGGTCGTCACGCACTGATCTCCGCCTCCCCTCGCCCGCCTGCGGGCCCGTGATCTGCGACGCCCGCTAAAGATTTCGCGAAAGTTGCCGTATTAACGGGTCCACGAGCGGTGACGCGTGCGTTCCGCCTCCTCTCACTCCTACTCAGGATGTCTCATGAGAATGACCCAATCGGGCCGAGTGAGCGTCGGCGCGCGTCTGGCCGCGCTGGCGTGCGCGCTCGTCGCCCTGCTGTTTACCGTGTTCGCGTGGACGCTCGCCCATTTCGCCGGCCAGCAGCTCGCCGACGAAGCGCATCAGCGGATCGACGACAAGGAGCAGTCGATCCGCGCGATGGTCGACCTGTTCGACAAGGCACTGAGCGCCGAAGCCAGCCGCTCGATGTCGTTGTTCGCGAGCTTCCTGCCGGCCGATTTCTCGCTCGACCCGGCCCGCACCGTCGATATCGGCGGCGTCGCCGCGCCGACGCTGCTCGCGGGTGGCCAGCCGCTCGACCTCGACTACTCGATTCCCGACCAGTTCCTGAAGAAAAGCGGCGCGATCGCGACGATCTTCGCGCGCGACGGCGACGATTTCGTGCGCATCACGACGTCGCTGAAGAAGCAGGACGGCGCGCGCGCCGTCGGCACGAAGCTCGACCGCGCCGGCCCCGCATATGCGCCGCTCGTCGCCGGGCGCAGCTACACGGGCCTCGCGAAGCTGTTCGGCCGGCCGTACATCACGCAGTACAAGCCGGTGACCGACGTAAGCGGCCGCGTGATCGGCGCGCTGTTCGTCGGCCTCGACATCGGCGCCGAGCTCAAGCTCGTCGAAGACGGCATCCGCGCGCTGAAGATCGGCGACAACGGCTACTACTTCGTGCTCGACGCATCGCAGGGGCCGTCGCGCGGCACCTTCGTCGTGCATCCCGACGCGGCGGGCCAACGGGCCGACGACACGCGCGCGCCCTACGCGCAGATGCTCGCGGCGGCCCAAGGCCGGCTCGCGTACACGTCGACCGACCCGGCCGCGCACGACGCCGGGCCGACCGCGAAATTCGTGTCCTTCACGACGATTCCGCAGTGGCAATGGCTCGTCGGCGGCATCGCGCTCGACGACGAACTGCTGGCCACGATGCGCGCCACCCGCAACCGCTTCCTGATGATCGGCGCCGCGCTCGTCGCGGCGTTCGCGATGCTGTTCGTCATCGTCGTGCGACGCGTCGTGAGCCGGCCGCTGGAAGCCGCCGCCCGCGCGTCCGAACGCTATGCGGCGGGCGATCTCAGCGTGCGCATCCGCGACGGCGCGGCCGCGCACGGCAGCGCGGGCAACGACGAGATCGGCCGGCTCGTGCAGGCGGTCGACGGGATTGGCGACGGCCTCGCGCGAATCGTCGCGCAGGTGCGCAACGGCGCGGCCGACATCGCGCACGGCACGGTCGGCATCGCGGCCGGCAGCAGCGACATCGCCGCGCGAATCGCGACGCAGGCGAGCAGCGTCGAGCAGACGGCCGCCAGCATGGAGCAGATCACCGCCGCCGTGCAGCAGAGCGCCGAGCATGCGGCGCAAGCCAACGCGCTGGTCGCGGACGCATCGGCCGCCGCGACGAACGGCGACGCCGCGGTGCAGCGCGTGGTCGCGACGATGGACGACATCGGCCGCGCGACGCGCCGGATCGCGGAGATCACCGGCGCGATCGAAGGCATCGCGTTCCAGACCAACATCCTCGCGCTGAACGCGGCCGTCGAGGCCGCCCGCGCCGGCGAGCACGGCAAGGGCTTCGCGGTGGTCGCGGCCGAGGTGCGCGCGCTCGCGCAGCGCAGCGCGGCCGCCGTCAAGGAGATCGACGCGCTGAGCGCCGAATCGTCGACGACCGTCGAACAGGGTTACCGGATCGCGGACGCCGCGCGCGGCACGATGCGCGACATCGTCGCGCGGGTCGACCAGGTGCGCACGCTGATCGGCGAGATCAGCGCCGCGTCGCGCGAGCAATCGACCGGCATCGAGCAGGTGAACCTGGCCGTCACGCAGATCGGCGAAGCGACGCAGCAGAATGCGACGCTGATTTCGGATGCCGAGCGCGCGGCCGTCGCGCTGCGCGAGCAGGCCTCGCAACTGTCGGACGCCGTCAGCGTGTTCCGGCTCTGACGCGGCGCGTGACGGACGCCCGATGATCGGCCACGGCCGGGTGCGCTGCCTACTTCTTGTCGCCCGCCAGGTCGATCGCCGTGTTCGAGCCGACCGCATGGCGCAACTGGAACTTCTGGATCTTGCCGGTCGAGGTCTTCGGCAGCTCGCCGAAGCGCACGGCCTTCGGCACCTTGAAGCCCGCGAGCAGTTGCCGGCAGTGCGCGACGATTTCCGCCTCGGTCGCGCTCGCGCCTTCGCGCAGCTCGACGAACGCGCACGGCACCTCGCCCCATTTCGGGTCGGGCATCGCGACGACGGCCGCCACGGCCACGGCCGGATGCCGGTACAGCGCGTCCTCGACCTCGATGCTCGAGATGTTCTCGCCGCCCGAGATGATGATGTCCTTCTTGCGATCCTTGATCCGGATATAGCCGTCCGGCATCAGCACCGCGAGATCGCCGGTATGGAACCAGCCGCCGTGGAACGCCTCGTCGGTCGCCTTCGGGTTCTTCAGGTAGCCCTTCATGCAGATGTTGCCGCGGAACATGATCTCGCCGAGCGTCTCGCCGTCGGCCGGCACCGGCGTCATCGTGTCGGGATCGAGCACCGTCGCGCCCGCTTCGAGGTGGTAGCGCACGCCCTGGCGCGCATTGAGCCGCGCGCGTTCCTCGTCGGACACGGCTTCCCAGTGCGCCTGCTTCGCGCAGACGGTCGCCGGGCCGTAGACCTCGGTCAGCCCGTACACGTGCAGCAGGTCGAAGCCGATCTCCTTCATCTTCGCGATCACCGCCGGCGCGGGCGCCGCGCCCGCGACCATCGCGTGCACCGTGTGGTCGATGCCTTCGCGCAACTCGGCCGGCGCGTTCGCGATCGCGCTCTGCACGATCGGCGCGCCGCAGTAATGCGTGACGCGCTCGCGGCGGATCAGGTCGAACACGGTCTTCGCGTCGAACTTGCGCAGGCACACGTTCACGCCCGCGCGCGCGGCGACGGCCCACGGGAAACACCAGCCGTTGCAGTGGAACATCGGCAGCGTCCACAGATACACCGCGTGCTTCGGCATGTCCCATTCGAGGATGTTGCTGATCGCCGCGAGATACGCGCCGCGATGGTGGTAGACGACGCCCTTCGGGTCGCCCGTCGTGCCGGACGTGTAGTTCAGCGCGATCGCGTCCCATTCGTCGGCGGGCGGCGTCCATGCATGGTCGGGGTCGCCGCCGGCCACGAACGCCTCGTAGTCGGTCGCGCCCGCGAAACGGTCGGGGTCGGCCGGCATCGCGTCGGCCACGCTGACGATCTTCAGGCCCGGCACCTCGAGCGCCGCGCGATGCGCGAGCTCCGCATATTCGGTGTCGACGATCAGCACCTTCGCCTCGCCGTGACGCAGCATGAACAGCACCGACGATACGTCGAGCCGCGTGTTGATCGTGTTCAGCACGGCGCCGGCCATCGGCACGCCGAAGTGCGCCTCGACCATCGCCGGGATGTTCGGCAGCAGCGCCGCGACCGTGTCGCCGCGCCCGACGCCGGCCTGCGCGAGCGCGCTCGCCAGTTGCTTCGCGCGCGTGCAGGTTTCGCCCCACGTGCGCCGCACGTCGCCGTGCACGATCGCGAGGCGCTCGCCGTAGACTTCGGCCGCGCGGATCAGGAAATCGATCGGCGTGAGCGGTACGTAGTTGGCGTCGCGGCGGCCGAGCCCGGCCTCGAACATCTGCGTCATTATCCTGTCTCCCGTGTTCTGTCGACCGGGGCGCATGCACCCCGGATCGTTTTGATGTGGTTCAATTGCCGACAGCCTAACGGGCGATATTGTGAGCCGTCTGTCATCGAAACGACAGAGTGCCGCGCGAGCGCTGCGCGTTATCCCTATCCTCGCAAACCCGCATCCATGCACGACCACCTCGACGCGGCCGCCGACCCGGCCGACACGCTTCCCGAACCGGGCCCGTTGCCGCCGCTGGCGACGCTGTTCGGCCAGTGCGCGTGGTTCCGCACGCTGGCGCCCGAACACCAGGCGCTCGTGCTCGCCCAGTCGCACGTCGCGCAGTGCGACGCCGGCGACGTGATCGCGCACCGGCTCGCGCCGTCCGAATACTGGATCGGCGTCCATCGGGGGCTGCTGAAGCTCGCGATCTTCAACGTATCGGGGCGCGGCTGCACGTTCTCCGGCGTGCCGTCGGGCGGCTGGTTCGGCGAAGGCAGCGTGATCAAGCGCGAGCTACGCAAATACGAGGTCGTCGCGATCCAGCGCTCGACCGTGCTGTTCGTGCCGGTCGACACGTTCCATGCGCTGCTCGACACGAGCCTGCCGTTCACGCGCTTCGTGATTCATCAGTTGAACAACCGGATGGGCGAATTCATCGCGTCGATCCAGAACAGCCGGCTGCTCGACGTCGACGCTCGTGTCGCGCAGGCGCTCGCGCAGCTCTTCAACCCCGCGCTGTATCCGGATACCGGCCCGTCGCTGTCGATCTCGCAGGAGGAACTGGGGATGCTCGTCGGCGTGTCGCGCCAGCGGATCAACCAGGCGCTGCAGCAGCTCGAGAAGCTCGGCGCGCTGCGGCTCGCGTACAACCAGATCGAGGTCGTCGATCTCGATGCGCTCGCGCGTTTCGGCATGGAGCAGCTGTGAGCGCCGCCCGATGCGCGGAACCGTCGCCATCGCGGCGGGGCATTCCGTCTGCGGAATCGGCCGACGGCCGCCACGCCCCAACCTGACAATTCCGCCAGTTTCGCGACAGTAACCCGTTGCGGGCCGACGCCTATCATTCGGGTTCCCTTCACCGCCGCCCGATCACCGCCTGTCCCGCCGCCTCCATGTGGATCGTCAATCTCGCGCTCAGGCGCCCCTACACGTTCATCGTCATGGCCATCATGATCGTGCTGGCCACCCCGCTGGCGCTGATGCGCACACCGGTCGACGTGCTGCCCGCGATCAACATCCCCGTGATCAGCGTGATCTGGAATTACAACGGCTTCTCCGCGACGGAGATGACGAACCGCATCACGTCCGTGCATGAACGGATCCTGACGACGACCGTCAACAATATCCAGCACGTCGAATCGACGTCGTTGCCCGGCATCGCGGTCGTCAAGGTGTTCCTGCAACCGGGCGCGAACGTGCAGACAGCGATCGCGCAGACGGTGTCGTCCGCGCAGGCGATCGTGCGGCAGATGCCGCAGGGCGCGACGCCGCCGCTCGTGATCACCTATTCCGCGTCGAGCATCCCGGTGATCCAGCTCGGGCTGTCGAGCAAGACGCTCAGCGAGCAGTCGCTCGCCGACATCGCGCTCAACTTCCTGCGCCCGCAGCTGATCACCGTGCCCGGCGTGCAGATTCCGTTCCCGTACGGCGGCCGCACGCGCGTGGTCGCGATCGACCTCGACCCGCAGGCGCTGCAGGCGAAGGGCCTCACACCGGCCGACATCGTCAACGCGGTCAAGGCGCAGAACCTCGTGCTGCCGACCGGCACCGCGAAGATGGGCCAGACCGAATACCGGATCGACACGAACGCGTCGGCCGATACGGTTGCCGACATCGGCAACCTGCCGGTCCAGACGATCAACGGCGCGACGACCTACCTGCGCGAGGTCGCGGCGGTGCGCGACGGCTTCGCGCCGCAGACCAACGTCGTGCGCCAGAACGGCCAGCGCGGCGTGCTGATCTCGATCCTGAAAAGCGGCGACGCGTCGACGCTCAAGGTCGTGTCCGACCTGAAGGCGCTGCTGCCGAAGGTGATCCCGACGCTGCCCGAGGGGCTCACGATCACGCCGCTGTTCGACCAGTCGGTGTTCGTCAACGCAGCCGTCCAGGGCGTGATCCACGAGGCGCTGATCGCCGCCGTGCTGACCGCGATGATGATCCTGCTGTTCCTCGGCAACTGGCGCAGCACGCTGATCATTGCAATCTCGATCCCGCTGTCGATCTTCACGTCGCTGATCGCGCTGTCCGCGCTCGGCGAGACCATCAACATCATGACGCTCGGCGGGCTCGCGCTCGCGGTCGGCATTCTCGTCGACGATGCAACCGTCACGATCGAGAACATCGAGCGGCATCTCCATCTCGGTACGAACCTGCACGAAGCGATTCTCGAAGGCGCGGGCGAGATCGCGGTACCGGCGCTCGTGTCGACGCTGTGCATCTGCATCGTGTTCGTGCCGATGTTCTTCCTGACCGGCGTCGCGCGCTTCCTGTTCGTGCCGCTCGCGGAAGCCGTGGTATTCGCGATGCTCGCGTCGTACGTGCTGTCGCGCACGCTGGTGCCGACGCTCGCGATGCTGCTGTTCCGCCCGCAGCAGGCGAGCACCGGCCCCGGCCCTTCGACGTCGCGCTTCGCGCGCATCCATCACGCGTTCAACCATGCGTTCGAACGGCTGCGCGCGTGGTACATCGTGCTGCTGAGCATCCTGCTCGTGCGCCGCCGTTTCTACGCGCTGTGCTTCCTCGGCTTCTGCGTGCTGTCGACGGGCCTCGTGTTCGTGCTCGGCCGCGACTTCTTCCCGAACGCCGATTCCGGCAACCTCCGGCTGCACGTGCGCGCGCCGACCGGCTACCGGATCGAGGAAACCGCGCGGCTCGCCGACCAGGTCGAACGCGTGATCCGCGAAACCGTGCCGCCCGACGAGCTCGGCGCGATCGTCGACAACCTCGGCCTGCCGGTCAGCGGCATCAACCTGTCGTACAGCAACGCCGGCACGATCGGCACGCTCGACGGCGAGCTGCTGATCGCGCTGAAGCCCGGCCACCGCGCGACCGGGCACTACGTGCAGAGACTGCGCACGCTGCTGCCGCAGCGCTTCCCGGGCGTCGAGTTCTTCTTCCAGCCGTCGGACATCATCACGCAGATCCTCAACTTCGGGCAGCCGGCCGCGATCGACGTGCAGGTGCTCGGCAACGATCTCGCGAGTAACATGACCATTGCGAGCGGCCTGATGAAAAAGATCAGGCAAATCCCCGGCGCCGTCGACGTGCATGTACTGCAACGCAACGACGAACCGACCCTGCTGGCCGACATGGACCGTACGCGCATGCAGCAGCTCAATCTCTCCGCGCAGAACGTCGCGCAGAACATGCTGATCTCGCTGTCGGGGAGCTCGCAGACGACGCCGTCGTTCTGGATCAACCCGCGCACCGGCGTCCAGTACCCGCTGCAGATCCAGACCCCGCAATACAACCTGTCGTCGGTCGACGATCTGCTCGGCACGCCGATCTCCGCCAGCGGCCGCACGGGCACGCCGCTGCAACTGCTCGGCAATCTGGTGCAGGTGCGCAGTACCGCGAACCCCGCCGTGATCACGCACTACAACATCCGCCCGGCGATCGACGTATACGTGAGCGTCGAGGGCCGCGATCTCGGCGCGGTCGCGGGCGAGATCGACCGCATCGTGGCCGACGCGCGCGGATCGCTGCCGCGCGGCACCGACCTCTCGATGCGCGGCCAGATCGAGACGATGCGCACGTCGTATCTCGGTCTCGGCGCGGGCGTCGCGATGGCGATCGTGCTCGTCTACCTGCTGATCGTCGTCAATTTCCAGTCGTGGCTCGACCCGCTGATCATCATCAGCGCGATGCCGGCCGCGCTCGCCGGCATCGCGTGGATGCTGTTCGTCACCGGCACGCACCTGAGCGTGCCCGCGCTGACGGGCGCGATCATGACGGTCGGCGTTGCGACCGCGAACAGCATTCTCGTCGTGTCGTTCGCGCGGCAACGGCTCGCGGCCGGCGCGCCGCCGCTCACGGCCGCGCTGGAGGCCGGCGCGACGCGGATCCGCCCGGTGCTGATGACGGCGCTCGCGATGATCATCGGGATGGTGCCGATGGCGCTCGGTCTCGGCGAAGGCGCCGAGCAGAACGCGCCGCTCGGCCGCGCGGTGATCGGCGGGCTGCTGTTCGCGACCGTTTCGACGTTGCTGTTCGTGCCGCTCGTGTTCGGCGGCGTGCATGCGCGGCTGGCCCGGCGGCGCGCGCGCCAGGCCGGACACTGACTTTCGCCCCACTACCCGGTTGAATTGGTTGAATTCATGGAAGAGAAACATCACAGCGCCGTCGGCATCCAGGTGGACGAACACGGCATGCACCTGCCGGCGCGCGCGTCGGTGTCGCGACGCGGACGGATCGTCCTGATCGTGATCGGCGTGCTGCTGGTGGCGGGCGCCGCGCGCACCATCGTCGTCAACGTGCTGAACCGGCATCACCTCGACGCGGTCGCCGAGCAGAACACGCGCCAATATGTGAGCGTCGTGCATCCGGTCGACGCGGCCAGCGGCGGCAAGCTGACGTTGCCCGGCACGCTGCGCGGCTTCGTCGAGTCGCCGATCTATGCGCGCGCCAGCGGCTACGTGCTGCGCTGGCAGGCCGACATCGGCGCGCACGTGAAGCAGGGGCAAACGCTCGCCGAACTCGACACGCCCGAGCTGAACCAGGAACTCGCGCAGGCCACCGCGCAACGCCAGCAGGCGCAAGCGGCGCTCGCGCTCGCGAAGACGTCGTTCGATCGCGCGCAGCAGTTGCGCCAGCGCGATGCCGTGTCGCAGCAGGAACTCGACGACCGGCAAGGCGCGTTCAGCCAGGGCGCCGCGACCCTCGCCGCGGCCGATGCGAACATGCGCCGCCTCACCGAGTTGAAAGGCTTCCAGCGGATCGTCGCGCCGATCGACGGGATCGTCACGCAGCGCAACGTCGACGTCGGCGACCTCGTCAATTCCGGCAACGCGGGCCGCGCGCTGTTCACGGTCGTGCAGGCCGACCGGCTGCGCCTGTACGTGCAAGTGCCACAGGCGTATGCGCAGCAGATCAAGGTTGGCCAGCACGTGAGCGTCGCGCAGGCGGAACTGCCGGGTCGGACCTTCGACGGCACGATCACGCGCACGTCCGAGGCGATCGACGTCGCGACGCGTTCGCTGCAGATCGAAATCACACTGCCGAACCCGGACGGGCGGCTGCTGCCCGGCGCGTACGTGCAGGCGACGCTGCCGATGACGCCGGTCGGCCGCCTGCAGGTGCCGGCCAATACGCTGCTGTTCCGTGCCGAAGGCCCGACGGTCGCGGCCGTCGATGTGAACGGCCAGGTTCATCTGAAACAGGTGACGGTCGTGCGCACGATCGGCCAGACGCTCGAAGTCGACGGGCCGATCACGCCGAACGACCGCCTCGTCGCGAACCCGGGCGACGCGCTCGCGACTGGCGACCGGGTCGTCGTGCAGGCGCCGGCGGCGCAACCGGCCTCGGCCGTCGCGGGAGCGAAGTCGTGAGTGCGATACGCACCCGCGTGCGGCCCGCGGCGCTCGCCGCCGTCGTCGCGGCCGCCGCCGTCGCCCTCGCCGGCTGCACGGTCGGCCCGGACTACCAACGCCCGGCCGTCGACACGCCGGCCGCGTGGCGGCTCGATCCGGCCGACGCATACTGGCACCCGGCCGCACCGGCCCGCGCGCCGCTCGATCCGGCCTGGTGGACCGCGTTCGGCGACGCGCAGCTCGACGCGCTGGAAGCCGACGCGCTGCGCAACAACCAGAACCTGAAGGCGGTGGCCGCACGCTACGACCAGGCGAAGGCGACGCTCGCGTCGGTCGCGTCCGCACAGTATCCGGCCGTCGGGCTGAACGCGAGCGGCCAGCGCTTCAAGATCTCCGCCGACCGGCCGCAGACCAACTACGCGACGAAGAGCATGTCGACCGTGCAGAACGAGATCCAGGTCGGCGCGGCGGTCAGCTACGAACTCGACCTGTTCGGCCGCGTGCGGCGCAACGTCGAATCGGCACGGGCGAACAGCGAGCAGGCGCGCGACGATTTCGCGAACGCGCGCCTCGTGCTGAGCGCCGATCTCGCGTCGAGCTATTTCACGCTGCGCGAGCTCGACACCGAGATCGACGTCGTCAAGCGCTCGATCGCGTTGCAGCAGAAAGCGCTCGATTACGTGAGCGCGCGCCACGACCTCGGCGCGGTGTCGGGCCTCGACCTGCTGCAGCAGCGCGCGCAGCTCGACGCGACGCGCACGCAGGTGCAGTTGCTGATCCAGCAGCGCGCGCAGGTCGAAACCGCGATCGCGACGCTGGTCGGCACGCCGGCCCCCGAATTCTCGCTGCCGGCGCGCGTGGTGCCGATCAACGCGCCCGCGCTGCCGACCGGCATGCCGAGCGACCTGCTGCAGCGGCGTCCCGACGTCGCGTCGGCCGAGCGCGCGATGGCCGCCGCGAACGCGCAGATCGGCGTCGCGCGCGCCGCGTATTTCCCGCGCATCACGCTGTCGCCCGACATCGGCTGGGATGCGACGCGCTTCGCGGGCCTGTTCACCGTGCCGGCGCTGCTGTGGTCGGTCGGCGGATCGCTCAGCCAGCCGCTGTTCGAAGGCGGCAAGCTGAAGGCCGGCGTCGATTTCGCGCAGGCCGGCTACGTCGCCGCGCAGGCCAGCTACCGGCAGACCGTGCTCACCGCGTTCCAGGAGGTGCAGAATGCGGTAACCGGCCTGTCGGTGCTGGCGCAGGCGGCGCAGCAGGCATCGGCCGCCGTCGACGACGCGCGCAAGCTCGTGTCGCTCGCGCAGGATCGCTACGCGGGCGGCCTGACGCCGTTCATCGACGTGCTGACGGCCCAGCAGCAATTGCTGACGAGCGAGCGCCAGGCCGTGCAGATCCAGGGCCAGCGCGCGGCGCTCGTCGTGTTTCTCGCGAAGGCGCTCGGCGGCGGCTGGGACGGCGATGCGGCGAACGGCGCCCCGCCGTCCGACGTCGCGTCGGCGGCCCCGCGGCGCGGCGCGGGCGTCGGCCCTTGACCTGCCCTTAACCGGTTACGCGGACAACGAACCTATGAAAGTGCTGATCGTCGAAGACGAACCGAAAGTCGTCGAATACCTGAAGAGCGGCCTGACCGAGGAAGGCTGGGTCGTCGATACCGCGCTCGACGGTGAGGACGGCGCGTGGAAAGCCGTCGAATTCGACTACGACGTGGTCGTGCTCGACGTGATGCTGCCGAAGCTCGACGGCTTCGGCGTGCTGCGTGCGCTGCGCGCGCAGAAGCAGACGCCCGTGATCATGCTGACCGCGCGCGATCGCGTCGACGACCGCGTGCGAGGCTTGCGCGGCGGCGCCGACGACTACCTGACCAAGCCCTTCTCGTTCCTCGAACTGATCGAACGGCTGCGCGCGCTGACGCGCCGCGCGCGCGTGCAGGAATCGACGCTGATCTCGATCGGCGACCTGCGCGTGGATCTGATCGGCCGCCGCGCGACCCGCGACGGCGCGCGGCTCGATCTGACCGCGCAGGAATTCCAGTTGCTCGGCGTGCTCGCGCGGCGCAGCGGCGAGGTGCTGTCGAAGACCACGATCGCCGAACTCGTGTGGGACGTGAACTTCGACAGCAACGCGAACGTCGTCGAGACGGCGATCAAGCGCCTGCGCGCGAAACTCGACGGCCCGTTCGCGGAGAAGCTGCTGCACACGATCCGCGGGATGGGCTACGTGCTCGAGGCGCGCGAGGACGGCGACACGGAGCGGCGCGCATGAAACGCTCGATCATCCTGCGGCTCTCGGCGATGTTCGGCATCGTGTCGCTGCTGGTGTTCACGCTGGTCGGCTGCGGGCTGTTCGTGATGATGGAACGGCAACTGTTCGCCGAATTGCGCGCGACGCTCGACACGCGCGCCAAAGTCGCCGCGATGATCGTGTCGCACGCGACCACGGCCGCGCGCGGCCACCTGATGCAGGAAAAGCTCGCCGACCTCGAACCTCCCGACGGGTCGACGCACTATCAGGTCGTCAGCCCCGACCCCGCGTTCCGCTTCGGCAGCCCCGTCAACGGCGTGCCGCTCGATCCGCCGTTCGGCGCGTTCCAGCGCTACCAGCTCAACGACAGCAGCTACGCGGTGATGACGAAAACCGTCACGCTGGCCGGCGCCGGCGAACGGCCGACGCTGCAACTCGTCGTCGCGACGTCGTGCGAGCGTACGCAGCGGATGCTGCGCCGCTTCGGCTGGACGCTGGCCGCGCTGATCGCGACGGCCACCGTGATCACGCTGCTGCTGAGCCGCGCGGTCGCGCGCTTCGGGCTCGCGCCGCTCGACCGGCTGTCGCAGGACGCGGCGAGCGTGAGCGCGACGAACCGCCGCCAGCGCCTGCACACCGACGCGCTGCCGACCGAGCTGCGCGATCTCGCGACGTCGTTCAACGGCGCGCTCGAACGCATCCAGCAAACCTACGCGCGGCTCGAAGCGTTCAACGCGGACGTCGCGCACGAGCTGCGCACGCCGATCAGCATCCTGATCGGCCAGACCCAGGTCGCGCTGACGAGCCGCGACCGCTCGGTCGACCGGATGCGCCAGACGCTGCAGTCGAATCTCGAGGAATTCGAGCGGCTGCGCGTGATCATCAACGACATGCTGTTCCTGTCGCGCAGCGATCGCGGCGAACGCGCGACCGACCTGAAGGACGTGTCGCTGGCCGACGAGGTGCGGCGCATGCTCGACTTCCTCGAAATCCCGCTCGACGAGGCGCGGTTGCGCGCCGAACTGCACGGCGATGCGCGCGCGGCCGTCGATCCGTCGCTGTTCCGCCGCGCGATGACGAACCTGCTGATCAACGCGATCCAGCATTCGGCGCCGGGCGCGACGCTGAACGTGACGATCACGCGCCGCGACACGCTCGTCGAGATGGCCGTGTCGAACCCGGGCGAGCCGATCGACCCGGTGCAGCGCTCGCACGTGTTCGAACGTTTCTACCGGCTCGAGGAAGCGCGCGCGAACAGCAAGGAAAACCACGGGCTCGGGCTGTCGATCGTCAAGGCCGTGGCGGAGATGCACGGCGGCGGCGTGTTCGTCGCGTGCTCGGGCGGCGTCAATACGTTCGGCTTCTCGGTGTCGACGCAGCCCGGCTCGGGCGGGCCGCTGCGTCCCGGCGACGCCGCCGGCCCGCCCGATTCCACGGATTCCACCGATTCGGCGAATCCGGCCGATCCCCACGGCGCTCGCCCGGCGCACGCGCCGGGCGCACTGCACTGACGGCGGCCGCGCGCCGCCGAGGGTAGTTTTCTTCAATACGGGCCGACGCGGCGCCCGTAGTCTCGGTGCGACTTTCGACATGTCGCATGGAGACATCTGATGAGCATGCTGGTTTCGATGGCCGCGTTCGCGCTCGCCTCGTCGATCACCCCCGGTCCCGTCAACATCGTCGCGCTCGGCGCGGGCGCGCGCCACGGCCTCGGCGCGAGCCTGCGCTACGCGGCCGGCGCGACGCTCGGCTTCGTCGCGCTGTTCCTGCTGATCGGCCTCGGCCTGCACGCGGCGCTCGCGCGCTGGCCCGTGCTGACGACGGCCACGCAGTGGTCGGGGATCGCGTTCCTGCTGTATATGGCGTTGCGGCTCGCGCTCGACGACGGCCGGCTGTCGGCCGATCCGGACGTGGCCGGCCCGTCGGCGGCGGCCGGCGCGGCGATGCAGTGGCTCAACCCGAAGGCGTGGCTCGCATGCGTGGCCGCGATGGGCGCATATGCGGCCGATGGCGACCGTGCGCAGGTCTGGCAGTTCGCCGCGCTGTATCTGGTGATCTGCTTCGCGTCGATCGCATGCTGGGGCTATGCGGGCGCGTCGTTGCGGCACCGGCTCGCGAACGCACGGCGCATGCGCGTGTTCAACCGGCTGATGGCGCTGCTGCTCGCGGGCAGCGCGCTGTTGCTGCTCGACGTGTAGCGGCTTCGCCGGTCAGCGCATCGCACTGCGGTACTGCCCGGGCGTCGCGGCCGCGATTCGCCGAAAGGCGCGCTGGAAATGCGCCTGGTCCGCAAAGCCGGCATCGAGCGCGACTTCGGCGATCGGCCGGCCGCGGCGCAGTTCCGTGCGGCCGTACTGCACGCGCCGATCGATCAGGAACGCATGCGGCGTCATCCCGTAGCGCGCATTGAATGCGCGGATCAGGTACGACGGCGACAGGTCGGCCGCCGCGCAGATCGCATCGAGCGTAACGGCCTCGCGGCAATGGGCGGCGATGTAGTCGGCCGCGCGCGCGAGCTTCGCGTTGTCGTCGCCCGGCCGCGAATCGGGCGGTTCGCGTTCAAGCGCGCCGTGCAGCGCCGTGAAGAATTCGACCGCCGCGCTCTCCTTGCCGAGCGCATCGACGCGTGGCGACACGAGCGTGCGGTAGAAGCCGCCGAATTGCGCGAACAGATCGCCGCGCTCGGTCCATTTCGTCGAAAACCCGTGGAAATCGCGGTTCGGATCGCGGCCCAGCGCGTGTTGCAGCCGCGCGAGCCACGGCACGTCGACATAGACCATCCGGTACGCCCACGCATCGGGGCCGTACGGGTTGCACGCGTGCACCTGCTCGGGATCGATGATCACGAGCACGCCGCGCCCGACGTGCGCGTTCGTCGCACCGTTCACATACGTGCTCGTGCCGCCGATGATCGCGCCCACCGAAAACGTGTCGTGCGTGTGCTTTGCATAGCAGATCGCGCGCCCGTCGTCGACGGTACGCGCCTCGACGAACGGCAGCGCCGCATCGCGCCAGAACGGCGACGGCACGGCGGATCGGTTGGCGGTACGGCTCACGCGGCAGGCTCCCGGTTCGGACGAACGCTCACCGTACAAGACTGTGCGGCGCCGCGCAACAGCGAACCGACGCCTGGTGGCTGGATCGCCTAAGCTTTGAATTCGGCCGCCGCGGCAGACGCGGCGGGTTCCGCTTCCTCTTCCAACCGGTACCACTCATGCAGATCGATCTGAAAGGCAAGACCGCGGTCGTTACCGCCTCCACCGCCGGCATCGGCTTCGCGATCGCCGAAGGGCTCGTGCGCGCCGGCGCGCACGTCGTCGTCAACGGCCGCAGCGACGCGTCGGTGCAGTCCGCGCTCGAGAAACTGCGCGACGCCGTGCCAGTCGCGAGCCTCGACGGCGTCGCCGCCGACCTGTCCGACGCGGCCGGCGTCGCGCGCGTCACGCAGCACACGCCGGATGCCGACATTCTCGTCAACAACGCGGGCATTTACGGCCTGAAGCCGTTCTTCGACATCGACGACGCCGAATGGGAACATTATTTTCAGATGAACGTGATGTCCGGCGTGCGGCTCGCGCGGCATTACCTGAAAGGGATGATCGAACGCAATGGCGGGCGCATCGTGTTCATTTCGTCGGAATCGGGCTTGAACATCCCGGTCGACATGATTCATTACGGGTTCACGAAAACCGCGCAACTGTCGATCGCGCGCGGCCTCGCGAAGCTCGCGGCCGGCACCCGCGTGACCGTCAATTCGGTGCTGCCGGGGCCGACGATGTCGGAAGGCGTGCGCGAGATGCTGAAGGCGCAGGCCGACGAAACGGGCCGCAGCATCGACGACATCGCGGTGGAATTCGTGCGCAGCGAGCGCGCGAGCTCGATCATCCAGCGGCCGGCGACGACCGAGGAAGTCGCGAACCTGGTCGTGTACGTGTGCTCGCCGCAGGCGTCGGCGACGACGGGCGCGGCGTTGCGCGTCGATGGCGGCGTGGTCGACACGATCGCGTGACGACTGCGTGACACGCTCGCGCGGCGCACGGCGGCCGCGCTAGCGCGAAGCGGCCTTCTCCGAGCGAAGCGCGCCCTTGCGGTCGGCGTCCATGCAGGAATCGAAGCCGTACCGCGTGACGACGCCGGCCTTGTCGAACACGACGAAGTACGCGCGGTGATCGTTGCCGTGCTCGATGAAATAGTTGTAGCAGACGCCGCTGCCGTTGCGGACCATCCACACGCTGCGCGGGTTGCCGGCGGCGCGGACGACGTCGGCGCGCGTCGCGCCATGCCGCGACGCGGCCCGCGCGAGCGGCGTGCGCGAGTACGAGAACGGCAGCCACGCGTCGAACCAGGCACAGCCGTGCAACATCAGGCAGCCGGCGGCCACGGACAGCGCCGCCGCGGGACGGGACATCGAAATCAATCGCATGCTCGGGAAATCTGCTGCGCCATGCCGGCGTGATCGAAAGCCCCATGCTACTCGACCTTTGGGTCCGGATCGAAAAGAAATGTAGAGATCTCTGTCCGAATCCCCGCGCTGGCGTGCATCCGCGCCAGCCGAATCGTCAACGAACGTTGCAACCGGCGCCCGTGCACGCATCCGCGCCGCTGCACCGCCGCGTCGAACCGGCATGCGCGGTCAGGCAATCCATTCGGCCCACAGCATCGTCAGCACCGTCATCAGCGCGGGACCGACGAACAGCCCGATCAGGCCGAACGTCTCCGCCCCGCCGAGGATGCCGAACAGCACGAGCAGGAACGGCAGCCGTGTCGAACCGCCGATCAGCACCGGCCGCACGAAATGCTCGGCGACGAACACGACGATGAACCCGAGCGCCGCGATCACGACGGCCCACATCGTCGCCCCCTGCACGAACAGCCAGAGCGCCGCGCCGCAGAACACGACCGGCGCGCAGAACGGCAGCATCGCGGCGACCGCCGTGACGAGGCCGAGCAGCGCCGCGTGCGGAACGCCCGCGAGCGCATAGGCGACGCCGAGCAACGCGCCCTCGCCGAGCCCGACGACGACGAGCCCCGTCACCGTGCCGTACACGGCCGCGACCATGCGCTCGATCAGTTCCGCGCCGTTGCGCCCGAACGCACGCCGCGCGCCCTGCAGCAACGCACCCGACAGCTTGTGGCCGGCGCGCAGGATCACGAACAGCGTGACGAGCATGAAGCCGAATTCGAGCAGCACGTGCGCAAGCTTCGTGCCGAAGTGCCGGCCGAACGCGATGAATTTCTCGCCGTTGACGCCGTGCATCGCGGTGGCCGCATGCAGCGGATGGCCGAGATTGGCCTGCCACCATTCGGTGATCTGCGCCGCGCCGTACGGCAACCGGCTGACCACGTCCGGCAGCGGAATGCCGTTGTCCTGGATCGTGCGCAGCCACTCGCGCAGATCGTGCGCCTGTGCGATCGCCTGGGTCGTCGCGACGGCCACCGGCAGCACGACGAGCAGCGAAATCGCCGCCGTGATGACGGTCGCGATCAGCGTCGGCCGGTTGCGGAACAGCCGGTGCGATTCAAAGCATTTCAGCAGCGGCCACATCGCGATGGCGATCACGCAGGCCCATGCGATGGCGGGAATGAAATCGCGGATCACCCACAGCGCGAGCACCAGCAACGCCGCATACAGCGCGACGCGGGCGATCTGCTGGGCGCGCGGCCGCGCGGCGGAATCGGAAGACGACGGGACATGCGCGCCCATGGCACCTCGGTCGAAATGAAAAAATGGCGGTTCGCGCAGGCAACCGGCCTGCGCGAACCGCCATTCTATCCATCGGCACCGGATCGGCGGCACGCGCGATGCGCGGGCCGCCCGGGCGCTGCGTCGTCACGCGTCGCTCACGCCACCTTGTCGGCGACCCGGTAGCGCTCGAGCCAGTGCGCGTACGGCGCGGGCAGCGTCCACGACGGACGCTCGACACCGAGCTGCCTGGCCGCGTAGTACGGCCAGTGCGGGTCGGCCAGATGCGCGCGGCCGACCATCACGAGATCGAGTTGCTGCTCCGCCACCACGCGATTCGCCAGTTGCGGCGTATCGATCCCCCACGCGGACGACACCGGCAGCCCGGCCTCGCGGCGCACGCGCTCGGCGATCGGCGCGAGAAACGCCGGTCCCCACGGAATCTGGGCGTCGGGCGTCGAGAAGCCGACCGACACGCTCAGCATGTCGAGCCCTTCGAGCTTCATCCGCTGCGTGAGCGCGATCGACTCGGCGAGCGTCTCCTCGTCGCGACCGTCGTATTCGATCACGCCCAGGCGCGCGGTCAACGGCAGATGCTCGGGCCAGACCTTGCGAACGGCCGCGAGCGTGTCGACGAGGAAACGGCCGCGGTTCTCGGCGGAACCGCCGTATTCATCGGTGCGCTGGTTCGAATGCACCGAGAAGAAGCTCTGGCCGAGATAGCCGTGCGCGAAGTGCAGCTCCAGCCATTCGAAACCGAGGTCGCGCGCGCGCCGCGCCGCCGCGACGAAGTCGGCCTGCACGCGCGCGATGTCGTCGCGCGTCATTTCGCGCGGCACCTTCGGCAGATGCGCGCCGAACGGCACGGCCGACGGCGCGATGGTCTGCCAGCCGCGCGGATCGCCGTCGGCGATATGGTCGTCGCCTTCCCACGGGCGGTTGGCGCTCGCCTTGCGGCCCGCGTGCGCGAGCTGGATACCGGGCACCGCGCCGGCCGCCTTGATCGCCGCGACCGACGGCGCGAACGCGTCGGCCTGCGCGTCGTTCCACAACCCCGCGCAGCCCGGCGTGATGCGGCCTTCCGGCGACACGGCCGTCGCCTCCGCGATCACGAGGCCCGCGCCGCCGCGCGCGATGCCGGCCAGATGCACGTGATGCCAGTCGTTGACGACGCCGTCCTCGGCGACGTACTGGCACATCGGCGGCACCGCGATACGGTTGCGCAGCGTGACATCCTTGAGTTTGAACGGTTCGAACAGGGCAGACATCCACGACTCCTTTGCTTGGTTCTGCAAAACGGCTGGGAATGCGCCGTGCGGGGCGCACGGCGCAACGATGCGGGCCGTCGGCGGGCCGGCTGCGCCCGGCGACGGCAAGGACGCGGCGCCGGCCGGGCCGGCGCCGCGTGTTTAGCGGTGGCCGAGCTTCGCGAGCAGCGCCTCGGCCGCGGGCGCCGACGATGCGGGGTTCTGCCCGGTGATCAGCAGCCCGTCGGTGACGACATGCGGCGCCCAGTCGGCGCTGCGCTCGAATGCCGCGCCGTTGGTCTTCAGCATGTCCTCGACGAGGAACGGCACGACTTCGGTCAGCTCGACGGCCGCTTCCTCGCTGTTGGTGAAGCCCGTCGCGCGCTTGCCGCGCACGACCGACTCGCCGGTCTGCGGGTTCTTCACGTGGCGCAGCACGCCCGGCGCGTGGCAGACCGCGGCGACCGGCTTGCCGGCCGCGAGCGCGCGCTCGATCAGGCCGATCGAATGCAGATCCTCGGCGAGATCCCACAGCGGGCCATGGCCGCCCGGGTAGAACACGGCGTCGTAATCGTCCATCGACACATCGGCCAGCTTGCGCGTCGACGCGAGTTCGGCCCGGGCCGCCGCATCGGCGTCGAAGCGGCGCGTCGCGTCGGTCTGGGCCGTCGGGTCGCTGCTTTTCGGGTCGAGCGGCGGCTGGCCGCCCTTCGGCGACGCCAGCGTCAGCTCGACGCCCGCATCCTTGAACGTGTAGTACGGCGCAGCCAGTTCCTCGAGCCAGAAGCCGGTTTTCTTGCCGGTGTCGCCGAGCGTGTCGTGCGAGGTCAGGACAACCAGAATCTTCATGATCGGACACTCCTTCGAAAATGAACGGGGAACGACGCCGCGCGTCGCGGCACGCCTGTCGGTTAGTCAGGCCGCGCGCGGCAACGTGCGAATCATTTCTCCGCATGCGATATATGCCTATTAGACCAGTCGTCTAGAAGCGGCCGAAATAAAACGACGGCGTCCCGCTGCCTGAATCCGCCAGGGACGTCGCCGCATTCACCAGCACGGATCATATCCCCGGATTAGACCGGTCGTCTAGAAGAACACGCATTCGCCCCTGCCGACGTCATGGCCTTTGCGACGGCGCGTCGTTCGACCACGCCCGCCGCCCCGCTCATCCGCCCTCGGTTCGCCGCGGCCGGAGGACCTAGCCGCGCAACGGACCGTCCGTGTCGCCCGCTTCGATCGTCGGCGCTTCGAGCCGATGCTCACGCGCGCCGTCGTCCAGCAGCCGCAGCATCAGTTCCGCCAGCGCGCGCCCGGATGCATGCCCGGTCGGCTGCACGACCGCCGTGACACGATACGGATGCGCGATATCGGGCGGCACGCCGTCATAGACGATCAGCGACAGGTCCGCACCCAGGCGCACCCCGCTGTCGACCAGCGCGCGAAATGCGCCGCCGCCCGCGATGTTGTTGTCGACCAGCAGCGCGGTCGGCGGCTCGGCCTGCGCAAGCAGCGCCCGCGCTGCCTGCCCCCCGCCGTCGTGCGTAAACGGGCACTCGACGAGCAGCGCCGGATCCGCGTCGATACCGGCTTCGCGCAATGCCGACAGACAGCCGGCGCGCCGTTGCGCGGCGAAATTCAGCGCCAGCGGTGCGCTGATCATCGCGATGCGCCGATGCCCGAAGCCGATCAGCCGGCGCACCGCGTCGCGCGCGCCCGCCTCGTTGTCGAAGTCGAACCATGCATACGGGCCGGCCGACTGCGTGCGGCCGTACGCGACATACGGAAACGCGCTCGCCTGCAGGTACGCGAGCCGTGGATCGTCGACCAGCGTGCGCGCGACGATCAGCCCGTCGACGAGCTTGCCGTCGACGATCCGCCGGTAGGTGTCCAGTTCCGCATTCGGTCGCGCGGACGCGATGATGAAATCGAGATTGCGCTCGGCGAGCCGCTCGGTGATGCCCGCGACGACCTCGCCGAAGCGCGGATCGCCGAGATCGCCGGCGCCAAACGGATAGACGATGCCGATCATGTCGGCCCGCCCCGTCGCCAGCCGGCGCGCGGTCGGATCGGCCACGTAGCCCATTTCCCGCGCGGCCTTCGCCACGCGCTCGCGCGTCGCCTCGTTGACGTCGTCGTAACCGTTCAACGCACGGCTGACCGTCGTGCGCGACAGACCGAGCGCGTCCGACAGCGCCTTCAGATTCACCTTCACCGTCACTCCTCGCATTCGCCGCTCCGCCCGGCCGCCCGACCATCGGGACACACCGACCAGGTAATTATTTCCAATTGGTAACGATTACCGTCAATTAAATATCTTTTGCGTTCCAAACCGGTTTGAAATAGCATCCAAACCGGTTTGGACATCGATGCCCACTCAGCCGTTCACTTTCACCTTTCCAGGAAACAACGACGAGATGACATACTTTCCCCTTTTCCGCCCGACCGCGGCCAAACGTTTGCTGCTCGCTGGCGGCGCACTCGCCGCCTTCGCGTCCGTCGCGCACGCGCAGTCCGGCGGCACGGGCGCGCCCCTGCCCACGCCCCACACGCAGCAAGCCTACGATCCCGAAGGCAACTTCACGATGCGCTGGACGCGAGCGGACATCCGCCAGATCGTCGCGCAATCGCACACCGCCGGTGCCGACAAGAACTCGCTGCCGCAAGCACTGACGATGCCGGACATCCCGCAGGACTTCCCGCTGATCAACTCGAACGTGTGGGTGTGGGACACGTGGCCGCTGGCCGACCTGCGCGCGAACCAGCTCAGCTACAAGGGCTGGGAGGTGATCTTCTCGCTCACCGCCGATCCGCACGCGGGCTACACGTTCGACGACCGGCACGTGCACGCCCGCATCGGCTTCTTCTATCGCCGCGCGGGCATCCCCGCGTCGCAACGCCCCGCGAACGGCGGCTGGACCTGGGGCGGCCACCTGTTCCCGGACGGCGCGAGCGCCAAGGTATTCGGCACCGCGCCGATGACCAACAACGCCGAATGGTCGGGCTCCGCGCGCCTCACGCACGGCAGCAACGTCAGCCTGTACTACACCGCGACGTCGTTCAACCGCTCGGCGCCCGGCGGCGCCGACATCACGCCGCCGCAGGCGATCATCACGCGCACCGACGGCAACATCCACGCCGACGACAAGCACGTGTGGTTCACCGGCTTCGGCGATCACAAGCCGCTGCTGGAACCGGACGGCAAGTACTACCAGACCGGCCAGCAGAACACCTACTTCTCGTTCCGCGATCCGTTCGTGTTCACCGACCCCGCGCATCCGGGCAAGACCTACATGGTGTTCGAAGGCAACACCGGCGGCCCGCGCGGCGCACGCACCTGCACCGAGGCCGATCTCGGCTACGCGCCGAACGATCCGAACCGCGAAGACCTCAACGCGGTGATGAATTCGGGCGCAGTGTATCAAAAGGCCAACGTCGGCCTCGCGGTCGCGACGAACCCGCAACTGACCGAATGGAAGTTCCTGCCGCCGATCCTGTCGGCGAACTGCGTCGACGACCAGACCGAGCGCCCGCAGATCTATCTGAAGGACGGCAAGTACTACCTGTTCACGATCAGCCACCGCACGACGATGGCGGCCGGCGTCGACGGCCCGGACGGCGTGTACGGCTTCGTCGGCAACGGCATCCGCAGCGACTTCCTGCCGCTGAACGGCGGCAGCGGCCTCGTGCTCGGCAACCCGACCGACTTCTCCGCCCCGGCCGGCGCGCCGTATTCGCAGGACCCGAACCAGAACCCGCGCGAATTCCAGTCGTATTCGCACTACGTGATGCCGGGCGGGCTCGTCGAGTCGTTCATCGATGCGATCGGCCCGCGCCGCGGCGGCACGCTCGCGCCGACGGTGAAGGTGAACATCAACGGCACGTCGACGTCGGTCGACCGCGCGTATGGACGCGGCGGCCTCGGCGGCTACGGCGACATCCCGGCGAACCTGCCCGCGACGGGGGCCGGCCACAACGACGGCAACGCGCAGGCCAATTAGGATCACCAACAATAACCGTCTTCGATAAAGGCACGAGGTTCAGGAGGCGCGTATCGCGCGTGTCGCGTGTGCGCCTCCTCTTTTTTCCTTCCTCCACTGCGCATGCCGCCGTTGCAGCGGCATCCGCCCTCCTTTCCCGCTTCGCCCGACGGAGCACCGGATCACGCATGAGATCAATGTTGTTCGGCCTTTCCGGCCCTTCCGGCCTTTCCGTCCGTTTCGCCGCGCTGCTGCTTGCCGCGGCCGCCTGCACACATGCCGCCGTCGCACCCTGCGGCGCGCCGGCCGAAAACGGCACGCCGCAATGGCGCCCGGCCCTCCACTACACGCCGCAGCGCAACTGGATGAACGATCCCAACGGGCTCGTGTACGAGAACGGCCGCTATCACCTGTTCTATCAGTACAACCCGCTCGGCAACGACTGGGGCAACATGTCGTGGGGCCATGCGACCAGCACCGATCTCGTCCACTGGCGCGAGCAGCCGGTCGCGATGCGCGCGAACGCCACCGAGGAAATCTTCTCCGGCTCGATCGTCGCCGATACGCTGCACACGTCCGGCCTCGGCACACCGGGCCACACGCCGCTCGTCGCGCTTTACACGAGCGTCTACAAGCCCGGCTCGGGTCACGCACCCGGCATACAGGCGCAGTCGCTCGCGTACAGCCTCGATCGGGGCGCGACCTGGCAGCCGTATGCGCACAATCCGGTGCTGACGCTCGATCCGGAATCGAAGCAATTTCGTGATCCGAAAGTGTCGTGGTATGCGCCGGGTGGCTACTGGTTGATGACGACGGTCGTCGCCGACGCGCACGTCGTGAAGCTCTATCGTTCCGACGACCTGCTCCACTGGTCGTTCCTGAGCGACTTCACGCTGCCCGACGTGCCGCATGCGGGCGCGCTGTGGGAAATGCCGGATCTCGTGCCGCTGCCGCTCGACGACGATCCGAAACGGATCAAGTGGGTGATGATCGTCAACGTCAACCCGTGGTCGATCGCCGGCGGTTCCGGCGCGATGTATTTCGTCGGCAACTTCGACGGCCGCACGTTCGTGCCCGACCGCGTCGCGCCGGCCGGCTCGGATCCCGCGCAATTCCGCTGGGTCGATCACGGCGCCGATTTTTATGCGGCCGGCACGTTCTCCGGCGCGCCCGGCGCCCGGCCGGTCGCGATCGCATGGATGAGCAACTGGGATTACGCGGCGAAAGCGCCGACCGCCCCGTGGCGCGGCGCGACCACGCTGCCGCGCGAGCTGTCGCTGAAGACGATCGGCGGCGAGCCGACCCTCGTCGTCGCGCCAGCCGCCGCCTTCGACGCATGGGCCGACAGCCGCCCCGCCGTGCACGAAGGCGACGTCACGGTCGACTCCGCGACGCGGGTGCTGTCGGCCGCGACGCGCGGCGTCGTCCAGCGCATCACGGTGACGATCTCGCCTCGGCATGCGGCGCGCGCGGGCCTGATCGTCCGGCGCTCGGCCGACGGCTCGACCGGCACGCGGATCGTGTACGACACGACGAAGCGCACGCTGACGCTCGACCGGTCGCAATCCGGCGACACGAATTTCGCCGGCACGTTCAGCCGCGAGCACATCGTCGATCTGCCGCTCGAGCACGGGCAACTGCGGCTCGAAATCGTCGTCGATCGCGGGTCGGTCGAAGTATTCGCGAACGGCGGCCGCGTGGCGCTGACCGACCTGATCTTTCCGCCGCTCGAGGCGGACCGCGTGGCCGTGTTCGCCGAGCACGGCCGCGCGACGTTCTCGGGATTGACGGTGACGCAACTGAAAGCCGGCGACGATACGCGTGACGCCTGCGCGTCCCGATAGGTGCGGGTGACGGGGCCGCGCGTCCGGCATCGCATCGCCGGCGACGGTCCCCGCCCGTCTGGCTCGTCAGAGCAACCCCATCCCGCCCGACGCGATGATTTCCGCACCGACGATGAACGCGGATTCCGGCGCGCTCAGGTGCAGCACCGTCGACGCGATTTCATCCGGCGTGCCGAAGCGGCCGATCGGCACGAGGCCCTTGATTTTCTCGGCCGTCTCGTCGAGCGCCGCCGCATCGAGCCCGAGCTTGCCGTACAGCGGCGTCTGCACGGGCCCGGGGCTCACCACGTTCACGCGCACGCCGTGCGGCAGCAGTTCCGTCGACAGCGTCTTCGCGAACGAATTGACGGCCGCCTTGCTCGCCGCGTACACCGACGAGCCGGGCATCCCGACATGCGCGTTGATCGAGCCGTTGATCACGATCGAGGCGCCGCGGTTCAACAGCGGCACGAGCGACTGGATCTGGAAATACGCGCCCTTCACGTTGGTGTTGAACACGAGATCCCACATCGCTTCGTCGCTGTCGGCGAACGGCGCGAGTTTCGCGACGCCCGCGTTGACGAATACGGCGTCGAGCCGCACGCCGGCGGCGGCGAGCGCATCGGCCAGCGCGCGGGCCGACGCGACGCTGCCGGCTTCGTTGCGAATCGTGAGCGCCCCTTCGCCGAGCGTTTGGCGGGCGGCTTCCAACGTCTGGGCGTCGCGCCCGGTGATGACGACCCGCGCGCCTTCGGACGCGAATGCCCGGGCGGCCGCCAGGCCGATGCCGCTGTTGCCGCCCGTGACGAGGACCGTCTTTCCTTCGAAGCGTTGCATGATGTTCTCCTGTGAACCGGTGAGTTGACCGTGAACACAGGATGCGCGCGGCGCCCGGCCTTGCCGTACGACGGGCGCGACGAACATGTTCGAAAACGTCGAACATGTTCGCGCGGGCGCGTTCAGCCGACCACGTCGATCCCGTCGAGCAGCCGCCGTGCGAGTCTCGGCTCGCGCAATTGCTCCAGCCACCATTGCAGTGCGCGGCCGTCGCGATCGCCGTGCCACGCGACGTACAACAGATTCGGCTCGCGCGGATCGGCCGTCTGCTTCTCGACCAGTTCGCCGCGCGCGAGCAGCGACGCGACGCGCCGGCGCGGCACCCAGCCGACGCCGAGCGCATCGCGCTGCGCGAGGATCTTCGCGCGCATCGACGGCACCGCGAGCACGGCCTGCCCGCCGAGCAGGCCATACGCGCGGCCGGCCGCGCGCCGCGACGAATCGGCGACGACGACCGAGCGGTGCGCACCGATCGCGTCGCGCGTCAGCGGGCCGCGCGCGGACGCCAGCGGATGGCGCGGCGACACCGCGAACACCCACTCCATCGCGCCGAGTTCGAACCACTTGAGGCCTGGAATGGCCGGCGGCTCGTTCGTCGCACCGACGACCAGATCCGCGCGGCCGTCGCGCAACGCTTCCCAGGTCCCGCCGAGCACCTCGTGCGTGAAACGCAGCGACACGCCCGAATCGAGCGCATCGAAGGCGCGGACGACCGGCACGAGCGTATCGAACTCCAGCACCTCGTCGCTGACGATCCACAGCCGGTCCTCCCAGCCGCTCGCGACCTGCCGCACGCGCTGCGTCAGCCGGGCGACGTCGAGCGCGAGCCGCGCCGCCTCGTCGGCCAGCAATTGTCCGGCCGGCGTGAGCTGCAGCCGGTAGCCGCGCCGGTCGAACAGCAGCGCGTCGAAGCGCGTTTCGAGCTGGCGCGCCGCGTGCGACACCGTCGACGGCGCCTTGCCGAGCCGCGCGGCGGCACGCGACAGGCTGCCGGTGGCGCGGATCGCGTCGAGCAGTGCCAGTTCGTCTTCGGACAGCATGAGGTCGCTCCGCGGTGAGGTTTGTCGTGGATCGTAAGGCAGCAGCGCACGGCGGTCCAATCGCGCGATGGCGGCCGCGGCCACGAGCCACGAACCGCCGCCGGCGCGCTCGACTTCCGGTATGCTGGCCGAGGCGAAATGACACGAATCGAGGTAACCACTGCGATGGACATCGCGATCCGCATCGAAGGCCGTCACGACCTGACGGGGCAAATCTTCCGGCAACTGCGCACCGCGATCGTCGACGGGCGTCTCGAAGCCGGCGCGCGGCTGCCGTCGACGCGCGACCTCGCGAAACAGCTCGGCGTGTCGCGCAAGACGACGCTCGACGCGTTCGAGCGCCTGGTGGCCGAGGGTTACCTGAATACGCGCGCCGGCGACGGCACGTTCGTTGCGGACGGCCTCGCGCGCGTGCCGCACGCCGCGGCCGCGTCGGCGCCGTCGATCGTCGACGAGATGCCGCGCATCGACGCGGTCGATGCGCGCGCGCTGTGGAACGACCTGCCGGACGCGCTCGCGATGCCCGCGCCGCACGATTCGCCCGGCTTCGACTTTCGCGGCGGCGTGACCGACAAGACGCTGTTCCCGTTCGACGCATGGCGGCGCTGCCTGCATCACGCGCTGCGCCAGCAGGCGCGCGGCCCCGGCCAGTATCACGATCCGGCCGGCGACCCGCAGTTGCGCGGCGCGATCGCGCGCTACGTCGGATTCAGCCGCGCGGTCGCATGCAGCTGGGACGACGTGCTCGTCACGCAAGGCGCGCAACAGGCGCTCGACCTGATCGCGCGCGTCGTCGTGCGGCCGGGCGACGTCGTCGCCGTCGAGGATCCCGGCTATCCGCCCGCGCGCGCCGCGTTCGCGTCGCTCGGCGCGACGGTGACCGGCGTGCCGGTGGACGCGCACGGCCTCGTCACGGAACGGCTGCCGGACGACGCACGGCTCGTCTACGTGACGCCGTCGCATCAGTTCCCGCTCGGCATGCCGATGACGCTCGACCGCCGCGTCGCGCTGCTCGAATGGGCGCAGCGTCGCCGTGCAGTGATCATCGAGGACGACTACGACGGCGAATTCCGCTTCGAAGGCCGCCCGGTCGAATCGCTGAAGAGCCTCGACCGCACGGGCCTCGTCGCGTACGTCGGCACGTTCTCGAAGACGATCTTTCCCGAGTTGCGGATCGGCTACGCGATTCCGCCGCGCGCGCTGCGCGGCGCGCTGGCCAAGGCGAAGCAGATCGTCGACTGGCACACGTGCACGCTGACGCAGGCGGCGCTCGCGCGCTTCATGCACGATGGCGATTTCGCGCGGCACCTGAAACGCGTGCAGAAGCACTACGACGCGCGGCGCAAGGTGCTGATCGCGCACCTGCGCGGCGAACTCGCGCCGTGGTTCGACGCGATCGTGCCGACCGCCGGCATCCATCTCGCCGCGCACCTGAAGCCGGGGCTCGACGAAGCGGCGCTGGTCCGCGCGGCGCGGGCGCAGGACATCGGCCTGTACGGAATCTCCGCGTTCCACGCGGACGTGCCGGTGCGTGCCGGGCTGCTGTTCGGCTATGGCGGGATCGACGCGCTGCGCATCGACACGGCGCTCGCGAAGCTGGCCCGGCTGCTGGAAGCCGGCATCGCAGGCGGGCCGCCACTGGTTACCTGAATTTCCACGGAATTGGCTATTCAAGCAGGCCAGTACGCGTCCTAAAGTGGGTCCTGTCGCGCCACCCCGGCGCTACCCAACCGAAAAGGACCTGCCATGCAACCGCGCCTGAACTTCTATGCCGCCAGCCCGAATGCGATCAAGGTGATGCGCAACGCCGAGGAATTCCTCGCGAAGTGCTCGATCGAGAAGCCGCTCGCCGAACTCGTCCGTCTGCGTGCGTCGCAGATCAACGGCTGCGCGTTCTGCGTCGACATGCATACGAGCGACGCACGCAAGGGCGGCGAAACCGACCGCCGTCTCGCGACCGTCGTCACGTGGCGTGAAACGCCGTTCTTCACTGAGCGCGAACGCGCGGCGCTGGAATGGACCGAGGCGCTGACGCTGGTGGCCGGCAACCACGTGCCCGACGCCGTCTGGGAAGCCGTGAAGCCGCATTTCACCGACGAGGAGCTGTTCGACCTGTCGATGCTGATCGCGACGATCAACTCGTGGAACCGCTTCGCGATCGCGTTCCGCAAGATGCCCGAGTAAGGCGGCGACGATGATTCGCTCCCCGCTCCATCGCATCGCGCCGTGCATCGGGCTCGTGCTCGCGGCGGCACTGCCGGCCGCCGCCCACGCGCACGACGCCGGCGACAGCGTCCACGCGATCATGCAGCAGGCCGTGCCCGAAGCGCCCGGCAAGCTCGTCGTCGTCGCGACGGTCGACTATGCGCCCGGTCAGGCGTCCGACGCGCACCGGCATCTCGGCTCGGTCTTCGCGGTCGTGTCGAAAGGCGAAGTGCTGTCGCAGGTGAACGGCGGCCCGCTGCGCCGCTATCGCGCCGGCGAAGGCTGGTACGAGCCGCCCGGCTCGCGCCATCAGGTATCGCGCAACGCGAGCGCGACCGAGCCCGCGCAACTGGTCGTGTTCGGGCTGACGGGCGAGCATCAGCCGCTGAAATCGCCGATCGATCAGTGATCCGGAGAATCGGACGAATCGGGCGAATGCTCGCGACGTAAACGAAAAAACCGGCTCGAAAGCCGGTTTTTTCATACCGCATGCCGTGAGCGGCGCTCGCGCGCCGCGCGACGTTTAGAAGCGGTGGATCATGCCGACGCCGACAGCGATCTGGTTCTGCTTCGAACCTGCCGCCACGCCGTCGCCGATCTGCGTCGTTGCTGCCTGGATGGTGCCAGTCTTGCTCAGCGTATTGCCCGACGCGTGCTGGTAAGCCTCGAGTGCGTACAGGCCCGTGCGCTTCGACAGGCTGTAGTACTGCGACAGCGTGACCTGATGGTACTTGGCCGCGCTCGTGATGCCGTTCGACTGCGTCGCCGCCGTGTACGAGTAGCCGACCGCGAAGTCCCACTGAGCCGCTGCCTTCCAGTGCAGCACGGCGCCGGCCGTGTTGAAGATCGCGCTGTTGCGGAACACCGAGCCGACGCCCGGCGTGTACTTGACGTTCGTGTACGACGCCGACACATCCCACGCCGGCGTGAACTGGTAACCGGCCGTCACGCCGATGCGCTGCTGCGATTGCGCCGTCTGATAACCGGCATTGAGCGCCGACACCGCCGGCTGGCCGCCGCTCGTGACCGTCGAGTTGTCGCCCCACACGCCGCCGCCGAGCGTCGAGTTGTTGACCTTCTGATAGCCGACCGCGATGCCTGCCGGGCCGTTCAGGTACTGGACCGCCGCGCTCCACGTCGAGCCGCGGTTGACGCTGCCCGGCACGCCGCCGAACGAGTACGAACCGCCGACCGTGAAGCCGTAGAACTTCGGCGACATGTAGACGAGCGAGTTGTTCGCGCGGTAGCTGGTATCCAGCGAATCGATATCACCCGGGTGCGCGCCGTATGCGCCCGTCAGCCACGTCGTCGGGCTGTACGGCGACAGCAGCGTGTAGTACGCCGTGTACTGACGGCCGGCCGTCAGCGTACCGTACGCCTGGTTCGTCATACCGACCCATGCCTGGCGGGTGAAGATACCGCCTGCCCATTGCGACGCGCCGGTCGCCGAGTTCACGCCTGCTTCCAACTGGAAGATCGCCTTCGTGCCGCCGCCGAGATCTTCGCTGCCCTTCAGGCCGAAGCGGCTGCCTGCCCATACGCCGGTGGACATCGATACCTTCGAGTGACCGCCGGTCGTCGCACCCGTCGACGGGGCCGCGTTGTTCTGGTATGCCAGGCCGTTGTCGACGATACCGTACAGGGTCACGCTGCTCTGGGCGTGGGCGGCGGTAGCGGCTGCGAGACCCACTGCCGTCATGGCGAAAGCGACGCGCTTTTTCATTGATTCTCCGTCCTCAAAGAATGTTTCTTTTCTGGTGTGGTTTTGTGACCGACACATGTGCGAGTACATGCCGACGCGATTCTGACGGATTACCAATTGTTTCCCAACATGTGCAGTCGGTCATCGTATGATCGACGCAACGCGGGCGTTCACCAAACGGTTACATAACAGCTCGAAATGCTTGTGCGGCGGGCCTTTCCGGCATTTGCCGGTGAAAACCCTAGCTTTACATTTTTACGGGTGCAACGCGACCGTCCGATGTCGTCAGACGCCTTCGGCAACCAAACATCTTACAAATGCGCGATCGAAGCTGACGCCGCGATTCACGCCGCCGCGCAGGATCGCCGACGTTCGTGACACCCACATTTCGAGACACGAAATCATGAAAACGTTTTTGTCCGTGCACGGGGCACGGGAGATCGGACGGGAACGGCCCGGCGAGCGCGGGCCGGGACGCGACGTCGGTGCCGGTCGCACCGACGCGCTTCAGTGCTGCGACGCGGGGCGCGCGAGCCGCGCGGTCACGGCGTCGGCGAGCGCGCTCAGGCGCGCGCGGATCGCCGTGTTCGAACCGACCAGCGCGAGCGACGCCGCCATGATCCGGTAGACGCGCTTTCTCGGCACCTTGGCCGGCTGCGCCGGGTCGAGCCACGCAGCGTGGCCGGCCAGCAGTTCGAGCGTTTCGAGGCCGATCATGATCGGCCACAGGCAGGCGAGCCGAAGCCGCACGAAGCGGCGCGGGATCGCGAGCGTATACAGGCATGCGTCGCGATACTGGTCGAGCGCGCCGCGCAGCAGGTCGACCAGCACGCCGCGTGCGCGCGCCGACGCATCGGGCCGCATCAGGTCGGCCACGACGAGCCCGTGCGCGCGCAGCACGTCGTCGGGCAGGTAGCAGCGGCCAATGCGCAGGTCCTTCGCGCAATCGCGCAGGATGTTCGTCATCTGCAGCGCCTTGCCGAAGCGGATGCCCTTCTCGCGCATGTCCGGCAGGTCCCAGCCGCGCGCGGCGCGCGTGTGCGCGCCCGTCATGTCGGTCCAGAATTCGCCGACGCAGCCGGCGACGAGGTACGTGTAGCGGTCGAGTTCGCCCCGCGTGGGCAGCGATGCGACCTGCCCCGACCGCTCGTCCGGAAACGTGCGCAGGTCGAATTCCATCCCCGCGGTGAGCGTCGCGACGACCTTGCGGATCGACGCGCGATCGACCTCCGACTGCGCGCGCAACAGCGCGAGCATCGGTTCCATCGAACCGAGCAGCAGGTGTTCGTGCGAATCGGTCTGCATCCGCGTCACGTCCTCGAGCGAACGCGACAGCGCCGCACCGTCGCCGAGACGCTCGATGTCGTCGCGCAGGTCGGTCAGCAGCGCCGCGCGCCGGTCAGGCGCGACGAGCGCCGTGTCGGCGATCGTATCGGCCGCGCGTGCAAGCAGATACGCAAGGCCGACCGGGTCGCGCATGCCGTCGGGCAGCACGCGCAGCGTCAGGTAGAAGGAGCGGGATACGTTCTTCAGCAGGTCGCCGAGCAGATAGGCAGGATCGGTATGGGTCGTCATGAGTCGGGAAAAATCGGCCGGCGCGGGCCCCGGGCGCACACGGGCGCCGGGCGCCCGCGCCGGCCCGCGAGTCGCCGCATCGTCGCGCGCGGCGGGCGTCGGCCCCGGTGCGGCGATGCAAAATTCCCGCAAGTTTAGTGCATCCGGCGCGCGGGTTCGCTGTGACGGCCGGAATGCGATGTGCGCAAGGCTGCCGTCGCTCGCGCTGCCGCGCCCGTCGCCCCTTCAAAACAGAACGGAAAGGTCCAAGTAATAAATATGTAATTATTCGATGCGACGATCGCGCACCGTTCGATTCCGTTCTGCCCGGCTTCTCGCCGGGCCGCCGACTCGAGCGCCCTTTCCGACTCCGTTTCGAAGGTTCAACGACATGCTCCTCAAGCGCCCGACCTCCCTGCGCTATGCCCCGTTCGCCTGCGCCGCCGCGCTCCTGCTCGCCGCGTGCGGCGGCGACGACGCCCTGACGCGCGATCCCACGCAGCCGATCTCCGCGAAGGTCCAGGTGGTCGGCCATCGCGGCGCGAGCGCGCTGCGCCCCGAACACACGCTCGCGTCGTATCGCAAGGCGATCGAGGACGGCGCGGACGTGATCGAGCCCGACCTCGTGTCGACGCGCGACGGCGTGCTCGTCGCGCGCCACGAGAACGAGATCTCGGGCACGACGAACGTATCGGCGCTGCCGCAGTTCGCCGGCCGCAAGGCGACCAAGACGATCGACGGCGCGCAGTTGACCGGCTGGTTCACCGAGGATTTCACGCTCGCGGAGCTGAAGACGCTGCGGGCGCGCGAGCGCATTCCGCAGGTGCGCCCCGCGAATACGGCCTACAACGACCAGTTCGAGATTCCGACGTTCGACGAGATCGTCGCGCTCGCGAAGCAGATGTCCGCGCAGACAGGCCGCACGATCCATCTGTACCCGGAAACCAAGCATCCGACCTACTTCCAGTCGATCGGCCTGCCGCTCGAGGACCGTCTCGTCGACGCGCTGCTGAAGGATTCATACACGTCGCGCACGGCGACCGTCTACATCCAGTCGTTCGAAGTCGCGAACCTGAAAGCGATCCGCAACCGGATCAAGTCAAGCCAACCGAACTGGCAGCTCGTGCAGCTGATGGACGAAGCCGGTCAGCGCCCGTACGACTTTGTGAAGGCGAACGACACGCGCACCTACGGCGACCTGTCGACGCGCGACGGCATGCGCGAGATCGCGACCTATGCGAACGGCGTCGGCCCGTACAAGACGTCGATCATCGCGGTCGCCGCAGACGGCACGCTGCAGCAGCCGACGCCGTTCGTGCGCTACGCGCACGAGGCCGGCCTCGTCGTGCATCCGTACACGTTCCGCCCGGAAAACAACTTCCTGCCCGCATCGCTGAAGGACGGCGGCACGCCGGCCACGCGCAACACGGGCGGCTCGGTGCGCGAGATCCAGGCGTACCTGCGCGCGGGCATCGACGGCTTCTTCACCGACGATCCGGCCGTCGGCCGCACGGCCGTCGATACGTTCAAGCGCTGACACGAAGCGCCGACCCGCACGCGACCGGGCGCCGCGCACGAGGTGCCGCGCCCGGTTGCACCGCGTCGGTCAGATCACGTTGAAGTGGTGCGTGCCGTCCCGCTTCAACTGGTCGACCAGCCCGTATTCCCAGTCGAGATACGCCTGCATCGCCGCGGCCGCGTTGTCGGTGCCTTCGTACGGGCGCCGATAGCGGTCGATGCGCGGCGACGCAAGACGGGTCTCGCCGCTCTCCAGCGGCAGCCCGGCGTCGATCCACGCGGCCGTGCCGCCGGTCAGCACGCGGGTCTCGGCCGACGCCGGCAGCAGCGCGCGGGCGTCATCCGCCGCGAACCGCGCAAGCAGGCTCGATCCGCACGTGAACACGTAGCGCTTCGCGGGCGGAATCGCGGCCAGCGCGTCGCGCAACTGCGCACGCACGGCAAACCACGCGCCCGGCACATGACGCTTCACGTAGTTCGCGCTGGCCGTCACGTCGACGATCGCGAGCTCGCCGGGCGCGGCCTCCTTCAGCCAGCCGGCGAGCGTCGCGGGCGACACGTCGGCCGCGGGCGGCGTCGCGGGCACGTCGCGCGGCGGCTGGCCGCGCTCGACGAATGCCGCGGCGCCGGCCGGCTCGACCACGCGCACGTCCCAGCCCATCTGCGCGAGCCACGACGCGGTCATGTCCGCGCGCACGCCGTCGTCGTCGGCCAGCACGATCCGCGCGCCGCGCACGGCCGCATGATGGTCGGTCTCCTGCACGAGCTGGCCGCCCGGCGTGCTCAAGAAGCCCGGCAGGTGGCCGGCTTCGTATTCCTCCGGCGTGCGCACGTCGAAGCGGTACAGCGTGCGGCCCGGTTCGGCGAGCGCGGCGACGTCGGCCAGCGCGATGCGCGGCACGCCGGCGCGCTCGGCCACCGCGCGGGCGGCCCGACGCGCTTCGGCGCGCTGCGTCGCGTCGATCTCGTCCGGAAAGCGCCGTGCGGCGCCGCGCTCGAGCGTCTGGCCGGCCAGCGTCCAGCCGATCGTGCCGTTGCGCAGCGCGGCGACTGGGTTCGGCAGCCCCGCGTTGACGAGCGACTGCGTGCCGATGATGCTGCGCGTGCGGCCCGCGCAGTTGACGATCACCTGCGTGCGCGGGTCCGGCGCGAGCGCGCGCACGCGCAGCACGAGTTCAGCGCCCGGCACGCTGGTCGACGTCGGGATGTTCATCGTCTGGTATTCGTCGAAGCGGCGCGCGTCGACGATCACGACATCGGCTTTCGCGTCGATCAGCGCCTGCACCTCCTGCGCGGACAGCGACGGCGTATGACGCTCGGCCTCGACCCATTCGCCGAACGACTTGCTCGGCACGTTCACGTCGATGAACAGTTCGCCGCCCGCGGCGACCCAGCCGGCGAGGCCGCCGTCGAGCAGCCGCACGTCGGTGTAGCCGAGCCGCACGAGCGTCGCGGCCGCGCGCGGCGCGAGATCCTCGCCGCCCGCTTCGCCGAACACGACGATCGGCGTGTCGCGGCGCGGAATCCGCGTCCACGCGTCGAGTTCGAGCTTCGACAACGGAAAATTGGCGGCCCACAGCGGATGGCCCTGCGCGTACGGATCTTCCTCGCGTACGTCGATCAGCGCGATCTCGTCGCGGGCAAGCAGGCGCGCGCGTACGTCCTGGTACGACGCGACGGGGAAACGGGAAAGGGAATCTGCGGAGTGCGTCACGATGTCTCTGGGTTGAATACGTTGAAGTCGGTGAAGAAAACGGAACGGCTCGATCGTGGCCCTGCCGCCGCGCGCCCGCCACGGGCCGCGCGAGCGGGCGTTGCGTCAGGCATTCGAATAGCCCGACACGAACGGCTTCACGGTACCGTCGTCCAGGTAAACCGCGCGCTCGACCTTGCCGATGTTCGCGCCGTACACGTGGATGCTGATCGATACGCGGTCGGCAAATGCGTTGGTCACGCGGTGAACGTCGCCGATGCGCGGCGACACGGCCTCGACCTCGCCCGGCCGCAACCGCACGGCGTCGCCCGCGGGCACCGGCCTGCCGGCCGCGTCGAACCGGTACGGCTGCGAGAACTCGCCGCCGCGCAGCATCCCGATCAGCCCCCACACCGTGTGATCGTGGATCGGTGTCGCCTGGCCCGGCCCCCACACGAAGCTGACGACCGAGAAGCGCTCGTCCGGGTCCAGATGCAGCAGGTACTGCCGGTAACGCTCGGGATCGGGCTGCGCGAATGCGTCGGGCAACCAGTCGTCGTGCTCGACGAGCGCGGCGAGCAGCGCGCCGCCCTCGTCGAGAATGCGCGCCTCGTTCGCGCCGGACGCGAGCAGCGCATCCAGACCATCGACGAACGGACGCAGCGGCGTCTGTTGCAACGAAAGCGTACTCATCGGCCGTCTCCTCGAATATGATGCCGAATATGATGGATCGTCATGATGCACCCGAAAGACCATGCAGAACAAACATGAAAATTAGCGATATCGACGCTTTTGCAGCGGTCGTCCGCTGCCAGACCCTGAGCCAGGCCGCGGCCGAGCTCGGGATGACGCAGCCCGCGATCACGCGGCGCGTCCAGAATCTCGAGGAAACGCTCGGCGTGACGCTGCTCGACCGCAACACGAAGCCGCCGCGCCCGACCGACATCGGCCGGCAGGTGTTCGAGCAGTGTCGCGCGATCCTGCGCGAGGTCGACGCGCTGCGCGAACTGACGGCCGGCCAGCAGCCGCCCGCCGGTGAATTCAGGATCGGGCTCACGCAGGGCCTTGGCGAACTGATGCTGCCCGCGCTGATCGCGGATCTCGCCGCGCAGTGGCCCGCACTCGCGACGCAGGTCACGACCGCATGGGGCGGCCTGCTCGTCGACCGCATCGCCCGCCGCGAACTCGATGCGGCGCTGGTCTTCCTCGCGCGCGAGATGGTGCTGCCGGCGCAGGTCGAGGGTGAACGCTTGCTGGCCACGCGGCTCGTCGCGGTCGGCCGCAAGGGCGACTGGCCGCGCCGCAGCTACCGGCTCGCCGATTGCCACGCGCGCGGCTGGGTGCTCAACCCGGACGGCTGCGGCTTTCGTGCGGGCCTGCGGCGCGCGCTCGACGCGCAGGGCCTGCCGATGCCGGTCACGCTCGATGCGTACGGCCGCGACCTGCAACTGCAGAGCGTCGCCAACGGCTTCGGCCTCGGGCTGATGCCGCTGCCGCTCGTCGAAGGCAGCCCGCTGCGCGACGCGCTCGATATCGTGCCGCTTGCCGATTTCAAGCCGCAGATCGATCTGTGGCTGCTGCGCCGGCACGATGCCGCGCGCCTCGACGCGCCGCTCGCGGCCGTCGCCGCGCATGCGCGCACGGCGTTCGCGCTGCCCGAGCAATCGCACGACAAGGCCGCGTAACGTAGCCTCGGTGGCCGCGGTAGCCTCGGTGGCCGCGCGGCGCCTGCGTCGCGCCGCGCCGTTGCCGTGCGCGGCAACCTGGCCCGGCTCACGCATCGCGTCGACCGCCTTCGCTCCCGGTGCGTGACGTCGCGTCCGCCCCTGCATTCGTCTGCCCGCGCGTCGCCACGTCGAGCGCCGCCCGCCCCGCCGCCACCGCGATCGCATCGTCCTGCGGTGTATGCACGCGGCTGCACAGCACGTCGCGATAGTGGCGTTCGAGCGGATTGCCGCGGCTCAGCCCGTGATTGCCCGACAGCTTCAGCGCTTGCTCGACCGTCCGGATCGCGTGCTCGGTCACGGTGCGCTTGACGAGGCCGCTGGTCGTCACCGACGGCGCGTTGCCGGCGTCGGTGCGCGCGATGTGATCGTCGAGCAGCACACGGTTCGCGTGCAGCCAGCCTTCGATTTCCCCGACCGCCTCCTGCACGCGCGGCAGCGTCGCGAGCGGGGCGCCGAGCCCGCTCGGCGCACGCGTCGTCGCGAATTCGACGAGCCAGTCGCGCGACGCACGCGCCACCGCGTCGTACAGGCTGCCGAGCAGCACGACCATCCACGCCTGCTGGTCCGCCTGCGCGTCGGCATCCGCATGAGTGGCGGCCGATACGGTCCATGCGTCCGGCGCGCGTACGTCGACTGCATGGTCGGCCGGCAGCGGCACGTCGTCGAACACGACTTCGTGGCTGCCGGACGCACGCAGGCCGAGGTGATTCCAGCTTTCGATCACGCGGATGCGATCGCCGTCCGCCGCGGGGTCGCGCGGCACGAGAAACACGCCGACGCGCGGCGCCGGTTCGTCGGTGCGCGCCCACACGGCCAGCCAGCGCAGCGCCGGAATCCCGGTACTGTAGAGCTTGTGGCCCGACAGCCGCCAGCCGTCGCCATCGCGGCGCGCGAGGGTCGCCGGCAGCCCGCCGCGCGACGGCGAGCCGAGCGCCGGCTCGACGCGCAGCGCGTTGATCAGCGCGCCGTGCGCAACCGCGCTGTCGAACACCGCGCGCCGCACCTGCGCGGGCCAGCGGTTGTCGGCGCGGCCGAGCGCGCGGTGCTGCAGATACGTCATCGTCAGTACCAGCGCGGTTGCCGGATCGGCCCGCGCGACGGCCGCGACGATCCGGCTCGCCCGCGCCAGCGTCGCCCCGGCGCCGCCATGCTCGCGCGGCACGACCTGCGCGATCAGCCCGGCACGATGCAGTCGCGCGAAGTTCTCGTGCGGAAAGCGGGCCTCGACGTCGTTGCGGGCCGCATCGGCGGCGAGTTCGGGAGTGAGACGCTCGAGCAGCGCGGCGAGGCGCGCGTCGTCCGTCTCGTCGATGGCGTCGGCGTGGGCGGGCTTGGCGGCGTCCGCGGGCAGCAGGCGCAGCGAGGGTTGCGGTGGCGGCGAGGAAACGGCAAGGCTGGCGGACATCGAAACGGATTCCCTGGGTAGGTCGAACACGGCGGCGGAACGACGAAAACGGCGGGCGCAAACAGCAGGCGAAAACAGCGCCAACGCGCGCCCGATCATTCACGAGCCCACAGCGTATGCGCAACCCATACGGCCCCAAACCATGCAAATCTGATATTCAAATCCGGATTGATTATTTCCATTCCGCATGATCCCGGCGTTAACCTGCGCTCCATTCCTGCCCGGCCGTGCGCCGGGACATCCCTGCACCGGAGACCCAGATGAGCGTCGAATTCATCGGCATGATCCAGAGCCAGAAGCAGTCGGAAATCCACCCGGCGTCCGGCCCCGTGGTCGATCCCGACTATGTGCGCGACTTTGCCCGCGCCCACGAAACGGCCGGTTTCGACCGGATTCTCGTGCCGCATCACTCGACCGGCCCGTCGGCGACGCTGACGATCGCGTTCGCGGCGGCCGCGACCGAGCGCATCCATTTCATGCTCGCGCATCGCCCCGGCTTCACCGCGCCGACGCTCGCCGCGCGGCAGATCGCGACGCTCGACCAGTTCAGCCGCGGCCGGCTCGCCGTGCACTTCATCTCCGGCGGCTCGGACAGCGAGCAGCAGCGCGACGGCGATTTCCTCGATCACGACGCGCGCTATGCACGCACCGACGAATACCTCGGCATCCTGCGGCGAATCTGGACGGAAGCGCAGCCGTTCGATCACGACGGCGCGCATTACCGGTTCAAGCAGGGTTTCTCGGAAGTGAAGCCGTTCCAGCAGCCGCACGTGCCGATCTACTTCGGCGGCGCGTCGGAAGCCGCGCTCGCGGTGGCCGGCAAGCACGCGGACGTGTACGCGCTGTGGGGCGAATCGCTCGACCAGGTGCGCGACCTGACGACGCGCGTGCGCGCCGAAGCCGCGAAACACGGCCGCCAGGTGCGCTTCTCCGTATCCTTCCGCCCGATCCTCGCGGCGACCGAGGACGAAGCGTGGGCGCGTGCGCACCGCATCCTCGACGAAACGCGCCGGCTGCGCGAAGCGGCCGGGCTCGGCGCCGGCGGCCCACAGCAGAGCGAAGGCGCACGCCGCCTGCTCGCCGCGGCCGAGCGCGGCTCACGCGTCGACAAGCGGCTGTGGACCGAGATCGCGAAGCTCACCGGCGCGCGCTCGAATTCGACGGCGCTCGTCGGCACGCCCGAACAGGTCGCCGACGCGTTGCTCGACTACTACGACCTCGGCGTGACGACGTTCCTGATCCGCGGCTTCGACCCGCTGGAAGACGCGATCGACTACGGCCGTGAACTGATTCCGCGTGTGCGCGGCGCCGTCGCCGCACGCGACGCGGCGCGCCGCGCGGCCTGAGCCCAACGGAGCCATACGGAGCCCTACGCGATCATGTCCGCCGTCCTGTCCTCGCCCAACCGTACCGCATCGGGCCTCGTGCTCGCCGACACGCCGCGCCAGCACTTCTGGTTCGATCCGCCCGCACCGCGCCTCGACGTCGCCGCCGAGCGCCGCCACCGGCAGGAGCGGCTCGCGGCCGCGTTCCGCCTGTTCGCGCGCTTCGGCTTCGCGGCGGGCCTCGCGGGCCACATCACAGCACGCGATCCGGAGCTGCCGGATCATTTCTGGGTGAACCCGCTCGGCGTGCATTTCTCGCAGATCAAGGTCTCCGACCTGCTGCTCGTCAACGCACGGGGCGAAACCGCGATCGGCAAGCGGCCGCTGAACAAGGCCGCGTTCGCGATCCATGCGGCGATCCACGAGGCCCATCCGCACGTGGTCGCCGCCGCGCACACGCATTCGACGTACGGCAAGGCATGGTCGACGCTCGGCCGCCCGCTCGATCCGCTCACGCAGGACGCGTGCGTGTTCTACGAGGATCACGCGCTGTTCGACGATTTCACCGGGATGGTCGTCGACACCAGCGAAGGCGCGCGGATCGCCGATGCGCTCGCGAAGCCGGACGGCACCACGCACAAGGGCGTGATCCTGAAGAACCACGGGATCCTGACGGCCGGCCCGACGGTCGAGGCCGCCGCGTGGTGGTACATCGCGCTCGACAACGTCGCGCACACGCAGTTGCTGGCCGAAGCGGCCGGCACGCCGCAACCGATCGATCACGCGACCGCGCGCCATACGCACGGCCAGATCGGCGGTCCCGACGGTGCGCTGCATGCGTTCGACAGCCTGTTCGCGCGCGTCGTCGCCGACGAACCCGACCTGCTCGATTAGGGCCTGTTCACGCCAATAACGGACTTGCGCCACACCGGAGACCAGACCATGACCCAAACCACCGCACCCGCGCCCCACGACGCGCACGACGACCAACGCCGCCGGCTGCTGCGCGCGGCCGGCGCCGCTGCGCTCGCCGTGCCGGCGATCACGCTCGGCCGCCACGCGTGGTCAGCGCCGCCGCTGAAGAAGCTCACGTTCGCGTGGAACCAGAACGCGTTCTGCCTGACGCCGATCGTCGTCGCGCAGGAGCGCGGCTTCTTCGAGAAGAACGGGCTGCAGGTCGAGCTGATCAACTACAGCGGCTCGACCGATCAACTGCTCGAATCGATCGCGACCGGCAAGGCCGACGCGGCGGTCGGGATGATCCACCGCTGGCTGAAGCCGCTCGAAGCCGGCTTCGACGTGAAGATCATCGGCAGCTCGCACGGCGGCTGCGTGCGGCTGCTCGGCGCGAAGGCGGCCGGCGTCACGACGCTGCAGGCGCTGAAGGGCAAGACGGTCGGCGTCAGCGATCTGGCCGCGCCCGGCAAGCACTTCTTCTCGATCCTGCTCGCGAAGAACGGTGTCGACCCGGAGCGCGACATCACGTGGCGTCAGTATCCGGCCGACCTGCTCGGCGTCGCGGTCGACAAGGGCGAGATCCACGCGATCGCCGACGGCGACCCGAACCTCTACCTGCTCGAAAAGCGCAGCAACGGCGCGTATACCGAACTCGCGACCAACCTGTCCGGCGAATACGCGCGCAAGGTGTGCTGCGTGATCGGCGCGCGCGGGGACCTCGTGCGCAACGACCGGCCGACGGCCGCCGCGCTCGCGCGCTCGATCGTGCAGGCCACCGAGTACACGCACGACAACCCGAACGAAGCCGCGAAGGTGTTCGCGAAGTATTCGCCGAAGATCAGCCCCGAGGATCTGCGCAAGCTGTACGCGACGCTCACCTACACGCACCATCCGACCAACGTCGACCTGCAGCAGGAAATCGCGTTCTATGCGGACGACTTCCGCCGCATCAGCGTGCTGAAGAAGAGCACGGACCCGCAGCGCTTCGCGCAGCAGGTCTATGCGAACGTACTGGGGTAACGCGATGTCGACGATCGAACATGCTTCCGCCGCACGCGCCGCATCGGCTCCGGCCGGCGCCGCCAACGCTGCAACTTCCGCGCGAGCGGCCTGCACGACCTGCGACGCCACGCTGGCCGCGGAAGCCCGGCGCGCGCGCACCTGGCCGACCGGCATCGCCGCCGCATTCGCGTGGGCCGCCCTCGGCGCGCTGACGCACCTGTGGCCGAACCGGATCGTCGGCTTCAGCGACTGGGCGTACACCGACACGTTCGGCACGGCCGCGTGGACGATCGCCGCGCTGCTGCTCGTCGCCGCGACGCTCGGCCATCGCGTTCCCGCGACCCGCACGCGGCTCGCACGCGTGCGCCCGGCCGGCCCGTGGCTCGTCGCGCTGCCGCTCGTGCTCGCCGCGTGGGAAATCGTCACCGCCAAAACCGGCTGGCTGCCGACACCGTTCTTCGCGCCGCCGCAGGCGCTGATCGAGGTCTACGTCGACGACTGGCCGCGCCTCGCCGGCAGCGCCGGCAACACGCTGAAGCTGCTCGCGCTCGGGTTCGCGTACGGCGTCACGGTCGGCTTCGCGGTGGGCGTGTCGATCGGCTGGTCGCGCCGGATCGGCTACTGGGTGCATCCGGTGCTGCGCGTGCTCGGGCCCGTGCCGGCCACCGCGCTGCTGCCGCTCACGTTCTACTTCTTCCCGTCGAGCTATTCGGCCGCCGCGTTCCTGATCGCGCTTGCAACCGGCTTCCCGGTCGCCGTGCTGACGTGGTCGGGCGTCGCGAGCGTGAACAAGCAGTACTACGACGTCGCGCGCACGCTCGGCGCGAACGCGCGCTTCCTCGTGCTGCGCGTCGCGATTCCGGCCGCGCTGCCGCACGTATTCGTCGGCATCTTCATGGGGCTGAGCGCGTCGTTCACGGTGCTGGTCGTCGCCGAGATGATGGGCGTCAAGTCGGGGCTCGGCTGGTATTTGAGCTGGGCGCAGGGCTGGGCGTCGTACGTGAACATGTATGCGGCGCTGATCGTGATGGCGCTGCTGTTTTCCGGGTTGATCGCGCTGCTGTTCGCGGTGCGCGACCGCGTGCTCGCCTGGCAGAAAGGAACCGTCAAATGGTAAGCGCCGCCGTACTCGAACCGTCCGCCGCCACTGCTGCGGCGCCCGCCGTCGCGCCGCCGCGCGGCGCACGCATCGACATCCGCCGCGTGAGCCACGCGTTCGACGGCCCCGGCGGCGCGCTGCCCGTGCTCGACGACGTGTCGCTGTCGGTCGCGGCCGGCGAATTCGTCGCGCTGCTCGGCCCGAGCGGCTGCGGGAAATCGACGCTGCTGCGCCTCGTCGCGGGGCTCGACGCCGCCAACCAAGGCCGAATCGCGCAGGACGGCGTGGCGATCGAGCGCCCCGATCCGTCGCGCATCGTCGTGTTCCAGGACCCGACGCTGTACCCGTGGCGGCGCGTGCGCGCGAACGTCGCGCTCGGCCTCGAAGCGCGCGGCGTGGCACGCACCGCGCAGCATCGCGTCGACGATGCGCTCGCGCGCGTCGGGCTGGAGGACTTCGCGAACGTGTTTCCGCATCAGTTGTCCGGCGGGATGGCGCAGCGCGTCGCGCTCGCCCGCGCGCTCGTCAACGACCCGCGCCTGCTGATTCTCGACGAACCGCTCGGCAAGCTCGATTCGCTGACGCGGCTCACGATGCAGGCCGAGCTGACCGCGCTGTGGCAACGCGACGGCTTCTCCGCGCTGCTCGTCACGCACGACGTGGAAGAAGCGCTGTTTCTCGCGCAGCGCGTGATCGTGTTCGGGCCGCGCCCGGCACGGATCGTCGCCGAACTGCGCGTCGACCTGCCCTACCCGCGCCATCGCGGCGACCCGCGCCTCGCCGAATTGCGCCACGACGCGCTGCGGCATCTCGGGCTCGATGCGAGCTGGTAGATGCCGGGTGCCGTTCGACGTTCGAATGCGGTCCGCCGGAGGCGCGCGCGATGAACGCGCCGCCGTTCGCCGACTGGGCCATCGCGTTCCTGCAACTGCTGTATCGCGCGCAAATCGCGTTGGCGCATGGGTTGCACGCGATCGGCCTGACCGGCGACGCCGACGGCCAGGCCGCGTGGCCGTGGGCACACCGCATCGCGCTTGAAACGCTGCGCATCGACGCGGGGCTCACGCGGCAACTCGCGTTCGCGTGTACGTTGACGGCGCTGGCCGTCGGGCTCGCCTGCGCCGCGCTGGCTTCGCGCAAGTGGCGTGTCGCGACGGCCATCGCCGCGCTGGCCGTCGCGTGGTTCGCGCCGTGGCCGCCCGCTTCGCTGTGGCTCGCGCCCGCCGTGCCGACGAGCTTCCAGCGCGACCCCGCGCCGTTTTCCGTGTCGAACGTGATGCGCGGTGCGCACCTGTATGCGCAACATTGCGCGGCCTGCCACGGCGCGGACGGACGCGGGGAAGGCCCGCTCGCGGCCACGCTCGCGCACTGGCCGCCGACCTTCGCCGGCGCGCTGCTCGCGCGTCGGCTCGACGGCGAACTGTTCTGGCGCGTGCGCCACGGCACGCGGGACGAGCACGGTGCGTCGACGATGCCCGGCTTCGCGGCGACGCTCGGCCCGCAGGACACATGGGCCGTGCTCGATTACCTGAAAGCGCTGGCCGCCGGCAGCAGCGCACAGGCGGAAGGCGCGTGGCCGGTGCCCGTCCCGCTGCCGGCGCTCGACGTGCGGTGCGGCGACGCCGCGCCCCAGGCGCTCGAGCGCTGGCGCGAAGGCCAGCGCGTGCGCGTCGTTGCGCTCGCGGCCGGCGCGACACCACCGCAGGAAGACGCGCGCTGGCAAACCTTGCTCGTTACCGAACGCGGCGCGCCCGTGCCGCCGTCAGCCGGCCCGCGTGCGAACTGCGTGGCAACGACCGCCGATGCGTGGCGCGCGTTCGCGACGATCGCCGGCGTCGCGCCCGATTCGCTCGCCGGCACGCAACTGCTTGCGGATCGGCGCGGCTGGCTGCGGGCGCGCGCATTGCCGGGCGGCGCCGGCTGGTCGGATGCCGACCTGCTGTGCCGCTCGGACACGGTGGCCCGCCCGGCCGCGCGCGCCACGAGCGGCGACGCACTGACCGCGCTGCTGCTGCGCGTCGACCAGGAACCCGTGCGCGACGTACAGGCCGGGCTTCCGCATTGAATCCCTGAACCTTTCTTGAACCGAACTTCACGATGAATCCGACCCGACGCCATTTCCTCGCGCAGGCGAGCGCCCTTGCCACGATCGCCGCCGCCCCGGCCGCCGTGCGCGCGCAGTCGGGCGTACGCCCGCTGCTGCGCGCCGGCGACCAGAAAGGCGGGCTGCGCGCGCTGCTCGAAGCGGCCGGCGAACTGAACGGGCTCGCGTACGACATCGCGTGGACCGAATTCCCGGCCGCCGCGCCGCTCGCGGAAGCGCTGAACGCGGCCGCCGTCGACTGCGGGCCGATCGGCGACGCGCCGGTGATCTTCGCGCTCGCCTCGGGCGCCCGCATCAAGGTGATCGGCGCGAACCGTTCCGATCCATACGGCACGGCCGTGCTCGTGCAACCCGACGCCGCGCTGAAAGGCGCGGCCGACCTGAAAGGCAAGCGCATCGGCACGACGCGCGGCTCGATCGGCCATTTCGTCACGCTGAAGGCGCTCGATGCGGCCGGCCTGCCGCCCGATGCGGTGTCGTTCCGCTTCCTGCCGCCGGCCGACACGATGCTGGCGCTCGCCACCGGTTCGATCGACGCGTGGGCGACCTGGGAGCCCTACACCGCGCTCGCCGAAACGAGCGGCCGCGCGCGCGTGCTGGTCAACGGCCGCGGGCTGTGGTCGGGCCTCAGCTATCTCGCGGCGACCGACGCGGCGATCGCATCGAAGCGCGACGTGCTGCACGATTTCCTGCGGCGCGTCGTGCGCGCGCAGGCCTGGTCGTACCGGCACGTCGACGCGTATTCGGCGGCGCTCGCACGCATCATCGGCATTCCACCGGCCGCCGCGAAGCTGCAGTTCGAGCGCCGCGGCACGCGCTGGCAGCCGATCGACGCAGCGGTGATCGCCGAACAGCAGCGCACGGCCGACTTCTACCTGAAGGCCGGGCTGCTGCGCCAGCCGCTCGACGTGCGCACGACCTTCGATACGGGTTTCCCGCTCGCCTGACGGACCGCGTGGCGGCGCACGACCGCCCGAACGGCTCACGCATGATCTGGCACAATCGCGATTCGATCATCCCGCCTCCAGCCAGCGTCACGTCATGCCAGCCATCACCGAACTCTTCGTCTACCCGATCAAATCCTGCGCCGGCATCGCGCTGTCGCGCGCGCAACTGCTCGAAACGGGCCTCGCGTACGACCGTCACTGGCTGATCACCGATCCGCACGGGCAGATGCTCACGCAGCGCACACACCCGCGCCTCGCGCTGATCCGCCCGACGCTCGAGCGCGATGCGCTCGTGCTGAACGCGCCGGGCATGCCGGAAATTCGCACGCCGCTCGACGGTGACGCAACGCCCGCCACACCGAAGATGGCCGCCACCGTGTGGCGCGACACGGTCGACGCGATCGACACCGGTGCCGACACGGCCGCGTGGCTCACCGAATTCCTCGGCGTGCCGACGAAGCTCGCGCGCTTCAGCCCCGACGCACGCCGCGGCTGCAACCGCAAATGGACCGGCGACATCGATACGCATACGCAGTTCGCGGACGGTTATCCGCTGCTGGTGATCGGCCAGTCGTCGCTCGACGACCTGAACGCGCGGCTTGCCGCGAAGGGCGCGCCGGCGATCCCGATGAACCGCTTCCGGCCAAACATCGTCGTGTCGGATCTCGATGCGTACGAAGAGGATTTCGTCGAGCATCTCGACGCCGGCGGCGACACGCCGGTGCGGCTGCGGCTCGTCAAGCTGTGCACGCGCTGCCCGGTGCCGACGATCGACCAGGCCACCGGCACGCCGGACCCGGCATGGCCGCACGAGCCGACCGACACGATGCAGACCTATCGCGCGAACCCGAACTACGACGGCGCGCTGACGTTCGGCATCAATGCGATCGTCGTCGAAGGCGCCGGCGCGTGGCTCGAAGTCGGGCAGCCCGTCGAAGCGGAGATCGGCTTCGGCGATTGAGCCGGACAGCGCGGCCCGCTACTACGCGCGCCGTCATACGGCGCGCGGCATCGCGTCGTTCACCGCCGCCGGCAGCCGGATCGTCACGATCAGCCCGCCGCCGGCCGCATCGGCCAACGTCACGCTCCCCTGATGCACGCGCGCGATTTCCCGCACGATCGACAGCCCGAGCCCGGTGCCTTCGACCGTCTGCGTCTTGCTGCCGCGATGGAAGCGCTCGAACACCGCGTCGCGTTCGTCGGCCGGAATGCCCGGCCCGTCGTCGATCACGTCGAGCCGCGCCGCTTCGCCGTCGCGCGAGACACGCACCGTGATCACCGCATGGTCGCCCGCATAACGGATCGCGTTGTCGATCAGGTTGCCGATCATCTCGCCGAGCAGGTCGGACTGCCCGAGCACGTCGACGTCTGCCTCGTGCTCGAAGCCAAGATCGATGTCGCGCGCGCGGGCGACGGGCGACCAGTCGAGCGTCACGCTGCGCGCGAGCCGGTGCAGCGCAACCGGCTTGTGCGCGACCGCATGACCGCTGTCCGAATCGAGCCGCGACAGCGACAGCAATTGCTGGACGATCTTCGCGGCCTGCCGCACCGCGCCGTTCGCGCGCCGCAGGTGCACGTTCATGCGCGGCTGCTCGTCGGGCCGCAGCGCGAGCTCGACGCCCGCCTGCACCGCCGCGAGCGGCGTCTTCAACTGATGGGCCGCATCGGCGAAGAAGCGGCGCCGCGCCACCTGCATCCGCTGCGTGCGGCCGATGTACTGGTTGATCGAATCGACGAGCGGCGCGAGTTCGCTCGGCATCGCGCCCGTGTCGAGCGGCGTCGTGTCGTCCTCGCTGCGCGCGGCGACGGTCGCCGACAGCCGGTTCAGCGGCCGCAGCCCGCGCCCGACGCCGAGCCACACGATCCCGAGCGCCAGCACGACGAGCAGCCCTTCCTGCAGCAGCGACCCGATCAGGATCTCGCGCGCGAGCGCCTGGCGCGCCTCGATCGTCTCGCCGACCATCACCCACACGATGCGCGATTGCGCGGTCGGCACGTCGTGCACCGGGATGCGCAGCGCGGCCATCCGCAATTGTTCGCCGCGATACACGACGTCGTAGTAGCGCGTGACGAACAGCGCGCCGTCGCCCGCGTCGCGCCCGCGCGGCAGCGGCAGGTCCGGATAGCCGGTGACCGTGCGGCCGTTGTCCTCGCGGATCAGGTAGTAGATCTTGCCGCCGTCGCTCGATTCGAGCATTTCGAGCGCGAGATACGGGAGGTCGACCTCGATCTCGCCGTCGTTGAGCCGCACGCCTTCGCGGATCGACTTCAGCGACGACGACAGCGTGCGGTCGAACGCGACGTGCGCGGCGCTCATCGCGCGCTGGTACGTGAGCCACGAGTCGAGCGCGAGCAGGCCGAGCAGCGGCAGCAGCAGCCACAGCGCGACCTGCGCGCGCAGGTTCGGGCGGGTCATCATGCGTTCGGCCGGGCCGCGCCAACGATCGCAGGCGCCGCGTCGGCCGCCGGCGAGCACGAGCGAGCGCGACGGGCACTCATTCGGCCGTCCCTTCCTTTGCTTCGAGCAGATAGCCGAGCCCGCGCAGCGTGACGATCGCGACGCCGGTGTTCTCCAGCTTCTTGCGCAGCCGGTATACGTAGATCTCTATCGCATCGGCGTTGACCGACTCGTCGAGCCCGAAGATCTTCTCCGACAGCGTGTCCTTGTTGATCGCGCGGCCGTTGCGCAGGATCAGCACCTCGAGCACCGAGCGCTCGCGCGGCGTGAGCGACAGCGGCTCGCCCGCGAGATGGAAGCTCCGATCGATACTGTCATACGAAAGCGGCCCGCATTCGACCCGCGAATGCTCGTGGCCGAGGCTGCGCCGGATCAACGCGCGGGCGCGCGCCTCGAGTTCGGTCAGCTCGAACGGTTTCGCGAGATAGTCGTCGGCGCCGAGATCGAGCCCTTTCACGCGATCCTCGACCGAACCGTGCGCGGTGAGAATCAACACCGGCACCGGGTTGCGGCGCGCGCGCAGCCGCCGCAGCACCTCCAGCCCGTCGAGCTTCGGCAGCCCGAGATCGAGGATCACCAACGCGTAATCCTGCGTGCGCAGCACGTGGTCCGCCGCCTCGCCGTCGGCCATGTGATCGACCGCGAAGCGCGCGGCGCTCAGCGCATCGCTCAGCGACTGGGCCAGGTTGGGGTTGTCTTCGACGAGCAGCACACGCATGGGGATTCCGGTAAGGTCAGCGACAGCCCGCTACATTACATGATCCTTTCCGTCTCCACGCCTCGCGCAAACACGGGTTGCGCGGGTGCCGCGAACGGGCCGCGTCGGCGGCGGCGGCGTCGGATATGCGGCGCGGACGGCCGCGTATGCGCGGCATGGTGGCCAAGTCCTCGGGCAACTGCTGGCCGCGCCCGCGTAGCCGGTCACCCCGCGTCGCGTCCCCCTGTTGCGCCGCGAAACCCGCGTGGCCCCCGGGAAATCCATGACGCGAACGGCGCAATCGCGAACGGAAATGAAAGCGGGCTGAAAGTGCCCCGCCCGTAACATCCGCGTCATTCGAACAACATCGACGCATCACTGGAGGAAGACATGCCGTTTGCACCGAAGCACCTCGCCGCCGCGCTGGCGGTCGTCCTGGGCACTGCCGCCGGCAGCGCCGCCGCGCAGGTTCCGGCCGGCTACCCGGGGAACTACCAGGGCGTGATCGACGCCGCGAAGAAGGAAGGCAAGCTGATCGTCTACTCGACGACCGACACGGGCCTCGTGCGTCCGCTGATCAAGGACTTCGAAAGCCTGTACGGCGTGAAGGTCGAGTACAACGACATGAACAGCACCGAGCTGTACAACCGCTACATCAGCGAGAACGCGGCGAGCAGCACCAGCGCCGACGTGCTGTGGAGCTCGGCGATGGACCTGCAGGTCAAGCTCGTCAACGACGGCCTGATGGCGACGTACGATTCGCCCGAAAGCCCGAACGTGCCGCAATGGGCGCAGTACCAGAAGCAGGCGTACGGCACGACGTTCGAGCCGCTCGCGATCGTCTACAACAAGCGGCTGATCCCCGAGAACGAGGTGCCGAAAACCCGCGCCGACCTGATCAAGCTGCTCACCACGCAGGCCGACAAGTTCAAGGGCAAGGTCACGACCTACGACATCGAGAAATCGGGCGTCGGCTTCAACTACCTGACCCAGGACGCGCACGTAAACGAGAAGGTCACGTGGGAACTCGTGAAGGCGATCGGCGCGACCGGCCCGAAGCTGCAGTCGAGCACGGGCGCGATGATGGAGCGCATCTCGTCGGGCGAGAACCTGATCGGCTACAACATCATCGGCTCGTATGCGTACGCGAAGGCGAAGAAGGACAAGTCGATCGGCTACGTGTTTCCGAAGGACTACACGCAGGTCGTGAGCCGCCTCGCCACCGTGTCGAAGAAGGCGAAGAACCCGAACGCCGCGAAGCTGTGGGTCGACTACCTGCTGTCGAAGCGCGGCCAGACGCTGATCGCGAACCAGGCGAACCTGTACGCGATCCGCGCGGACGTGACCGGCGAAACGTCGGCCGCGAGCCTCACGAAGGAACTCGGCGATTCGCTCAAGCCGATCCAGATCGGCACCGGCCTGCTCGTCTATCTCGACCAGTCGAAGCGCCTCGCGTTCCTGAAGCAATGGCAGCAGGCGATCAAGCGCTGAGCCGCTGACGCCGGGCCGCCCGCCGCACGGCGCGCGGGCGGCCCCTTCCCCTTACCGACTTCCTTGAGGCGGCCATCCGGATGGCCGCAGGGGCGAACTCATGCTTTCCACCAGCACACGCGGCACGGCACCGGCCGTTCCGCCCGCCACCGGCCCGCGCGACGCGATTCCCGCGCTGCCGGTCAGCAGCCTGCAGCCGCTCGCCGGCATGCTGCGCTGGATCGTCGTCGCGGTACTGACCGTCGCGGTCGCGCTGCCGCTCGGCTTCATCCTGTTCCAGAGCCTGCTGTCCGCGCCGTTCTTCGACGCGAACAAGACGCTCGGCATCGAAGGCTTCCGCTTCATCTTCAGCGATCCCGATTTCTGGTCGGCCGTGAAGAACTCGTTCATCATCGCCGGCGGGATGCTGTTCATCTCGATCCCGCTCGGCGGCATCCTCGCGTTCCTGATGGTGCGCACGGACCTGCCCGGCCGCCGCTGGCTCGAACCGCTGCTGCTCACGCCGGTGTTCGTGTCGCCGATGGTGCTCGCGTTCGGCTACGTGGTCGCGGCCGGCCCGGTCGGCTTCTACTCGGTGTGGTTCAAGGAGCTGTTCGGGGCGCAGAGCGTGCCCTGGAACGTGTATTCGATCTTCGCGATCACGGTGATCGTCGGCCTCACGCACGTGCCGCACGTGTACCTGTATTCGTCGGCCGCGCTGCGCAACCTCGGCTCGGACGTCGAGGAAGCCGCGCGCGTGGCGGGCGCCCGCCCGTTCCGCGTCGCGCTCGACGTGAGCCTGCCGATGACGATGCCCGCGCTGCTGTTCGCCGGCGTGCTGGTGTTCTTCCTCGGCTTCGAGGTGTTCGGGCTGCCGCTCGTGCTCGGCGACCCGGAAGGCCACCTCGTGCTCGCGACCTACCTGTACAAGCTGACCAACAAGCTCGGCGTGCCGTCGTATCACCTGATGGCCGCGGTCGCCGTGTGCATCGTCGCGATCACCTTCCCGCTCGTGCTGCTGCAGCGCCGCCTGCTGAAGACCGCGAACCGCTTCGTCACCGTGAAGGGCAAGGCCGGCCGCGCGACCGTGCTGCCGCTCGGCGTGTGGCGCTGGGTCGCGCTCGCGATCGTCGCGCTGTGGCTCGCGCTGACCGTGATCGTGCCGATCTCGGGCATCTTGCTGCGCGCGTTCGTGACCAACTGGGGCGAAGGCGTGCCGCTCGGCGAAGTGCTGACGCTGGCGAACTTCGTCGAGCTGTTCGAGCAGGACAACCTGGTGCGCGCGATCGTCAACACGCTCGGCATCGGCGTGATCGGCGGCGCGCTCGCGATCGGCTTCTACTCGCTCGTCGCGTTCGCCGGCCACCGCCGCCCCGACTGGGCGACCAGGCTGCTCGACTACCTCGTGCTGCTGCCGCGCGCCGTGCCGGGCCTGCTCGCCGGTCTCGCGTTCCTGTGGATCTTCCTGTTCGTGCCGGGCCTGCGCGAACTGAAGAACTCGATGTGGAGCATCTGGATCGCGTACACGGTCGTGTGGCTCGCGTACGGGATGCGGCTGATCCAGAGCGCGCTGCTGCAGGTCGGCCCGGAACTCGAGGAAGCCGGCCGCAGCGTCGGCGCGACGCGCAGCCGCGTGTCGCTCGACGTCACGCTGCCGCTCGTGCGCTTCGGCCTGCTCGCCGCGTGGCTGCTGATCTTCATGATCTTCGAGCGCGAATACTCGACCGCCGTCTACCTGCTGTCGCCCGGCACCGAAGTGATCGGCGCGCTGCTCGTGTCGCTGTGGGCGACCGGCGCCGTCGACCAGGTCGCCGCGCTCTCTGTCATCAACATCGCGATGGTCGGCGCCGGTCTCGGCGTGGCCCTGCGCTTCGGAGTGAAACTTCATGGATAAGCTCATCGTCGACGATCTGCACCTCAGCTACGGCGCCAACCCGATCCTCAAGGGCGTGTCGTTCGAACTGAAGGCCGGCGAAGTCGTGTGCCTGCTCGGCGCGTCGGGCAGCGGCAAGACCACACTGCTGCGCGCGGTGGCCGGCCTCGAACAGCCGTCCGACGGCCGCATCCAGCTCGACGAGCGCGTGTTCTTCGACGGCGCGCGGCGCATCGACCTGCCGGTCGAGCAGCGCTCGCTCGGCCTCGTGTTCCAGTCGTACGCGCTGTGGCCGCACCGCACCGTCGCCGACAACGTCGGCTACGGGCTCAAGCTGCGCCGCGTGGCGCCTGCCGAACAGAAACACCGCGTGCAGGCCGCGCTCGACCAGCTCGGCCTCGGCCATCTCGCCGAACGCTTTCCGCATCAACTGTCGGGCGGCCAGCAGCAGCGCGTCGCGATCGCCCGTGCGCTCGTCTACAACCCGCCGGTGATCCTGCTCGACGAGCCGCTGTCGAACCTCGACGCGAAGCTGCGCGAGGAAGCGCGTGCGTGGCTGCGCGAGCTGATCGTGTCGCTCGGACTGTCGGCCCTGTGCGTGACGCACGACCAGACCGAAGCGATGGCGATGTCCGATCGCATCCTGCTGCTGCGCAACGGCCGCATCGAGCAGGAAGGCACGCCGGCCGAGCTGTACGGCGCGCCGCGCTCGCTGTATACCGCCGAATTCATGGGCAGCAACAACCGGATCGACGCGCGCGTCGCGGCCGTCGACGGCGAACGCGTGACGCTTGCCGGCGACGGCTGGGAGTTGCAGGCGCTGGCCCGCGACACGTTCGCGCCGGGCCAGGACGCGCAGGCCGTGATCCGTCTCGAGCGCGTGCAGGTGGCCGACGGCCCGGGCGCGAACCGGCTGCAGGCCGACCTCGTCACGTCGATGTATCTCGGCGACCGCTGGGAATACCTGTTCCATTGCGGCGAGATGCGCCTGCGCGCGTTCGGCCACGTGCCGCGCGCGGCCGGCAAGCACTGGATCGAATTCCCGGCCAACGACTGCTGGGCGTTCGCGAAAGCGGGCTGATCCGCATCGCGGCGGCTCGCGTGCCGCCGCGCCGGCTTTCAAGCCGCCCCTTTGCGACTCGCATCGGCGGACGCTTCACGGCGTCCGCCGCTGGCGCGCCGCGCATCCGTTTTCTGTTTCAACCCGCCCACAATAATCTAGGAGACACCGTCAAAATGAAGTCACGCGCAGAACGCTCGATTCGAACAGTAGTCCTCACCAGTTCAGCCGCGGCAGCCTGTCTCGCCGCGCCGGCCGCGCACGCGCAGTCGTCGGTCACGATATACGGGATCATGGACGCGGGCATCGAATACACGAACCATGCGGCCCCGGAGGGCGGCAATGCGTTCAAGCTGAAGTCGGGCAACAAGAACACGTCGCGCTGGGGCTTGCGCGGCGTCGAGGATCTCGGCGGCGGATTGAAAGCCGTGTTCCGCCTCGAAAGCGGCATCGATCTCGCGAATGGCGCGTCTGACGACGGCCCCGACTCGATCTTCGCGCGCCGCGCGACGGTCGGCCTGAAAGGCAAATGGGGCGAGCTGTCGCTCGGCCGCAACTTCACCGTCACCTACGACTACATGCTGCCGTTCGACCCGATGGGCTACGCGCAGAACTACTCGTGGGCGACCTCGTCGATGGCGACGGGCGGCCGCAAGGACGGCCTGTTCACGCGCTCGTCGAACGCGGTGCGCTACGACGGCGAATTCAGCGGCTTCAAGTTCGGCGCGCTGTACGGTTTCGGCAACGTGCCAGGCAGCATCAAGACCAGTTCCAAATACGACTTCGCGCTCGGCTACGAGACGGGCCCGTTCGCGGCCGTCGTCACGTTCGACCGGCAGAACGGCGCGGCCGACAGCGTCACGCCGGCCGATACCGTCAACTACATTCAAGGCATCCACGCGGGCCTGAGCTACGACTTCGGTAACCTGAAAACGATGGCCGGCTATCGCAACTATCGGCGCACGTATCACACCACGGCCGCGAACCAGTTGAGCGACATGTATTGGCTCGGCGGGTCGTACCAGTTCACGCCGACGTTCTCGTTGATCGCGGCCGTCTATCACCAGAACATCAAGGGCGGCACGGATGCCGACCCGACGCTGGTGTCGGTGCGTGCGCAGTACGCGCTGTCGAAGCGCACGGTGCTGTATGCAGCCGGTGCGTTCGCGATCGCGAAGCACGACCAGAAAGTCGGCGTGTCGCGCGATTTCGCCGGATACGGCACGACGCAGGTGGGGGTCACGGCGGGGATTCAGCAGCGGTTCTGACCGCTCCGACATGACGGCGGGCAGAGGACGGTGCGAGCGTTTCGGGGCGCGTCGCCCTCTGCTTCGTCGCATGTCGGGGCGCGGCACGAGAAACACGTTGAAACGGATGCGCGAGCAACGTGCCGGCGATTCGCTGAGCACGCGAACACCATGGCGGCTCGTTCAGAGAATCGCCCGGTAAGCTTCGAGCGCCTTGCAGGTCTGAACCATCCCCTGCCGCTGCAGGATGTCGAGGTAGCGATCCACCATCATCGGAGGATGCTTGAGCATTTCGCGTTGTCGCCGTGCTGCGCCGACAACCGCAGCCGGCTCGAGATCGAACAGATTGTCGACGAACACGTCGGGATGCTGCGCCTCCACCCCGTACGCCGACAGCACTGCGTCGGGAAAGTCCTTCTGGTTGAACGTCACGATCACACTGGCGTTGCAGCGGATCGCGGCGGCCAGTACATGCCGATCATCGGCATCCGGCAGCCTCAGGCCCTCGATCAACGCTTCGTACCCGGTCACCAGCGCATCAGGTATCGCGCGATCCATCAGACTCGCAGTCCGGTCGAGTTGTGCGGCGCCGAGGTCCGGGCGCTTGCGCAACAGGTTCCGTTTCCATTCGTTATGGATATCGGCACTCCAGCGAGCCCTGAAACACCCGCTCAATGCGAGCCACATCAGGAAATCGCGCAACGGTGCCGGGTACAGCACGCAGGCATCATAGACCGCCGTGAATGGCGAACTCGTCATTCGTAGCCCATCCCGAATTCCTGCGCTTGCCGCCCCAACTCTTCCATCGCATTGGCGCTCGCCCGATCGCGTTCGGTCTTGTAACGCATCAGATCGGAAAAGCGCACACGACGATGCTTGCCGGTCTTGTGATACGGCAGCGCCTTCGATTCGAGCAGCTTGATCAGGTGTGGACGGGACACATTGAGCAGGTCGGCTGCTTCCTGCGTGGTCAGTTCCGCGTGAACGGGCACGACCTTGACCGCATTGCCATCTGCAAGCTCCGCGAGGATGTCGACCAGCAGACGCAGTGCAGAAGTCGGAAGCTCGACCTGATGGGCGCGATTTTCGTCATCGAAAATCTGGATGCGCTGTATTTCCGTTCGCGTGGCCAGATAAGCCGCCAGCGCACGCTGTCCTTCGACCGCCGCCTGCACCTCGCGCTCCACCGGCAAGATCGTATCGGACATCGAGGTATGGGCCATCGCGCGCTCCCAAGCAGGGTTCTCAAATGCGCCATCTTATTCGAAATAAACGAAAATCGCAATAAACGAAAATCGATAGAGCCCTTATAAGACCGCCGAACCTCGATATCAGTCAATACGCGCCGTCACCCGGCTTCTGGTCCTTCCGCGTACAGAGTGACGACCGCGGCCCGCTCGTCGCCGTTCAGTCACCACGCATCGTGAACACCAAACGCACGGCGCTGCTCGTATCGCCCCAGTGCTCGCCGACAGCCGACAGCGGCACCGTGCGCGTGTCGATCGTCAGGCCCGCCGGCGCGGCGGCATCAAACACACCACGGATAGCACCCAGCAAGCGCGGCAACGGCACGCTGCCCAGACCGCTGCCCATCAATTCGATCGCGGTCGCCCGCAGCACGGCGCCGGGCACCAGCAAGTCCGCGCCGCCGATCGAGCCGATCTGCACGAAACGCAGCCGCCGGCCGCCGGGTGTCGCTTTCGCGGCCGCGCCCAGCAGTGTCTGCGCGCTGGCGCCCCACAGATAATCGAGCACGACATCCACGCCCGCACGGAAATGCGGTTCGAGCGCCCGCGCCAGATCGGCGTCGTCCTGCTGCAGCGACACGACAGCATCCGCGCCGGCCTTCAGCAACGCCTGCAACGCGGCCGCGTTGCGGCCCGTCGCGATCACCTTCGCCGCACCGAGATGCTTCGCGATTCGCACCGCGAGCCGCCCGGACGTACCCGTTGCACCGTTGACGAGCACCGTCTCGCCTGCGACGAACCGCGCGCGTTCAGTCAGCGCCGCCCACGACGACATCCCCGGAATCGCGATCGCCGCGGCGGTGACATCGTCAAGCGTGTCCGACAGCGGCACGCACTGCGTATCGGGCACGATCGTGCGTTCGGCCATCGCGCCGAACGGCACGGGGGCGCCGAAGAAGTAGACGCGCCGACCGTCGTCGAGACGCCCCACGCCGTCGACACCGACGACGAACGGATAGCGTCGATCCGACGAGTAATGCGTGCCGGCCGCGCGCCCCTGTGCGATGCGGCTCAGCGCGGACGCCGTCACGTCGATCAGGCTGTGGCCCGGCATCGCGCGCGGCGGTTCGAATTCGGTATAAACCGGGCGCTGTCCAGCGCCTTCAACAACGGCTGCTTTCATGGTGGTTCCTTCAATCTGGACGGTGGATCTTTACCGGGCGTCGAGCCACGCGCGCAGCGCGGGATCGCGCACTTCCAGCACGTCGAACAGGCCGAGCGCACGCAGTGCCGGCAACGCATCGATCGCATCGGCCTCCGCGCGCGCCCTGTCCGCCGGCGCGGCATTCGGATCGGTCAACACACGGGCATTGATCAGAAAAGCGCCAACCGTGCCCTTGCGGATCGTCGTTCCGCCGGCATCGATCTGGTTGGCATGGTCGGGAAGCATTTGTTCGGCTCGCATCGCGTCGTACTCCGGTTGTCATCGATGGACGCAGTGTAGGCGTGCAAATCCGGCCGTTCTCCGGTATAACGGCCATTCGATACCGATATCCGGCCATGTCCGATCCGCTTCTGCCCGCCCGCTTCGTCACGTCCGACGACGGCCCGTTCGTGGTCGCCGCCGCCCTGTCGCAACGCGCCCCCCGTATCACCGCGCCGCATTCGCATGCGCGCGGCCAGCTCGTCGGCGCGCTGAGCGGGCTCGTGACGATCGGCCTCGACGATCAGGAGTGGGTCGTGCCCGCGATCCACGCGATCTGGATTCCGCCGCACTGCCGGCATTCGCTGCGCTCGTTCGGGCCGATTTCCGGCTGGTCGGCGTTCGTCGCCGAAGCGCGCTGCGCGGCGCTGCCGGCCACGCCGCGTGCGATCCGCACGACGCCGCTGCTGCGCGAGGCCGTGCAGCGCGCGGCGAGCTGGGGCGATTCCGAATTGGATGCCGCACAGGCCCGGATCGCCGACGTGATCCTCGATGAAATCGCGGCATCGGAAGCCGAGGCGCTGGGGCTGGTCCGACCGCGGGACCCGCGGCTCGTGAAGATCACCGATGCGCTGGCCGCGGATCTCGCGAACGACCGGCGGCTGGAGGAATGGGCCGAATGGGCCGGCATCGGCGCACGGACGATGAGCCGCCGCTTCGTCGCCGAAACCGGGCTGACGTTCGCGCAATGGCGTCAGCAGGCGAGGCTGTTGCGGGCGCTGGAGCGCATCGCCGACGGCGTGCCGGTGACGACGATCGCGCTCGATCTCGGATACGACAACGTGAGCGCGTTCATCGACATGTTCCGGCGCGCGCTGGGGACGACGCCGGGGAGATATTTGGCGGGGGGAAGTCAGGCGCAGGGATAGCGGCTTCATGCGCGCGCATGAAGCCGCACGACGAAGATCCGGCGGGCGGCAGACAACAACCGCCCGCCGCCGCGTCAATACGTGCCGTCGCCCTTCTTCGCGGCGGCGTCGCCGCCCTTCTTGAACTGCGCGGCGAGCCGCTCCGCGCTCCTCGCCAGCAGCGTCGTATCGACACCGACCGCGACGAACAACGCCCCCGCTTCCAGATAGCGCCGCGCGGCCGCTTCATCCGCGCTCAGGATGCCCGGCGCCTTGCCGGCCGCCTTGATCGCGCGGATCGCGACGTCGATCGCGGCCTGCACATCGGGGTGGCCTGGATTGCCGAGATGCCCGAGATCGGCGGCCAGATCGGCCGGGCCAATGAACACGCCATCGACACCGTCGACCCGCGCAATTGCATCGATCGCGTCGAGCCCGGCTCGCGTCTCGACCTGCACGAGCACGGCCATCTCGTCGTTCGCGCGATGCAGGTACTCGCCGACGCGATTCCACCGCGATGCGCGTGCGAGCGCGCTGCCGACGCCGCGGATTCCGTGCGGCGGATAACGGGTCGCGGCCACCGCCGCACGCGCCTCGTCCGCACTCTGCACCATCGGCACGAGCAGCGTTTGCGCGCCGAGATCGAGCACCTGCTTGACGATCACCGGATCGTTCCACGGCACGCGCACGACCGGATGCGACGGATACGGCGCGATCGCCTGCAGTTGCGCGAGGATCGTCGGCACCGTGTTCGGCGCATGCTCGCCGTCGATCAGCAGCCAGTCGAAACCGGCGCCGGCGACCACTTCCGCGCTGTAGGGATTCGCGAGGCCGAGCCACAGGCCGATCTGCGCGTCGCCGCGCGCGAGCGCGGCCTTGAAGACATTCGACGGAATCCGCATCGTTCGCTCACCTCACTCGAAGTAGCACTGGATCGTCCCGAGCGGGCCGTAGTCGACGCTGAACGTATCGCCCGCACGCGCCGCGCAGGGCCGCGTAAACGATCCGCCGAGCACGATCTGCCCAGGCTCCAGCGCGACGTCGAAACGCGACAGCCGGTTCGCGAGCCACGCGACGCCGTTCGCCGGATGGTTCAGCACGCCGGCCGCGACACCGGTTTCCTCGACCACGCCGTTGCGCGACATGATCGCCGCGACCCAGCGCAAATCGACGTCCCGTGGGCGCACCGGCCGGCCGCCGATCACGACGCCCGCGTTCGCCGCGTTGTCGGCGATCGTGTCGAACACCTTGCGCGGCCGCTTCGTATCGGGGTCGATCGACTGGCTGCGCGCGTCGATGATCTCGAGCGCCGGCACGACGTAATCGACCGCGTCGTACACGTCGAAGATCGTGCAGTTCGGGCCGGTGAGCCGCTTGCCGAGCACGAACGCGAGTTCGACTTCCACACGCGGCACGATGAAGCGGCCGGTCGGGATCGTGCCGCCGTCCTCGAAGAACATGTCGTCGAGCAGCGCGCCGTAGTCGGGCTCGTCGATCTGCGACGTGTTCTGCATCGCCTTCGACGTGAGGCCGATCTTGTGCCCCTTCAGCGTGCGGCCTTCCGCGAGCTTGAGCGTCACCCACGCGCGCTGGATCGCATACGCGTCGTCGATCGTGATGTCGGGATGGTCGAGCGAGATCTGGCGGATCTGCGTGCGCGCGCGCTCGGCGTCGTGCAGACGGTGCGCGAGCTGGTCGATGATGGCGGGTTCGAGCATGGTCGGATCGAAAATGGGGTTCAGCCGGCCCGCTTGTAGCGGGCGTGAATGTTGTTGTGCTTGTACGAGCCGCTTTCGCTGAACTCGATCAATTCCATCGACAGAGCAAGATAACGCTTCGCGTACAGCTCGGCGAAATGCGCCTTGATCGCGTCGAACAGCGCGTCGCATGCGGCTTGCTTCGTTTCGTCGCTGCGGCCCGCGCCGATCTTCAGCGTCACGTGGACGAACGCGTCGTCCTCCGCGCCGTCGGCGATGCAGTAGTCGTGCAGCTCGATCGCGCGCGAACGAATGCCGCCGGTCGGGAACACGCCGCCCTGCGCGATCAGCGTCGCGTTGATCGTGCGCAGCAGTGCGGGAATGCGTGCGTCGTCGCGGATGTTCGCGGTGTATTCGACGACGATGTGTGGCATGGCAAGTCTCCGGTCGGATTCGAAGTCGTGGTGGGCGGCAATGCTCAGGGCAGCGGGAAGATCGCGTTGATCTGCCCGGTGCCCGAGCTCGCGAAATAGTCGGTGACGATCTCGACGGGCTTGTCGTAGCGATCCCAGCCGAGCAGCCCGAGCAGCATCGCGGTGTCGTGCATGCCGCCTTCGCCGTGGCAATGCACGTTGTACTCGGGCAGCATCGCGCAAAACGTCCTGAAATCGCCCTGCTTCCACAGTTCGACCACGCGCAAGTCGACCTGCCGGAAGAATTCGCGGCTGATCTGGTGGATCGATTCCTCAGGGCTGCCGTTGTCGTTGAAGCGGTGCGACAGCGAACCGCTCGCGAGGAACGCGACGTTCGAATCGCTCTTCTCGATCGCTTCGAGCAGCGCCTCGCCGAAGCGCCGGCTCTCGTCGAGTTGATGCCACATGCACCAGCCGGCGATCGACACGACCTTGAAGTGCTGGTCGCCGTTCATGTAGCGCATCGGCACGAGCGTGCCGTACTCGAGCTCGAGGCTGTCGATCTCGTGCGCGCGCGTCGCGATGCCGCGCTCGGTGGCCGTTTCGGCGATCAGCCGGCCGAGCGCCGGGTTGCCCGGGTACGCGTACTGCATGTCGCGGATGAAATGCGGCAACTCGTTGCTCGTATAGGTGCCCGCGAAGCTTGCATTGCAGTTCACGTGATAGCCCGCGTTGACGAGCCAGTGCACGTCCGACACGACGATCGTGTCGACGCCGAGCGCACGGCAGCGCTCACCGATCAGCCGGTGGCCGCGGATCGCCGCATCACGGCAGCCGTGATGCTTACCGGGCAGTTCCGACAGGTACATCGACGGCACGTGCGTGATCTTCGCGGCGAGGGACAGTTTGCCCATCGTTCAAGTCTCCCAGTCGGCCGGAGTTAGCGCTTTAGCGGTTACTCCGGCCCCATGCTTGGCCGGCGTGCCGGCCAAGGAATCGTTCGTTCTTGCGGCGACACCACCCGCTCCCGTCACACGCCCCAGCGCGGAATGTGATGCGAACCCATCGAAATGCACACGTTCTTGATCTCCGCGAACACCTCGAAACTGTACTCGCCGCCCTCGCGCCCGGTGCCCGATTCCTTCACGCCGCCGAACGGCTGGCGCAGGTCGCGCACGTTCTGGCTGTTCACGAACACCATCCCGGCCTCGATGCCGCGCGCGAGCCGATGCACCTTGCCGACGTCCTGCGTCCAGATGTACGACGCGAGGCCGTACGACGTGTCGTTCGCGAGCCGCAGCCCTTCGTCTTCGTCCTCGAACGGGATGATGCACGCGACCGGCCCGAAGATCTCTTCCTGCGCGATGCGCATCCGGTTGTCGACGTCGGCGAATACGGTCGGCCGCACGAAGTTGCCGTTGCGCAGATGGTCGGGCAGCCCGGCCGGCTTGTCGGCGCCGCCCGCGACCACGCGCGCGCCTTCCTGCTCGCCGATGCGGATGTAGCCCGTCACCTTTTCCCAGTGCTGGCGCGTGATCATCGCGCCGAGATTCGTGCCCGGATCCGCTGGATCGCCGACCACCAGGTTGTTCGCGCGGCGTGCGAATTCCTGCACGAAGCGGTCGTAGATCGTGCGCTGCACGAAGATCCGCGAGCCGGCGGTGCAGCGTTCGCCGTTGATCGAGAAGATCGTGAACAGCGACGCGTCGAGCGCGCGGTCGAAATCGGCGTCGTCGAAGATCAGCACCGGCGACTTGCCGCCAAGCTCCATCGAATACTTCTTGAGGCCCGCGCGCTCCATGATCCGCTTGCCGGTGACGGTACCGCCGGTAAACGACACCGCGCGCACGTCCGGATGGCGCACGAGCGCGTCGCCGGCCGTCGCGCCGTAACCCTGCACGACGTTCAGCACGCCTGGCGGGATGCCGGCTTCGAGCGCGAGCCGGCCGAGCTGGTCGGCCGTCAGCGGCGACAGCTCCGACATCTTCAGCACGGCCGTGTTGCCGAGCGCGAGGCACGGCGCCGTCTTCCACGTGGCCGTCATGAACGGCACGTTCCACGGCGACACCAGCGCGCATACGCCGACCGGCTGGTACAGCGTGTAGTTCAGCATCTGGTCGTCGACCGGATAGGTGCGGCCGTTCATCTGCACGCACACTTCCGCGAAAAAGTTGAAGTTCTCCGACGCGCGCGGAATCAGCTGCTTGCTCGTCTGCGCGATCGGCAGGCCGGTGTCCTGCGTCTCCAGCGCGGCGAGCATCGGCACGTTCTTCTCGATGAGCTCGCCGAGCCTGCGCATCAGCTTCGCGCGCTCCTTCGCCGGCGTGTTCGCCCATTTCGGGAACGCTTCCTTCGCCGCGCGCACGGCCGCGTCGACCTCGGCCTCGCCGCCCGACGCGACGTCGGTGATGACTTCACCCGTCGCCGGGTTCAGCGTCGTGAAGGTGTCGCGGCTCTCCACTTCGCGGCCGCCGATCCAGTGCTTGATGGTCATGTGCTCTCCTTCCTTGGGCGACGGCTTCAGCCGGCGCGATAGTAGTCCGCTTCGCCGACGATCGTGTTCACGAGCCGGCCGATCCCTTCGATTTCGGTCACGACCTCGTCGCCCGGCTTCGTGTCGGCCAGCCCCTCGGGCGTGCCGGTCAGGATCAGGTCGCCCGGCGAGAGCGTCATGAAGCTGCTGATGTGCTCGATCAGCGCCGGCACGTCGAACACCATGTCGCGCGTGCTGCCGCGCTGCGTCTCGCGGCCGTTCACCGTCGTGCGCAGCGTGAGATCGCCCGCGTCGCCGATCTCGTCGCGGCTGACGAACCACGGCCCGAGCGGCGTGCAGGTGTCGCGGTTCTTCACGCGCAGGTTAGGCCGGTAGTAGTTCTCGAGATAGTCGCGGATCGCGTAGTCGTTCGCGACCGTATAGCCGGCCACGTAGTCGATCGCCTGCGCGCGGCTCACGTGGCGCGCGGGCCGGCCGATCACGACGGCCAGTTCGCACTCGTAGTGCATGTGCGTGGCGTCCGCCGGGCGTACGGTCAGCGACCGGTGGCCGATGAACGTGTTCGGCCCCTTCAGGAAAATCAGCGGTTCGCTCGGTGCGTTGAACGCGAGTTCCTTCGCGTGGTCCGCATAGTTCAGCCCGAGCGCGAACGTCGTGCGCGGCGCGACGGGCGGCAGCCATGCCACCGCGTCCTCGGCCACCACGCGCCCCGTATCGAGGCGGATCGCGCCGTCGCCGGCCGGTTCGGCCGCGTGGAGTGCGCCGTTGTAGATCACGCGCGCCGTCTTCATCGTGCTTCCTCCGCCATCAGCGTATGCCGCAACGTGCCGATGCCGGCCGCGGCGATCTCGATCGTGCTGCCCGCGCGGGCACGCGGTGCGCCGCCCGCGACGCCGAGCAGCAGCACGTCGCCCGCGTCGAACGACATGAAGGCCGTCACGTCGGCGATCAGCGCGCGCACCGGGCGAATCAGCGTCGCGGTCGACGCGGCCGCGGCCACCGCGCCGTCGATCCGCACCGTCAGGCCGATCGCGTCGACATCGGCGAGCGCGGCGGCCGGCACGATCGCCGGGCCGAGCGGGCAGAAGCCGTCGCGGCACTTGAAGCGCACGGCCGGGCGGTAGTAATCGGGATGCGGCACCGACACGTCGCTCGCGAGCGTGAAGCCGTGCACGTAGTCGAGCGCGTGCGCGGCCGGCACGCGCGTCGCACGCCGCGCGAACACGACGGCCACCGACGCGCCGATCTCCAGCGCGTCGACGCCGGCCGGCACGACGACGGCGGCGCCGTCGGCCGCATGTGTGTTGGCGGATTTGATGTACAGGATCGGCGCCTGCGGCGGGCGGCCGTAAGGCGGCGCGTTCACGGCATCGCCGAGCGCGTCGAGCGCCGCGCGCTCGTTGAGCAACGCGCCGTAGACGGTACCGATGGCGACCGGCAACGGCGGCGCCGCGGCGTTCGTGCAAGACAGCTCCATGCGTCGTTCCCCTGCCGCGCGTCGCGGCGCATCGTCAATAGTTAATATCTTAAGTAAACAATCGTGCGCTGGCAACCTCGATTACCCTGATACGCGAAATTCATCAGCTTCGGCTGTTAAGATTGATGCGTCCCCGACCTCTGCCCACCCCGATGAACCGTACGCTCGACCATCGCAACCTGGCCATGCTGCTGCTCGAGGCCCGCGAAACGCTGATGGGTCTGTTTCGCCCCATTCTCAAGGAATTCTCGCTGACCGAACAGCAATGGCGGATCATCCGCGTGCTCGACGGCGAACCGGCGCAGGCGCTCGAAGCCGGGCAGATCGCGAAACGCTGCTGCATCCTGAGCCCGAGCCTGACCGGCGTGCTGGAACGGATGGAGCGCGACGGCCTGATCACGCGCACGCGCGCGCAGGAGGATCAGCGCCGGCTGCTGGTCAGCCTGACGCCGCAAAGCAGGAAACTGGTGACGGAAATCGGTCCGCGCATCGACGAGCAATACCGGCAACTCGAGTCGCGGTTCGGCGAGGACGGCCTCGAGGACATCTACCGCGCGCTCGACCGGCTCATCGAGCTCGGCAGCGACGCGTGACGGCGGCGCCCGCTTCCGCGGCCTGCGGGAACGGGCGCCGGTGCGACGCGGGCGATCAGTGGAACGCGCCGCGCATCAGCTCGGTGACGGCCACCCCGCGTGACGTGCGCATGCACTCCTCGACGTAATCGATGAACGGCAACGGTTCGAAATCGATTTCATCGCGCACGCGGCGATTGTCGAATACGCGATCGACCGTCGCGAATTCCCCGCAGCGCTGCAGCGCCCGGCCGATCACGCGCTCCAGGGCCGGATCGCGGCGCCCGAGCACGTCGCGCACGACGAGCGGCAGTTCGGCCGGCGCGCATGCCGCGTAGCGCGGCGCCCCGGTCATTCCCGCCGCCTCGTCCATCGCGCGCACGATCTGCGCGACCTGCGGCGCCTCGTCGCCGGCCGACACGTGATAGACGTCGTGCGCGAGCGTCGGCTTGACGGCCAGCAGCATCGTCGCGCGCGCCACGTCGTCCACCGACACGATGTCGATGCGCGTCATCGGCCGCGCGGTGAAGCGGCGCGCCGCATGCGCGAGCCGGAACATCCAGAACGAATTCGGCGCGGGCCGCGTGCCGAGCACCGTGTGGCCGACCACGTGCGACGGCCGCACGACGACGAGCGGCAGCCCGAGCGCGCGCAGGCGCTGCTCCGTTTGCGCCTTCGCGTGCAGGTAGTCGGCCGCGAGCACCGCACCCGGCAGGCCTTCAGCGCCCGGCGCGGCATCGTTGCCCGCGGCGCGTTCCGCTTCCTCCTGCACGATCCCGCCGCGGCCCGCGTGCGCGTAGGCCGTGCCGACGTACACGAAGCGCTGCAGGCGCGGCGCGCGCGCAAAGCGTTCGGCGAAGCGCACCGCATCGGCGATGTCGGCCTGCAGGTGCGCGCCGTCGGCCGGCGATGCGTGGCCCGCGCAGTGAATCACGTGCGTCGCGCCGGCCAGGCGCGGCGCGTCGGCGCCGTGCCACACGTCGCCGAGCGCGCCGACGATCACGTTCGCTTCGGTCAGGCGCGATGCCCAGTACGGCGCGAGCCCCGCGCGCAGCGCGGCTTCACGCAGCCGCGCGACCGCATGGCCGCGGTCCTGCGCGCGCACGACGCACACCACGCGTTCGAGCAGCCCTGCATTGACGAGCGCCGTCAGCACGGTACTGCCGATGAAGCCCGTGGCGCCGGTCAGCACGAGCCGGCCGACGTTCGCCGCCGCGACCGGCGCGCTGGCCGGCGACACGAGGCTCGTGCGCCAGTTGAGCGACAACGCGGTTTTCCAGATCAGCACGATAGTCTCCTTCGAAGAATCGGCCGGGCGGCGCGGCGCCCGCGGTTGCGGGCCGGCGCACGGCTCAGCGGCCGGGCCGGGGCTGACGCGCGCCCCGGCGGCTCCCGATCGGGCGGACGCCCTGCGATCGCGTCGATCGCGCGCTGGCACGAGGCGGCGGCAGCCGGCGCGGACGGGCGTCCGCGCATGGGATCGGGAAGTGCCCAGTGTGGGGCTCGAACGCGTGCAAGTCTGTCCCGAAAGTTTCGTGAAAGTGTGCAGATTTGTACGCGATTGTCGGAGTGTGTCGTGCCGGCCGCCGCGTCGGAACGCTGAAACGTTCGGTGCGGCCGAGTTCGGGCGGTGCCCGATGGCGTCGGGCGGCCCGATTCGACGGCAGCCGGCGCGCGACAGATCGACGCGGGTGTCCGCCCGTCATCCCATCTCTTGACGGCCGCGCGTGTCCGGCCGGGCGCCGCGATCGCCGCTATCGCCCGTGTGTGCTGACGCATCGGGAATGACCATGCATCATCAGACGTCCTTTCATCTGAAACCGAAATGGACTCAATACGGATTTATTGCGGTTTATCACTTGCGTTTCACACCAGTCTATCTAGACTGTTCAAGTCAAATCGGTCGAACGTTTCAACTTTTCAGGAGAGGATCCAATGCGCCTCACCATTCGGATTAATGGCAGCGAATCGGCAACCCGGCATTCCTTCGCGGTCTTGTGGGTCGATACCGACGAGGGACTGTGGTCGCGCGAGGCACATCAGGGCATCGACCTTCCGACCTGGGGCAAGGTCCGCGACGTGCAGGGCGCGATGGCGCTCTGCGCGGCCGACAGCGGCAATGCCGTCTGTCAATTGAAGGGGCTGTCGTTCGACGCGATGCGGCGCGAACAGGGCCCCGCCGTGCTCGCCGGCGAGCATCCCGCAGGCGCGTGGCGGCTGCAGGCGGTCGATACCTGCACGACCCAGCCGGAATACCGCGAATTTATTTCCGTGGCCCGATAGGTATTATTGACCTGAATCGTCTGCGGTTTTCGGGTTTATTCCGACATCCACGATATTCATTTCGATATTCAGCATGAATGGCGCCTCGGCTCGAGGCGCTTTTCATTTTCGAGATTAAAGAAATAACCGGAGCACGGGCAATTGATCGCGTGCGGGACAATCCCGATCGATCGATGCCGGTCACCCCGTGCCCGGCCTCGGCGCACGGCGAATCGTCCGTGTTTCCCCCGCCGCAGCCGCCGCCGCATTCCGTTACGGCGCCGCCCTGCCCCCTTTTCGCTCCATTCTCGGGATCACCTACCATTCGCCTTTTTGCGGGGCCGGAACATACTTTCCCCACACGTTGTTTACTCATTTATTACAATCGCATTATTCAGACTGACCCGCCGCCGTCCGGCGGCCCGACCCGGCCTTTGCATGAGCGTGAAAAAAAAGACCCACCCCGCCGATCCGTACGCAGCGGCGACCAAGAATCCGATGCTCGCGTCGCGGCTGCCGATGTGGCGCTCTCGGCTGATCGTGGTCGTCGTGTTCCTCGCGTTCGCCGCGTTGATCGCCCGCGCTTTCTGGGTGCAGGTCGCGAACCAGGATTTCTACGTCGGCCAGGGCCAGAAGCGTTACCAGCGCACGATCGAGCTCGACGCGATGCGCGGGCGCATCGTCGACCGCAACGGCGCGATGCTCGCGGTCAGCCTGTCGACCTATGAAATCTGGGCGAACCCGAAACAGGTCGCCGACACCGATTATCCGCAGATCGCGAAGCTGCTCGACATGCCGCTCGTCGAGGTGAAGCGGCGTCTCGGCAACGACAAGACGTTCGTGCTGCTCAAGCGGCAGGTCGATGCGGATACCGCAAGCCGGCTCGACAAGCTCGCGATCGACGGCATCACGCAGATCGCCGATTCGAAACGTTTCTACCCGGAAGGCGAATCGGCCGCGCACGTGGTCGGCTTCACGAACGTCGAGGACAAGGGCCAGGAAGGCGTCGAGCTGGCGGCGAATGCGCGCCTGCAAGGTACGTCCGGCCAGCGCGAGGTGATACGCGATCGGCTCGGCCGCATCGTGTCGGACACGCGCCCGCTCGTGCCCGCGCAGCACGGCGCGACGATCGAACTGACGATCGACCGCCGCATCCAGCAGCTCGCCTTCAGCCAGCTCAAGGCGGCCGTGATCGAAAACAACGCGGTGGCCGGCAGCGTCGTCGTACTCGACGCGCAGAACGGCGAGATTCTCGCGCTCGCGAACTATCCGACCTTCGACCCGAACGATCGCGCCCGCCTCACCGGCCAGCAATTGCGCAACCGCGCGGTGGTGGACACGTTCGAACCGGGCTCGACGATCAAGCCGCTCGTCGTCGCGCTGTCGATCGACGAGCGCAAGGTCACGCCGAACACGATCATCAACACGTCGCCGGGCACCTACAAGATCGGCCCGGCCGTGATCCACGACACATCGAACCACGGGTCGCTGACGGTGTCGCAGGCGCTGCAGAAGTCGAGCAACGTCGCGCTCGCGAAACTCGCGCTGAACCTGCCCGCCGAAACGATCTGGAACAAATACCAGGAATACGGGATCGGCCGCGCGCCGGAACTGACGTTCCCCGGCGTCGCGTCGGGCCGGCTGCGCGGCTACAAGCGTTGGCGGCCGATCGAGCAGGCGACGATGGCGTACGGCTACGGGCTGTCGATGTCGCTGCTGCAGATCGCGCAGACCTACACCGCCTATGCGGGCGACGGCACGCTGCATCCGGTGTCGCTGCTGAAGAACGGCACCGACCAGCAGACGATCGACGCGCACCGCGGCCACCGCGTGACGTCGCCGCAAACGGCCGCCGCGATCCGCTCGATGCTCGAGATGGCGGTGGGTGAAGGCGGCACGGGGCGCCGCGCGCGCGTCGACGGCTACCGGATCGGCGGCAAGACGGGTACCGCGCGCAAGCAGGTTGGCGCGAGCTACGCGAAGGGCAAGTACCGCGCGCTGTTCGCGGGGATGGCGCCGATGAGCAACCCGCGCCTGATCGTCGCGGTGATGATCGACGAGCCGCGCGGCAAGGGCTACTACGGCGGCACGGTGGCCGGCCCGGTGTTCGCGTCGGTCACGAGCGGCGCGCTGCAGTTGCTCGGCGTGCCGCCCGATGCACCGGTCGAACCGGAAGAGAATGCGCCGGCGAAGGCCGGCGCGCCGCAGAAGACGGTCGCGGCGCCGAAACCGGCGGCGCCGGCAACGACGGCCGCGCAGTCCACCCGCCCCGCGCCCGCGAAAGTGGCCGCCGCAGGCTGACGAAGCCAGGCGCGCCGCCGCGCGCCGTCAATGCGCGGCCGCGACCGGCTTCACCATCCGGCCGAGCACGTGCTCGGTCATCCCGCGCGCGAGTTCGGTCTCGCCCATGAACACGGTGCCGATGCCCTCGTTCGACAGCAGCGCGGCCTCGTCGCCGCTGTTCGTGCAGAGCACGACCTCGAGCGTCGGGTTGAGCGTGCGCGAGATCTCGACGATCTGCCGCACGTCGAATACGTCGGGCAGCGTGACGACCAGCATCCCGGCGCGGGCGATATGCGCCTGCACGAGCACGATCGGCTCGATCGCGTCGCCCGACACGGCCGCGATGCCGTCCGCGCGCAGCTTCTCGACGAGCTCGCGATTCTGCTCGACGACGACATACGCAATCGAGCGCTCGTCCAGCGCATGCGCGATTCGCGTGCCGACCTTGCCATAGCCGACGATCACGACCTGCCCGGTCAGGTGCGTCTGCGGCGTCGACATCGGCAGCGCGGCGAGCGGATCGTCGCGCGCCTCGAGCTTGCGCGCGAACGCCGAATGCTTGCGGATCCATGCGAGCGCCGGATCGATCATCGCGAACAGCAGCGTATTCATCGCGATCGAGATCAGCGCGACCGCGAGAATCAGGCTCTGCCCCTCGGCCGATAGCAGCCCGAGCGCGCGGCCGAGCCCCGCGAGGATGAACGAGAATTCGCCGATCTGCGCGAGGCCGGCCCCCACCGTCAGCGCGGTGTTCAGCGGATAGCGGAACGCGATCACGAGCGCGACGGCCGCGAGCGTCTTGCCGATCAGCACGATGCCCGCGACCTCGATCACGTGCAGCGGCTCGTCGAGCAGCACCTTCGGGTCGAACAGCATGCCGACCGAGATGAAGAACAGCACCGAGAACGCATCGCGCAGCGGCAGCGTCTCGTCGGCCGCGCGCCGGCTGAATTCCGATTCGCGCATCATCATCCCGGCGAAGAAGGCGCCAAGCGCGAACGACACGTCGAACAGCTTCGCGGCGCCGAACGCGATGCCGACCGCGGCCGCGATCATGCACAGCGTGAACAGCTCGCGCGAGCCCGTGCGCGCGACGAGCCACAGAATGCGCGGGAACACGCGCTTGCCGACCACCAGCATCAGCGCGATGAACGCGGCGACCTTCAGCATCGTGACGCCGAGCGTGCCCCACACGCTGCCGCCGGCCGCCTGCGCGTCGCCGGGCGGCGTGCCGCCGAGCAGCCCCGCCACCGGCGGCAGCAGCACCAGCACGAGCACCATCACGAGATCCTCGACGACCAGCCAGCCGACCGCGATGCGCCCGTTGACCGTCTCGACGAGCCCGCGCCCCTCGAGCGCGCGCAGCAGCACGACGGTGCTCGCGACCGACAGCGCCAGCCCGAACACGAGCGCCGCACCGAGGCTCCAGCCCCAGGTGAGCGCCAGCCCGCCGCCGAGCAGCGTCGCGACGGTGATCTGCACGATGGCGCCCGGCAGCGCGATCTTGCGCACCGCGAGCAGATCGCCCAGCGAGAAATGCAGGCCGACGCCGAACATCAACAGCATCACGCCGACTTCGGCGAGTTGCTGCGCGAGCGACAGGTCGCCGACGAAGCCGGGCGTGCCGGGCCCGATCACGATCCCGGCGAGCAGATAGCCGACGAGCGGCGGCATTTTCAGCAGCGACGCGAGGTAACCGAAAATCATCGCGAGACCGAAACCGGCCGCGAGCAACGCAATCAGGCTGACGTCATGAGGCATCCCCCCTCCCAAGCTCTTGTAACGATTTAGTAAGGTTCAAGAGTGAAAGGATACGGGATGAGGCGGAAGAATGGCGCGCGGCCGCGAAAATTTCGCGCGGCGGCGCGGGTTGGCGGGGCGCGACCCCGGCGAAGACTGATGCGTCGCGGGCCCGGTCACGCATCGACGCGGACCGGGTGACAGGCGGGGCCGGCGCCCCGCCGCCCCGCCGTCAGCGCGACGCTTGCGGGAATCGCGCGCCCGGCGGCGGCTCGGGCCGCGTCGACGGCACGCTCTTGCGCACCTTCGCGACCTGCGCGGCCGTCACCGGCGTGCCCGTGTTGCCCCAGCTCGTGCGCACGAAGTTCGACACGTCCGCGACTTCCTGGTCCGACAGGCGCCAGCCGAACGGCGGCATCGTGAAGGTCGACGGCGCGGTGCGCGTGCCCTGCAGCGCGCTGCCTTCCAGCACGACGTGAATCAGCGACGTCGGATCGTCGCCCTGCACCACCGGGTTGCCGGCGAGCGCCGGGAACACGCGCGTGTAGCCGTGGCCGTCGCTGCGGTGACAGGCCATGCAGTTGTCGCGATAGACGGCCGCGCCCGGCTTGCTCGCGTCGCCCGTCTGCAGCGCCTTCGCCGCGGCCGCGTCGTACACGTGCGGCTGCTCGCCCTGCACGCGCGGCGGTAACGTCTTCAGGTAGCGCGCGATCGCGTTCAGGTCGTCGTCGGTCATGTGCTGCATGCTGTGGCCGACCACGTCCGTCATCCCGCCGAACGCGGCCGTGCGCAGCGTGCGGCCCGTCTTCAGGAACTGCACGATCTCGGTTTCGCTCCACGCGCCGAGGCCCGTGCGCGGCTCGCCGCGCAGGCTCGTCGGCACCCAGCCGTCGATCGCCGCGCCGCCGGCCAGGAAGTCGAGGCCGTCCGCGTCGGTCAGCCCGCGCTCCTGCATCGTCGGCGCGCGCGGCGTGTGGCACGCGCCGCAGTGGCCGAGGCCCTGCACGAGATACGCGCCGCGTGCGACCGCCGGGTCGCTGTACGACGCCGCGTCGAACGGCTTCGGCGACGGCGCGAACATCTTGCGCCAGATGCCGAGCGGCCAGCGCATCGACAGCGGCCACACGATGTCGACCGCGCGGTTCTCGTGCTCGACCGGCGCGACGCCGTGCATGAAGTATGCGTACAGTGCCTTCATGTCGTCGTCGGTCAGCCGCGAATACGACGGGAACGGCATCGCCGGATACATCGTGTCGCCGTTCTTGCGCACGCCTTCGCGCACCGCGCGGGTGAAGTCCTCGTAAGTCCAGCCGCCGAGACCCGTCTTCGGGTCCGGCGTGATGTTCGTCGAGTAGATCGCGCCGATCGGCGTGTCGAACTTCAGGCCGCCCGCGAACGGCTTGCCGCCGCTCGCGGTGTGGCATGCGATGCAGTCGCCGGCGCGGGCGAGGTATTCGCCGCGCTTGATCAGGGCCGCGTCGGCGGATTGGGCGGCCGGTGCGGCCGCCGGGCCGGAGGCTGCCGCGGGGGCCGCCGGTTGCGCAAGCGCCGCCGAGCCCGCGAAGCCGAACGCGGCCCAGGCCGCACCGGCCGCCAGCGCGCGCGACATCCGGCGCGCGACGTTGTGGTTCATCGTCCTCTTCATGCGGTCACCAGCGGGGCGGGATTTTTCAGGTACTGCTCGCGGATCGCACGTGCCGACCAGTAGGCCAGCGCCGCGATGATCCCGGTCGGGTTGTAGCCGATGCCCTGCGGCAGCGCGGACGCGCCCATCACGAACACGTTGTGCACGTCCCAGCACTGCAGGTAGCGGTTCAGCACGCTCGTCTTCGGGTCGGTGCCCATGATCGCGCCGCCGACGAGATGGGTCGTCTGGTACTGGCGCGAGTCGAAGTGCTTGCCGAACTCGCGCGTCGACACGCCGATCGCCTTCGGCCCCATCGCCTCCGCAATCTTCTTCATCTGGCCGGTCACGTACTGCGCCATCCTGATGTCGTTGTCCTTCCAGTCGAACGTCATCCGCAACAGCGGCTGGCCGTACGAATCGCGATAGGTCGGATCGAGGTCGAGATACACGTCGCGGTACGACATGTTGGTGCCGTGCGCGTCCATCGAGATCGTGTGCGCGTAGTTGTCCTTCACGGCCTTCTTCCATGCCGAGCCCCATTGCGGCGTGCCGGGCGGTGTCGCGATGCCGCTGATCGGCTTCACGCCGGCCTGGTTCACCCACAGCGGCGAGCCGCCGACGAAGCCGAGCGGGCCGTGGTCGAAGTTGTCCGCGTTGAAATCGTCCACCGCGACGCCGTTGCCGCCCGCGCCGATGAACGGATTCGTGTAGGTGTCCTTGTCGAAGAACGCCTTGATCGTCGACAGGTTCTGGTACGCGAAATTGCGGCCGACCACGCCTTCGCCCGACACCGGGTCGTACGGCTTGCCGATGCCCGACAGCAGCAGCAGGTGCACGTTGTGATACTGGAACGCGGCCACGATCACGAGATCGGCCGGCTGGTGCACTTCACGCCCGGCCGGATCGACGTAGGTCACGCCGGTCGCGCGCTTCTTCGTGTCGTCGAGATCGACGCGCAGCACGTGGCACTTCGAGCGCAGCTCGAAGTTCGGCGCCTGCTTCAGCGCCGGCAGGATGTTCAGGTTCGGCGACGCCTTCGAATACATGTAGCACGCGTAGCCGCTGCAGTAGCCGCAGAAGTTGCACGGGCCCATCTGCACGCCGTACGGGTTCGTGTACGGCCCCGACGTGTTCGCGGACGGCAGCCGGTACGGATGCAAGCCGAGCGAGCGGGCCGCATCGAAGAAGCGCTGCGCCGAATACGTATTGAGCTGCGCGGGCAGCGGGAAGTGGTCGCTGCGGTTGGCCTCGAACACGTTGCCGTCGCCGACCACCTTGCCGCCGACCTTGTACGCCTGCCCCGACGTGCCGAACACCTTCTCGGCGAAATCGAAATGCGGCTCGAGCTCCTCGTAGGTCACGCCCGTGTCCTGGATCGTCATCCCTTCGGGGATGAACTTCTTGCCGTAGCGCTCTTCGTAGTGGCTGCGCAGGCGCAGCTCTTCCGGCGTGATCCGGAAGTGCACGCCCGACCAGTGCAGCCCCGCGCCGCCCACGCCTTCGCCCGGCAGGAACGCGGCGAGCTGCCGGTACGGCAGCGCGGTGTCCTGCAGCCCGTGGCGAATCGACACGGTCGTCTTCGACAGGTCGAGAAACAGCTTCTTGCGGATGTTGTAGGTCAGCTCGTCGATCGTGTTCGGGTACGCGCCGTCCGGGTAGGTGTCGCGATATTCGCCGCGCTCGAGCGCGACGACGTTCAAACCGGCTTCGGTCAGTTCCTTCGCGAGAATCGCGCCGGTCCAGCCGAACCCGACGATCACCGCGTCGACATGCGGCTTCTTGTCTGCGGCCATCAGCTGCGCTCCCCGTTGATCGAGACGGGGCCGTACGGATAGGGCTTGCCGCTCTGGTTGACGAAATCCATGAAGTCCGCGCGCGCGCCCGGGAAACCGATCATCTTCCACGCGGCCATGTCGCGATTGCCGCCATGCACCGGATCGCAGAAGTAGCCCTCGCGCGTGTTCTGCAGCAACTGGCCGAGAAACACGCCGGGCGGCACGTCGTCGATCTGCGCGCCGCCCTTCTCCAGCGCGCCGAGCACCGTGTCGCGCGTCGGCGCGTCGAGATCCGCGAACGCCTTGCCGTGCGCCTTTTCGCAATAGCGGTTGACGGCCGCGATGCCGAGCCGGTAGATGTCGCGCGGCACGAGCTTCAACTGGTAGCCGAGCTCAGGCACGCCCTGCTGGAACGGCCCCTGCATGTACCACGTCGCGCCGTGCGCATACGGTGTCTCCATCTGGCGATCGATGAATTCGGGCACGCCGGCTTCGAGCGCGCCGGGGCCTTCGGCATCGGCCGGAATCAGCCGGTCGACGGCGGCCTGGACGAACGCCCATTCCTTCGCATCGAAAAAGGTCGGCTTGTACGGCGCGCGCTCGGCGCCGGCCGACGCGGCGGATGCATTGCCAGCCGTCGTCGCGGACGGCGACGACGAGCGCAGGTCGCAGCCGGCGACCGACGCGATCGGCACGAGCGCGACCGACGTGCGCAGGAAACGGCGACGCGAATTGGGTTTGTCAGGTGGCGTGGACATGGTCGGATGTTGATCGTTGGGGATCGGGGTTCGGACGCGCGCATTCCGCATGCCGCGTGCCCGGCAGGCAGCCGTGCCGCACGCGGCCGGTCGCCCTGTTCTTTCGTGTGTTGCGCACAACCTCGATTGCAGGCGCCCGGCCGCGAGCCGCGGTGGCGCCGTCATTGCAGCCGCACCCCGCCCCGGTACCGGTGGCGCTGTGCGGATCGACCTCTTCGCGGGCCCTATCGTCGGACAAATACCGGCATCAGCCTGCATCTCTCCGTCATCGCCCATGACCCTTGTTCAACTTAGACGTCACGTCTGCCCACCGCAAGCGCAACGTGCACGACCCTCTTTCGGGTCCGGCGACGAGTGCGGCGAATTATATATGGAACCGGTTCCATTGGTAGAGGGATCGATGCAATTCAGTGCATCGAAATCAGCAACAATGGGAAATTGAGAAGCCGGAATGTGCAAGGATGGGAAGACGGCGGACGGCGCTGGCCGTCGGCGCGCGCTACGGCGTGCCCGTGATCCTCGAAGTCGATGCGCAGCGCATGCACCGGCAGAGCCATGCGTTCTTCGTCGCCGAAAACAGTGTCTGACTGACCGATGCCGTGCCGGCCGAATATCTCGAGTTGATCGATACGCGCGCCGAGTGAGCCGTGCGCCAGTCGCCATTCACCACGGCCAGAACATCGACGCGATCGACAACGCCAGCGCCGCGCACAACGGCGAGTAATACAGCGTGTCCATCCGCGCGAAACGCGACCCGCGGATCCGCTTGGAGAAGCCGACGTAGCGGAAATCGCCGACGGCCCGCACCGCGAAGATCAATGCGAGTGCAACGGTCGCGAACGCGATCGTGCATGGATACGCGTTGCGCCCGAGCCAGCCGGCACGCACGGCGACCACGCACGCGCCGCCCAGCAGGGCGGCCGCGACGGCAAGCGTGCCGACGGCGGTCGGCCGCAACAGCGGTACGCCGTCCTGCTCCGGAATGGCCGCACGCTTGCCCAGCCGCCCGCCGAACGCCCAGTAGACGTGCACGAGCGCGAGGGCGCAAAGCGTCGGCACGCTGAAATACGCACCGGTCATGTCGATCGATGTCCTCGTGTCGTTGTCTCGTCGTCTTGCCGAAAAACGTTCGGCCCGCGACACGCATGACGATACCGAAACCCGATCACGCGCGCATTGCGACGTCCGGTCGCAACCGGCGGCCGCGCATGCTGCGTCGCAGTGCGCATGCATTGCGCGCATGCCGCACGCTTGACTTCCCTCCGCGCGCTACTACGCTGTTATTCCAGTACTGCGGTCGGCACGCCGCCGCGCAACCGGCTGCGCGCCCGCACGACGACGATAACGAAGGCCATGGAGGCGACTCATGCTGGTCGGTGTGCCGAAAGAGATCAAGAACCACGAATACCGCGTCGGCCTCACGCCGGCCGGCGCGCGCGAACTCACGCGGCACGGCCATCGCGTGCTCGTGCAGCGCGGCGCGGGCACGGCGATCGGCCTGCTCGACGACGACTACACGGCCGCCGGCGCATCGCTCAGCGACGGCGCCGACGAAATCTTCGCGCGGGCCGACATGATCATCAAGGTGAAGGAGCCGCAGCCCGCCGAGTGCGCGATGCTGCGGCGCGGCCAGATTCTCTACACGTACCTGCATCTCGCGCCCGATCCCGATCAGGCCGCCGCGCTCGTGAAATCCGGTGCGGTGTGCATCGCGTACGAAACCGTGACGGGCCCCGGCGGCGGCCTGCCGCTGCTCGCGCCGATGAGCGAAGTCGCCGGCCGCATGTCGATCCAGGTCGCGGCGACCCACCTCGAAAGCCCGCGCGGCGGCCGCGGCCTGCTGATGGCCGGCGTGCCGGGCGTGCCGGCCGCGCACGTCGTCGTGCTCGGCGCGGGCGTCGTGGGCACCGGCGCGCTGCAGATGGCGGTGGGCCTCGGCGCGCGCGTCACCGTGCTCGACAACAACGTGAACCGGCTGCGCCAGCTCGATCTCGTGTTCGCCAACCGGATCGCGACCGTCTGCTCGAATGCGCATACGGTCGACGAAGCCGTGCGCGATGCCGACGTCGTGATCGGCGCCGTGCTCGTGCCAGGGGCGTCGGCGCCGCGGCTCGTCACGCGCGACATGATCGCGACGATGCGCAAGGGGGCGGTCGTCGTCGACGTCGCGATCGATCAGGGCGGATGCTTCGAGACCTCGCATGCGACCACGCACGCGGCGCCGACCTTCGTCGTCGACGGCGTGGTCCACTACTGCGTCGCGAACATGCCCGGCGCGGTCGCGCGCACGTCCACCTTTGCGCTGAACAATGCGACGCTCGGCCATGCGCTCGCGCTCGCCGACAAGGGCTGGAAACAGGCGATGCTCGACGATCCGCACCTGCGCGCGGGCCTGAACGTGTGCGACGGCCACATCACGTACGAAGCCGTCGCGCAGGCGCTTGGGCTGCCGTACGTCCCGGCCACCGGCGTGCTGGCATGACCGTGCCGGCATGAACCGAACGCAACGCGGCCGGCCGCGTTACGTTCACGCGCCCTTCGACCGGCTCCGCTTGCCGCCGCCCATCGTGCGCGCCAGCAGCGGCCGCAGTTGCGCGAGCGTGCGCGTGTTCAGCACGTCGTGCCGCGTCAGCCAGCCGCGCCGCGCCTGGTCGACGCCGAACGCGAGATTGTCGAGTTCGTCCGCGCTGCATGCATCCGAACCGATCGCGACCGGCACGCCGGCCTTCGCGGCCTCGCGACACCAGACGTCCGGCAGGTCCAGGCGCCGCGGCTGAGCATCGAGTTCGACGAAACAGCCGCGCGCGGCAGCCTGCGCGAGCACGCGCGGCACATCGAGTTCGCAGGCGTCGCGCTCGCCGAGCATGCGACCGGTCGGATGCGCGAGAATCGTGAAATACGGATGGTCCATCGCGCGCAGCATGCGATCGGTCTGCACGCCGCGCGGCAGGTCGAAACCGTCGCGTACCGCGCCGACGACGAGATCGAGCCGGCCGAGCATCGCGTCGGGCACGTCCAGGCTGCCATCCTCGCGAATGCCCGCCTCCACGCCCTTGAGCAACACGAAATCGTCGAACGTCGCGTTGACGCGATCGATGTCGTCGAGCTGCCGCGCGAGCCAGTCGAAGCCGCCGCGAGCGCCGTCGCCAGGCGGGACGCGATCGGTGACGGCCAGATACGCGAGCCCGCGCGCACGCGCGGCCGCGGCCATCGCGCGCAGGCCGTCGCGGCCGGCCGACACGTCGGTATGCGCGTGCAGGTCGCCATGCAGATGCTTGCGCTCCACCAGCGCCGGCAGCGTGCCGGCACGGGACGCATCGACCTCGCCGCGATCCTCGCGCAACTCGGGCGGCACCTCGTGCAGCCCGATGGCCGCGTAGACCGATGCCTCCGTCGCGCCGGCAATCCGCTCGTCGCCGCGAAACACGCCGTATTCGTTGATCTTCAGGCCACCGGCCTGCGCGAGCCGGCGCAGCGCGATGTTGTGCGCCTTCGATCCGGTGAAGTAGACGAGCGCCGCACCGAACGCATCGGCATCGACGACGCGCAGGTCGACCTGCAACCCGTTGGCGAGCATCGCGCTCGACCGGGTCTTGCCGTGTGCGAGCACGCGCGCCACGTCGCCGTAGCCGACGAACGCGTCGGCGACCGCGGCAGCGTCGCGTGCGGTGACGAGGATGTCGAGATCGCCGACCGTCTCGCGGCGGCGGCGAAAGCTGCCGGCCGGCACGGCCTTGCCGACGCCGGCCACCGCGCGCAGGCGTTCGAGCAACGGCGTCAGCGCATGCGCGGCGTCGGTCAGCAGGAAGCGTTGCGGCTCACGCTGCAGGCGATCGTCGATCGCCTCGATCAGATGGGCTTCGGTTTTCGCACCGAAGCCCGGCAGCTCGCGCACATGCCCGCTCTTCGCTTCGGCGCGCAACTGCTCGAGAGAATCGACGTGCAGCGCGTCGTGCAGCGCCTTCACGCGTTTCGCGCCGAGCCCGGGCACGTCGAGCAGCGCGACGATCGCGCCCGGCAACGCATGACGCAAGGTTTGCTGCAGTTCGCAGGTGCCGGTCGCGGCGATCTCGCGCAGCTTCGACGCGAGATCGGCCCCGATCGACGGAATCTTCCCGAGATCGTCGCCGTTCGCGATCATCGTCGGGATATCGCGGCCGTAGTCGGCGATCGTGCGGGCGGCGTTGCGGTATGCCCGCACGCGAAACGGGTTGGCGCCCTGGATCTCGAGCATGTCGCCGATTTCGGCGAACACGGCCGCGCACTCCGCATTGTGGATCGGCATGATCGGCGTGCCCCCTTCCACGTGGATGGCGCCGCGCGCCGGCGCGACGGCGTCTGCCCGCCCGGCGCCGCGTGTCGACGGCACCGGGCGCCCGTTGGTCATCCTGCGCCGGCCGCCCGGCGCGTGCAGCGCGGTGGAAACCGCGACGTCAGAGCGACGCGCGCGGCGTCGTTGCGTAGCGGCGCTCGTAGAGCGACTGGCAATGCGTGCAGCGTTCGGCGGTCGGGCGCGCCAGCAGGCGCTCGTAGCCGACCGAGCCGTCGCAGTCGATGCATTCGCCGTAACTGCCGTCGCGCATCCGCCGCTGCGCGCGGCCGATCGCGCGCAGCTCGGTCAGCTTCATGCCGATCAACGCGTGATCGACGTCGACGAACAGATCGGCGTTCGCCTCGTCGCCCTCGTCCGGCGCCGCGCCGGCAAGGTCCGCATAGGATTCCAGCGCGCGCTGGTCCTCGCTCGCGCGGATCTCCGCACGCAGCGCCTGCTCGCTCTCGTTCAGCCGCTGTTTCAGCGTCTGCCGTTGTTGTTGGTCGAGCGACATGGCCGTCTCTCCTGTTCCGGGTTCCGCGCGAAAAAGTGAGGCGCGCGGTATCGCGCCGGTACGCGGCGCGCAGGCATGATCTGCGCCGCCGCATCCGGATACGCGGCCGGACGTGCAGAACGCCGGACGCATTCGACGCAGGATAAACCCATTGAACACGCGTGTGTTGACCCGAATCAGCGTGCCGGTCACGCAGCGTCAGCGGTGAGGAAACCGGGGACGGACGCGCAATCCCGACGTGCGGCGCGCGCCGCGCGGCCCGTCGGCGCAACCGCGGTGCAGCAATTTTCCGCGCCGCCGCATCGCGTCTTCCCGTGCCCGCGAACCGGCATCAGGCCGTCGGTACGATCGCTCGCGCGGCGCCGACTCGATCATTCGTTTTCCTCAGAATGCATTGCGGCCGATGAAGCCGCGTACCACCGTCAGCAGGATGATCTTGATGTCGAACCAGAAGCTCCAGTTCTGCATGTAGAACAGATCGAACTTCACGCGCGCCGCCATCGCCTCGACCTTGCGCGTCTCGCCGCGATAGCCGTTCACCTGGGCCCATCCGGTGATGCCGGGCCGCACGCGGTAGCGGTACATGTAGCAGTCGACCAGTTGCCGATAGAAGTCGTCGTGTTCGATCGCATGCGGGCGCGGGCCGACCACCGACATCTGCCCGAACAGCACGTTGAAGAACTGCGGCAGCTCGTCGAGCGAGGTGCGCCGCAGGAACGCGCCGACGCGCGTGATGCGCGCATCGTTGCGCGACGCCTGCCGCAGGACGCCCGGCTGCGCGCGATGCACGCGCATCGTTCGGAACTTCAGGATGTCGAACTCGCGGCCGTCGACGCCCTTGCGGCGCTGCCTGAACAGCACGGGCCCGGGCGAAGACAGCTTGACCGCGATCGCGAGCAGCGTCAGCAGCGGCAGCAATGGAATCAGCACGGCGAACGCGAACAGACGGTCGAACGCGAACTTCGCCCACAGCTCCGGCGCGGAGCGCGGCGTGGTCGCGAGATTGATCGCCGGCATGCCGAGCACGTCGGTCGCCGAGCGGTCGACGACCGCCATCTGCCGCACGTCGGGCAACAGCCGCAACTCGACGAACTCGTCGCGCAGTTCGCGCACGATGCGCTGGATCCGCCACTCGTGCGACATCGGCAGCGTGAGCCAGACCTCGTCGATGTCACCGCCGCGAATCCGGTCGCGCAACGCGTTCCAGTCGTCGATCACCGGCACGCCGCCGATGCCGCTCGCGGCGGCCGCCGCATCGTCGTCGAATACGCACGCGGCCACGAACGGGCCGTTCGGCGCAAGCTGCATCCGCTCGATCGCCACGCGCCCGTAGGCCGTCGCGCCGACGACGGCGACGCGGCGTTGCCGTGCGCGCGGGTCGCCGCGCGTCAGCGCGAGCGCCAGCAGCGCCGCGCGGCCGAGCAGCAGCGTCGCGTCGCCGGCCAGCACCGTTTGCACGATCCAGCGCGTCGTGACCGTGCCGCCGCGATTCATCATCCATACCGTGCCGGCCACCGTCAGCACGCTCGCGCACATCACCGCCACCAGCGTGTGCGTCAGCACGTGCGCGCCGCCCTGCACCGCCACGCCGCCGCGCACGGTGCGCAGGTAGCGCGGCAGCAGCGCCACCGTCAACACGCACAGCAGCGCGATCGCGCCGCGTTGCGCGTCGGACAGCGCATGCCAGCCGAGGCCCGACGCCGCCTGTGCGGCGAGCGCCCCCGCCAGCACGAGCACGACGTCGGCTGCCGCGATCGCGGCACGCCGCATCGCATTCGTTCCACCGGACATCGGCTGCATCGTCACGCACCGTGTGCCGGGAATCCGCGACGGCTCTCCAGCATGCGCGGGTGGACCGTCGCCGGCCTCGCATTCCCGCGCGTGCCGAGCAGCCGGCGATAGTCCGCGCGAATCAGGTCGTAGCATTCGCACGCGTGATGTTCGAGGCCGTCGCGGTCGAGCACCGTGATGCGGCCGCGGCGCTGCCGGATCAGCCCGGCTTCCTGCAGGTTGCCGGCCGCCTCCGTCACTCCCTCGCGCCGCACGCCGAGCATGTTCGCGATCGTCTGCTGCGTGACGGTCAGCTCGTCGCCGTCGATCCTGTCATGCGCGAGCAGCAGCCAGCGGCTGAGCTGCTCGCTGACCGAGTGGTGGCGGTTGCACAGCGCGCTGCGCGAGATTTGCGCCATCGTCGCCTGGCAGGTGTTCAGCAGCAGCCGGTAGGTCTGCGGCGACCGCTCGAACTCGGCGCGCATCACGCAACTCGGCACGCGATAGGCCGTTCCGCCGATGCGCACCTCGACCCGGCTCGACGCCGCGATGCCGCCCACCAGCGTCCCCAGCCCGACCACCCCCTCGCGGCCGACCACCGCCACCTCGACCATCGCGCCGTCCTCCATCAGGTGCTGCACCGACATCATCGCCGTCGTCGGAAAGTGCAGATGACGCATCGGTTCGCCGACCCGGTCGAGCATCCCGGCCTTGATCCTGACCAGTTCGAGATGCGGTGCGATGGTGCGGATGCTGTCCTCCGGGAGGGCAGCAAGGATGGCGTTCGCCGAATAGCTCGAGTGAAGATGAAGCATGTCTGTATCCCTTTATCGTCCGCGCCGCCTGCAGCCGCGTGCACGGAACTCGTTATCGCGATGCGCGTCCGGACATTGATGCGGTTGCGGCCCACAACCCCGAATCCGACTGACCATCGGCTTGTCATCGCCGGATTGAGTCCACTGCCACGTTTCGACACGCCAGCCCGAATAAGCGATTTACGTGCCAATACCCGTCCATCCTTAATATATGAATCACATTCGATTTAGAGCCCCCGAATAACCGGCCCCAAAAGCAAAAAAACGTCTCATTTCCGGACACTCGCCCGCGCAACGGACACAGCAGGCATTCGATCGATCAATCCCTACGCATCGGGCCGGCATGGTCGCGTGGGACCACGATGCTTACCGTTCAAATACTTACGGCCGATTTTCAATTGTTTCCATGATGTGCAGCGCAGCATTCCCCAACGTCGGCGCGCCGCACACGTTCGTTTCAAACTGTCTCAAATTTGAATCGATACACTAATTCAGACCTCTGTCGGTTAGCGCACATATCGCTTACAAATCATTGATCCAATTGAAAAATCAGGCGATCCCCATTTTTTTGTCAAACAATGTTCAATGACTTTCCGGCACTTCGCGGTACGATGCGCAACGTCGTTCGATTGATTCCGTGTCGGCATTGAATGACAAGCAAGCACACGATTCCATTTCCGGATGATTAATTTCAGGGAAACGAATCATTAAATCGACATAACGTTTGCGGCCAATCTCAACCGTCAAACTTTGTGAAATGGCAGGATGCGCAATTATGTGAATTCAATTGCGTGCTAGCCTTTTTTGCGAGTATCGTCATTCGGTTTTTGATCAACAAAAGTCCGCACGGTCGTGCGAAATTTCCGTTCCGGAGTTCGCGCGGACGACGCGCGACCGTCATTCTGCGAGGATGCGCCGTGACTCATCAGGCTCCCGACGCCGTCGCGTATGCGAACGGCATGATCGAGCTTTCCCACAGCTTCGATGCCAACCGTTTTCTCGCGGCCATCGACCGCGACGAACTCGCCACGCTGACGCCGCACCTTCAACTCGTTCACCTGAAATCCGGGCAGGTGCTCTGCGAACCCGGCGAAATGCTCGCCGCGGTCTACCTGCCGGTCACGACCGCGATCTCGCTGCAGTACGTGTCGTCTGGCGGCATGACGCTGGAAGTCGCGGAGATCGGCAGCGAAAGCGTGGTCTGCGACGACGTGATCGGCGGCAGCGGCCAGATGCCGTGCCGTGCGCTCGCGTGCCGCGACGGCTTCGTCTACCGGCTCGACCGGCGCGTCTTCGCGGCCGCGTTCGACGCGTCGCCGGTGATCCGCCATCTCGTTTTCGTCTGCGTGCGGCTGCTGATGGCGCAGGTCTCGCAGATCACGTTCTGCAGCCGTCATCACGTGCTCAAACATCAGTTATGCAGATGGTTTCTGCTCGCGTTCGACCGCACCCGCAGTATCGAGATCCAGGTGACGCACAGCATGCTCGCGCAAATGCTCGGCGTGCGGCGCGAAACGGTCACGGACGCCGCCGGCGAAATCCAGAAGCTCGGCCTGATCCGGCAATACCGCAGCTCGATCGAGCTCGCCGACCTCGGCGGCCTCGAAAAAATGTCGTGCGGCTGCCGCGCGATCGTGCGCGACGAGATGAAGCGCATCCTGTCGGCCGACTCGGGCGTGCCGGCAGCATCGCGCGCGTGACCGGCGTGCCGGACCGGGACGGCGCTTCGGCGCCGCACGCGTACCGGTTCAGCTGTTTGTAGGGTGGCGAACAGAACGCCGTGTCTGCCAGTGGTCTACTGATGCCGGACTGCCGGGGGGATGTCAGCGCATATCGCGCGTTCGCCCGAGCGGACGACACCACGCACGCCGGAGCAGCACGTGAAAAACGAAATCAGAACCATCCTGAAGCACGTCGCCCATCTCGAAGCCGCGATCGATTCGATCGGCGACGGGGACGACCTCTACGAAGCGGGCCTCTCCTCCCTCGATACGATCCAGTTGATGCTCGCGATCGAAAAGCAGTTCAACATCGAGATTCCCGACGAGATGCTGAACCGCAACCTGTTCCGCAGCATCGACGCGCTCGCGGACACGATCGCCACGCTGCAACGCACCGAGCACTCCGCATGAGCGCGCTGCTTCCCGAACTCGCGCCCGACAGCGAATCGCATCGCCTCGACGAGGCCGCGCATGCCGTCGCGCAAATCGCCGCCCAGCATGCCGATGCGGTCGATCGCGACGCGCGCTGCCCCGTCGAGGCGATCGAGGCGATGCGCGCGCGCCGCCTGCTCGGCGCGATGGTGCCGGCCCATCTCGGCGGCGCGGGCGCGTCGCTGGAAGACATCGCGTCGGCCTGCTCGATCCTCGGCCAGGCCTGCGCGTCGTCGGCGATGGTGTTCGCGATGCACCAGATCCAGGTCGCGTGCATCGTCAACCACGCCGCCGACCAGGGTTGGCACAAGCTGTTCCTGCAGCAGCTCGTGCGTCACCAGTGGCTGCTCGCGTCGGCCACGTCGGAAGACGGCGTCGGCGGCAACCTGCGCGCGAGCCAGTGCGCGCTCGAAATCGACGGCGGCGGATTCCGGCTGCACAAGGCCGCGCCGACGATCTCGTACGGCGACTACGCGGACGGCATTCTCGCCACCGCGCGACGCGATGCGGATGCGCCGGCTTCCGAGCAGGTGCTCGTCACGCTGCTGCGCGACGGCTATACGCTCACGCGCCGCGGCGAATGGGACACGCTCGGCATGCGCGGCACGTGCAGCAACGGCTTCGTGCTCGACGCGCAGGGCGCCGCCGTGCAATGCCTGCCGGTGCCGTTCGCGAAGATCGCCGAGGAAACGATGGTGCCCGTCTCGCACATCCTGTGGGCCGCGGTGTGGATCGGCGTGGCCGGCGACGCGTTCCATCGCGCGCACCAGTTCTTCCGCGCGCAGGCGCGCCAGACCGACGGCGCGCCGTCGCCCGCCGCGCGGCGCATCGCCGAATCGCTGGCGCTGATGCAGGCGATGCAGGCCCGCGTCGACAACGTGCTGCGCCTCCACGCGAACGCGCGGGCCCGCTCGTGGTCGGCCGGCATGGCCTGGGCCGCCGAGATCAATACGCTGAAGACCTTCGTGTCGGCGACCGCGCTCGAAGTCGCGCATCAGGCGATGATGATCTGCGGGATGGCCGGCTACAAGCAAGGCACGCCGTTCAGCATCGGCCGCCACATTCGCGACCTGCACGCGGCGCCGCTGATGATCAGCAACGACCGCATTGCCGCCAACACTGCGAGCCTGTTGCTCGCGCTGCGTCCCGCGACGCTGGAGAAACATACGTGAACGATCGCCTCGCCGTGCCCTCCGCCGCCTCCGTTCCCGCCGACGCGCCGCTCGACCGTGCGGGCGTCAACCCGCTGCGCGACGCGCTGATCGACGCGGGCCTGCTGGTCTCGACCGGCATCCAGGGCCTGTTCGGCCGCAGCGAGCGATTCGAGCGCGTCGTCGAAGCGCTCGACGCGTTCGTCACGCGCATCGGCGCCGACCAGCAGGCCGAAGTGCTGCGCTTCCCGCCGGCGATGAGCCGCATCGAGTTCGAGCGCAGCGAATACATGAAGAGCTTCCCGCAACTGGCGGGCAGCGTGCACGCGTTCTGCGGCGACGAGCGCCAGCACCAGCGCGTGCTGCAATGCCTCGATCGCGGCGACGACTGGACCGAGAACCAGAAGCCGACCTACGTCGTGATGACGCCGGCCGCGTGCTACCCCGTGTATCCCGTCGTCGCGCGCGCGGGCGCGCTGCACCCGGACGGCCGCATCGTCGACGTATTCTCGTACTGCTTCCGTCACGAACCGTCGCTCGACCCCACCCGCATGCAGTTGTTCCGGATGCGCGAGTACGTGCGGATCGGCACGCCCGAGCAGATCGTCTCGTTCCGCGAGACGTGGATCGAACGCGGCACGCGGATGATCGAAGCACTGCGCCTGCCGAATGCGATCGATCTCGCGAACGACCCGTTCTTCGGACGCGGCGGCAAGATCGTCGCGGACAGCCAGCGCGAGCAGAACCTGAAGTTCGAGCTGCTGATTCCGATCGAGCACGACGACCGCCAGACCGCATGCCTGAGCTTCAACTACCACATGGACCATTTCGGGCTGCTGTGGGACATCCGTACCGCGACGGGCGACGTCGCGCACACGGGCTGCGTCGGTTTCGGCCTCGAGCGGCTCACGCTCGCGCTGTTCCGCCACCACGGCTTCGATATCGACGCGTGGCCGCGCGACGTGCGCGACGTGCTGTGGGGTACGCGATGAGGTTCGTTTCCCGCGACGGCGAAGACGCGTCGTTCGAGAGCGTGCGCCATCGCGCGCGCCACTACCGGCCGCATCCGCTGCATAGTCAGGAGATGGTCTGGAAACAGACCAACTGCTACGTCGACATGTGGCTCGAGGTGCTCCGGTGGTGGGGTCTCAATCCGTACGCGGCGCTGCCGTTTACGATCGCGCTCGATTTCGAGGGCGACCAGTTCACGTTCTTCAAGTTTCCGCACGACGAGCTGGAGCGACTCTACGGGATCGTCGTGCAGGAACATTCGATCTACGAGCCGCTCGACCAGCACATCGAGACGCAGGTCGCGCGCGGCCACCTGATGATCGTCGAGGTCGATGCGTGGTTCCTGCCCGATACGCGCGGCAGCAGTTACCGCACGCAGCACACGAAGACGACGATCGGCATCGACGCGATCGACCGCGGGAAGCACCAGATCGGCTATTTCCACAACAGCGGCTATTACGTCGCCGAGGATGTCGATTACAGCGGGCTCGTCGGCGGCAGTTCGCCGATGGCGCTGCCGCCGTACGTCGAATGCGCGAAGCGACGCTTTGCGCCGCTCGACGAGCGCGCGCTCTGCGATGCCTCCCTCGCCGCGTTGCAGCGCCACCTGCGGCGCCTGCCGGTCGTCGATCCGGTCGCGGCATTTCGCCGGCAGTTGCAGACCGACGCAGCGATTCTCGCGGAAGCGCCGCTCGAACGCTTCCATGCGTACTCGTTCAATTCGGTGCGACAGCTCGGCGCGAATTTCGAACTGTTCGGCCACTATGCGCGCTGGCTGCAGGCAAGCGGCTGCACCGGGCCGTTCGCCGAAATCCGCGCCGCGTGCGATCGCATCGCGTCGGAAGCGATGGTGCTCGAATTCCGGCTCGCGCGCGCGTGCGCACGCGGCAAGGAAGAGCGCGGCGATTCGACGCTCGACGCGATCGAGGCCGCGTATGGCGACCTCGTCGCGTGCGCGCGGCAGATCGGCGCGCCGCTGCGGTACGTGACGCCGGTGCGCTGCGACACGGAGCCCGTGTCGGCGATGCGGTGACGCGCGCGCGCCCCCTGCCCGCGTGGTCGATGCTGGCGACGCCCGCGGGCGCCGTGCAGCACCCGCGCGACCTCCCGGCCGACCCAGGCGGCTGGATCGCGGCGCCGGTGCCGGGCACGGTCGCGCAGGCGCTCGCGCTGGCCGGCCGGCTCGACGAAGCCGCGTCGCTCGACGAGCGCGACCACTGGTACCGGCTCGCGCTGCGCGGGCGCGGGCCGCGCATCCTGCGCTTTCACGGCCTCGCGACGCTTGCTCAGGCGTGGCTCGACGACACGCCGATCCACAGCTCGGACAGCATGTTCGTCGCGCACGACGTGCCCGTGTCGCTCGACGGCACGCACCGGCTGACCGTCTGTTTCCGCGCCCTCGCGCCGCACCTGCGCGACGCGCGCGCGCCGCGCCGTGCGCGCTGGCGCACGCGGCTCGCCGAGCCGGCCGCGCTGCGCACGGTCCGCACGTCGCTGTTCGGGCACATGCCGGGCTGGTTCCCGCCGTATGTGCCCACCGGCCCGTGGCGGCCCGTCGACGTGCTCGATCCGGCCGACGGGCCCGTTCTGGCCGATTGCACACTGCAGGCACGCGTCGAGGGCGACACGGGCTGGCTCGACGCGGAACTCACGTTCGCCGTGGCGCTGCCCGACACGTTCGCGGCGCGGCTGTCGTGCGGCGACCATCACGCGACGCTCGAACGTGCCGGCGCCGCTCAACTGCGCGCAAGCGTTCCGGTACCGAACGTGCGTCGCTGGTGGCCGCATACGCACGGCGAGCCGGCGCTCTACGAGATCGCGCTGCATATCGGCGATGCGCGCCGGCCGCTCGGCTCGACGGGTTTCCGCACGATCGACGTCGATTCCGGCGCGGACGGCAAGGGTTTCGGGCTGCGCGTCAACGGCGTGCCCGTATTCGCGCGCGGCGCATGCTGGAGCAGCGCCGCGCCGCTCGCGCTGCACGCGGACGACGCGACCTACGGCCGCCTGCTCGGGCTCGCGCGCGACGCCGGCTTCAACATGATCCGGGTAGGCGGCACGATGGCCTACGAGGCCGACGCCTTCCACGCATGGTGCGACCGGCTCGGGCTGCTGGTCTGGCAGGACTTCGGCTTCGCGAACTTCGATTACGCGCTCGACGACCCCGCGTTCGCGGCCAACGTCGACCGCGAAGCGAGCCAGTTCCTCTCGCGTCACGGCGCTTCGCCGTCGCTTGCGGTGCTGTGCGGCGGCAGCGAGATCGCGCAACAGGCCGCGATGTCGGGGCTCGGGCCGAAGCAGCGCTTTCTCGAGCTGACGGCCGACCGGCTGGCCGCTCACGCGGCCGCGCACCGCCCCGACGTCCCGTACGTGCCCGATTCGCCCGACGGCGGCGTGCTGCCGTTCACGCCGCGCGAGCGCGTGTCGCACTACTACGGCGTCGGCGCGTACCTGCGCCCGCTCGACGACGCGCGCCGCGCGGACGTGCGCTTCGCGAGCGAATGCCTCGCATTCGCGAACCTGCCATGCGATGCGACGCTCGCCGAACTCGGCTGGCCCGGCGTGCACGAACCGCGCTGGAAGGCGGCCGTGCCGCGCGACCCCGGCACGTCGTGGGATTTCGACGATATCCGCGACCACTATCTGCAGACGCTGTACGACGTCGCGCCCGACCGGCTGCGGCGCGAGGATCCGGCGCGCTATGTCGAGCTGTCGCGCGCGGTGATCGCGGACGTGATGCGCGAGACGTTTTCCGAATGGCGACGCACCGGTTCGCGGTGCGCCGGCGCGCTCGTGTGGCAATTCCAGGACGTGATGCCGGGCGCCGGATGGGGCGTGATCGACGCCGCGCACCGGCCGAAATCGGCATGGTATGCGCTGCGCCAGGTGCTGCAGCCGGTCCAGGTGCTGCTCGTCGACGAAGGGCTGAACGGGCTCGACGTGCATGTGGTCAACGAGCGCCCGGCACCGCTGTCGGCCGCGATCGAGCTGGTCGCGCTGCGCGACGGCCGCACGCCGGTGGCACGGGCCGGCTGCGCGGTGCGGATCGCCGCGCACGACACGGTGCGGCTCGGCTCGGCCGAACTGCTCGGCCGCTTCTTCGATTGGACCTACGCGTACCGCTTTGGCCCGTGCGAACACGATACGGTGATCGCCACGCTGCGCGCCGACGACGGCACGCCGCTGTCGCAGGCGTTCCATTTCCCGTCCCGCACGCATCCGGCCGTGCTGGCGCGGCGCGAACCCGGGATCGAGGCGTGCGTGTCGCGCACCGGCGAGACCTGGCACGTCGACATCGACACGCGACACGTCGCCCGCCACGTGCAGATCGACGCGCCGGGCTTCATGCCGAGCGACGACTGGTTCCATCTCGCGCCCGGCACGCCGGCGCGCATCGCGCTCATTCCGTCGAGAATCGACGGGAAGCCTGCGGCGGCCGACGATAACGCGCCGCCTGCGGTGGAAATTCGGGCCGTCAACGCCGCGCGCGCCGTGCGGGCCACGCCGGCCGGATGATGCGACGCTCGCGGCCGCCGCGAGCGTCATGCTTCCCGTATCAGTCGGACGAGCCCGTCCCGCGCGGTCGCTCGATGCCGTACGCCTCCATCCAGCGATACAGCGTCGCGCGCGACACGCCGAGCTCGCGCGCGGAAGCCGCGACGCGCCCGCGCGTCCGCAGCAACGCGGTTTCGATCGCCTCGCGCTCGATCGACTTGCGGATGTCGGCGACCGACGGCGATGCCGCATCGAGGCAGTATTCGAGCTCGAGGTCCTGCGCGGTGATCAGGCGCCCCTCCGTCATCACGACCGCACGGCGCACGCGGTTGATCAGTTCGCGGACATTGCCCGGCCAGTCGTGCTTGTAAAGCGCCGTGATCGCATCCGTCGAGAACCCACGCACACGATGGCGCGCATCGCCGCGAAAGCGCTCGAGCATGTGATGCGCGAGCAGCTCGATGTCCTTGCCGCGCGCGCGCAGCGGCGGCTGGTCGATGCGCATCACGCACAGCCGGTGGAACAGGTCGGCGCGAAAACGCCCTTCCTCCATCGCATCGCGCAGATCGACGTGCGTCGCCGACACGATCCTGACATCGACCGGCACCGGATCGCTGCCGCCGAGACGATGAATCGAACGCTCCTGCAGAAACCGCAGCAGGCTTGCCTGGCTCTCGTGCGGCAGATCGCCGATCTCGTCGAGCAGCAGCGTGCCGCCGTTCGCGGCTTCGACGTAGCCGATCTTGCGCGCGTTCGCGCCGGTAAACGCGCCGCGCTCATAGCCGAACAGCTCCGATTGCAGCAGATGCGGCGGAATCGCACCGCAGTTGACCGCGACGAACGGGCCGTTGCGCCGCTCCGAATGACGATGGATCGCGACGGCCGTGAGTTCCTTGCCGGTGCCGGTTTCGCCGAACACGAACACCGGTGCGTCGGTGCGCGCGAAACGCCGCACCGTGTCGAACAGCCGCAGCATCGCGCTGCAGGTGCCGACGATGCCCTTTTCCTCCGATTCGAGCTGTTCGCGATCGCGCGCGAACAGGCATTCCATGCCGTACGCATGGCCGACCGTATCGGCGATCCGCTGGTGCGACGCCGGCAACGTGACATAGTCGAAGCAGTAGTCGCGCAACAGCGCGCGCACGTTCGGCGACGCGGTCTGGCCGACGTCCACGAGCGCCACCCAGACGACGTCGCGCATCGACGCGCAGGTCGACGCGATGCTGCCGATCGCATCGGCGTGGCCGCCGCTCAGGTCGAGAATGCCGCAGGTAATTTCGCCCGACGTGTCGCGCAGTTCGTTCGCATGCGCGACCACCGTTACTTTCCAGTCGCGGCGCGACAATTCCTTTCGCAGCATCACGGACGGCGACTGCGTCCAGTAAATCAGCGGACGCTGCCCGTTACCGCTCCCCACGCCGGCGCTCTTATCGCGCGTTATTGGCATATTCATAACGAACCGTCACTTTCCGCACTCCGCGAACCGTTCGCGTGCGCTGCGACCGGCGGCGCATGGCCGCCTTTCCGCGCTGCGCTTGCGCAGCGTTGGCGAAGATCGAAACTGCACACGGCGAACACCCCCGGAGGTCGAGCCGAATGTCATCCGGCCTCGTTGTCATCGAACTCGAACGGAATGCCCGGCTTCGGGAGCCATGACATTCCGGCTTTGAAGCGACCCGCCGTCAGGCGGGGCACGTCGGCAAACGGGGACTCCGTCCGCATGTACGGGGCGTCGTACACGACAGTCGCGCCCGCTGCGGAACCGGACGGCGGCCAAACCGTCGCCGGATTGGCCGCCCCATTTCATCCGCACCCGAATTTACACCCCGTTTCAAGTTGACCTTGTTACCAAAAGATAAACCTGAATCAGGCGGTTACGCTGCCCCGGGTTGCGCGCCATGCGCGTTTGACCACCGAGATTTGATTATCTACGACCATTGCCGTCAATCAGTGGCAAATACTACTTTTCCGCAATATTGATCCTGTCGATTACCGGCGATTTCCGCCGAAATCTCCCAAAAGTACGTGGAACCGTGCTCCACGGACCGCATAATCGCGCCGGCCGCCGCGTAACCGCATCGCGTTGCCCCGGTGTGCCGGCCGCCCGGTCGTTACACGCCGTAATCACCGGCATCCCGCCGCGCGGGCCTTTTCGACGCATTCCCGCCGGGCGACCTGGATTTCAGGACGCCGGCACGCGCGTCGTGCAGTGCAGCACGATGGCCATCGCGACCCGCCAACCCGCACGTCTGGACCGGAAGCCGGCACGCCGGAAGATCACCACGGCGGTGCAAACGCGCGACCGGCAGCGTACCGGCTCAGGCGTGCACGCCGCGCGGGCGCGGGATTTCGACGGGACGCGGCGAGAGCGCATCCCCCGGTCGGCACCACGCGATCGACTGCGCCCCGTGCCCGGCCCGACTCGGCCGCATGCGACCACGCCGCCGCGAACGATCGCCGCCATTCCCCGCCCCGCACGCGCAGCGCGTCGTTTGCGTGCGATGTCGGCCGGCCGCGCTTCATTGCCGGCCGCCACGATGAATCGATTATGAAAAAGCACCGGCGCCGACGGTGTGTGCTACCGCACATTGCGACGCTCCCGCGACGCGCGCGTCGCCTCGTATCCCGCGCCGCGCCTGCGAATCCGGAGCGTGAGTGCGCTTTCGAACAGACCGCCACATCGCGCATCCGGATGATGAAGATCGCCGCGCCGCACGGATCGATCGCGTCCGTAGGGTGCGGCGTGCCGAAGGCATCACGCGAGGACAGCATCATGGAATGGCATTGTTGTGAATTCGAACATCTGAGCGCCGTCGATCTCTATGCAATCCTGCGCGCGCGCAACGCCGTGCTGGTGGTCGAGGACGCGCACACGCATCTCGACATCGACGGCAAGGACGCCGGCGCGCTGCACGTCTATGCGAGCATGCGCAACGGCGACGCCACGGAAGTCGTGGCATACGCGCGTATCCTGCCCGGCGACGACATCGATCCGGACGTCGTGATCGACAAGGTGCTGACGAGCGAAAGCTGTCGGGACGACGACACGCTCGAACGCCTGATCGGACGCGCGCTCACCGCCGCGCAGGCCGCATGGCCGGACACCGCCGTGCGCACGCACGTCCCCGCGCCGCGTCAGGCGTTCTACAAACAGTTCGGATTCCGCAAGGCCTACGGCCCGTATCTCGAACAGGGTGCGCCGTTCGTCGGCCTGGTACGCGCGGCCGACCGTGCGGCCGGCGCGCTGCGTTACCTGCTGTCGCGGGCCGTTTCCGTCTCGCGCAACGACGACGCGCGCGCCGACGGCCGCGCTCGCACCCGGCTGCCCGTCGATACCGGAGCGAACCGATGACCCCCACCCTTCGCCCGGTTCCCGAACCCGATCTGCCGAGCATCCTGCCGGTGATTCTCGCCGGCGGCTCCGGCACGCGGCTGTGGCCGTTGTCGCGCGAGCAGTATCCGAAGCAGCTGATCGAACTGGTTTCGGACGAATCGCCGCTGTCGGCGACGGCACGCCGCCTGAACGGCATCGCGAACGCGTCGCTCGGCGACACGCTGCTCCTCGTATGCGGCGAACAGCATCGCTTCATGAGCGCCGAGCAGGTGCAAGGCCGGTCGGCGCCCGCCCGCATCCTGCTGGAGCCGGTCGCGCGTAACACCGCGCCCGCGCTGACGCTTGCCGCGCTCGACGCGAGCGCGCTCGTGGACGATCCCGTGCTCGCCGTGATGCCGGCCGACCACGTGATCGTCGATGTCGGCGCATTCCAGGACGCGATCGCCCGCGCGGCACGCTATGCGCAGGAAGGCGCGATCGTCACGCTCGGCGTGCTGCCGCGCCGTGCCGAGACGGGTTACGGCTACATCCAGGTGGGCGAGCCGCGCGCGGGCCGCCATGGCAGCGAAGGCGGCTACGCGATCGGGCGTTTCGTCGAAAAACCCGATGCGACGCTCGCCGAACGCTATCTGCAATCGGGCGATTACTGGTGGAACAGCGGGATCTTCGTCACGCGGGCATCGGTCTGGCTGAAGGCGATCGGCGCGCTCGCGCCGGACATCCACGCCGCTTGCGAAAGCGCGTGGCGCGCGGGTGTCGCGGACGATCCGTTTTTCCGGATCGATGCGGCGGCCTTCGACGCGTGCCCGTCGGATTCGATCGACTATGCGGTGATGGAGCGCCTCGCGGAACACCGCGAGCTCGGCATCGAAGGCATCGTGGTGCCGCTCGCGGCCGGCTGGTCGGACGTCGGCACGTGGGACGCGATCTGGGAAATCATGCCAAAGGACGATCACGGCAACGTCGCGCGCGGCCCGATCGTGTTCGAGGACACGCAGGACAGCTTCGTGCGCTCGGAAGGCCGCCTGATCGCGTGCGTCGGGATGAAGGACGTCGTCGTGATCGAGACGGCCGATGCCGTGCTCGTGGCGAACAAGCACGACGTGCAGCGCGTGAAAAACGTCGTCGCCCGCCTGAAGACCGACCGGCGCCCGCAGGCGAGCGAGCACCGCAAGGTGCAGCGGCCGTGGGGCCATTACGATTCGATCGATTTCGGCGCGCGCTTCCAGGTGAAGCGGATCGTCGTCGAACCCGGCAGGCGGCTGTCGCTGCAGATGCACTATCACCGCGCCGAGCACTGGATCGTCGTGCGCGGCACCGCGAAGGTGACGCGCGGCACCGAGACGTTCCTGCTGTGCGAGAACGAATCGACGTACATCGCCGTCGGTGAAGTGCATCGACTCGAGAATCCCGGCCGGATTCCGCTCGAAATCATCGAGGTGCAATCGGGCGACTATCTCGGCGAAGACGATATCGTGCGGTTCGATGATCAGTACGGGCGGGCAATCGTCGGCGCCGCTCCGCCGCGCTCGGGGACGACGTCCGCGCAGCCGACGCCGGTCGTACCGCTCTCAGCCGGCGAGCCAGGCTGACCGGACGCGCGTCAAAAGAAGGCAGAGGAACGCGACGCCGTGCGACAAGTGCGTGCGAATCGCGTCGGCGCGCGCCGCGCGGTGCCGACGGCGCGGATGCCGCGCACCGCTCGATGAGGTCCTGCTCACCCTAATCCGTGCCGCGCTGCGACCACCGCGGCCGTCTGACGGATTCGCGCACGCGCGGCAGGAGCGACGTATCGGCGCCGAGCGCGTCGGGCGCGCCCGGCGCAGACTGGCGGGCGCGCGCGCACGGAACGCTCCTCGACCGATCGTTCGCGGAAGGGGCCGCGGGCGCACCGGCTGCGCACTCCGGTTCAGGTCCGACCCGCACCGGCAAGCCGCCGATCCCGGACAGCCGATTGTCGGCCAGCCGTATGTCGGACACGTTGCCCCACAACCGAATGCCGTCGAATCTCGCATTCGACACGCGATTGCCGATCACGGTCACCCGCGACACCGAACCGGACCACGTGCTGACCTCGATCGCCGCTTGCTGCGTGAGCGGGCGCGAATCGGTCCGGCCTGTCGCAGTCTGGATATCGGCAATCACGTTGTGCTCGACCCGGACGTCGGACGAGCCCGCTGTGCGGTTGCTGTCCTCCTGCGCGACGAGAATCCCCGCGCTGACCTGCACGTTGCGCACGATGTTGTTCGAAATCGTCACGTCCGCACCGCCGACGACGGTGATGCCACGCCCCCACGGGTTGCCTTCCAGCGAGTTGCCGGTAATCATCACGTTGCGGGTCAGCACGCCCTCCGCCTGGTAGCTCACCACGGCGATCATGTCGTCGCCGGTGCCGCGCACGACGTTGCCCTGTACCAGCACGTTGCGCGAGCCGTGCGTCATGTGGATGCCGTCCGCCAGCGTCGACAGTACCTCGTTGCCGACGATCGCGACATCCGCACCGCCGAACACGAAGATGCCGGCACCCGCGCCGCCGTCGACGATGTTGTCGAGCACCTGTACGTCTCGCCCCGTTACCTCGACCTTCGTCGACTCCGGCGTCGTGAGGCGCGTCGTGCCGGTTCCCGTGAGCCGGAACCCGACGAGCGTCGTACCGTCGCCGCGCAGCTCGATCGTCTGATCGTTCGGCGCGGTGGCGATCAGCGTCGCGCCGAATCCCGACAGCACCACACGCGCCTGCCGTACGACGAGCGAGCGGCCGACGACATAGCGCCCCGGTGCGAATACGAGCCGCTGCCCCGGGCGCAACGCATCGAGCGCGCGCTGCAACGCGTCGCCCTGATCGGCCGCGGCGGGATCCGGACGCACGTATGCGTCCGGTACGGCCGCATGAACCGCGGCCGGTTCGCCCGCGGCGGTTGCGGATAACGCGGGTTCCGACCACGACAGCCCGCCCGCGATGCACATCGCGGCGATCACGCCGCGCGACAGACGTTGCAATTCATGCATGGCGTATCGTTTCCCTGGCAGGTTTTCGCGCGCGTTGAACCGCACATGTCGACGGCCGACTGCATGGCCCGTCCGCGAGGCCGACGAAAGCGGCGACGCTTCGCCGTTGATTAGATCAGGGGCGCCGATCGGCTTCGGTGCGTCATCAGACCAAGCGCGCAACGTCCGGGCCCGACGATGATGCCGAAGCTCAAGCGGTACGCGTTCGTACCGCCGTATCGCGTCCCGGCCATGACGGGAAACCGGCAATATGCGCGAACCCCGTCCGCAATGCGACCAGATAGACGGCGATCGGGATCGCGACACCGGCCAGCGTGCCGAGCACGAGGTGGACTGCCAGGCCGGTGATGCCGGCGCGCATCAGCACGATCCGTACGGCCGCCATCGCGAAGATGTGGGTCAGGTAGATCGGCATCGATGCGCAACCGATCGCCGCCAGCCATCCCGCGCGTGCGGGCTGCGATGCATACCGATGCGCGAGTTGCAGCGCCAGTGCGATGCCCGAGAACGCGGCCGGAAGCGCCCAGATGCTCGTCGCGCTACCGAAGCCGTGAGCGAACACGACCGCGGCGACGAACGCCGTTGCCGTGGCGGCGCATGCGGTCGGCCCGCTATGGCGTGCGAGCCACCGGGGCAATGCCTGCGACGCAAGCACACCCGCCACGAAGAACGGTGCGTTCATCAGCGTGATCGACAGGATGCCCCACTGCGTCGCCGCGCCGAGCGCCAGCCCGAGCACCGCGCATCCGGCGAGCCAGCCGCGCGCCCGCGATGGCATGGGTGCGCGCGTCACATCCGGCACGGCCGCCGCGAACGCCCGGATGCCCAGCATGCAGAGCATCAGCGCGTACAGGAACCAGAACTGGGCGAACGGTCGCCAGCCGATCGCCAGCAGGTCGTTCAGCGTAAACGGATGATTGGTGCCGTGCGACGCCATTGCAATCTGCACGGCGCCCTGCGCGATCGACCACAGCAGGTACGGATACACGATCGTCCGGATCTTCGACCACAGGAAGCCATGCGGCGTGCGGCGCAGCGAGCTGCAGACGTGCAGGCCGGACAGGAAGAAGAACAACGGCATGTGGAACGTGTAGATCACGTAGTCGTTCCACGCGAACGCCGTGTCGGCCGCGCCTGCCGGCACGAGGTCGGCGGAAACGGCGCCACGCAGCACATGCCCGTATACGACGAGAATGATTCCCGCGCCGCGGGCGACATCGAGGTGGGTTTCGCGTGCAGTCATGATGAAGCGGTGGCCGGCCCGTCAGGTTCCCCACCGCCGAGATATCGGATAGTCGTTCACTGTATGGATGGCCGACGCGCGGGACAGTGCGGTGGGGAACAGTGGGTCGTCGTGCCGCCCGGCGGATGTCCTACAGCCCCTCGAATATCTCCTTCATCATCTCGGCGCTTCTGCTCCAGCGATACTTGTCCGCGTGCAGGCGCCCCTTGCGTTTGAGCTCGGCCCTCAGTTCGTCGGAATCGAGCAGGCTCCGCAATTTCCGCGCGATGTCGTCCTGCGAATACGGATCGCAGTACAGCGCCGCGTCCGCACAGACTTCCGGCAGGGCTGCCGATTTGCCGACCACGGCCGGGCAGCCGTAGCGCATCGCCTCGAGAGGCGGTATGCCGAAGCCTTCGTAGATCGACGGGTAAAGAAAGCATGCCGCGTTCTGATACAGCGCCTTCAACTGTTCGTCGCTGATATAGCCGACGTACTTGATGTTCGGCTCCGCGGCCGCCGCCATCGGGTCCTGCTTGCCGAACACGGTGGCGTTCTGCATCCCGACGATGACGAGATCGACCGACGGATCGTCGATCTGCCTGAACGCCGCGATCAGCCGGCCGAAGTTCTTGGTGGGATTCATGCTGCTGACCGCGAGCACGAACCGGTTCGGTGTCAGCGCATGCTTGTCGAGCACGCTCGTGTCCGGTTCCAGCGTGTCGAGATGATCCGCGCCGAGCGGCACGACGCTGATCTTCTCCGCGGCAACCCCGCAGTGATGCGCGAGGCGATCCCGCGAGAAATACGAGTTGGTCAGCACGCGGACGGAGGTTCGCGCCAGGATCCAGAACATGATCCGGTACCACACGCGAAACGGGCGCGAGAAATGCGCGGGCGTGTCGAATACCGCCGCGTCGTGCATGTAGATGATCTGGTTGCCGATGAAAATGGATGCCGAATTGCTGAGATTGACGACGCGGCCGCGGCGCGCGAACAACGGGAGCACCAGTTGCTCCCAGACCACGCCCTTGTAAAAGCCGACCTTGACCGTCCTCGCTCCACTCACCTCGATACCGGGCTGCGGAGGCACCAGCACGGTTACCGGATCCTGCGGCTGAAACTTGATCAACGCGGCGATCAGCTCGCGTGCGACGCGTTGCACGCCGGTTGTCTTCTGCGTGGTGAATCGGCCGTTGTATACGAGTTGCCTCGGTTTCTTGGAAGCGCTCATGTCACTAAGGGGATATCGAAATCAGGCTTTGACGTGATCCACGGCAACCGGCTCGAAGTCGCGCGTGGCAACGCGCGGCTCGTCGGGGCCCAGTCCGTAAAGCGCATGCCATTGCCGGAAGATCGCGCTCATCGAAAACCGCTGAATCGCGCGTTTTCGCGCGGCTTCGCCCATCTGCTCGCGAAGCCGACGGTCGTCGCGGAGCGTGCTCAGATAGCCGACCATCTCGGCGGGGGTCGACGCGACGTAGCCGGTCACGCCGTGGATCACCACGTCGCGATTGCCGACGACGTTCGTCACCACGGCCGGGATCCCGGCAACCTGCGCTTCGATCAGCGCGACCGGCATCCCCTCCCAGCGGGAGGTCTGGACATAGATGTCCAGTTCCGACGTGAGCGTCAGCGCACGCTCGCGGGTCACCCAGCCGCTGCAGGCGACGGCCTGGCGCCGCGACGAATCGGGAATCTCCGCCACGTTGCCGCCGATCCAGAGAAATTCGACGTCGGCGCCGTGCAGCTCGTCGGCCAGTCGTACGAATGCTTCGTGATTCTTCTGGAACGACGCGCGACCGCTCATCCCGATGACGACCTTGCGATCGTCGCGTGTTCGGCGAGGCGGAATCTCGGCGACGTTCACCCCGTTTTCCACCAGAACCGCGGATTTCGCGCGAACTTTGCGGTTGATCTCGCCGAGCTCGCTGCCCGAGCACGCGACAATGGTGCCGCCGATACGCGCCGCGATGCGCTCGAAGCTCAGATACGCGAACTGCTTCATGCGAGACACGTCGCAGCGCAGGAACGACAGACCGTGCGGCGAGTAAAGCACTGTCGCGGTCGGCGCGGCGATCCGGGCGGCGATGCGTCCCAGCACGCCTGCCTTCGACGAGTGCAGATGAACCGCGGTCGGCCCGCAGTCACGCAGGTTCCGGACCAGCGCGCGCACGCTCCGCAGATCACGCCGGACGTCGACCTCGCGCACCATGTCGACGTAAACGAGCTTCACGTCGGGCCGGAACAGCGTAGCGAAATCGCGCGGGGTTTCCGGCCGGATCGAGTGAAGTACCGTCACGTCGACGCCCGCTGCCGCGGCATGGTTGGCGAGATAGGTCAACATCGACAGCACGCCGCCGCCAAACGCCTCGGCAATATGAACGATCTTTTCTTTGGTCATCTCTGGATTGGTCGATTCGATCGCACTGTTCGTTGCCCAGCGCGCCGATGAGGTGGCGCATCGTCAAGTCGCGAGCGATCCATACACATCGGAATCCCGATGTATTACGCATTCCTCATTGATGAACACGTGGCCGTCACGAACATTGCTTCGCGTCCGTCATGGCGGGCCTCGCTGTCGCGCCACGCGGCCACCGATATCCGTCGTTACGTGTTCCTCAACGGTCCGGACCATTGTGCAGCGCATGCCGGACGCACTGGGTGCGATGGCTAACCGAACAGGCGATTCGGCCCGCGCAGCCGCGAGCGCGCGGTGCTCATTGCACGTCGGTGCGTGCGGCGGGCAGCTTGCGCACACGCGCAAGCGGATTGGATAGGTAGCGGATCGCGCGATTGCTCAGCGCGGACGACGGCAGAAAACATGCGAGCGACAGCACGGTGACCGCCGCCTTCTTGGCGGGACGCCAGAACGGATTGCGCAGCACGGTATGCCAGTAGCGTCCGGATTCGCACAGGAACCAGCGCCAGCGCCGCGCCAACGGCGCGCGATACAGCGTGCTCGCGAAGCGCGCCTTCTCGATCGCGAAGTCGAGCGGGGCGATCGGTAGCGCTTCCTGCAGCCGCGCGCCGGCGAGCGTGCGCAGGATCGACCAGCGGCGTTCGGCCTTCAGCGCACCGGTGGCCGCGTCTTCCGAATTGGCGAGCGCAAGGGCCGGGGCGTCGGTGGTGCTTGCATTCGACTGCTGGTGCACGCGATAGCCGCCGAGCGTCGCGTCGATCATGTGGACGGCCCCGAGCAGCGCGATGCCGTAGATCGCGTAGAAATCGGCGCCGTGCAGATTGTCGGCGGTGACGGGTACCGGAAAGATGCGCTTCAGCGCGGCGACGCGATACGCGTTGCCCGATGCAGGCGGCGACGGATACAGCCAGCCTGCGCGCAACAGGCGGCCGCAATCCGTATCGACCGCGGACTGCGGCACGCTCGCGCCGGTCCGCACGCCATCGTGCGCGATCACGTCGAGCCGGAAATGAACCTTCACGAAATCGCCGGACGCGAACGCGGCGAGCACGCGTGCCGCGGCGTCGGCATAGAGCAGATCGTCCGCGTCGAGCAGGATGACGTAGCGCGACGCGACATGCTCGAGCGCGCGGTTGTACGCGGCTACCTGGCCGCGATTCTCCTGGAACACCGCCGTCACGCGCTCGCCGTACGAGCGAATGATGTCGCGCGAATCGTCGGTCGACCCGTCGTCGACGATCAGCACGCGGACGTCGCGCACGGTCTGCGCGAGCGCCGAGTCGATCGCTGCGCGCAGGTACGCACCATGGTTGTAGTTGCAGATTGCGATGGTCAGGTCGGTCATGTGCGGAAGTCGGACGAGCAGCGCGCGGACAATCCTGGTCATGATACGGATCGCGCGGCCGCGCACAGTTCGCGAGCCTACCGTTCCGGATTTCGCGTCGCGCGTGGAATAGTGCGTCGTCGATGCGGTGCGGGTGCGAGTGGCCATGCCGTCGCGCCGCCGTCCCGCTCGTTGGTTTCGGCGGCGCGCGCCCCGCGTCCGGATACCGCGCGCGTGGCGGAAGGCGCAACGCTCGCCGGCCGCTTCCCGAACCAATGGAACACGATGATCGGCAGCACGATCGGCAGGAAATTGCGTCCGCTGAACAGATTCGGCGTACGCATGATCTCCATCAACGACACGTAGAGCACCGCGTGCGCGCAGCACCAGAACCCGTTGCCGCTGCGCCAGCCCGCATAGCTGCGGCCGACCAACCAGCCGAGCACGGCCGCGTCGAGCAGCCCGAACCAGCCCCACTCGTAGAAGTGGACGAAGATACCGGACGGATTGTTGAATTCCGGGTCTGCGTAGCTGTTCAGAAACAGGTTGAAGCTGTCGCTCGAATCGATCCACGGCCGGAACGTCTCGCCGATCACCGGAAAGCGCATCAACCAGTCGAACGTGAACATCGGATGGCCCTGCCCCCAGCCCAGTACGGCAAGCATCCCGGCACCGTTGTTCAGCGACGTCGAATAGTACAGGCCGAGCCGTTCGAGCGCGAAGTCGAAGATGTTGTCGTAGATGTTGACGTAATAGGCTTCCCACGACCGGTTGTACTCGTTCGCGATAAACAGCGCGAACAACAGCGGGATCGCCGCGTACGGCCCAAGCGTGAGCAGCCGCGCATACCGGCCCTGCAGCCGGAACCGCACGACCATCAGCGCGAGCGGCATCACCATCTCGATCAACGCCAGGCGCTCCGCGAAGAGGAAACTGCGCAGCACCGTCAGCACCGCGAGCACGGCCATGTAGATCTTGTAGCGGTTCAGGCCTTTCACCGGCGTTCGGAACACGTAGAAATAGAGTGCGACGAACGGTGACGTCGCCTGCGTGAACGAACTCAACCCGGTGACGCGGCCGATCTGCTGGAGCATGTCGTACGCGGTAGCCTGGCCATGCAGGAATTCGAGCAGCAGCGCCGGCCGCGCGATGATCCCGCTCATCATCACGAGATTGCCGAACAGCGCGAGCGCGAACAGGCAATCGAGCACGCGCGGCGGCACCTCGACGGGCGTTTCCGGCGGCCCGCGCCGCGTCCGCGCTTCGGTCGTCGCGAGCCACGCCGTCGCCGCCACCACCATCAGGAACAACGCGCCGGCAAATGCGTAGTAACCGTCGAAATAGATTCGTGCGATCGACTTCTGGTCGCCCAGCAGGCTGAGCGACAGCAATCCATACAACGGCAGGATGAACATCGGCACGAGCCGTGCCGGATCCTCCCACCAGTAGCCCGCATAACCGCCCGCGACACCGCGCACGCGCGCCATCCCGCGCGCCGTCGCCGCGCCCGGTCGCGGGCCGGCACCGCCTGCTCTCCGATTCATGACGCGCGTTCCGCCCGCTGCCGCGGTGCGATCATCCCCGTCAACCCTGCCTCGGCCTGATGCGTGTTCGCGCCCGTATAGCCGTAGTCGTACCGTCCCGGCGCGCCCTTGTAGTCGTTCAGGATCACGCCGCGCACATCGATATGCGCGTGCTCGAGCCGCCGCGCGCTTTCGTCGAGCTCCGTCAACGTCGTCACGCCGCTACGCGCGACGAGGAACACGGTGCCCGCGAGGCGGCCGAGCACCAGCGCATCGGCCACCGGCAGCAACGGCGGGCCGTCGAGCACGACCATGTCGTAGCGGGACGCGGCCTGCCCGATCAGTTCGGCGAGCGCGGGTTGCAGCAGCAGCTCGCCCGGATCGGGAACGACATGGCCCATCGCGATGAAATCGAGGCCCGGTGCGACGCCGCGCCTGATTGCCTCGTCGAGCGTGTGAGTGCCCACCACCACGTCCGCCAGCCCCGGCGCGCGGCTATAGCGGAACCGGTCGTGCAGCGAACCCTTGCGCAGATCGGCATCGATCAGCAGGACCCGCCGTTTCGCGGCGCCGACGAGCGATGCGATGTTCGCGGCGACGAACGACTTGCCGACGCCCGTCGTCGGCCCGGAGATCAGCACGACCGGATTCGATGCGGCCGGCATCGACAATTGCAGCGACGCGCGGAAACTGCGCAGGCTTTCGAGCGCGGCGTCCTGCACGTCGATCGGCGCCGTCGACATGCGCGGGCCGCGCCGGCCGCCCTTCGACCTCGGTTCAGCGGCCGCCGCGACGGCGCTGTGCGGGACCGTCGCGAACACGGGCAGCCCGGTCGCCCATTCGATTTCCTCCGCGTCGCCGATCGTGCCGACGACGCGCTGCCGGGCGATCACGATCGCCGCGCCCGCCAGCAGGCCGACCATCAGCAAGCCGACCACCGCGACCCCGCGATGCGGCCCGATCGGCTGCTCGGCGACCTTCGCCGTATCGACGATCCGCACGGTGCCCGTCTTGCTGGCGCGCGCGAGGACCATCTGCTGGCGTGTATTGAGCAGGTTCGTGTACAGCGCGGTGTCGACGGCCACGTCGCGCTGCAGTTGCAGCACGCCCTGCTCGACGGTCGGCAGTTGCTGGATCTGCTTGCGGGCCGTGTCGAGCGAACGCTGCGCATCGGCGAGCTGCGCATCGACGGCCACGATGGCCGGATGCTTCGGCATGAAGCGCGTGAGCAGTTCCTCGCGACGCTGCTGCAGCGTCTGCACACGCGTCTCGATGTCGACCGACTGTTGACGCAACGCCAGTGCCTCGTCGCTCGTATTGACCGTCCCGTGCGATGCACGGAATGCGTTGAAGCGGTTCTCCGCCGCTTCCAGTTGCGCCTTCAGTTGCGGCAACTGGCCGTCCATGTAACGGATCAGCTTGTCGGCCGCCTCGGATTTGCGTTGCGTGTTCTGCGCGAGGTACGCCTCTCCGATCGCGTTCAGCACACGGCTGTCGTGCACGGGATCGATGCCGTCGAGCGTCACGCCGATCATGTTCGACTGCTTGCCGCGCTCCGAGATCAGCGCGTTCTTCTGCAGCCACGTCGTCGCCTCCTCGTCGCTGTAGCGCGTCAGATCGAAGCGTGCGCCGGGCTGGCCGGCCACGTCGCGCACGAACACGTCGATCGGCCCCTGCGGCGTCTCGATGTGCAGCGGCTGGCCGATGCGGCCCCGCCATACCGGCCCTTTCCGGCCGAAGAAGCCCGTGCGCTGCAGCGTGTAGGCGCCGTCGTCGCCGACGGTCAGCGCGAAGCGCTTGCCGAGCAGCCGCTTCGGCACGTCGAAGGTCGGCACGTCGATGCGCTCGGTGCCATACACGTAGCCGCCCGGCAACGGCGACGACAGTCCGTCGGCCGCGTTCACGAGCCGCCAGCCGATCAGCGGCAGGTAATGCGGCCGTGCGTCGAGGGCAAGGTTCGTGCTCTCGATCGCGCGATCGAGCACCGCGCGGGATTTGAGCACCTCGATCTCGGTCGATGCATCGGTCTTCAGATCGAACACCGACGACGGATCGCCGGGCGGCGACGTCTGCTTCGAATCGGTCTGGCTTTGCTCGACCTGGAACAGGATGTCGGAGCGGTAGACGGGGGCCGCGAACAGCGCATACAGGCCGCCCGCGAGCGCGCCGGCGAGCGCCGTGCACACGATCAGGCGCCGGCCGCCGTACAGCATGCTCCAGTAGCGGCGCACCGGATAGGACGGCCGCGGAATGCGCCCGCTGGGCGGGTCAGGCAGGGTCGAAGTGTTCATGCAGCATCAGTCCCGTATGGCGCGACGCACGGTCGCGGTCACGAAATCCGCCTCGGGCATCACGGCGAAATGGCTTTCGCCGTCAGCGCACCTTGCGCGGACGACGGAATCAGCAGGTTCACGACGCGACTCCAGCGCACCAGCGACGACGCATCGACGAACACGACGTCGCGCCGCTCGAGCGGAAACTGGTCGGCGAGCGCGAACGACGCGGGCGAGCTGCCGTCGAGGTGGTACACGCGCGGGCGATTGTCGGGGCCGCGGCGCACGACGAACACCTGACGCGCGTCCGACGTGTACTGGCTCACGCCGCCCGTGTCGCCGAGCGCCTCGCCGAGGCTCATCCGGCCGTCGGTCAACGTCAGCGTCGCGGGCCGCGATACTTCGCCGAGCACGAATACCTTCGCGTCGCTCGCCGCGCGCACGCGTACGAGATCGCCGTCGCGCAGCAGGATGTTCGACGGATTCACGCCCGCCGCGATCAGTGCGGGCAGGCTCACGTTCACGGTCGTGTCGCCGCGCGTCACCGACACCTGCGAGCGATCCGCCGTCGGCGTGAAGCCACCCGCGCGGTCGATCGCCTCGGGCAGCGTCATCGGCATGTCGTTGACGATCTGCAAACCCGGCGTGCGCACTTCGCCGTCGAGATAGACGCGCTTGCTGCGGTAGCTCTGCACGCGCAGCGCGAGCTGCGGCTTGCGCACGTATTCGCCGAGCCGCTTCATCAGCAGCGCGCGCGCCTGTGCCTCGGTCAGTCCTGCCACGTGCACGAGGCCCGCATACGCGAACTGGACGTTGCCGGCCGCGTCGACCGTGTAGCCCGTCGCGACCGAGCTGGCGCCGACGCCGTCGCCGCCGCCGACCGTCTGCGTCGTCGGCAGGTTCAATTCGGGGTGATCCCAGACGATGATGCTCAGCACGTCGCCGGGGCCGATCGTGTACGGCGTCGGCTTGCCGAACAACTGACGGATCTCCGCGTCGACGTTGGCCGGCCGCCCCGCATGGTGCTGTGCGACGAATGCCGGCGTGATCTCGATCAGATCCTCGCTCGACACGTTCTGCACGCCGTCGAGGCCGCCCGAGCCCGATGCGTCGGCGCTCACGCGCGCATTCGCGTCGCGCTCCGCCGGCGCGCGGTAAGTCATGCCGGGCGACAGCGCGCATGCGCTCAGCGCGCATGCGGCCGCCACGATCGCCATGCGCGACAGCCACGGCGCACGGCCGGCGCCGGCCCAGCATGGCCGCCGCGTGCCGCGCGTCGATTCCGGTTGCGTGGTGATTGACATGGTGTCCTTCCAAAACTGTGCGGTAACCCGCCGAACGCGGCGAATTCCGGCATTACGCTTGCCCAGCGCGGCTTGCATTGCAGTGCCGCACCACCCTCTTCACCGCACGTCACTCCCTGCGATTCGTCATGAACTTCTCTTCGTCGCTTGCGCCGTTCCTCTACATCGCGTCGGCCGGCTTCGTCTGTGCCGCCGGTGCGCAAACGCTGTCCGGCACACCGGCCGACACACCGCTCCTCGCATCGTCGACGCGCGTTGCGCCCGTGCCGCCACAACGCTCGGCGCAAGCCCCCGGCGCGGCTGCAATCGCCGAGCCAGCCGCGACCGCATCCGCGGCTGCGGCACCCGCGCTCGCTCGTTCAGCCGCGAGCGTCGCCGTCCAGCCCGACACGCGGGCCCGCATCACGTTGCGCCGGCCGCTCGTGCCGGCGAGACCGCATCGCCCGCAGGTGGCCAATGCGCCCACCGACGACGTATGGCGCAGCGACACGTTGTACGCATCGCCCTACGCGAAATCACCCTATGCGGAGCCGGGCGATCGGAACTGACATACCCGGCCGGTCGGGCCGCAGCACAACCGTGCATGCATCGATAAGGGATTGGACACTACGGCGAGCCGCGCGTCTGTGAGCGACCCCACCGAACGTCGATCTTCATACGAAGCCGGGATCGCACCCCGCGGCGCCGACGCATGCGGCATGACGTGCATCACGGCCTGCCGACCGACACGTTTGCGTACGATCCCCCAGCCGCTTCGAGCCCGACAGGGTCGACGGCATGCACGACCGGCCTCGTCAAGTCGCGTCCGAGCGCCTGCAAGCACCGCTCGATCACGATATCCGTGCCGACCGCGCCGTATACCGCGTGATCGACCTGCGGCTCGAGGTGCAGCCGTACGTGGCGCGAGCACCTGAACGCATGCTCGATCGCGCCGAAATGGCGCCGGACATCGTCGATGCCGGGATCGAGCGCGCCATATACGAGGGTCGTCCGGACATCGCGCTGCGCAAGCACGTGCATCACGCCGCGTGGTGTGCCCACGCGTGGCTTCCAGCCGACGCGCGCGGCCGCCTCCTTCACCGGTACGCTGACCCGCGCGATCGCATTGGCGGCGACGGCCCGCACGATCGGCCGCAAATCGCGCCGTTCGCGCACGAGGCGTTTCCACTTCTGCCAGTCGCGTACCGACAGCCAGTAGCCGCGCACCGAGTTGTTCCGCTGCTTCTGCACCGCGTCCAGCGAGAGGCCGGCCGGCCACACGAAGCGCGCCAGGTTGATCGCGATCACGCCGCCGAGCGACGGCGTCTTCACGGCCGCATGCAATGCCGCATAGGCGCCGGAACAGATGCCGGCCGCGACCACGTCCGGATGACCGAGCGCACGCAGCCAGTCGGCGGCGGCCGCCACGTCGTCACTCGACCGCGCCGAATACACGACGGGAGACTGGTCGTCGGGCGCGGCGGCCCCGCTGTCGCCGACGCCGTTCACGTCGAGCCGCAACGTCGTGACGCCGGCGCGCGCGAGCGTCCGCGCGAGGCGCACGCTGAAGCGCCCTTCGCCGCTTCGCGGATTCGTCGACGTGTTCGCGATCACGAGCGCCGGCGCGACCGGATGCGCCGGCCCCGTATCGGCGGGACGGCACAGCACGCCGACCAACCGGTCCGGCCCGACCGCGACGACCTGCTCGGTCATGTCGATCATGTCGAGCGCCGCGGCCGATTCGCCGTTCCATGCCGGATCCGGCCGCCACGTCGGGTCGACGCCGGCGGCCGTGTGCGGCGCGCGTTCGACGATCCAGTTCGCGAGCGTGTCGATGGCCGCGAGCGGCAGACGCGAGCGTGTACCGTCCAGCATCGTCGTGGGCCATTCGCGGAACGGTTCGGCCGCCACGTTCACGCCCCGCGCAAGCAGCGCATCGCGCAACGCGGGCTCGTCCTGATCGGGCTGAATCAGCAGCATCGCGCGAGGCAGCGTCGGTGCGTCGCGCACGACGTCGCACAGATCGACCGCCTTCAATGCAGCGACGAAATCGTCGGGAAAGCGGTGCCCGAGCACGTTCATGCACGGCTCGTCGCGATGTGCGGCGCGAATCGCAGGGGACGTGATGTCGAGCCACTGGCGATGCACGAACGACAGCTCGCGAAGATAAGCACGCCCGCGCACGACCGGCGCGAGCGCCACCAAAGCGTCGACGCGCGGCGACGGGTGCTGCCCGTCGCCTGCGGCGGCCAGCATCGCGAACAGCACACCCGCGCGGATGCCGACGAGCGTCAGCGACGCGACACCGACCTGGTCGCGCAGCAGATCGATCGCATCGTGAATGCTGCCGAGGGTGGCGGCGTGCCGATCGGCGTCACGATCGTCGCCCGCGGAATCGCCGGTGCACGGATAGTTGAATCGCAACACCGTGACGCCGTCGCGGGCAAGGCGCTCGGCGATCGCCCGCATGAGCTTGTGCGTCCACGATGCCTCGTGTCCCAACGATTCGCACAGGATCACCCCTTGTGTCGTCTGTCCTTCGTGCAGCCACCCCACGCAACTGCCGAACGTAATGGGCTTCAATCGGTACTCCTCGGATCGGTATTTTTATCGGACGCGGACACGCGTTCCGGCGGCTCCGCCGGAACGAGCGATTCCACGATCGTGCGACTGCTCGACGAATGCGCGGCAGCGGCCCGGCCGCGCCCCTGCGCGGTCCCCGTCCGGTTCCATGTGTTGTCCTGCTCCCCATGCCCGCGGGAGGTGACGTTGCGTGCCCGAGGCGTCATCGGACGGCTCGCACCGTGAACCAAAACAGTGCGCTCGATTAAAGCACCCGGTTCGAGCGTCCTTCGGTGCGCCAGCTTACAAATAGCTTCATCGCTATCGCGGTACGACGACGGGCGACGGCGCGCGGTGTCGGGATGCATGCCGCGCGCACGAACGGAATCCGCGAACGGTAGGCTCGCGAACAGAGCCGTCCCGTGCGGCCCGTATCATGGCCGCCATACGATGTGGCCATACCGGGCGACGCCGGACGCGCCACCCACCCATGCAACCGGGTCAGCGCCGACCGGATGCACGCGCGCACCGCGGCCCATGCCGCCGCCCTGCGACACCCACGGCGCCGACCGAGCGAATGTCAAACCTCAAGAAGAATTTCCTGCTGCTGCTGACGTTGCAGATTTCGATGTACGCGGTGCCGCTCCTGATCGCACCGCTGCTGACGCACGCACTCGGGCCCGAAGGCTACGGGCAGCTCGCGTTCTCGCTCGCCGTCATTGCGTATCTCACCAACTGCACGAGCTACAGCTTCGACCTGACCGCCACGCCACGCATCGCGCTCGCGCGCGACAACCGCGCCGAACGCTCGCGCATCTTCTGGGCGACGCTGTACGCGCAGATCGGCATCGCGGTGATCTGTTTCATCGTGCTGGTCGGGCTGATCATGCTGGTCGGCCGCTTCGGCGAAGACCGCGATCTGTTGCTGATCGGCTTCGGGATGGTCGCCGGCGTGGCGTTCACGCCGGGCTGGTATTTCCAGGGAATGGAAAAGCTGCGCGCGCTCAGCGTGATCCTGTTCATCGGGCGCATCCTGAGCCTGCCGGCCATGTTCGCGCTCGTGCACAGCCCGGCGGACATCGACCGTGCGATGATCGTCAACGCGGCGGTGCCGACGCTGTCCGCGATCGCGCTGGCGGCCTATCTGTATTTCAACCGCGAAATCGACTTCGTGCGCGTCGGCGCGGCCGACATCGCCGAATCGCTGAAAGGCGGCTGGCAGGTGTTTCTCGCGTCGACGTCGATCGCGTTCTACGCGTCGACCAACACCGTGCTGCTCGGCTTCGTCTCGGGCAACGTCGCGGCCGGTTACTTCGCCGCAGGCGACAAGCTGATCCGCGCGGCGCTCAGCATGCTGCAGCCGCTGAAGGCCGCCACGTATCCGCGCATCAGCTACCTGATGCGGCACGCGCGCAACGACGCGTTCTCGTTCCTGCGCAAGCTGTTCGTCGTGCAGGTCGCGATGGTGCTCGGCATCTCGCTCGCGATCTTCTTCGGTGCGCCGCTCGCCGTGCGCATTCTCTATGGGCCTTCGTACGAACCGACGGTCCAGGTGCTGCGCTGGATGGCCTTCATTCCGTTCATGGCCGGCATGACGGACCTGTTCGGTGTGCAGACGATGCTGCCGCTCGGGATGAAGTCGGCATTCACGCGAATCCTGATGTCATCGGGTATTCTGAACATCGTGCTGGTACCCGTGCTCGCAAAGTACTTCGCCGAACTGGGCGCCGCCGTCGCCGTGCTGACAGCCGAGGCCGCGGTGGCCGCGGCACTCGCGACCGTCGTCTATCGCGCCGGAATTCCGATGCCCGGCAGTCCGGTCGCGCGACGCGGCTAGCACGCCGTCGGTGCTGCCCGGTTCCGCCCCGACGCGGCCGGCATCCGTCAGTGTTCCATTCGATGCTTGCGCAACCAACCGTATCGCGCGGGCACTCGCTTCCCGACCTCCCGCCCGTCGGAACGCTCGCGCGCAGGTACTTCTTACTCCGCCGCGCATGTCCCATCGGGAACGATGACCGCCTTTCCACCCCGCCGCGCGCCCCTACGAAATAAAGATCACACGTATCGGTAGAAACACCGATGCTGTAGTCAAACTACATTCATACCATTAGCCGCAGCAGAGAACCGCTACATCCGATTCGACAGTGCCGGGCGGTCCGCGTCGCCGTCCGTCTGGTTCGATCGGGGCCCAACCGGCCGTAACGATTCCCCGCCCGGCCTGGCATGCCGACGCGCATCCACCCTGCTTCGCCAGCCGAATGCGTCCGGTGCGAATCCACCGGACGTACGCAGCTCCAGACATCATCCGAACAACCGGCAATACGATCATGGAGAACAACATGCGGGACACCCTCTGGCCGGCCGTCGTGCTGGCAGCGACCCTCTGCACCACCGCCTACGCCGGCGACGCCGATTTCAATGCGCAGGGCGACGCGATCGACACGTTCGCATCGGCCGCCGCGCAACGGCGCGCCGACCTGCTCGTGCGCAAGATGACGCTCGACGAGAAACTCCAGTTCATTCATTCGCAATACGAAATGTCCAAGGTGCCGGGCGGCGGCGCCGGCTACATCCAGGGCGTGCCGCGGCTCGGCATTCCCGATCTCAACATGGTCGATTCGGCGACCGGCTCCGGCAGCACGTCGCAGGCCAGCACGACGTTCCCGGCCACGATCGCGGTCGCCGCGAGCTGGGATCGACGGCTGTCGTACGACTACGGCAAGCAGGTCGCGATCCAGTTGCGTGCGCAAGGATTCGGCATGGGCCTCGCCGGCGGCACCAATCTCGCGCGCGAGCCGCGCGGCGGCCGCCTGTTCGAGTATCTCGGCGAGGATCCGCTGCTCGCCGGCGACCTGCTCGCCGAACGCACGCTTGCCACGCAGCGGCAGAAAGTCATCGCCACGATCAAGCACTACGCGGGCAACGAGCAGGAGCACGGCCGGATGGGCGGCAATACGCAGATCGACGAACGCACGCTGCGCGAGCTGTACCTGCTGCCGTTCGAGATCGCCGCGAAGCGCGGCCGGCCCGGCAGCGTGATGTGCAGCTACAACCGCCTGAACGGCACCTATGCGTGCGAGAACCCGCACCTGCTGAACGACGTGCTGAAGAACGAATGGGGCTTCCAGGGCCAGGTGCAGTCCGACTGGGGCGCCACGCACAGCACCGCCGCCGCGATCAATGCCGGGCTGGACGAGGAAGAAGACGTCGGGCCGAGCGTGTACCTGACGCCGGCGGCCGTCAAGCAGGCGATCGCGAACGGCTCGGTGTCGACCGCGCGCCTCGACGACATGGTGCGCCGCAAGCTCGCCGTGATGATCCGCGTCGGCGTGATGGACGATCCGGCCCAGGGCGGCGGCACGATCGATTTCGCGGCCGGGAACCGGTTCGCGCAGGCGGCGGCCGAGCAATCGATCGTTCTGCTGAAGAACGACGGCAACCAGTTGCCGCTCGTCGCGTCGGCGCTGTCGCGTATCGCCGTGATCGGCGGCCATGCGGATGCGGCCGTGCTGTCCGGCGGCGGCTCGGGCAATACGCGCGATCCGGTATCGGGTTCGTTCGCCGGTTGCGGCGGCCTGACGTTCGGGTCGTCGACCGGGTGCAGCTGGTGGCGCAATCCGTGGCTCAAGGTCGACGTGCCGATCATCGCGGCGATTCGCGCGCTGGCGCCGGCCGCCCAGGTCACGTATGCAGGCAACAGCGACCAGCAGTCGCCGTTCCGCGCGTACACGCAGCAGGAAATCGATCAGGCCGCGGCGCTCGCGGGCCGCTCGGACGTCGCGATCGTCGTGGTCGCGCAGCCGGCCGGCGAGGATTTCGGCGAGCTGCAGAGCCTGAGCCTCGCGAACCCGTCGAACCAGGATGCGCTCGTCGAAGCCGTCGCGCGCGCGAATCCGCATACGATCGTCGTCGTCCAGAGCGGCAACCCGGTGCTGATGCCGTGGAAGGACAACGTGTCGGCCATCGTCGAGGCGTGGTATCCGGGCGAAGCCGGCGGCAAGGCGATCGCGAACGTGCTGTTCGGCGCGGTCAATCCGTCGGGCAAGCTGCCCGTGACATTCCCGGCGCGCGATCAGGATTCGCCGACGTGGGGGCAAAACGGCGCGTTCGAGACCGACCCGGTGTACGCGGAAAAGCTGAACATGGGTTACCGCTGGTATGACGCGCGCAACATCAAGCCGATGTTCGAGTTCGGCTACGGCCTGTCGTATACGCACTTCACGTATTCGGGCCTGTCGGTGTCGAAGCAATGGGACGGCTCGCTGAGCGTCGCGTTTACCGTGCGCAACGACGGGCGCGTGGCAGGCGCGGAAACGCCGCAGGTCTATCTCGGCGTGCCGTACAAGGACGAGCCGCCGAAGCGGCTGGTCGGCTGGGACAAGATCCGGCTGAATCCGGGCGAGGCCCGGCGCGTGCGCGTGACCGTGTCGCCGCGGATGCAGAGCGTGTGGGATACGTCGCGCAACGGCTGGCGGGTCGTCCCGGGCGGAACCGTGTATGTCGGCGCGTCGTCGCGCGATATCCGCTTGCAGAGCCACTGAACGAGCGACGATGAAGCGACCGGGGGCGCCGTGCATCGTGCGTGCGGCGCCCCCGCGCAAACCCTCACTGCGCTGAAGCGCTTTACCTGACCAACAGCGCCAGCACCGTCGCAAGCGCCGCAATCGCGGCGATGCCTGCCACCACACCCGCCAGATGCGCGGCGATCACCACGCCGGCCGGCAATCGCGACGCGATGCCGGCCATCACGCGCCGCCCGCTTCCAGCGTGTCGAGCAACGGCCTCGCCAGATGCAGCACCTGGTACACCGTGCCCGCGCCGCCGTCGTCCGGCTCATGTTCCGTCACGAGCGCACGCGTGAGCTGCCAGCGCAGCGGATCGAGACTGACGGCCGCCGCGACCACACCCTGCCGAGCCGCCGCTTCGCGATTGCGTGCGATCTCCCACGCCAATGCCGCATCGAGATCGGCGTCCGCCGGAATCTCGACGGTTTCCAGACACGCGAAACGTCCCGTCGACGCACTGCCCTTGCGTGCATCGAGCGCAACCTGAGTATCGATCGGCGCGCGGCCGAAGCTGTCCGCCACGACCCGATAGCGGCCGTCCGTCACGAACCGCGCGAACGCCTGTTCGTTGCGCCACAGATAAAACGATGCGTAGCCGTTTTCCGTCGCGCCGTGGCGGCCGGCCTCGCGCAGCAGGAAGCCCTTGAACAGCAGGTCGGGCGTGTCGTCCCACAGCCGGCCGCGCTCGCGCACGCGATGGCGGATGATGTCGAGGTCGTAGTCCGCCGGCAGGCGGTGCACGTAGTACGCGGTCAGCATGATCGACTCCTGGCGAAAGAAACGGACGGTATTCCGGACGACATGGCGCCAGCGTAGAAGACCTTGAATCATTTAAAAAGTGGATGGCAGAATATTTCAATGATTCGATTCTGAAATGAACGAGGGTGCGATGAAAACGCTCGACATCGAAGCCGTGCAGGCATTCGTGCTGACCGCCGACCTCAGGAGCTTCACGCGGGCCGCGCAGGCGCTGGACACGACGCAGTCGGCGGTGAGCCTGAAGATCAAGCGGCTGGAAGACGGGCTCGGCCGCCGCCTGCTGGAACGCACGCCGCGGCAGGTTCGCCTGTCGGCCGACGGCACCGCGTTCCTGGAACCGGCGCGCGAACTGGTGGCCGCTCACCATGGTGCGATCAGCGCGTTCGGCACGAGCCAGCGACGGCTCGTGATCGGCGTCAGCCACCATGTCGTCGGCGCCGATCTCCCGATGCTGCTGCGGCGGATGAGCGAAGCGGAGCCGGCGCTCGTGCTGGAGATTCGCGTCGCCACGTCGCGCGACGTGCTCGATGCGTTCGATCGCGGCCAGCTCGATGCGGCCGTCGCACTGCAGCACGACAGCCGGCGGCTCGACGGTGAAACGATCCTGTCGGAGTCGTTCGGCTGGATGGCGGCGGCCGATTTCGAGTACCATCCGCCGCAACCGCTGCGGCTCGCCACGCAGGCCGAACCGTGCAGCGTGCGCCGCATGGCGGTCGGCGCACTGGACGAAGCCGGCGTCGCGTGGACGGAAGTCTTTGTCGGCGGCGGCGTGGCGACGATCGGCGCGGCGGTGTCCGCGGGCCTGGCCGTCGCGGCGCTCGGGCATCGCGTCGCGCCCGCCGGCACCGTCGACGTGGGGATGCGCTACGGGCTCCCGCCGTTGCCGACGCGCGACGTGGTGCTCTACTCGAGCCTGACCGATGCGCGTGCCCGGCAGGCGCTGCGCACGCTGGCCGCGGCGCTGCGCTCGTCGATCGGCGTACGTTGATGCCGCGCGCGTCATCGAAATGCTTCGGCGCGCGCCACGGTAAAATTCCGTCTTCGCCCTCCGCTCATGCAGACGATATCCGTCCGCAGGCCAACGCCAAACGCATCGACCAGCCATCATCGCCTTGATTTCCCTACACTTTCCGCGTCGCGACGCATGAGTTACTCGCTCGCCACCTCTTACGTCCGCGAACTCGAGATCCGCAAGAGCCGTTTCATCGCGTACGCGGTTCCCGTCGACGACCGCGATGCCGCGATGCAGGTACTGCAACGCCTGCGCGACGAGCATCCGGCGGCCACCCACGTGTGCTGGGCGCTGCTGGCCGGCGGCCAGTCGGGCATGTCGGACGACGGCGAGCCGTCCGGCACGGCGGGCCGGCCGATCCTCGAAGTGCTGCGCCATCACGATCTCGACGGCGTGCTCGGCGCGGTCGTGCGTTACTACGGCGGCGTGAAGCTCGGCGCGGGCGGGCTGGTGCGTGCGTACACCGATGCGATCGCATCGGCGCTGCTCGATGCCGAACGCGTCGAGCGCATTCGCCACACGCGGCTCGCGATCGAGATCGGCTACCCGGAAGAGGCGCGCGTGCGCCGCTGGATCGAACAGGCCGGCTACGATCTGGTGGACAGCGCTTACGGGATGACGGTGAAGCTCGTGATCAAGCTGCCGGAAACGGCCGAGGCGGCAGCAAAATCCGAACTGTTCGACCTGACGCAAGGACGCTCGGGCTTCCCCGCACTGTAAGGCGGACAGATTCCCGTGAAAAATCGGATACGTCCGATAGAAAACCCGCGCGCTGAAACTTAATCTTCCGGTGTTGCCCGCCATGCGTTCTGCCAACGTCTGGTCGGGCGTGCAGACATGCGGCACATCGCACCTCTGCCAATCATCAGAATTCAGCTACGGGGATATCGAACGCATGCAACTGCAAAAACTGCAGGCCCAGCTCGCGGAACTGGATCGGCGCATCCGGGCCGCGCGCCGCCGCGAACGCCAAGCGGCACTGATGCAGGTACGCCAGATCGTGACGGATCATGCGCTGACCGCGCGGGAGGTGTTCGGGCAGGGTTACAGCGGTCGCGCGAAGCTGTTCACCATCGGCGCGAAATATCGCGATCCGGCGACGGGCGCCACCTGGAGCGGACGCGGTCGCACGCCCGCCTGGATCGCCGGCCGCGACCGCGCCGCGTTCCTGATCCGGGAGTAACGCGCGCCGCGCGGCACGGCGCGCGTCCGTGGCCGATCCAGCCGCCCCGAACCGCTCAATAAACGTCCGGCACGATCATGTGGTTCGGCACCGGCCGGCGGATGTAATCCTCGTGATGCTCGCGCTGCGGCAGATCGATCGTCGGGCGCGGCACCTCGTGATAGGGCACTTGGCCGAGCAGATGGTGAATGCAATTCAGCCGCGCGCGCTTCTTGTCGACGGCCTGCACGACCCACCACGGCGCCTCCGGAATATGCGTGCGCTGCAGCATCTCTTCCTTCGCGGCCGTATAAGCCTCCCAGCGGCGGCGGCTTTCGAGATCCATCGGGCTCAGCTTCCACTGCTTCAGCGGATCCTCGATCCGGCTCTGGAAGCGCATCTCCTGCTCGCGATCGGTGATCGAGAACCAGTACTTGACGATTTGGATCCCGCTGCGCACGAGCATCTTCTCGAACTCCGGCACCGACCGGAAAAATTCCTCGTACTCGTCGTCGGTGCAGAAATTCATCACGCGCTCGACGCCCGCGCGGTTGTACCAGCTGCGGTCGAACAGCACGATCTCGCCGCCTGCAGGCAGATGCGCGACATAGCGCTGGAAGTACCATTGCGTGCGTTCGCGGTTGTTCGGCGCGGGCAGCGCGGCGACGCGGCACACGCGCGGGTTCAGGCGCTGCGTGATGCGCTTGATCGCACCGCCCTTGCCGGCCGCGTCACGCCCCTCGAAAATCACGACGAGCCGGTGCCCGGTTTCCACGACCCAGTCCTGCAGTTTCACGAGCTCGCCTTGCAAGCGAAACAGCTCGCGGAAATATTCCTTGCGCGCTTCGCGACGCTCGGGCGAGAACAACAGGTCTTCACCGTTGTCGAAGCGGCGGTCGTCGAGCTCCATCTCGAGCTCTTCGTCGTACGCGTCGACGAGATCCTCTTCGAAACGGCGCTGGCGCGCTTCCATCGAGTTCGTATCGGCGCGGTTGTCCTCGGTCTCGCGGGTATCCTTGTCGCCCATGGGGCCTCCTTCCATCGTTGACGCAGCCAAACTCGGCCATTATCCCAGCGTCGCGCGTCAAATTCATGAAAATGGGGGCAACCGCGGATCGCGGGCTTCATCCGAACGACCAGCTAAAAAATCGGCAGCCGGGTCGACACACCGGCTGCCGAACGGCGTACGCGGCCGCTTTCGCCGACGCGCACGCATCGCTTCACGTCAACGTCACCTCAACGAATGATCCGCGTCACGCCCCGCCCGCGCGGATCGGCCATCGCTTCCGGCGTCTTGCCGTCGATCTTGATGACCTGGATGTCGCCGCTGAAATCCTGCCCCTTCAGCGTATAGCCGCGCGCCTCGATCTGCTTCGCGAGTTCGCCTTCGATCGGGTGGTACGGCTCCCAGAAGATCGTGTTCGGCGGCAGCAATTGGTGATGGAATCGCATCGCGCCGACCGCCTCCTTCAACGGCATCTTGAAGTCGTAGATGTTGTTGATCACCTGGAAGATCGACGTGAAGATGCGCGAGCCGCCCGGCGTGCCGATCACGAGCGACACCTTGCCGTCCTTCGTCATGATCGTCGGCGACATCGACGACAGCGGACGCTTCCTCGGTTCGATCGCGTTCGCGTCGCTGCCGACCACGCCGAACATGTTCGCGACACCCGGCTTCGCGGAGAAGTCATCCATCTCGTCGTTCAGCACGATGCCCGTGCCGTCGGCGATCACGCCCGAGCCGAAATAGCCGTTGATCGTGTACGTGTTCGACACCGCGTTGCCCCATTTGTCGACCACCGAGAAGTGCGTCGTTTCGGCCTTCTCCGGCATCGTCGTGCCGAGGCCCGGCTGCACGCTCTTGGTATCCGACGGCTCTTTCGGGTTGACTTCGGCCGCGCGCTTCGCGATGTATGCGTCGTCGGTCAACTGCGCGATCGGCACCTTGTAGAAGTCGGGATCGCCGAGATACTGCGCCCGGTCGGCGAACACGCGCTTCTCGATTTCCGCGACGAGATGGATGTACTGCGGCGAGTTGAGCTTCACGCCCTCGAAGTCCTGCTTGAGATCGGCCTTCATCTTCAGCAACTGCACGAGGCCGATGCCGCCGGAACTCGGGGGCGGCGCGGTGATCACGTCGTAGCCGTTCCACTTCGCCTGCACCGGCTGGCGCCACACCGCGCGGTACTGCGCGAGATCCTCGGTCGTGATCAGCCCGTTGCCGTCGCCGGTCTTCATCGACGCGGCGATCAGCTCGGCCGTCTTGCCCTTGTAGAAACCCTCCGCGCCGCCGTCCGCGATGCGCGTCAGCACGTCGGCGAGATCGGGCTGCTTGAAGTTCGCGCCGGCCTTCAGCCCGGAGAAGTACTTGTCGAAATTGGTCTTGCCGCCGAATTCCTTCGACGCGTCGACGCCGCGCTGCGCCAGTTGCTCATCGACGACGAAGCCGTCGCGCGCATAGTGGATCGCCGGCGCGAGCACCTGCTTCCACTTCAGCTTGCCGAAGCGCTTCTGCGCTTCCCACATGCCCGCCACCGTGCCCGGCACGCCGACCGCGCGCGGGCCGTACAGGCTCATGCCCTTGACGACGTTGCCGTCCTTGTCGAGGTACATGTCCTTCGTCGCAGCGAGCGGCGCGCGCTCGCGGTAATCGATGAAGTACGGCTTGCCGTCCTTGTAGATCGTCATGAAGCCGCCGCCGCCGATGTTGCCGGCTTCCGGGTACGTGACGGCGAGCGTGAACGCGATCGCGACGGCCGCGTCGATCGCATTGCCGCCCTCCTTGAAGATCCGCTCCGCGGCATCCGCGCTGTACTTGTCGGCCACCGCCACCGCGGAACTCGTCAGGACCGCGGGCTGCGGCCCTTTCGCGTAGGCCGGCGCGTTCGGCAGGAAGCCGATGCCGGCCACCGTCGCCAACACGGCGGCGGATGATTTGAAGCGATTCAGCGTAGTCATTGCATGTCCCCCATGTGGATCTCCTTCAGGCAGGAAAAGCACCTGATCCGTGGATGGCCGCCAGCGCGCCGACGGCCATATGCCGGCTTCGTAGTATAGGGGGACAAAAAGGGTCGAACACGTGACGTGCGACGAAAGCGTGCCGATTGCGCGCGCGGTCACGTTGCGGCGCCGCGACGCGCCCGCGAATCGTTCGGCATCGTCGGCGACGCGCGCCGGCGCGCAGTCCACAAAACCGAAAGTTGCGAACCGGGCGGCCGGCCCCGCAGCGGGTGCGAAAAAATCTGCGAACCAGCGGCCCGCTGCACAGTTCGATCTGCGAAGATAGCGCCCCGCGTGCGCGCCGCATCATCGTTTCGTGCACGCGCCGCTTCACGTTTCTTCGTCTCGCTCCCTATGGCATCACACAATGCGCATCACGCATCCGGCTTCGCAGCCGGCGTCGCCGCCGCCATCCTCGTCGCGCAAACCGGCGCGACCGGCCCGTGGCACTCGGGCATGCTTGCCGCGTTCGCGGCGGGCGTCGCGGGCGGCACCGCGCCCGACTGGCTCGAAGTCGCCTGGTGGACCCGCAAGCGCCGGCTGTGGATCACGCATCGCACCATCACGCACTGGGGTATCGGGTGGATTGCGCTGCTCGCGCTCGGGTGGCACGGGCTCGTCCATCATCCGCATCCGACGTGGGCCGCGCCGCTGTTCGGCTTCGCCTGCGGTGGCGTGATGCATCTGCTCGCCGACTGGCCCAATCCGCTCGGCGTACCGTGGATCTGGCGGCGCCATTCGCTGAACCTGTGGAACAGCGGACATTGCGACCTGATCGTCATGGTCGCCGCATGGGGCGGCACGCTGTGGCTCGCGCAGTCGCTGTGGTCGCGTGCGCCGCTGGTCCAACACTGGCTCGGCTGGCTGCATCGCGTCTAGGGACGGTTCGCGCTGGTAACGCACGTTCCCGTGTTTCGGAAAATTCAGCCGTGGGGCTCGCCCCCAAGTTGCAATTCGACACAATTCAGCGCGCGCTCGGCGTGCCGACGGGCACGCAACTTTCCGTCCATTGAAAGCGCGGTGCAGGCCCCCATCTGCATTGGAATGGTCGGTACGCATGCCCCGCACGCCCGCGCGGCGTCTGGCACACTGACGATTCGATTCGCGTGCGATGTGTCCGCACGCTCGCACCCTATTTCAACGCTCCGATGGACGTCACAGCTCCCCACCCCGCCGCCCGTGCGCTCGACGTGTTCCACCCGGCCGTCGCCGCGTGGTTCACGCGCACGTTCGCCGCGCCGACCGGCGCGCAGGCGCTCGCGTGGCCGCACATCAAGGCCGGCCGCTCGACGCTCGTCGCCGCGCCGACCGGCTCGGGCAAGACGCTCACCGCGTTCCTGTGCGCGCTCGACGAGCTGGTGCGCGATGCGCTCGCGCACGACGGCACGCTGCCCGACGCGACGCTGGTCGTCTACGTATCGCCGCTGAAGGCGCTGTCGAACGACATCCACGTGAACCTCGACGCGCCGCTCGCCGGCATCGCCGAATCGCTCGCGCAGCTCGGCCTACCGGTGCCGGCGATCCGCACCGCGGTACGCACCGGCGACACGACGCAGGCCGAGCGCGCCGCGCTGCGCAAGCGCGCGCCGCACATCCTCGTCACGACACCCGAATCGCTGTACGTGCTGCTGTCGTCCACGTCGGGGCGGCAGATGCTGTCGAACGTGCGCTCGGTCATCGTCGACGAAATCCATGCGCTTGCGTCGTCCAAGCGCGGCAGCCATCTCGCGCTGTCGCTCGAGCGCCTCGACGCGCTGGTCGGCCGCGCGCTGCCGCGCATCGGGCTGTCGGCCACGCAAAAGCCGATCGACGCGGTCGCGCGCTTTCTCGTCGGCGGGCCGGCCGACGCGCCGCGCGACTGCGCGATCGTCGACACCGGCCACACGCGCGAGCGCGATCTCGCGCTCGAACTGCCGAACGTGCCGCTCGAACCGGTGATGGCGACCGACGTATGGGAACAGGTGTACGACCGCATCGCCGGGCTCGCGGCCGCGCATCGCACGACGCTGGTGTTCGTCAACACGCGGCGCACGGCCGAGCGCATGGCGCGCCATCTCGCCGACCGGCTCGGCAAGGACGCGATCGCCGCGCATCACGGCAGTCTCGCGAAGGAGCACCGCTTCGACGCCGAGCAGCGCCTGAAGCGCGGCGAACTGAAGCTGCTCGTCGCGACCGCGTCGCTCGAACTCGGCATCGATATCGGCGACGTCGATCTCGTCTGCCAGGTCGGCTCGCCGCGCGGCATCGCGCCGTTCCTGCAGCGCGTCGGCCGCTCGGGGCACCATGTCGGCGGCGTGCCGAAGGGGCGGCTCTTTCCGCTGTCGCGCGACGAGCTGGTGGAATGCGCGGCGCTGCTCGACTGCGTGCAACGCGGCGAACTCGATGCGCTGCGGATTCCGGAAGCGCCGCTCGACGTGCTCGCGCAGCAGATCGTCGCCGAAGTCGCGTGCACGGAGTGGCAGGAGGACGCGCTGTATGCGAGCTTCACGCGCGCCGCGCCGTATGCGCGGCTGACGCGCGAACGCTTCGACGAAGTGATGAAGATGCTCGCCGAGGGATTCACGAGCCGTCGCGGCGTGCGCGGCGCGTACCTGCACCGCGACGTGGTCGGCGGCACGGTGCGCGGCCGCCGCAACGCGATGATGACCGCGACCACCTCCGGCGGCACGATCCCCGACATGGCCGACTACGCGGTGCTGCTCGAACCGCAGGGCATCCAGGTCGGCACCGTCAACGAGGATTTCGCGGTCGAGAGCCTGGCCGGCGACGTGTTCCAGCTCGGCAATCAGTCGTACCGGATCATTCGCGTGGAAACGGGCCGCGTGCGCGTGGAGGACGCGCACGGTCAATCGCCGGGCATTCCGTTCTGGCTCGGCGAAGGACTCGGGCGCAGTGACGAGTTGTCGGCGGCGGTCGGCCGGCTGCGCGCGCGGCTCGACGCGCTGTTCGCCGAAGGCGACCGGCAGGCCGGCGCCGCCGGGCGCAAGCGCGCGGGCGGCAACACGGTGAGCAATGCGAAAGCGGAAGCCGACGCACAAGCCTCAACCGCCACCGCGCTCGCCCCCAGCGACAGCCGCCTCGCGCCCGCATTGCGCTGGCTCGTCGACGATCTCCGGCTGTCGCCCGACGCCGCGCGCCAGATCGCCGACTACCTCGCCCGCACCCGCGCCGCGCTCGGCGCATTGCCGACGCAGGACACGCTCGTGATGGAGCGCTTCTTCGACGAATCGGGCGGCACGCAGCTCGTGATCCATTCGCCGTTCGGCAGCCGGATCAACCGTGCCTGGGGGCTCGCGCTGCGCAAGCGCTTCTGCCGCAGCTTCAACTTCGAACTGCAGGCCGCCGCGACCGACGACGCGATCATCCTGTCGCTGTCGCTCGCGCACAGCTTCGCGCTCGACGAAGTGTGGCGCTACCTGCGTTCGGCCAGCGCCGAACACGTGCTGATCCAGGCGCTGCTCGACGCGCCGATGTTCGGCGTGCGCTGGCGCTGGAACGCGACCACCGCGCTCGCGCTGCCGCGCTTCACCGGCGGCCGGCGCACCGCGCCGCAACTGCAGCGGATGAAGAGCGACGACCTGCTCGCGACGGTGTTCCCCGATCAGGTCGCGTGCCTCGAGAACATCGTCGGCGAACGCGAGATTCCGCATCACCCGCTCGTCGACCAGACGCTCGACGATTGCCTGCACGACGCAATGGACACCGACGGCTGGCTCGCGCTGCTGCGCCGGATCGAAAGCGGCGCGATCGAGCTCGTCGCGCGCGACTTGCCCGCACCGTCGCCGCTCGCGGCCGAGATCCTGAACGCGAAGCCCTACGCGTTCCTCGACGATGCGCCGCTCGAGGAACGCCGCACGCAGGCCGTGCAGTCGCGCCGCTGGAGCGATCCCGAATCGGCCGACGATCTCGGCGCGCTCGACGCCGACGCAATCGACGCGGTGCGCGAGGAAGCGTGGCCGCTCGTGCGCGACGCCGACGAAATGCACGACGCACTGCTCACCCTCGCGTGCGTGACCGACGGCGAGGCACACGCGCACGCGGGCTGGCCCGAGCGACTCGCGGAACTCGCGGAACGCCGCCGCGCGACGAAACTCGCGACGCCGGGCGGTGCCGCGCTGTGGGTGCCGGTCGAGCGGCTCGTCTGCCTGCGCGCGCTGCATCCCGACGCCCGCGCGACACCCACGCTCAAGGTGCCGGCCGCGTGCGCGCAGCCGTGGGAAGCCGATGCGGCGCTCGTCGACGTGATCCGCGCGCGGCTCACCGGCTTCGGGCCGCTGACGCTGGATGCGATCGCCGCGCCGCTCGGCCTGCCGCCCGCGTCGATCGCGACGGCGCTCGCGGCGCTGGAGCGCGAAGGCTACGTGATGCGCGGCCGCTTCACGCCGGGCGCGACGACCGACGAATGGTGCGAACGCCACCTGCTCGCGCGCATTCATCGCTATACGGTGAAGCGGCTGCGCCGCGAGATCGAGCCGGTCGAACGCGCCGATTTCATGCGCTTCCTGTTCCACTGGCAACATCTGGCACCCGACACGCGCGGCGCCGGCCGCGACGCGCTGGCGGCCGTGGTCGAACAGCTCGAAGGCTACGAGGCGGCGGCGAGCGCGTGGGAAGACGCGCTGCTGCCCGCGCGGCTCACCGACTACACGGCGGGCGGCCTCGACGAACTGTGCCGCTCGGGCAAGCTGGTGTGGACGCGCATCGGCGCGCCGGCGCGCGCGGCCGGCACGCCCGTGAAGACGACGCCGATCGTGCTGCTGCCGCGCCGCCATCTCGCTGCATGGCAGGCGCTGCGCGATCCCGATGCGCAACCGACGCTGTCCGCACGCGCCACGCAAGTGCGCGATGCGCTCGCCGCGCATGGCGCGATGTTCTTCGACGCGCTGCTCGACGACTTGCACATGCTGCCCGTCGAACTCGAACAGGCGCTCGGCGAACTCGTGTCGGCCGGCCTCGTGAATGCGGACAGCTACGCGGGCCTGCGCGCGCTGCTGAAGCCGGCCGTCAAGCGCAGCGCGACTTATGCGCCGCGCACGCGGCGCGGCGGCGCACTGATCGGCGGGATGGACGACGCGGGCCGCTGGGCGCTCGTGCAGCGTCATCCGCGGCCCGACGGCGAGGCGCCCGCGGCGAAACGCGGCCTCGCCACGACCGATCCGGACGCGCTCGAACATATCGTATGGACGCTGCTGCGCCGCTACGGCGTCGTGTTCTGGCGATTGCTCGAACGCGAAGCCGACTGGCTGCCGAGCTGGCGCGAACTCGTGCGCGTGCTGCAGCGCCTCGAAGCACGCGGCGAGATTCGCGGCGGACGCTTCGTCGCCGGGCTCGCGGGCGAGCAATTCGCGCTGCCCGAGGCCATCCCGATTCTGCGCGAACTGCGGCGGCAACCGGGCGACGGACAGTACATCTGCGTGACGGGCGCCGATCCGCTGAATCTCGCCGGCACGCTGTTGCCCGGCGACAAGGTACCGGCGCTGGCCGGCAATCGCGTGCTGTTCCGCGACGGCGTGCCCGTCGCATCGCTGGTATCGGGTACGTTCCACTACGCGCCCGACCTGTCGCCCGCCGCGCGCGAGGAGGCGCGCTTGCGGCTCGCGCGTTCCTGCTGACATCGGCTGACACGCACGCGGCACCCGACTACTGATCGCCGCGCCGCGCGGGCACCCTCGTTCGGGTAGCATCGAACGATCGACCGCGCGAACTTCCGCGCGTCGCCCACACAAAACAAGACCTTCCGGAGACTGCCGCTCATGCGTTCGCATGCCGATTCGCCCGCTGCCCGTCACGCGGGTTCGCTGACCATTTTCCAGGGCGCCGCGCTCTATATCGGCGCGGTGCTCGGCACCGGCGTGATCGCGCTCCCCGCGCTCGCCGCCGACGTGGCGGGGCCGGCCTCGCTGCTCGCGTGGGCCGCGCTCGTCGTGCTGTCCGGGCCGCTCGCGGCCACCTTCGCCGCACTCGGCGCGCGCTATCCCGATGCGGGCGGCGTGTCGACCTACGCGCGGCGCGCATTCGGCCCGAAGGCCGCGGCCGTCGTCGGCTGGTGCTTCTATTTCGCGGTGCCGGCCGGCGCGCCGGCCGCGGCAATGTTCGGCGGTGCCTACGTCGCCGCTGTCACGGGCGGCGGACACACGACGATCATCGTCACGGCGGCCGCGCTGATCGCCGTCGTATCGGCCGCGAACGCATTCGGCGTCACCGTGTCGGGCCGCATGCAACTCGTGTTGTCGGCGCTGCTCGTCGCGCTGCTGCTCGCCGCAGTGCTCGCATCCGCGCCGTATGCGCGCACCGCGAACCTGTATCCGTTCGCCCCGCACGGCTGGCTCGCGGTCGGCCAGGCCGCCGCGCTGCTCGTATGGAGCTTCGCCGGCTGGGAAGCGATCACGCATCTCGCGGCCGAATTCCGCCGGCCCGCGCACGACATGCCGCGTTCGGCCGGCATCGCGGTCGTGGTCGTCGGGTTCCTGTATCTGTCGGTCGCCGCCGCGAGCGTGACGGTGCTCGGGCCTTCCGCGGGCGCATCGGGCGCGCCGCTCGCCGAACTGATCGCGGGCGGCATCGGCGGCCATGCGCAGGTGCTCGCGGCGGCCGCCGCGCTGCTGCTCACGCTGGGCACGATGAACGCGTATTTTGCCGGCGCGGCAAAGCTCGGCGCGGCGCTCGGACGCGACGGCGCGCTGCCTGCGTGGCTCGCGCAGGGCAGCCAGGTCGGCGGCGTGCCGCGCCGCAGCCTCGGCGTGATTGCCGCGCTCGCGGCCATCGCGCTGGCCGCCACGACGCTGTCCGACGTCGGGCCGAAGCCGCTCGTGCTCGTGACGTCCGGATGTTTCGTGATGGTGTACGGGCTCGGCGCGGCGGCCGCGCTGAAGCTGCTGCCGCGTGGCGGGATCGCGTACCGCTGCGCGTGGATTTCGCTGATTGCGGTGGCCGGGCTGTTCGTGACGACCGGATGGTATTTCCTGTGCCCGCTGCTGCTCGCGGGCGGCGCGTTGCTGTATCTGCGGATCACCCGAGCGCGTCGATGACCCGGCATGCGCACGCGGGCCGGCGCTCGACAACTCGCCGCGTGAACGATCGCGTCGATCCGGCCGCGCGCCGTTCGTTCGCGCCGCTCAGGCCGGCACGAGCTCGAAGCTGAGCCGTTTGCCGAGCGCGGCGGCCGCGCTCGCGAGCGTCGCCAGCGTGAGGCTCGTGTCGGTTTCGTCGAGCAGCCGGTTGAGCGCGGCGCGGCTGGTTTTCATCCGCGCGGCCATCGCCGTTTTCGTGATGTGCTGCGCCTTCATTTCCTGCCCGATCTGCCACGCGATCACGCGCTTGATCGCGGTGGCGGTGGCCGCTTCGAGGTTGCCGTCCGCTTCGAGGAAGGCGTCGAAATCGCTGCCGATATACGGATTGTTCGTGGTCGTCATGTCGTACTCCTGGTGCATGGCGTTGCCGGCTGCCCGACCGTCGGGGACGGTGCGTTCCGGCGCAACCGGGGAATTCAAATGGCGCGCGTCAGCGTTTTCAGGCGCGCGACGGTGACGTCGAGATCGTCCGACGGCGTGGCCCGCGACTGCTTGAAGAAGCCGTGCAGCAGCACCATCGTGTCGCCGACGACCGTGAACAGCACGCGTGCGCTTCGCCCCGGCACCGTCACGCGGATCTCCCATAGATCCTTCGCCATCTTCCGGACCAGCGGCATGCCGAGCGGCCAGCCGAGTTGAACGGTCTTGATCTCTTCGCCAATCGCCCTTCGCTCCGCTTGCCCGAGCGCGTTGAGCCATTCGCGCACCGGCTCGTTGCCGCGAGCCGTCCGGAAGAACCGCACGCCGAGCGTGACCTGAATCTGCTGTCTCGCCATCGTCTTGTCGTCCATCGTATCAAAAACGGTACGATATGCCAAGCACCCCGATGACGGCTACTGACCGGATGGCCGATCCCGCGGCAACAAGGGAGATCGGGTCCGGCGCGTCGCCAGGCCCGATGGATCAACGCTTGCCGCGAACGGGCTTGCGCGCCGCGCGTGGCGCCCGAGGCGCTCGCGCATCGCCGAACCGCGACCGCGCGATGTCGCGCACCGCATCGATCAGCGTCCGCGCGACGGGCGACGGCTGCGCATCGGTGCGCAGCACGAGCCCGACCGGCTCGTCGGTGCCCGCCGACGGTAGCGGCAGGCGCGCCAGCGCGCCGGCCGACAGATCGTATTCCGCCGCATAGAGCGGCACGAACCAGACCGCGTCGTTCTCGAGCGCCAGCGCGCGCGCGACCGATACCGACAGCACCTCGATGAAGGAATCGAGCGGCGGCGCGCCGCATGCGCCGAGCAGTTGCTCGGCGGACTGGCGGATCAACGTGCCGAACGGCGGCAGCACGACCGGATAGCGTGCGAGCTCGGTGGCCGGCGCCGCGCTCGCGAGCAGCGGATGGCCGGCGCGCACGACCGCGGCGAGCGGCTCGTTGTACAACTGCTCGAACGCGAGCCCGATCATCCGTTCGGGCTCCGACAGCCGCCCGATCGCGCATTCGATCGCCCCGGATTTCAGGCGCTCCAGCAAGTCGGCGTTCGCGGCCGTCGCGATCCGCACGACGATGCGCGGCCAGCGTGCGGTCAGCGCCTTCATCAAGGCCGGCGCGAGCGAGGCCGCGACGGTCGGCAGCATGCCGATTTCCAGCGTCGCGGCGGCGGCGCCGCCCTCGCGTGCCAGCAGTCCGACGCCCTGCCGCAGCGCCAGCACGCACGCGTTCGCGTGCGGCATGAACAGTTGCGCCTCGCGGGTCGGCTGCGCGCCGTGCCGGCCGCGCTCGAACAGCTTCACGCCGAGGATCGTCTCCAGTTCGGCGATCGTCTTCGACACGGCCGGTTGCGTGATCGACAGGCTTTCGGCCGCCTTCTGCACGCCGCCGAGCTGCGCGACCGCGAGAAAACACTGCAGGTGACGGAATTTGACGCGGCCGTCGGCGATACGGTTGTTCATAACGGATGGTTATGCGAATGACGATGAATCGCCATTTTGCATAACTTCCCGGAAAGGCCCAAGCTTTCCGGCGACGTCAGGCATGACGCCGCAGCGCGTGGAATCCGGTCGGCTCCCAGATCCGTTTCGCGATCAGCAGCGCCGTGCCGTGCTTCTGCCCGAGCGGCGCGGACGACGACTCCGCATGCAGCGCCGCCGCCTTGCTGGCAAGCCGCCGCAGTTCCTGTTCGAGCTCCGCGGCGGCAGCATCCGTCAGCATCCCTTGCAGGAACGTCATCGTCTCGCCCGGGCCGTCGAAGCGGCTGCCCAGAAAATCGTCGAGCACGTGCGCATGGAAGTAGCGGCGAATCGGCCCGCCCGGCAGCCAGTCGAAATCGCGCGCGACGCGCACGCGAATCCGGTCGCCGGGCAGCAGCGCGATCACGTTCATCCGGTCGAGCATCAGCAGGTATTTCACGCACTCGGCCTGCGTGAGGCGGTAGGCCGACACGATGTCCTGCACGGTCCAGTAGTTGATCGCGCAAACGGCGACGAGCAGCAGCTTCTCGTCCGACACCAGCAACGCCTCCTGCTGCTCGGTCAGCACGCGCAGGCGCGGCGCGGACGCCGACGCCTCCTGCACGAGCTCGGCGAGCGTATAGCCGAGCAATTGCGCGATCTCCACGACGCGCTCCAGCGTGAAGCGGCCGCTCGCGAACAGCCGCTTCACGCTCGTCTCGGAGACGTCGAGCGCACGCGCGACGTCCCGGTAAGTCATGCCCTGCGCCTTCAACTGGCGCTTCAGCGTTTCGATGAGTTGGGCGGTCTCGGTCATGGCGGTATCGAAAAATGATGCTCGAGGTCGAATATTAGGCCACTCGCGCATCCACATCAGCACTTTTGGTTACTTGTCCGCATAATCCGCTCCGTCCTGTCACGCAACGACGGAGCCGAAATGACCACCCGAATCGACACCGCGGCCTACGAACCGCACCACACCGCACTGCGCGATGCGCGCGGCACCGATCGCGCGATGCCGCTCGCCACCGTGCGCACGCTGGCCGCCGGCGCGCATGTCGGCGATCTGGTGTTCATCCGCGTGCCGGCCGGTGCGCCGGACGCCGCCGCCGGTGCGAACGGTTCGGTCGAAACATCGGGCACTTGGGCCAATCGCTTCGGCATCGTCGTCGATACGTCGGGCGCCGAACCGGTGATCGCCGAGCCGGCGGCGTTCGCGTGGACGAAGCTCACGCCGCTGTCGCGCTTCGTCGCCCGTACCGACGGCGGACGCATCGCACTGGCGCGCCGCGTCGCGGCGGCGTCGGCCGACGCGCAGCGCCACGCGCATGCGCTGGCCGAACAGCGGATCGATGCGCTGCTCGGCAGTCGCTTCAACCCGCGGGCGCGGCGTGGCTTCTGCTCGCGGTACGTGACCGAGGTGCTCGGCGCCGGCCACGCGGCGACACCCGCGGCCCTGCTGCGCAGCGGCGCGCTGGCGCTCGAATTCGACGGGATCGTGCTCGATCCCGGCCGTCCATGACGACGGGCACGCTCGGGGAGACCGGATAACAACGAGAACGAACGACAAAAAACAGTGACGGGCTGGCTGGAGGGCCGTGCACGGGGTCGTCGCCGACGACGCGAAGCCCGATCGCTTTTTTCCGCCGGACAGGCTTTCTGTCCGGCGGAATTTTCATTGTGGGGAAGTACATAACGAACCGTTATGCGATTCGCGAAAAAAGGTCATTTTGCATAACTTTCCGGATTGGCTAAAGTCGTGCCATCCACTTCGCGAAAAAACCTGACAGGAGACGCCCGATGGATTCCCCCACGATCCTCACGCCGCGCGACTGGCCGTCGCATCCGGCCTATGTTCACCCCGAGTACCGTTCGTCCGTGAAGCGCGGCCCGACCCGCCCGCTGATTCCGCTGAAGGAGAAGCTGCGCGACCAGTACGCGCCCGTCTACGGCGCGGAAGATCTCGGCGCGCTCGACCACGACCTGACGAAGAACGCCGTGAAGAACGGCGAGCCGCTGGGCGAGCGGATGGTCGTCACCGGTCGCGTGCTCGACGAAGGCGGCAAGCCCGTGCGCAATACGCTCGTCGAGGTGTGGCAAGCCAACGCGGCCGGCCGCTACGTGCACAAGGTCGACCAGCACGACGCGCCGCTCGATCCGAACTTCCTCGGCGCCGGCCGCTGCCTGACCGACGACGAAGGCCGCTACCGCTTCCTGACGATCAAGCCCGGCGCGTATCCGTGGGGCAACCATCCGAACGCGTGGCGCCCGAATCACATCCACTTCTCGCTGTTCGGCGATTACTTCGGCTCGCGTCTCGTCACGCAGATGTACTTCCCCGGCGATCCGCTGCTCGCGTACGACCCGATCTTCCAGGGCACGCCGGAAGCCGCGCGCGAGCGCCTGATCTCGCGCTTCTCGATGGACATTACCGAAGAAGGCTATGCGCTCGGCTACGAATTCGACATCGTGCTGCGCGGCCGCGACGCCACCCCGATGGAGCGCTGAACCATGACGACGCTGAAGCAAACCCCTTCGCAGACGGTCGGCCCGTACTTCGCGTACGGCCTGTGTCCGCAGCAATACGGCTACGACCTGAAAAGCCTGTTCACGCCGACGATCGCTGCCGCGCACGCCGAAGGCGAGCATGTGCTGCTGGTCGGGCAGGTATTCGACGGCGACGGCAACGTCGTGGGCGACGCGGTGCTCGAATTCACGCAGGTGGACGCCGCCGGCCGCTACCCCGCGTCGCGCGACGACGTCGCGAAATCCGGCTTCACGGGCTTCGCGCGGGTCGGCACGGGCACCGATCCGCAGCAGCGCTTCGTCGTCGAGACGGTGAAGCCGGGCCGCCTCGCCGCAGACGAGGCGCCGCACATCAACGTGACGGTGATGATGCGCGGCATCCTCACGCATGCGTTCACCCGCGTGTACTTCGACGACGAAGCCGCCGCGAACGCGGTCGACCCCGTGCTGAACGCGGTGCCGGCGGAGCGCCGCGCGACGCTCGTCGCGAAACGCGACGCGCAGCCGGGCCGCCCGGTCGTCTACCGCTTCGACATCCGCATGCAGGGGCCGGAAGAAACCGTATTCTTCGACGTTTGACGCATGCGGCAGGCTTCGCCTGCCACCGCACCGCCGTGTGGCGCGATACCGACCGGCATCGCGCCACACGGCGTTTTGGGCCGCCTTCGATGATGCGCCGCGTCGTGATGCACGGTGGCTGCGGACGCCTGGCGTCATTGGCTTCCCGTGCCGAGATCGAACATGCGATCGAAACGCATGCTGCGACAGCACATCAATCATGTGGGCGACACGATATCGTTTGCGCGTTATGCGGCGTATGCTTCGTTATCTGCAACGAGCCGACAGAATTGAATCGTACGAAGAAACAATGACAGGGATGATGCGCGACGCTGCCCGGCAGGCGGCCCGCGCATTTTTTCAGACAGAGTGCCTTTGAACGCGTCTGGCCGAAGTTGGCGGACGCGTATTTTTTTGGCGCGGCGGCCCACGCAAGCGCGTGGCCTGTGCCGAATCCTAGCGACGAATCTCCAGATAACGGCTCGGCGTGTCGCCCAGAATGCGGCGAAACGCCGACGTGAACGCGCTCGCGCTCGCATAGCCGAGATCGAGCGCGACGCGCGTCACCGGCTGCCCGTCGGTCAGGCGGGCAATCGCCGCGAGCATGCACACCTGCTGGCGCCACGCGGCGAAACTCACACCCGTCTGCGCACGGAACTGCCGCGTGAACGTGCGCCGGCTCACGCCCGCGTCGGCCGCGACGCGGTCGAGATCAGCCGCGATCGACGGCGCCGCGAACAGGTGCCGGCACACCTTCGCCAGCCGCGCGTCGGCCGGCAGCGGCGCATGCAGCGACAGGCGCGGCATCGTCGCGATTTCCGCAACCAGCAGATCCATCAGCTTGCCCGCGCGACCGTCGACGTCGTACATGGCCGGCAAATCGATCGCATCGTCGATCAGTTGCCGCAGCAGCGGCGACACGCCATACACGCCGCACTGGGTGGGCAGCCCGGCCGCCTGCGCGGCGTCGACGGTCACGAATGCGTTGAGCATCGTGACCGGCCCGGTCATCGTCATTTCGTGCCGCACGCCGGCCGGCACCCAGCACGCGCGCTGCGGCGGCACCAGCCATCGGCCGTGCGGCGTCGACACGCTGATCGTGCCGCGCGACGCGAACGCGAATTGCCCGCGCACGTGCGCGTGCTCCGGAAACGTCATGCCCGCCGCAAAGTCGTTGGCGGTCACGACCACGCTCCGGGGAATGTGTTCGTAAGGATCTAGCAGCGTATTTCTCACGGCCCGAATTCCATCATCAATGACCCGATATCGAAGGCGGGTCGCCTTCGAACGATCTACGATCCGCTCCACCGTTGCGCGACCTCTCGGCCGCAACACCCGCCGGCCGGATCGGCCGGCGGGCAACCTCATCGGAGCGGACATGCCGAATACGTTTCATCGCGTGGGGGACGGCCCCCACCCTGTTCTCGTGCTGCACGGCTGGTTCGGCGACGCCCGCGCGTTCGAACCTCTCGAGGCGTGGCTGTCGCGCGAGCACTTCAGCTATGTCTTCATGGACTACCGAGGCTACGGCCGCATGCGCGACGCCCGCGGCAACTACACGATCGACGAGATCGCCGCCGACACGCTCGCGCTCGCCGACGCGCTCAGCTTCCCGACCTTCAGTCTGGTCGGCCATTCGATGGGCGGCATGGCGATCGAGAAGATCGCCGCCCTCGCGCCCGACCGCGTGCGCGCGCTGGTGCCGATCGCGCCCGTCCCGTGCGGCGGTCTGCCGTTCGACGCCGCGCGACGCGCGCTATTCGAGCGCGCTGCCGACCACCTCGCCGATCGCCGCACCATCATCGACCGCAGCACCGGCAACCGGCTGCCCGCCGCCTGGATCGAGTGGAAAGCCGCGTATTCGGCCGCCTGTTCGTCGGCGCGGGCATTCGGCGCGTACTTCCGCGCGTGGGCCGATACGGATTTCAGCGGAGACATCACGGGCATCCATCCGGTCAAGGTACTGATCGGCGAGCACGATCCGGCGTTCGACGCGGCGCTGATGGCCCGCACCTATCTGCGACGCTATCCGCTCGCCAGCGTCGACGTGCTGCGCAACGCGGGCCACTATCCGATGAACGAAACCCCGCTCGCACTGGTCGCGGCGATGGAAGCATTCCTGCTCGCCGCAACGGCCCGCCCCGTCGCGATCGGCTGACCGGCCGCGCGCCGGCGGCATCGTCGCGGCACGCATCAGCGCAGCATGAACGACATCGCCGACAGGCTGTTCAGCGTGCGCACCGTGTGCTCGACCGATGGCCCGTCGAAGCGCAGCGTCACCGCATCGACGCGTTCGAGCGACGGCAGCACGCAGAACAGGTCGGCGAGCGCGGCCGTCTGCACGCGCAGCGTGCACGCGGCCGGCGCGGGCCGATGCGCGCCGGCGCGCACGCCGGCCGACAGCGCCCGCGCGACCGCTTCGCGCGCCGCGGCCGCGATGCGCGCGCACGACGCGGACGGCGTGAGCGTCTCGCCGCTCGATGCGCCGCCGGCCGTCTTGACCGTCTCGAAACGCGCGTCCGGAAACAGCGGCTGCGTTTCGTCGGCGAATACGTCGTCGCCGGTCGCGAGCGCGACGTGCGCGCCGTATTCCCGCGCCAGCGCGCCGTACAGCCCGGCTTCGCCGAGCTCGACGCCGTTCAGCCACACCTGCGTGAATGCAAAGCTGTTGATCGTGTGCGCGAGCACGCCGCGCGTCTGCGATTTCGCGTGATAGCCGATCATGAATACGAGATCGGGCTGCTGTTCGAGGCCCGTCATCATGCCGAGCGTACGCGGCTTGCCGAGCACGACACGCGCCCGCGCATCGAGCCCGTCGGGCAGCAGGTTGCGAAAGCCGCCGTGCGAGTCGTTGACCCAGACGGCCTGCGCGCCGCCAGCGAACGCACCTTCGATCGCCGCGTTCGCCTCGGCGGTCATCCAGCGGCGTGCGCGTTCGTATTCCGGATTGCCGGCACGCGTCTGCTCGGCGGCGAATACGCCGGCGACACCCTCGATGTCGGTCGAGATCAGGATCTTCATGACTGGGTCGGATGCCCTTCGTTATCTTCGTTGAACAAGCGGTCGAGATCGGGCACCGCGTCGCGCAGCGATTGCCGCACGTGGCCGTCTCGTCCGGCGACCGTCACCGCCTGCAGCAACGCGTCGGCGATCGCGTGCTCGACGCTTTCGGCCGCGGCCATGAACAGCGGATCGAGCGCCGCATCGGCGACGAGGGCCGGCAGCGCGATCGTCGACGCGTCATGCGCAATCGTGTACGCGGTCGAGAAGGCAAGCGCGATGTCGCCGCTGCCATGCCCGTAGACGGAGCCCGTACGGGCCAGTCCGGCCCCCGCGCGGCGCGCGAGCCGCGACAGTTGCCGCGCGTCGAGCGGCGCATCGGTGGCCAGCAGCAGGATGATCGAGCCCTGCTCGGGCGGCGCAGCGTGCGCGTCTTCGGCCGCGCGCCGTTGCGCGACGATGCGCCCGAGCGGCACGCCGCCGAGCGTCAGCATCGACAGCCGGCCGAAATTCGCGAGCACGAGCGCGCCCACCGTATACGGCCGGCCGGCCGCGACGGCCACGCGCGACGCGGAACCGATCCCGCCTTTCAGGTCGAAGCACGACATCCCGCGCCCGGCGCCCACCGCGCCGCGTGCGACGTCCCGCGATGCCGCGCGGCACGCGTCGTCGTAATGCGCGGCGGTGACCGCGAAGGCCTGGATGTCGTTCAGGTAACCGTCGTTGCACTCGAACACGAGCGGATTGACGGTCGGCCAGTCGCGGCCGATCCGCGGATTCGCCGCGATCGCCGCGCGAATCTGCGCATGGGCGACCGCGCCGACGCCGAACGTATTGGTCAGCGCGATCGGCGTATCGAGCGTGCCGAGTTCGTCGACCTGCACGAGCCCGACGCTCTTGCCGAAACCGTTGATCACGGCCGCCCCGGCCGGCACCTTGGCGCGGTACACGTCGCCCGGATGCGGCTTTACGACGGTCACGCCCGTCTGCACGCTGCCGGCATCGAGCGTGCAATGGCCGACGGTCACGCCCGGCACGTCGGCGATCGTGCCGCGCGGCCCGGCCGGCAGCGTCGCCGCCCACATCGATGCAGCCCGCATCAACGGCGCTCCAGCTTCGGGTCGAGCGCGTCGCGCAGCCCGTCGCCGAGCAGGTTGAACGCGAGCACGGTGAGGAAAATCGCGAGGCTCGGGAACACCGCGATGTGCGGCGCCGTCACCATGTCCGCGCGCGCCTCGTTGAGCATCGCGCCCCACTCCGGCGTCGGCGGCTGCGCGCCGAGCCCGAGGAACGACAGGCTCGCGGCCGTGATGATCGACGTGCCGATGCGCATCGTGAAGTAGACGACGACCGACGACACGGTGCCCGGCAGGATGTGCCGCATGATGATCGTCCAGTCCGATGCGCCGATGCTGCGCGCGGCCTCGACGTAGGTCATGTGCTTGAGCATCAGCGTGTTGCCGCGCACGAGCCGCGCGAACGCCGGAATGCTGAAGATCGCGACCGCGCAGATCACGTTGATCATCCCGTTGCCGAGGATCGCGACCACGCCGATCGCGAGCAGGATGCCCGGGAACGCGAACAGCACGTCGGCCACGCGCATCGTGATGCGGTCCCACCAGCCTTCGTAATAGCCGGCAAGCAGCCCGAAGAACGTGCCGATCACCGCGCCGAGCGCCACCGAGAAGAAGCCGGCCGCGAGCGAGATGCGCGTGCCCGCGACGATCCGGCTGAAGATGTCGCGGCCGAGCGAGTCGACGCCGAACCAGTGCACGGCCGACGGCCCCGCGTTCAGCGCGTCGTAGTCGAAATAGTTTTCCGGATCGAACGGCACGATGTGCGGGCCGACGAACGCGAGCACGACGAGCGCCAGCACGAAGCCGCCCGCGACGAGCGCGATGGTCTGCTTGCGGAACTTGCGCCAGAATTCGCGCCACGGCGTGCGGATCGCGGTCGGTGCGGCCGGCGCCGCGGGCTGGACAGTCGCGTTCATGCGCGCCTCACTTGAACCGGATGGTCGGGTTGATGACCGCGTACAGCACGTCGACGGTCAGGTTGATCAGGATGAATTCCAGCGAGAACAGCAGGACGATCGCCTGGATCACCGGGTAGTCGCGCATCGTCACCGCGTCGACGAGCAGGCGCCCGAGCCCCGGCCAGTTGAACACGGCCTCGACGACGATCGAGCCGCCGAGCAGGAAGCCGAACTGCAGCCCCATCATCGTGACGACCGGGATCATCGCGTTGCGCAGGCAGTGCTTGAGCACGACCATCGGCTCGTGCACGCCCTTCGCGCGCGCGGTGCGCACGAAATCCTCGTTCAGCACCTCGACGAACGACGCGCGCGTGAAGCGCGCCATCACCGCCGCGACCGCGGCGCCGAGCGTCAGCGACGGCAGCACGTAGCTCTTCCACGTGCCGTCCGGCACGACCGGCAGCCAGCCGAGCTTCACCGAGAAGATCTCCATCAGCAGCATGCCGAGCGCGAACGCGGGAAACGAGATGCCCGACACCGCGAGCGTCATCCCGAGTCGGTCGGGCCAGCGATTGCGCCAGACCGCCGACGCAATGCCGATCGCCATGCCGAACAGCGTGGACCACACCATGCTGACGAGCGTGAGCAGCAGCGTCGGCATGAAGCGCTCGCCGATCTCGGTCGACACCGGCCGCTTGCTGCGCGTCGACACACCGAAATCGCCGTGCGCGATCTTCGCGAAGAAGCGCGCGAATTGCGCGGGCAGCGGCCGGTCGAGCCCGAGATCGGCGCGCACGAGCGCGACGGTCGCCTCGTCGGCTTCGGGGCCGGCCGCGAGCCGCGCCGGGTCGCCCGGCAGCAGATGCACGAACAGGAACACCAGCACCGCGACGATCGCGAGCGTGGGCAGCAGGCCGAACAGGCGTTTGACGAGGAAATTCAGCATGGGACACCGATCGAATCAGCGCACCGGCGGCTTACGCCGCCGGCACTGCGTGGCGGGCAAGCCGCCGTCATTTCACCGAGATCTCGTCGAAGTTGAACGAACCGTCCGGCATCACGTATGCGCCCTGCAGCCGCTTGCTGCGCGCATACACGATCTTCTCCTGCACGAGGAAGATCCACGGCGCATCGGCCCAGATCTGCTTCTGCGCATCGGCGTACAACTCGGCCTTCTTCGTGCGGTCGACCGTCTCGAGCGCCTTGGTCAGATCGCCGTCGACCGCGTCGTTCTTGTAGTACGCGGTGTTGACGAGCTTCGGCGGCGCCGACGCGCCGGCCAGCAGCGGCGTGATCGCCCAGTTCGCCTCGCCCGTCGACGACGACCAGCCGATGTAGTACATCCGCACCGGCGCCTTCGCCGGATCGGGCGCGCTCTCGACCTTCGCGACGCGTTCGCCGGCTTCCAGCGCCTGCACCTGCACCTTCACGCCGACCTGCGCGAGCTGCTGCTGCACGAACTGGATCGCCTTCTGCGACGTCGAGTTGTTATACGCGGACCACAGCGTCGTCTCGAAGCCGTTCGGGTAGCCGGCTTCCTTCAGCAGCGCCCGCGCCTTCGCCGGGTCGTACGGCCAGGGCCCGAGCTTCGTCGCGTAATCGACGCCCTGCGGCACCACGCCGGTCGACGGCGTCGCGAAACCGGAGAATGCGACCTTCGCGAGCGCTTCCTTGTTCACCGCGTAGTTCAGCGCCTGGCGCACCTTCGGGTTGTCGAACGGCTTTTGCAGCATGTTCAGCGACACGTAGCGCTGCACGATCGACGGCCGCTCGACGACGTCGACCTTCGGGTTGCTCTTCAGGTCGGCCGCCTGCTCGAACGGAATGCGGAACGCGAAATCGGCTTCGCCCGTCTTCATCAGCGCCGCGCGCGTGTTGTTGTCGACCACCGGCTTCCAGTCGATCGCGTCGATCTTCGGATAGCCCTTCTTCCAGTAGCCGGCGAACTTCTTCACCTTCAGATCGTCGGTCTGCTTCCACTCGACGAACTCGAACGGGCCGGTGCCGACCGGATGCAGCGCGATGTCGCGGCCCCACTTCTTCAGCGCGGCCGGCGAAATCATCACGGCCGACGGGTGCGCGAGCGTGTTGATGAACGCCGAGAACGGCTCGCGCAGCGTGACCTTCACCGTGGTCGGATCGACGGCCTCGGTCTTCTCGATCACGCGGAACATGTTGTAGCGCTTCAGGTGGTTCGCGGGATCGGTCACGCGGTCGAAGTTCGCCTTCACGGCCGCCGCGTTGAAATCGGTGCCGTCGTGGAACTTCACGCCCGAGCGCAGCTTGATCGTGTACGTCTTCGCGTCGGGGCTGGCTTCGTAGCCGGTCGCGAGCACGTTGACGAGCTTCATGTCCTTGTCGAAGCCGAACAGCCCCTGGTAGAACGACTTGACGACGGCCTGCGACACCGTGTCGTTCGCGTCGTACGGGTCCATCGTCGTGAAGGTCGAATCCACCGCCATCACCGCGGTCTGCTGCGCGAACGCGGGCAGCGCGGCCGACAGCGCGAACGCGCCGGCGAGCGCGACGAAGCATGCGCGCGGACGAAACATCGGAAACGGATGCTGCTTGTTCATGTTGCTGGGCTCCTATCGGTGAATCGGTGACGCCTCACGGGCGTTTCGGTTTCGACTGCCTGCCGGTTCGTGCGCCGTCATCGCAACGCACGACTCCACTACTCAATACGCGCCGCCGACGCGATGCGTCGCGACGTAATGATCGGGGCCGACCGCGACGAGCGGCGCGACGAGCGGCTCGTCGCCGACCGCGCGGATCGGGCTCGGAATCTCGTCGGCCGCGAGCTGGCGCGGCGCATGCCGACGCGCGGGGTCGGCGACCGGCACCGCGCTCATCAGCTTCTTCGTGTACGGGTGCTGCGGCGCCTCGAACACCGCGCGGCGCGGGCCGATCTCGACGATCTGGCCGAGATACATCACCGCGACGCGATGGCTGATGCGCTCGACAACCGCCATGTCGTGCGAGATGAACAGGTACGCGACGCCGAGTTCGCGCTGCAGGTCGAGCATCAGGTTGACGATCTGTGCCTGCACCGACACGTCGAGCGCCGACACCGACTCGTCGGCGATCACGACCTTCGGGTTCAGCGCGAGCGCGCGCGCGATCGCGATCCGCTGACGCTGGCCGCCCGAGAATTCGTGCGGATAGCGGCGCGCGGCTTCCGGCGGCAGGCCGACCTTGTCGAGCAGCCAGTCGACGCGCGCCTGCGCTTCACGGCCGCTCGCGACGCCGTGCACGAGCAGCGGCTCCATGATCGAGAAGCCGACGGTCAGGCGCGGGTTCAGCGACGCGAACGGGTCCTGGAAGATGAACTGGATGTTCCGCCGCAGCGCCTGCAGGTCATGCCCCTTCATTGCGCTGATGTCGCGACCGTCGAATTCGATCGAGCCGCTCTGCGATTCGACGAGGCGCAACAGCGAGCGGCCGGTGGTCGACTTGCCGCAGCCCGATTCGCCGACGAGCGCGAGCGTCTCGCCCGCGCGCAGCTCGAAGCTCACGCGCTCCACCGCATGCACGTACTGCGACACGCGGCCGAACACGCCGCTCTTCACCGGAAAGCGCGTGACGAGATCGCGCACGCGCAGGATCGGCGGCGCGGCGTGATCGACGAGCGGCTGCGCGTCGTTCGCGGCGGACGCCGTGGTCGGGGCCGCGACCGTCGCGCTCGTGCCGTCCACCTTCAGCAGCGGGAATTTCTCCGGTGCGTCGGTGCCCTGCATCGAGCCGAGCCGCGGCACGGCCGCGAGCAGCGCCCGCGTGTAGCGATGCGCGGGCGTCGCGAAGATGCGGTCCGACTCGCCCTCCTCGACCTTCTCGCCCCGATACATCACGAGCACGCGGTCGGCCACTTCGGCCACCACGCCCATGTCGTGCGTGATGAAGATCACGCCCATGTTCATTTCGTCCTGCAGCCCGCGGATCAGTTGCAGGATCTGCGCCTGGATCGTCACGTCGAGCGCGGTCGTGGGCTCGTCGGCGATCAGCAGCGCGGGGCGGCACGACAGCGCCATCGCGATCATCACGCGCTGCCGCATCCCGCCCGACAGTTGGTGCGGATAGCGCGCGAACACGCGGCGCGCTTCCGGGATGCGCACGAGATCGAGCAGCCGCAGCGCTTCCGCGCGGGCTTCGGCCGCGCTCTTCGACTGGTGCAGCGCGATCGCCTCGCTGATCTGGTCGCCGACCGTAAACACCGGGTTCAGCGACGTCATCGGCTCCTGGAAGATCATCGCGATGTCCGCGCCGCGGATGCCGCGCATCGTCGCGGCGCTGGCCTGCGCGAGATCGACCAGCGCGCCGCCACGGCGCCGGAACGCGATGCGTCCGCTCGTAATCTCGCCGCCGCCGTGCTCGACGAGCCGCATCAGCGCGAGCGACGTGACCGACTTGCCGGAGCCCGATTCGCCGACGATCGCGAGCGTCTCGCCGCGATCGACGTGAAACGACACGTTGCGCACCGCGTCGAACGTCGCGCTTTCGCGGCGGAACGTGACCGACAGGTCGTCGACGGCCACCACGCGCTGCTCGGGCAGCGCCAGGGCCGACGGGTTACGGCTCGAAGTCATCGCGTATCTCCTCGTGCGATCCGGTTTCAGGCCGCGTCGTCGCGGTAGATGCCGACGACCGGCGCGTCCCCGACGCGCGCGTAGCCGCGGTACATCCCTTCGGTGTTGAACGGCATCGCGACGTTGCCGTGCGCGTCGACCGCGATGATCCCGCCGCGGCCCGCCAGGCGCGGCAGCTTGTTCATCACGACGTCGTGCGCGGCGTCGGCGAGCGACGCGCCGCGATACGCGATCTGCGCGGCCACGTCATGCGCGGTCGCGAGCCGGATGAACGTCTCGCCGGTGCCCGTCGACGAGACCGCGCAGGTCGCGTCGTCCGCATAGCAGCCGGCGCCGATGATCGGCGAATCGCCGACGCGCCCCGGCTGCTTGTTCGTGATGCCGCCCGTCGACGTCGCCGCCGCGATATGGCCATGCACGTCGCACGCGACCGCGCCGACCGTGCCGTGCTTGCGGTCCGGATCGAGCGGCTCGGCGGGTTGCGGCTGCGACTGGCCGAACACGAACGTCGCCGCATCGTGATCGAGCATCGCGCCGGCCGCCGCGCGCGCCTTGACCCACTGCGCATGCCGCGCTTCGGTGTCGAAGTAGCCGGGTTCCACGAGCTCGAGCCCCTGCGCGGCCGCGAACGCGTCGGCGCCCGCGCCGGCGAACAGCACGTGCTCGCTCGCCTCCATCACGCGCCGCGCGGCGAGTACCGGATTGCGCACGCGGGTCGCGCAGCAGATCGCGCCGGCGCCGAGCGTCGCGCCGTCCATGACCGCCGCGTCGAGTTCGTGCTTGCCTTCAGCCGTATACACGGCGCCGCGCCCGGCGTTGAACAGCGGGCAATCCTCGAGCATCCGCACCGCGACGGTGACGGCGTCGAGCGCGCTGCCGCCGTCGGCCAGCACCTGTTGCGCGGCCTGCAGGATCGCGGTGAGTTCGGCGCGGTACCGACGTTCGGTGTCGGTATCCATCGCTTCGCGCAGGATCGTGCCTGCGCCGCCGTGAATCGCGACGATCGCGGGTGAAGTCATGATTTTTTCGGACGGGGGGAAGAAGGGTTGGCGGCCGGCAGCGCCGCTTGCGGCTGCACGAGCCACGGCAGCAGGAATTCGGTCATCTCGGCGGCGGATTTCGCGGACCGGTGCGTGCGCAGCGCGACCGCGTCGATCAGCGCCTCGATCATCGTCAGCACCGCGGCCTCCGACGTGGCCGCGAAGCGCCGCTCGGCCTTGACGTACAGGTTCAGCGACGCGATCGGCGCGAGCGGCGATTGCGGGCCGTCGGAGATGCCGAGCACGCGCGCGCCGCGCGCGGCCGCACGACGGGCCAGCTCGATCGTGTCCTTCACGTAGCGCGGAAACGCGAGCGCGATCACGAGATCGCGCGAATCGGCGGTGTACAGACGTCGCGCCGCATGCGATGGCCCGCCGAGCAGCGCGAGCGACTGCACGCTGTCATGGCAGACGGACAGTCCGTGCTCCATCAATCCGGTCAGAAACGCGCTCGACCCGGCGCCGAGAATCAGCACGCGCCGCGCGCCGACGATCGCCTCGACCGCCGCCTCGACGTCGGCCGCATCCAGTTGCGCGCGCGTGTTCTCGATGTTGGCGACAGCCTGGTCGAACACCGCATCGATCCAGACCGCGCCGCGTACGCCGGGCTCCTGTTCCTGCGCCGAACGCAGCCGCTCGACCGGCCCGAGCGTGGCCTCGAAGCCGCGCACGAGCGCCGCGCGCATCGCCGGATAGCCGTCGAAACCGAGCGCCTTCGCGAAGCGGTTCGCGGTCGCGATCGACGCGTTCACGGCCTGCGCGAGTTCATCGATCCGCATCGTCGCCGCGCGAAACGGGTTCGCCAGCACGAATTCGCCCATGCGCCGGTGAATCGGCGTCATCAACGGCATCGCCGACGCGATCCGCTCGGCGATCGCAGGTTCGTCGTGACTGACATCGGGCGGAACGAGAGGCGTCATGCGAAGGGTTGTTGCAAGGTTCGATGAAAATGAATTTACACAATCTGATGGCCGGAAAAAAATAAATTTTCATCAGGGTTGTCACCCCCGCGCACCTTCGTCAGCCGTCCGCGAGATCGCCCGCCCGCGCCGCACGGGCCTTTGACGGACGACGGCCTTCCGTCCCGGCCCCTGTGTTGGGCGCACCGTCATCGGGAAAACCCCAGGCACGTTCGTTCGAATGCAGATTCACGTTGACCGGATTCGCATTCGAACATAGGATGTTCGAAAATGATCAGTCGTCAGATAACATTGCAGTGTGATGACGGCCAAATGTTCGCTCGAACACCGTGAATTCGAATATAAACCGGTACAAACCGGCGCGGAACAAGATCGGACATCGTACGAACGAAAACGAAACAAGCCATCCCGACGGATGGCCCTCATGGACCGGGCAGGCGCCGCGCGCCCGCCCTGCCTGACAGGAGACAGCAGTGAAGACAGTCAAGGCGTTGCGCTGGTGGATCATCGTGCTCGTGTGTCTCGGCACGATTCTCAACTACCTCGCACGGAATTCCCTTGCGGTGCTCGCGCCCGAGCTCAAGCAGGTGTTCGCGATCTCGACGCAGCAGTACTCGTACATCGTCGGCGCGTTCCAGATCGGCTACACGATCATGCAGCCGGTATGCGGGTTCATCGTCGACCTGATCGGGCTGCGGCTCGGCTTCGCGCTGTTCGCGATGCTGTGGTCGGTGGTCGGCGTCGCGCACGGCTTCGCGTCCGGCTGGCTGTCGCTCGGCATCCTGCGCGGCTTTCTGGGCCTGTTCGAGGCGGCCGCGATTCCGTCGGGGATGAAGGCCGTCGCCGAATGGTTTCCCGACCGCGAGAAATCCGTCGCGGTGGGCTACTTCAACGCGGGCACGTCGCTCGGCGCCGCGATCGCGCCGCCGCTCGTCGTGTTCATCTCGATGCGGTTCGGCTGGCAGGCCGCGTTCATGGTCACCGGCGCGCTCGGCTTCATCTGGGCCGCGCTCTGGTACACGCAGTACCGGTCGCCGGCCGACCATCCGCGCATCACGGCGCGGGAACGCACGCTGATCCGCGACGGCCAGGCCACGATGCCGCCCGTGTCCAGGCGCCGCGTCCGCGACGTCGTCACCGCCCGGCGCTTCTGGGCGATCGCGCTGCCGCGCTTCTTCGCGGAACCCGCATGGCAGACTTTCAGCTTCTGGATTCCGCTGTATCTCGCGACCGAGCGCCACATGCCGCTCACGCAGATCGCGGTGTTCGCGTGGATGCCGTTTCTCGCGGCCGACCTCGGCGGCATCGCCGGCGGCTACCTGTCGCCCTACCTCGCGAACCGCTTCAAGCTGCCGCTCGTGTGGTCGCGCGTCGCCGGCGTCGCGCTCGGCGCGGTGCTGATGCTCGGGCCGGCGATGATTGGGCTCGTGTCGTCGCCGTACACCGCGATTGCGCTGTTCTGCGTCGGCGGCTTCGCGCACCAGATGATCTCCGCGCTCGTCAACACGCTGTCGGCCGACGTGTTCGATTCCGAGGAGGTCGGCACCGCCAGCGGCTTCGCCGGGATGGCCGCGTGGATCGGCGGCCTCGGCTTCTCGCTGCTGGTCGGCGCGCTCGCCGACAAGATCGGCTATGCGCCGCTGTTCGCGTGCCTCGGCCTGTTCGACATCATCGGCGTCACGCTGCTCGCGGTGCTGATCCGCGGCCAGTCGAAGCAGGAACGCCTGCTCGCGCAGCACGCCTGAGCTCCGTTTTCACCAGGAATCGCCTTATGACTTCGCTCCTTCATCCGCCCGCGTTCCGCGTCGCCAGCCACCACGCGAACCGCGTGCTGCTCGCGTCCGATACGGGCGCCACCCTCGAAATCTTCGTGCTCGAGGACGACATCGTGCGCTTGCGCGTGCTGCCCGACGCGACGGCGCGCACCCCGCGCACGTGGACCATCGCGCCCGGCCTCGACGACGTGCCGCTCGACGGGCGCGACCGCCTCGACCTGAGCGGCTTCGCGCTGCCCCACTACGACTTCGCCGAAGACGACGACGGCGTGCGGATCGAAACCGCGCAGATCCGGCTCGCGGTGTGCCGGCAAGGTGGCCACTGCACGTGGTCGATGCGCGGCGCGGACGGCGCATGGCGCATCGTGCTCGCCGACCGCGCGACGCAGGCGTACAACTTCGGCTGGTGGGACGATCGTGCTTATCACTACGTCGCCCGCGAGCGGGGCGACAAGGTATTCGGTCTCGGCGAACGCGCGGGCGAACTCGACCGCACGGGCGCACGCTTCGAGATGCGCAACATCGACGCGATGGGCTACAGCGCGAAGCACACCGACCCGCTTTACAAGCACATCCCGTTCTACATCACGTGGTCACCCGATGCGCGCCAGGGGTTCGGGCTGTTCTACGACACGCTGTCGGACTGCACGTTCGACATGGGCCGCGAACTCGACAACTACCACGGGCTCTATCGCTACTTCGTCGCCGAGCACGGCGATCTCGACTACTACTTCATCGCGTCGCCCGATACGCCGCTCGCGGCCGCGCGGCGCTTCACGTGGCTGACCGGGCGTCCGGCGCGCACGCCCAAATGGGGGCTCGGCTATTCGGGCTCGACGATGAGCTATACCGATGCGCCGGACGCGCAGCAGCAGATGAACCAGTTCGTCGAGCAGTGCGGCGCGCACGACATCCTGTGCGATTCGTTCCACCTGTCGTCGGGCTATACGTCGATCGGCGCGAAGCGCTACGTGTTCAACTGGAACCGCGACAAGTTTCCCGACGCGCAGGGTTTCGTGCAGCACTATCGCGACCACGGCATCCGCCTGTGCGCGAACATCAAGCCGTGCCTGCTGCGCGACCATCCGGCCTTCGACGACGCCGCGAAGCGCGGCCTGCTGATCCGCTCGGCATGCGGCGAGCCCGCGTGGGTGCAGTTCTGGGACGAGGTCGGCGCGTACGTCGACTTCACGCAGCCGGACGCCTACCGCTGGTGGCGCGAGCAAGTCACGTCGGCGCTGCTGGAATACGGGATCGAGTCGACCTGGAACGACAACAACGAATACGAGATCTGGTCGCCCGACGCGATCGCGCACGGCTTCGGCCAGCCGTTTCCGGCGCGCGAGGCGAAGGTTCTGCAGACGATGCTGATGATGCGCGCGTCGCGCGACGCGCAGCGCGCGCATGCGCCGGCGCGGCGGCCGTTCCTCGTGTCGCGCTCCGGCGGCGCCGGCATGCAGCGCTACGTGCAGACGTGGTCCGGCGACAACTACACGTCGTGGGAAACGCTGCGCTACAACCTGAAGATGGGCCTAGGGCTCGCGCTGTCGGGCGTATCGAACATCGGCCACGACATCGGCGGCTTCTCCGGCCCCGCGCCGTCGCCGGAGTTGCTGCTGCGCTGGGTGCAGTTCGGCATCTTCATGCCACGCTTCAGCATTCATTCGTGGAACGACGACGGCACCGTCAACGAACCGTGGATGTACCCGGAGATCACCGCGCAGATCGCGTCGCTGATCAAGCAGCGCTACCGGCTGCTGCCCTACCTCTATCACCTGCTGTGGCTGTCGACGACGCGCTACGAGCCCGTGCTGCGGCCGACCTTCGCCGACTTCCCGGGCGACGCGCGCTGCTACGACGCGTGCGACGACATGATGCTCGGCGACGCACTGCTGGTCGCGCCGGTCGTCGATCCCGGCCAGTCCGAGCGCACGGTGTATCTGCCGTCTGGCGCACGCTGGACGTGCTGCGCGAGCGCGCAATCGTTCGACGGCGGCGCGAGCGTGACGCTACCCGCGCCGCTCGACACGCCGGTGATGCTGCTGCGCGAAGGCCGCGTGCTGCCGCTGAACGTCGCCGAACAGCACTTCGGTGCGCGCGCCGACACGCGCGGCTTCCTCGTCGCGCCACGGATCGAGGACGGCGTCGCGTACGGCGAATGCGTCGAGGACGACGGCGAAACGGAAGCGTGGCGCGACGGCGAATACGGACTGTGGCGCATCGAGACCGGCCGCGAGGCGTCCGGCGCGCTCGGCGTGTCGGTCCGCTGGGACGGCCGCCCGGCGCGCCCGGCCGACCGTGTCGAGATCCTGTTGCCCACGTCGCTGCAAGGCCCGGTGGCCGTGCGCGGTGCGCGCGTCGAGCAGGATACGCGGGACGGCGCATGGCGCCGCCTCGTCGTCGCGTTCGACCACTAAACCGCTGAACCGCTGAGGCCGAAGCCAACCCGATCAGGCGGGCCGTTCGCGCGGCCCGCCGCCTGCCACAGAGGAGGCATTCAACCTCCCGCCCCCTTGAAAAGATGAAGAGACCCGGAGATCGACAATGACAGCACCCGTCAACCGTTATGCAATCCTCATTTTATCGGCCGCGTCGCTCGGCACGACCGCCGCCCATGCGCAGAGCAGCGTGACGCTGTACGGCGTGGTCGACGATTCGATCGCGTACGTGAACAACCAGCAGGGACACTCGAACGTCTATATGCGCGACGGCAACCTGTATGCGTCGAAGTTCGGGCTGCGCGGCGACGAGGATCTCGGCGGCGGCACGCACGCGATCTTCGACCTGCAGGCCGGCTTCAACCTGAATACGGGCGCGCAGGCCGCCGCCGGCACGATCTTCAACCGCCAGGCCTTCGTCGGCCTGCGCAACGTTCGCTACGGCACGGTCACGGCCGGCCGTCAGTACACGCCGTACTTCCTGTTCGTCGGCCCGTACGCGTCGAGCAGTTGGCTGACCGGCGCCACCGGCGCGCATCCCGGCGACATCGACGGCCTCGACACGACGATCCGCGTGAACAACTCGGTCACCTATACGTCGCCGACCTTCGCCGGACTCACCGCGAGCGCGATGTACGCATTCGGCGGCATCGCCGGCGCGACCGGCAAGGGCAACACGTTCAGCGCCGCGCTGCGCTACGCGAACGGGCCGATCGGGATCGCGGCCGGCTACCTGCGGATCAACAGCTCGGGTTCGTCCGCGGGCTTCCAGAATCCGGCCACCGCAGCGTCGGGCAGCTTCGCGGTATCCGTGCTGAACCAGGGTTATCTGACCGCGAAGGCCGTCGAACAGGTCGCGGCGGCTGGCAACTACACGCTCGGCGACCTGACGATGGGGCTCAACTATTCGAACGTGAAGTACCTGCCCGGCAACGGCTCGGCCTTCACCGACACGGCCGTGTTCAACACCTACGGCGCGCTCGCCGCGTACCGCTTCACGCCGACGTTCTCGGTGGCCGGCGCGTTCGCGTACACGCTCGCATCGAAGGCGAACGGCGTCGCGAGTGCGGCCCGCTATCAACAGTATTCGCTGAAGGAGTCGTACAGCCTGTCGAAACGCACGACGCTCTACGCGCTGCAGGCGTACACGCATTCGAGCGGGCAGACGCTCGGCGCACAAGGCGCCGGGCACATCGTCGACGCGGCGCCGATCGTCGGCGATTCGCAGCAGCTCACGCCGTCGACGACGCGCGGCCAGTTCGTCGGCATGGCGGGGATCGCCGTCACGTTCTGAACCCGCCGGGCGGCCCCTCGGCACGCTCTCCACGCCCCGGACGATGCGCACCCTGCATGCGCCGTCCGGGCGCCCCATAGACGTTCTCCACGACGTTTCCCCGTCCCGCCACCAGCCCGGCCGGCGCAGCGCGCCGGTTTTCCCGATCGCCCCGATACCTTACAATTCGTCAGGTTCGATTCCCTCTGCATACCCGTTCTTGCAGTCCTGACACCGCGGTACACTCGACGCATGCCGTATCAGGGTCCGACGCGCGACGTGCGCGCCGGGCGGCGTTGCGCGTCGTTGCGCCCACAACTGGATACCCGCCATGCCGGATCTCCGTCCCTCGCCTCGCACGACATTCAAGCCGCAGGTCGTCCTGCCCGCGCTCGCCGTGATCGGCGCGCTGCTCGTCGTGTGCGCGCTGCACCCGAGCGAAGCCGGCGCGCTGTTCCTCGCCGGCCAGCAATGGGTCATCGCACGTTTCGACTGGTTCTACGTGCTCGCCGTCACCGGCTTCCTCGTGTTTCTCGTGCTGATTGCCGCCAGCGACTTCGGCAAGATCCGGCTCGGCCCCGACGATGCCGAACCCGAATTCAGCTTCGTGTCGTGGACGGCGATGCTGTTTGCGGCCGGCATGGGCATCGGCCTGATGTACTTCGGCGTCGGCGAGCCGATGCAGCATTTCCTGAAGCCGCCGACGGTCGCCCCCGGCACGCCCGACGCCGCGCGCGAGGCGATGCTGATGACCTTCTTCCACTGGGGCTTCCATGCGTGGGCCATCTACGGGCTGATGGGGCTCGTGCTTGCGTACTTCGGCTTCCGCTACAACCTGCCGCTGACGCTGCGCTCGGGGCTGTATCCGGTGCTGCGCGAGCGCATCGACGGCTGGATCGGCCACACGGTCGATGCGTTCGCGCTGGTCGGCACGGTCGCCGGCATCGCGACGACGCTCGGCTACGGCGTGATGCAGATCAGCGCGGGCCTGCATACGGTCGCCGGCTGGGACACGGGCGGCAATACGTTTCGCCTCGGGCTCGTCGCGCTCGTCGTGATCCTCGCGGGGCTGTCGGCCGCGAGCGGCCTCGACAAGGGCGTGCGCAGGCTGTCCGAGCTGAACCTGCTGCTCGCGTTCCTGCTGCTCGCGTTCGTGGCCATCGCGGGCCCGACGGCGTTCCTGCTGCGCGCGCTCGCCGACAACATCGGTCAGTACCTGTCGAGCCTCGTCGACCTGTCGTTCCGCACCTATGCATACGCGCCGCCGCGCGAGGAAGGCTGGTTCGGCGGCTGGACGATCCTCTACTGGGCGTGGTGGGTGTCGTGGTCGCCGTTCGTCGGCATGTTCATCGCGCGCATCTCGCGCGGCCGCACGATCCGCCAGTTCGTGATCGGCGTGCTGCTCGTGCCGACGGCGTTCAACCTCGTGTGGATGACGGTGTTCGGCAACAGCGCGATCTGGCTCGATACGCACGGCGCGGCCGGCGCGCTCGCGCAGACGGCGACCAGCGTCGATGCGCTGCTGTTCCGCTTCTTCGATTTCCTGCCGTTGCCGCAACTGCTGTCGATCGTCGCGATCGTGCTGATCGCGGTGTTCTTCGTCACGTCCGCGGATTCGGGCGCGTTCGTGATCGACCAGATCGCGACGCGCGGCAGCGCGCATTCGCCGGTCTGGCAGCGGCTGTTCTGGGCCGCGCTGCTCGGCGTGACGGCCGCGGTGCTGCTCGTCGCGGGCGGGCTCGGCGCATTGCAGGCGATGACGCTGATCGCCGCGCTGCCGGTTGCTCTCATCATGCTCGCGCTCTGCTACGGGCTGTGGCGCGGGCTCGCGGCCGACCGCGCGCACTATTCGCAGGACGTCGCACCCGCGACGAGCTTCTGGACCGGCCAGCACTGGCGCCATCGCCTGACGCACATCCTGCGTCAGACGACCGAAGCCGAGGCGCGCCAGTTCGTCGCGGAAACGGTCGAGCCCGCGCTGCGCAAGGTCGCCGACGAGTTGCGCGCGAGCGGCGTCGATGCGCACGTGCAGCGCGACAGCGACGATGCGGTGCGGCTCACCGTGCCGACCGCCGACCATCGCGATTTCGTGTACGGCGTGCGCGTCACCGTGAAATCCGCGGCCGCGTTCCTGGTGCGCGAGGCGGCCGAGCCGGACGCGTCGCGTACGCACGTGTATGGCATCGTCACGTTCTTCGAAGACGGCCGGCTCGGCTACGACGTCGAATACCTGCGCGGCGACGAAGTGATTGCCGACGTGCTGCGCCAGTACGAACGCTACGTGTCGCTCGCGGCGGACACGCGCACGCATCTGCTGAGCCGCGCGCCAGGGCACGCGACGGAGGCCGAATGAGCGGGCTGCTGCACAGCCGCGCCGCCGACATCATCGCGCTCGGCACGCTCGCCGTGCTGTACCTCGGCGGCGGCGCCATCGCGCTGTGGCGAATCCGCGCGGCGCCGCCGCGCGGCAAGATCTACTGGATCGTCTGCGCGGCGCTGCTCGCCGGCGGCGCAATCGCAATGGCCGGCAACCTGGCGCCGGTGCCGAACAGCGGCGAAATGCCGCCCGGTTTCGCGCTCGGCGTGGAGGCCGTCCTGCTCGGTCTCGTGCTGGCGGCCGGCGGTTGCGCGTGGTTGATGCTGCGCGCGCGCCAACGCTGACGCACGCACGTCGCGCGGCCCTGCTTCGTCACACGGGTGCGCGTCATCCCGGCGCGGACGGGCAGCCAGGGCGTCCCTGATCCGCTTCCGCGGCGTTCACGCGACACGTCAGGCAGACGGCGCGCGCGCCGTCACCAGCCAGCACGCCGCATCGAACCGCACCTCGGCGCCATGCACGTACGGCTCGAACGCCGCGCGCGTCGTGTCGATCACGCGCTGCCGCGTTGCTTCGTCTGTCTTCAGCAATGCGAGGCCGACGGGGCCCAGCCGGGCGATGTAGTCGTCCAGCGCGGACGCCGGCAGCACACACGCGCGGTCGACCGGCTCGATCGCGACGTCGGCCCAGCCGCTGTCCGACAGCACCGACGCGATCCGCTGCCGGTCGCCGAACGCGAACTGCCCCGGCGCGCCGGGCTGGCGCGCGGGCAGGTTCGGCAACAGCGGCGCGGCCGCCCGCTCGGCCGTCGTCATGAACGGGTTGTCGGCCGCGCCGCGCCACGCGACGAACCGCATCCGCGCGCCGGGCCGCGCCGCATGCCGCAGGTTCGCGAACGCCCGCACCGGGTCGTCGAAGAACATCACGCCGAGGCGCGACACGATCAAGTCGACGCTGGCGGGCTCGAACGCATGCGTCTGCCCGTCCGCGCACACGAACCGGGCGCGCACGCCGCTGCGTTCGGCACGCGTGCGGGCAGCGTCGATCATCGGCGCCGAAATGTCGATGCCCGTGCACTGCGCGCCCGCGCCGAGCCGCCGCGCGATCGCGAGCGTGACCGCGCCCGTGCCGCAGCCGACATCGAGCACGTGCATTGCGGACGACGCTGCCGCGGCATCCGCCAGCAGCGTTTCGAACGGCTCGAACATCCGGTCCATCAGCGCCTGCGCATCGACCCATGCGCGCCCCGACGGACCGTTCCAGAGCGCGGATTGCGCTTCGTTGGGCCGGTTGGCTTCCATCGTCGATTCCCTTCCGATTCGTTGATGACGAACCGGACTGTACTGCTTCAAGCCGGCTTGAAGTCAAGGCCGATTGCCCCGTTCATGCGCGCTGTCGCACCGCGCTTTTCACATTTCTTACATTCGCGCTGCGTATCGTTGACGGCTTTCCTACGGCGCTTCCCCTTCCCATGCGACGAATCCTCTCGCGCGCGCTGCTCGTGCGCTGCGCCCCGCTTGTTGCCCTCGCCGCGCTGTCCGCGTGCTCGAATCACATCGATACGCCGGACGATCCGGCCAGCGCGTCGGCCAACGTCCAGGCCGCATGGGTCGAGATCGGCGATGCGAACCAGGCGATCGCGCGCGTCATCACAAACTACACGCCCGCGTCGGCCGGCGATCCGATATGCCCGCAACTGACCGTCGACGGCAAGCTGTCGCGCATGGCGCTGCGCGCAGGCGCCGCGACCGTCGCCCAGCGGCCGACCGCCAGCGACCCGGCCGATTCGAAACAGTCGAGCTTCCCGGTGTCCGTCTGCGAGGCCACGCTGCCCGCCGGCGCGCAGGCGGCGAGCGTCGCGGGCCGCACGCTGCCGCTGCCGAAAGCGCAGCCGCGGCGCATCGCGATCATCGCCGACACGGGCTGCCGGATGAAGAAGGCCGACAACGCATGGCAGGCGTGCAACGACGCCGCGGTCTGGCCGCTCGGCACGATCGCGGCCAGCGTCGCGAAGCTGTCGCCCGATCTCGTGCTGCACGTCGGCGATTACCACTACCGCGAGAACGCATGCCCGCCGGACATCGCCGGCTGCAAGGACAGCCCGTGGGGCTACGGCTGGGATACGTGGCAGGCCGACCTGTTCCGCCCGGCCGCGCCGCTGCTCGCGAAGGCGCCGTGGGTGGTCGTGCGCGGCAACCACGAGGAATGCGCGCGGGCGGGCCAGGGGTGGTTCCGCTTCCTCGACCCGCGCCCGTACTCGGCCGCCCGCTCGTGCGACGATCCGGCCAACGACAACGACGCAAACTATTCGGAACCCTATGCGGTGTCGCTCGGCGACGGCTCGCAGGTGATCGTGTTCGACACCGCGAAGGTCGGCCGCACGCCGCTCAAGACCACCGACGCGCAATTCGGCATCTACCAGAAGCAGTTCCAGACGGTCGCATCGCTCGCGTCGAAGCCCGGCATGACGACGACGATCTTCACGAACCATCATCCGATTCTCGCATTCGCGCCGATCGCCGGCAGCACGCCCGCGCCGGGCAACCTCGCGCTGCAGTCGGTGATGTCGAGCCTCAACGCGCAGGCGTACTACCCGCCGGGCGTGCACGTCGCGCTGCATGGCCACGTGCACGATTTCCAGGCGATCAACTTCTCGTCGGGGCACCCGGCGACGATCGTGTCCGGCAACGGCGGCGACAACCTCGACGTCGCACTGCCCGACCCGTTCCCGGCCGGCCTGACACCCGCGCCGGGCGCCGTGATCGAGCGGCTATCGCACAACAACAGCTTCGGTTTCCTGATCATGGAGCGCAACGCCGCCCCGGCGACGGGCTGGGTGTTCCATGCGTATTCGGCGGCCGGCAAGCTCCTGGCGTCGTGCAATCAGTCGGGCAGGACGCTCGCCTGCGACAAGACGGGGTTCATCGCGCCGTGAGTGACGAAGTTCGACGTGACGGGCCGGGCGTACGTGGTCTGCACACGCTTGCCGCCACCCTGCTCGCCGGCCTGACGCTCGCGACCCACGCCGCGCCGGCCGAAACGGTCCTGCTGCCCGGCGCGCCGCCGTCGCGCGTCGTCGACACGATCGGCAACGGCACGCCGCAGGTGACGGGCAAGATCGATGCGGCCACCGCGCGCTTCGCGCCCGACCCGACGCTCGTCGCGCTCGGCCGCCGGATCTTCTTCGACGCACGGCTGTCCGAGCCGCGCGGCATGTCCTGCGCGGGCTGCCACGATCCGGGCCGCGCGTTCGCGCCGACGCTGTCGGCCGCGTCGCTCGCCGGGCCCGGCGTGCCGGAAGGCAGCCGGCCCGGGCGCTTCAGCCAGCGCAATGCGCCGTCGCTGCTGTACGTGCGCTACGTGCCGCGCCGCCACTTCTATCAGGACGACGATGCGCCCGCGCCGTCGCCGTTCGGCGGCCTGTTCAGCGACGGCCGCGCGGATACGCTCGCCGAACAGATCCGCGGGCCGCTGTTCGATCCGAACGAGATGAACAACCGGTCGCCGGCCGCGCTGCTGCGCAAGGTGAATGCGACCGAACTCGCGACCGATCTCGCCGCGCGCTTCGGCGCGCCGGTGCGGCGCGATCCCGAGCGACTGGTGCGCGCGCTCGGTTCGGCCGTCGAAGCCTATCTGCAGAGCGACGAGATGGCGCCGTTCACGTCGCGCTTCGATGCGTTCCTGCGCACGCGCAAGCCGCTCGCGCCGGCCGAGATGCGCGGGCTCGCGCTGTTCCGGAATCCGGACAAGGGCAATTGCATGACCTGCCATACGCTGTCGGACACGTCGAACCGCCCGGAGCGCTCGCTGTTCACCGATTTCGGCTACGACGCGATCGCGGTGCCGCGCAACCGGGCGCTGCCGGCGAACCGCGATCCGCGCCACTTCGACAACGGACTGTGCGACACCGCGCGGCGGCTGCGCTGGCCCGAACCGACGCAGTGGTGCGGCTACCTGCGCACGCCGGGGCTGCGCAACGTCGCGGTCAAGCAGACGTTCATGCACAACGGCGTGTTCACGACGCTGCGCGACGCGGTCGCGTTCTACAACACGCGCTCGACCGATCCGGGCTTCTGGTATCACGGCGCCCGAACGTTCGACGACGTGCCGGCCGCCTATCGCGGCAACATCAACGTCAACTCGACGCCGATGAACCGCCGGCCCGGTACGCCGCCCGCGCTGACCGACGCGGAGATCGACGATATCGTCGCATTTCTCGGCACGCTGACCGATGCGCGGTATACGGGCATTGCCGCACCGGCAGCGGCCGCTGCCCGGCTCGCGCGCACCGCCGCGCCGGCGCGCTGACCCTGGCCGAACGGCCAGCCGACGCGCCGCCGCTTGCGGTTCTCGCAAACACTGGTTATATTTACAGTACTGTATTTATGAACAGTGAGGTGCGCGATGGAACATCTGGTCCGTATCGTCAACGACACCGATCGCCAAGTGCTGGCGTGGCTTCGTGCCCAGGTCGGCGATGCCCGCATTGAACGCGCTGCGCGTCAGCTCGGGCATACGCGCAAGCCCTTTCCGTCGGCCGTGTGCCGGTATCTGGGCATGAGCGTGCCGGCCACGCTGCGGCCGGCCGCCGCCCGGCCGCGCGCGGCCCGCGATTTCTCGGTCGGCGATCGTTACCTGTCGCTGATTCGCCAGCACCTCGCCACGCACGCGGTCGGCCGATGAAATGGCGGAGGCTTGCCGCTTCGGTACCGCGCCCGGCCGGCGCACTCGCGTATGCGGAAGTCCGACCGGCCGGCGCCGTCGCGCTTACCCGGCCGCCATGGCTTCCCGTACGAGGCGGCCGAGTGTGTCGAACGCCGTCTCGGGCACCGCATCGAATACGCGCGCGCAGCCGGGCCGGATATAGCCGTCGAAACGGTCCGCATTCGAGAAGATCGAACCGGGCGCGATCTTGACTCCATGCGCGGGCGCGGCGTCGAACAACACATCGGAGCGCACGCCTTCCGCCAACGCGATCCACAGCATCCCGCCGGGCGGCTGGCTCATCGCGGCGATGGACGAACGCACGACGTGCCGGGCGCCCTCTTCCAGCGCAGCCGCCGCACCAACCTCACGGCCCATTCCGCCGTCGCTCGATCCATTCGAACAACGCCATTCCGGCCAGCATCGCGACGACGAACCCGATTCCCTTGGCCACTCCGAAGCCGATCGACACGATCGCAGGGCCGGGACAAAACCCGGCAATCCCCCAGCCGATGCCGAATACCGCGCTTCCCGCGACGAGGCGCACGGTAATCGCCCGCTGCGCGGGCAACTGCATCGGCAGGCCGAGCCACGACCGTGTGCGGCGCTTCGCCCACGCGAACCCGAACACCGCAACGCCGATCGCGCCCGCCATCACGAACGCAAGCGACGGATCCCAGCGGCCCGCCAGGTCGAGAAAACCGAGCACCTTCCGCGGATCGGCCATACCCGACACGATGAGGCCGACGCCGAACAGCAGCCCTGCCAGAAACGCGAATCCTGCCTGCATGTCAGCCCCCCGCAACGTGCAGCCGCACGAACACGGTCGCGAAGCCGGCGACCATGAAGGTCGCCGTCGCGACCGCCGAGCGCAGCGCCCCGCGCGAAATTCCGCATACACCATGGCCGCTTGTGCAGCCGCCCGCGTATCGTGTGCCGATCCCGACCAGCAGCCCGGCCGCCATCACGTCAAGCCAACTGGCGTCGACCTGCGGCATCGAGTTGCTCCCGGCGAAACGCATGACGACGGGTGCAACGATCATCCCGGCGACGAACGCCGCGCGCCAGCCTCGCTCTGCACGGCCCGCCGTCAGCAGGCCGCCGACGATCCCGCTGATACCGGCGATCCGGCCGTTAAAGGCGACCAGCCACACGGCCGCGCCCCCGATCATCACGCCGCCGACGAGCGACAGCCACGGCGTGAAATGAAGCGCATCAATCTGCATCGCGTACCTCCTTCACGGTCGCCCCGCAAAACTGTTCGTACAGCACGCCCATCACCGCGATCGCGGCCGGACTGTCGAGCGAATAGTGAATCGCCTTGCCTTCGCGGCGCGTACGAACCAGCGCGTTGTCCCGCAATACACCGAGCTGCTGCGACAGCGTCGGTTGATGGATGTCCAGGCGTGCCTCGAGATCGCTCACACAGCGCTCGCCCTGCGACAGTTCGCACAGCAGCAGCAGACGGTCCGGATTCGACATCACCTTCAGCAGCGCACAGGCCGATTCGGCGGCGGCGCGCATCTGGTCGGGGCCGGGTAGCCCGGCCGGGAAATCGTCGTTCATCGGCGGAGGGACATGATTAAAGAATCAATATTATATTATTTTGTATATTGTTCTTTTTCCCGCTGCTTGCCGGATCGGCAATTCGGTTGATCACCCTCAATCAAACCTCCTTGCCTACCGTCACGCGGGCCCCGCCGCGCGGCGCTTCATGCAGCCGAACTGCGATCGCATCCTGCCGATGGAGCTTGATGGCCCGGGCACTGTGTCGCTGGACTGGCACCGCGACAGAAGGAGCCGCCACCCGTGCCCATGCCCACGACGCTCCATCGCCTGCGCGCTCGTGGCGGGCCGAGGCCGGCGGCCAGGAAAAGTGAAGGTGAAATAAAGATGGAAGGAGCGGCACGGCCCGGCGCAAACCGGGGCCGCTTCATCACAGTCCGCCAGCGTCACGCATCATGCGCTCTCGCAGGCCCCCGTGCCGTCGAGCATCAGCGTGCCGACCCGCGCGGGCACGAGCGGCGTGCGAGGCGGGGGCGGCGTCCAGCCGAACAGCGCCTGCGCGGCCGCGCCGCACACACGGCCCTGGCACGCGCCCATCCCGCAACGCGACTGCAGCTTGGCGGCCGTCCAGCCCGGTTCCCGCGCGACCGCGTCGAACCGCACGTCTTCGCAACGACACAGCAGCGTGTCGGGCCGTGCGAGCCGGCGGATCGGTTCGCGGATCGCGAAGCGCTCACGCACGGCATCCGCGAAAGCCTGCCAGTGCGCGCGCCGCGCGACGAGCGCGGCCAACAGTGCCGTTTGCCCCGTCGCCGCGTAGCCCGCGATCTCACCTTCGACCATCGCCAGCTCGCTGCCGCCGACGCCCGTGCACTCGCCCGCCGCGAAATACCCGTCGCGGCTCGTGCGCTGGTGCGCGTCGACGGCCACCGCGTCGTTCTCGATCCGGCAGCCGAGATGCCGCGGCAGCACGGTATTCGGCACGAGGCCGAAGCCGCATGCGAGCCGGTCGCAGTCGACGTCGAATTCGCGATCGCCGTGCCGGATCCGCACGCGTTCGAGCCGCTCGTCGCCGAATGCCTCGACGACGTACGCAGCGGGCCGATACGCGGTCGTGACGAGCTTCGCGGCCTGCGCGAGCTTCGACGGCCAGCGCCACAGCCCCGTACCGAAGCCGGCCACGTCGCGCCAAGCGGCCTGTTCGAGTACGTGCGATACGCGCGCGCCGGCCTGCCGGGCCGTCGCCGCGCTCGCCAGCAGCAGCGGTCCGCTGCCTGCGATGACCGTGCGCTGCCCGCGCACGTCGAGCCCGTACTTGATCAGTGCCTGCAAGCCGCCCGCGCCGGTCACGCCCGGCAGCGTCCAGCCCGGAAACGGCAGCAGCAGCTCGCGCGCGCCGCAGCAGAGAATCAGCGTCCGGAAATCGAGCAGCCGCCCGCGTTCGTCGTCTTCGAGCAGCAGCGTGCCCGGCTGCGTTTCGGCGACGATGCGCGTCGCCGCGAGATGCGTGACGTTCGGCTGGCGCAGCACGGCGAGGCGTGCGGCCGCGGCCGGCGTCGGTGCGACTGCTGCCGGCTGCCGCCAGATCTGCCCGCCCGCGCGCGGGTTGTCGTCGACGATCGCAACCGTCGCGCCGCTTCGTGCGGCGGCCCGCGCGGCCGACAGCCCGGCCGGGCCCGCGCCGACGATCGCGACGTCGACGCTCAATCGTTCCTGTCGTTCCTGTTTCATCGCGTGCGCTCCACCTGCATGCCGTCGCGGCACAGCGTCTGGCACGCGAGCCGGCGCCGGCCGTCGATGGTCATCCGGCACTCCTGGCAGATACCCATCCCGCAAAACGGGGCACGCACCGCGCCCGTGCACGACACGCGCGTCGTGTCGTCGCCGCTCGCCGCGACGGCGGCCGCGACGGTCGTCCCATCAGCTACCGTCAGCGCGCGGCCGTCCAGATGAATGATCATGTCAGCCTCCGCCGGGCCGCCCCAAGGCGGCTGACCGCCCTCGCGGGGGACGCCTTGCATGGGACCGACGCCAGCGCCGAAGCGCCAACTCCGGTCGACAGCGGACGAAGTGAGCGTGGGGGTCGTTTCATGTCAGCGCTCCGGCTACGCGGGACGCGCTCAAGAAGCGTCCCGGCAAATACGGTTCGATATCGATGGGCGGCCGCTCGCCGGCCATCAGCGCGGCGACGATCCGCGCACTGCCCGGCGCGGTCGTCACGCCGAGCCCTTCGTGCCCGACCGCGAGCCACACGCCCGGGCGCGCCGGATGCTCGCCGAGCAGCGGCAGGCCGTCGGGGCTCGCGGAGCGGAAGCCGGTCCATGCGCGGATGCCGTTCAGCTCGGCCAGATCCGGCAGGTAACCGACCGCGCGGCGCAGCATGCGCGCCAGCACCGGCGGCTCGACCTGCGCATCCTCGGTGTCGAACTGGCGCGACGAGCCGATCAGCAACTGACCGGTCGGCCGCGGCTGCACGTTGAACGCGACCGACGTGCCGTCGCTCGCATGCGCGCTGGCCGCATAGCCGAGCTCGACGAGCTGGTGCGACACGTGGCCCGGATAGCGGTCGGTGATCAGCAGATGGCCCTTTTTCGGGCGCAGCGGCAGTTCGGGCAGCAGTGTGCGCGCCGCCACGCCGTTCGCGACGACCACACGCTCCGCGCGCAGCACGTCGCCGCTCGCGAGCATCACGCTCGGGCCATCGACCGCGACGGCCCGCTCGCGACGCAACGTGATGCGCGGCGCGCGCTGCAACAGCCAGTTCGCGGTGACCGGCGCGTAGAGGATCGCGTCGCCGGAAATCTTCAGCGCGCCGCCGAGGCCCGTGCGCAGCATCGGCTCCAGTCGTGCGAGCGCTGCCGCATCGATCAGCTCGCCGGCCACACCGTGCGCGGCGAGCGTCGCCTGTTTCGCGCGCGCCAGATCCATCTCGTGCGCATCGGCCGCGAGCCACAGCGTGCCGCAATTGCGGTATGCGCAGCCGTCGGGCATCTCGCCGCTCAACGCGCGCCAGAGTTCGATCGAGTAATGGCTCAGCGCGAGTTCGGCCGCGTTGTCGTCCATCGCGACGAGGTGCCCCATGCCCGCGCCGGTCGCGCCGCCGCTCGCGTCGTCGACGACGAGCACGCGCAGCCCGCGCCGCGCGAGTTCGTGCGCGCACGCCGCGCCGACGATGCCGGCGCCGATCACGACGACGTCGGTCTTCGTTTCGCTCACGACCCGATGCCCCACCCGAACGGATCGTCTTCCTCGATCAGCAGCGTCGCTTCCGCGCTCAGATGCGCGCTGCCGCGAATCGTCGGCACGATGCCGCCGTCGGCCAGCTCGTAGCTCGCGTGGAACACGCTGCCGATCACGCTCGCCTGCCGCCACACCGCGCCCGGCGCGAGCTTGCCGTCGGCCGCGAGGCACGCGAGTTTCGCGCTGGTGCCGGTGCCGCACGGCGAACGGTCGTAAGCGAGCCCCGGGCACAGCACGAAGCTGCGGCTGTCGTGCGCGGGATCGTCGGCGAACAGCTCGATGTGGTCGATCTCGCCGCCGTTGGCGCCGGTGATGCCCGCGCGTTCCAGCCCTGCGCGCACGGCCGACGCATACGCGGTAAGCGCCGCGACGTTGTCGCCGGCGATGCGCTGCCCGTGGTCGCTGATCAGGAAGAACCAGTTGCCGCCCCACGCGACGTCGCCCTTCACGGGGCCGTATCCCGGCACGTCGACTTCGACGGCCTGCGCGTGGCGATACGCGGGCACGTTGCGCACGCTGACCGACAGGTCGTCGTGCAGCGTCGCCTCGACGGTGCCGACCGGCGTCTCGATCCGGTGCACGCCCGGCGCGATGCGGCCCATGTGATGCAGCGTGCGCACGACGCCGATCGTGCCGTGCCCGCACATGCCCAGGTAGCCGCTATTGTTGAAGAAGATCACGCCGGCCGCCGCGTCGGGCGAGACGGGCTCGCACAGCAGCGCGCCGACCAGCACGTCGCTGCCGCGCGGCTCCAGGATGCACGCGGTGCGGTAGCGATCGTACTCGCGCGCGAGCACGTCGCGGCGCTCGGCCATCGTGCCATTGCCGAGCGACGGAAAGCCGGACACGACGAGCCGAGTGGGTTCGCCGCCCGTGTGCGAATCGATGATCTGGATGCGCTTCATCATGAGCCGTCCGAAGTGGGGAAAGGAGCATAGCTTCCTCCGTCGCGCGTCCGTCCGCTTGTGGCTTTTCGATGAGGACGACGACGAAATCGGCATAGTGCCACGCGCCCCCGGCGCGCCTGCCGGCCGCTGTGCCGATTTCGTCATTTTGCTCCGCGATACGACTCAAGCGTGATGGGCGTTTGCGCGGCGATACTGGTTGCCACACCGACACCTGTCGGCCGATCGATACGAACACGTAGGAGATTTCAGTGAGCCGAAACGCCATTCAGTGGACCGGGGTTTTCCCGGCCGTCAGCACCCAGTTCAAGCCGGACTTTTCCCTCGACATCGACGCCACGCACCGCGTGGTCAAGAACCTGGTGAACGACGGCGTGTCGGGCCTCGTGGTCTGCGGCACGGTCGGCGAAAACACGTCGCTGTCGACGAGCGAGAAGCTCCAGGTGATCGAAGCCGCACGCGACGCGGCCGGCGGCAAGGTTCCCGTGATCGCCGGCATCGCCGAATTCACGACCGAATTCGCGCGCAACACGGTGCGCGAAGCGCAGCGCGTCGGCGTCGACGGCGTGATGGTGATGCCCGCGCTCGTCTACTCGGCGAAACCGCACGAAACCGCCGCGCACTTTCGCGCGGTCGCGACGAGCACCGACCTGCCGGTGATGGTCTACAACAACCCGCCGATCTACAAGAACGACGTGACGCCCGACGTGCTGATCGCGCTGCAGGATTGCGAGAACATCGTCTGCTTCAAGGATTCGTCGGGCGATACGCGCCGCTTCATCGACCTGCGCAACGCGGTCGGCGATCGCTTCGTGCTGTTCGCGGGCCTCGACGACGTCGTGGTCGAGAGCATCGCGGTCGGCGCCGAAGGCTGGGTGTCTGGCATGTCGAACGCATTTCCGAAGGAAGGCGAAACGCTGTTCCGCCTCGCGAAGCAGAAGCGCTTCGACGAAGCGCTCGCGCTGTATCGCTGGTTCATGCCGCTGCTGCACCTCGACGCACGCCCGGACCTTGTGCAGTGCATCAAGCTGTGCGAAGAGCTGGTCGGCCGCGGCAGCGCGATCACGCGTCCGCCGCGCCTCGCGCTGCAAGGCGACACGCTCGCGGAAGTGAAGGCGATCGTCGCGAAGGCGCTGGAAACGCGCCCGGTGCTGCCCGACGTCGGTCTCTGATCGACGCCCCCGGCGGCGGCGCGCGGGCTTGCCCCGCTACGCGCCGCCGTCCCCGGTCCGGCATGGCCTGCGGGCCGTTCACGCCAACCCCGGCGTCGCGCCGCGCGTGAACGGGCCGCGGCCCGCCCCGGTCGTTCGAACCGGGCGACGCCGGCCTGCAGGCGAGCGCCACTGCTCCGTCGGAGCGCGGCGCACATCGAGCCTGTGCCGATATTCCCTCCAGGAGACAAGCCCATGCCAGGCCAAGGCAACGCACACCCGTCCGTCCCGCTTTCCCGTTCCGCGCACCCCGACGCGGGTCACGGCAAGTTCAAGAAACAGCTGTCGCTGACCGATCTCACGTTCATCGGTCTCGGCGCCATTTTCGGTTCGGGGTGGCTGTTCGCCGCGAGTCACGTATCGACGATCGCGGGCCCGGCCGGCATCTTCTCGTGGCTGCTCGGCGGCTTCGCGGTGCTGCTGCTCGGCATCGTCTACTGCGAACTCGGCGCCGCGCTGCCGCGCGCGGGCGGCGTGGTGCGCTACCCGGTGTTCTCGCACGGCCCGCTGCTCGGCTACCTGATGGGCTTCATCACGCTGATCGCGTTCTCGAGCCTGATCGCGATCGAAGTGGTCGCCGCGCGCCAGTACGCGGCCGCGTGGTTTCCGGGCCTGACGATCGAAGGATCGAGCGACCCGACGACACTCGGCTGGCTCGTGCAGGCCGCGCTGCTCTGCTTCTTCTTTTACCTGAACTATTCGAGCGTGAAGACGTTCGCGAAGGCGAACAACATCATCAGCGTCTTCAAGTTCATCGTGCCGCTCGCGGTGATCGGCGTGCTGTTCACGTTCTTCAAGCCCGCGAACCTGACCGTGCACGGCTTCGCGCCGTTCGGCATGCCGGGCATCGAGATGGCCGTGTCGGCCGGCGGCATCATCTTCGCGTATCTCGGGCTCACGCCGATCGTGTCGGTCGCGAGCGAGGTGCGCAATCCGCAGCGCACGATCCCGATCGCGCTGATCCTGTCGATCCTGCTGTCGACGCTGATCTACGTGCTGCTGCAACTCGCGTTCATCGGCAGCATCCCGACGGCCATGCTCGCCGCCGGCTGGCACGACGTGAGCAAGGCGTTCTCGCTGCCGTACCGCGACATCGCCCTTGCACTCGGCGTCGGCTGGCTCGCGGTGATGGTCGTCGCCGACGCGATGATCTCGCCGAGCGGCTGCGGCAACATCTACATGAACGCGACGCCGCGCGTGGTCTACGGCTGGGCGAAAACGGGCACGTTCTTCAAGGTGTTCACCCGCGTCGACGAAGCGTCGGGCATCCCGCGCGCGGGCCTGTGGCTCACGTTCGGCCTCGCGATCTTCTGGACGCTGCCGTTTCCGTCGTGGGAAGCGCTGATCAACATCGTGTCGGCCGCGCTGGTGTTGAGCTATGCGGTCGCGCCCGTGTCGGTCGCCGCGCTGCGCCGCACCGCGCCCGACCTGCCGCGGCCGTTCCGCGCCAGCGCGTTCGGCGTCACCGGCCCCGCGTCGTTCGTGATCGCCGCGCTGATCGTCTACTGGTCGGGCTGGAGCACCGTGTCCTGGCTGCTCGGGCTGCAGATCGTGATGTTCGTCATCTATCTCGCGTGCCGCCGCTGGGTGCCGACCGCGCAGCTGAGCCTCGCCGAGCAGGTGCGTTCGTCCGCGTGGCTGATCGCGTTCTATGCGGCGATGATCGTGCTGTCGTATCTCGGCGGCTTCGGCGGCACGGGCCGGCTCGCGCATCCGTACGACACGGTCGCCGTCGCGGCCGTCGCGCTCGTCATCTACTACTGGGGCGCAAACACCGGCGTGCGCGCCGACAAGCTGCAACTCGACGACGACGAGGACTGACGCGCCCGCGCCCTTTTTCAGCCCTTTTCCCCTTCCAACGGCCGGGCGCAGTACGCCCGGCCCTGCCTTTTCCGAGGAAAACCATGCAACTCACAGGTCAGCTCCTGATCGGCCCGTCGGCCGTCACCGGGCAGAACGGCACCCTCCACGCGCTCGCCGCCGCCACCGGCGAACCGCTCGAACCGGCGTTCGGCGGCGCGAGCCGGCACGATCTCGAAACGGCATGCGCGCTCGCCGACGATGCGTTCGACACGTATCGCGAAACGTCGCTCGAAGCACGCGCCGCGTTCCTCGACGCGATCGGCCGCCACATCATGGCGCTCGGCGACGACCTGATCGAGCGCTGCGTCGTCGAAACCGGGCTGCCGCGCGCACGCATCGAAGGCGAACGCGGCCGCACGGTCGGGCAGCTCGCGCTGTTCGCGTCGCTCGTCCGGGACGGCGGCTTTCTCGACGCGCGGATCGATCCGGCGCGTCCCGAGCGCAAGCCGCTGCCGCGCGTCGACCTGCGCCTGCGCAACGTCGCGCTCGGGCCCGTCGCCGTGTTCGGTGCGTCGAACTTCCCGCTCGCGTTCTCGGTGGCCGGCGGCGACACGGCGTCGGCGCTCGCGGCCGGCTGCCCGGTGATCGTCAAGGCGCATTCCGCGCATCCGGGCACGTCGGAACTCGTCGGCCGCGCGATCCAGCAGGCCGTGCGCGAATGCGGGATGCCGGCCGGCGTGTTCTCGCTGCTGTTCGACGCGTCGCGCGAGATCGGTCAGGCGCTCGTCGCCGATCCGCGCATCAAGGCGGTCGGCTTCACCGGCTCGCGCCGCGGCGGCGTCGCGCTGATGCATATCGCGGCCGCGCGAGCCGAGCCGATTCCCGTCTATGCGGAAATGAGCTCGATCAATCCCGTGCTGCTGTGTCCCGCCGCGCTCGACGCCCGTCACGATACCATCGCAGCGCAGTTCGTCGCGTCGCTCACGCTCGGCGCCGGCCAGTTCTGCACGAATCCAGGCCTCGTGCTCGCGGTGGACGGCCCCGCGCTGCGCGCATTCGAAGCCGCGGCGGCCGATGCCGTGCGTGCCGTCGCCGCGCAGACGATGCTGACACCGGCCATCCACGCGAGCTACGCGCAAGGCGTCGCGGCGCTGCGCGATCACGATGCGGTCGAGCTGCTGGCCGAAGGCGCGGAAGGCGGCCGTCACCAGGCCCGCGCGGCGCTGTTCGCGACGTCCGCCGATGCGTTCGTCGCGCACCGCGAATTACGCGACGAAGTGTTCGGCCCCGCATCGCTGATCGTGCGCTGCCCGGATGCCGGCACGCTGCATCGCGTGCTGAAGTCGCTCGAAGGTCAGTTGACGATCGCCGCGCATCTCGCCGACCGCGACGCCGCGTTGTTCGCCGCGCTGCGCCCGACGCTCGAACGCAAGGCCGGCCGCATTCTCGTCAACGGTTTCGGCACGGGCGTCGAGGTCGGCCACGCGATGGTGCACGGCGGCCCGTTCCCGGCGACGTCCGACACGCGCACGACGTCCGTCGGCGCACGCGCGATCGAGCGCTTCCTGCGCCCCGTGTCGTACCAGGACGTGCCGGACGCGTTGCTGCCGGACGCGATTCGCAGCGGCAATCCGCTGCACGTGCCGCAACGCATCGACGGCGTGCCCGCCCCGCGCGAGGTGAACCATGGCTGAGCGCGCAACCGAAGTCGTCCTGTCGCTCGATGAAGTGCGCGCACTCGCGCTGCGCGTGCTGACGCACAACGGGATGTCGGACGCGCATGCGCACGCCATCGCCAACGTGATCACGCAGGGCCAGCGCGACGAGTGCCATTCGCACGGCGTGTACCGGCTGCTCGTCTGCGTGCGCTCGCTGAAGAAAGGCAAGGTCGATCCGCAAGCCGTGCCGACGCTGCGCCGGCTGTCGTCATCGATCGTCGCGGTCGACGCGCATCGCGGCTTCTCGCTGCTGAGCTTCGAGACCGGGCTGCCCGTCCTCGTCGAGATGGCGAAGCAGCACGGGATCGCCGCGATGGCGATCAACCATTGCTACCACTTCTCCGCGCTGTGGCCCGAGGTCGAGGCGATCGCCGCCGAAGGGCTGGTCGGCATCGCGATGAACCCCAGCCATAGCTGGGTCGCGCCGGAAGGCGGCCGCGAACCGGTGTTCGGCACCAACCCGATCGCGTTCGCGTGGCCGCGCCCGGGCGGCGAGCCGTTCGTGTTCGATTTCGCGACGAGCGCGATCGCGCGCGGCGACATCGAGCTGCACGCGAAACAGGGCAAGGCGATTCCGTCGCACTGGGCGATCGACGCGGATGGCCAGCCGACCACCGATCCGAAAGCCGCGCTGCAGGGCGCGATGCGCACGTTCGGCGGGCACAAGGGCTCGGCGCTCGCGGCGATGGTCGAGCTGCTCGGCGGCGCGCTGATCGGCGACATGACGAGCCGGGAATCGATGGATTTCGACGAAGGCGTCGGCGCGACGCCGTGCCACGGCGAACTCGTGATCGCGTTCGACCCGGAGGTGTTTCTCGGTGACGAGCTCGACGCGGGGCTCGCGCGCGGCGAACGGATGTTCGAATCGATCGTCGCGCAAGGCGCGCGGCTGCCGTCGCAACGGCGCTTCGACGCCCGCGCGCGCAGCATCGCAAACGGCGTGCGGATTCCGAAGGCGCTGTACGACGAGATCCTGACGCTGCTCGATTGACGCGCGATCGAGCCGCACGGCGCGGCTTCACCATCGGCAGAACGGGCGGTGAAGCCGCGCGCCCGTTGCGCCGGCAATGACCTGCGTCGGGCTGCGTGCCGGCGAGCCCGGGCGCGCCGGGCGAGCATGGCCCCTGGCCGGCGCGCCGCTCGCCCGCTCCCGCCGGCGCCACGGGCCCGGCGGCTGTGGGATAATCGCGAAGTTTGCCCAGGGCGCAGCTCAAGAGGTTGTTCGCACGGGCGCGAGAGAGGCCTTTATTCCCGAGCCTCCACCCTTTTCCCGCGATATTTCTTCAGCTTTCACCATGCCCACTTACCGTTCCAAAACCTCCACCGCCGGCCGCAACATGGCAGGTGCGCGCTCGCTGTGGCGTGCCACCGGCATGAAAGACGACGATTTCTCGAAACCGATCATCGCGGTCGTCAACTCGTTCACCCAGTTCGTGCCCGGGCACGTGCACCTGAAGGATCTCGGCCAGCTCGTCGCGCGCGAGATCGAAGCCGCGGGCGGCGTCGCGAAGGAATTCAACACGATCGCGGTCGACGACGGCATCGCGATGGGCCACGACGGCATGCTGTACTCGCTGCCGAGCCGCGACATCATCGCCGACTCGGTCGAATACATGGTGAACGCGCACTGCGCGGACGCGATGGTATGCATCTCGAACTGCGACAAGATCACGCCGGGGATGCTGATGGCCGCGATGCGCCTGAACATTCCGGTGATCTTCGTGTCGGGCGGCCCGATGGAAGCCGGCAAGACGCGCCTCGCGAACCCGGTCACCAAAGCCATCGAACTGAAGAAGCTCGACCTCGTCGACGCGATGGTGATCGCGGCCGACCAGTCGTATTCGGATGCCGACGTCGCCGAAGTCGAACGCTCGGCGTGCCCGACCTGCGGCTCGTGCTCGGGCATGTTCACCGCGAACTCGATGAACTGCCTGACCGAAGCGCTCGGCCTGTCGCTGCCCGGCAACGGCACGGTCGTCGCCACGCACGCCGATCGCGAACAGCTGTTCAAGCGCGCCGGCCGCCGCATCGTCGAACTGACGCGCCAGCACTACGAGCAGGACGACGAACGCGTGCTGCCCCGCTCGGTCGGCTTCAAGGCGTTCGAGAACGCGATGACGCTCGACATCGCGATGGGCGGCTCGACCAACACGATCCTGCACCTGCTCGCGATCGCGCAGGAAGCCGGCATCGACTTCACGATGAAGGACATCGACCGCCTGTCGCGCACCGTGCCGCAGCTGTGCAAGGTCGCGCCGAACACGAACAAGTACCACATCGAGGACGTGCACCGCGCAGGCGGCATCATGGCGATCCTCGGCGAGCTCGAGCGCGCCGGCAAGCTGCACACCGACGTGCCGACCGTCCACGCGCCGACGTTGAAGGACGCGCTCGACCAGTGGGACATCGTCCGCACGCAGGACGAAGCGGTCCGCACGTTCTACCTGGCCGGCCCGGCCGGCATTCCGACGCAGGTCGCGTTCAGCCAAAACACGCGCTGGCCGAGCCTCGACCTCGACCGCGCCGAAGGCTGCATCCGCTCGTACGAGCATGCGTTCTCGAAGGAAGGCGGCCTCGCCGTGCTGACCGGCAACATCGCGCTCGACGGCTGCGTGGTGAAGACGGCCGGCGTCGACGAGAGCATCCTCGTGTTCGAAGGCTCGGCTCACGTGACCGAATCGCAGGACGAAGCGGTCGAGAACATTCTGAACGACAAGGTCAAGGCCGGCGACGTCGTGATCGTGCGCTACGAAGGCCCGAAGGGCGGCCCGGGCATGCAGGAAATGCTCTACCCGACCAGCTACATCAAGTCGAAGGGCCTCGGCAAGGCATGCGCGCTGCTGACGGACGGCCGTTTCTCGGGCGGTACGTCGGGCCTGTCGATCGGCCACTGCTCGCCGGAAGCGGCAGCGGGCGGCGCGATCGGCCTCGTGCGCGACGGCGACCGCATCCGCATCGACATCCCGAACCGCACGATCGACGTGCTGGTGTCGGACGAGGAACTGGCGCGCCGCCGCGAGGAGCAGAACGCGAAGGGCTGGAAGCCCGCCCAGCCGCGTCCGCGCAAGGTGTCCGCGGCGCTGAAGGCATACGCGAAGCTGGTGATGTCGGCCGACAAGGGTGCGGTACGCGACCTGTCCCTGCTCGACGACTGATGCGACGCGCTACAGGCGGCGGGTAGCGGCTTGCCCGCTTCCCGTTCGCCCGATCCGAAAGCCGCTCTTCGGAGCGGCTTTTTTTCGTCCGTTGCCCGGAGAAGCCGCGGCACCGGCGCCCTCAGTGACGGAGTTCGTCGGGGCCACCGCCTGCGCCGCGATTACCGCCGCCATTTCCGCCGCCTTGCGGCCGCGCATAACCGCCGCCCCCCTGCCGCACCGGCGGCGGCATCATGTGGCCCTCGCCGCCCGGCATGGGCGATGACGGGCGCGGCACGGCCGGCGGCGGGCTGGCCGGACGTGCATTACCCACCCCACCCGGCATCGGGGTCGGCGCTGGCGGGCTGGCCGGGCGCGCATTACCCACTCCACCCGGCATCGGTGTCGGTGCAGGAGCAGCCGGTGGCGGCACGCGATTCGCGCCGTTCCAGCCGCCGCGCGTGGCCGATGGCCGCGTGTCATGCACGGGCGGCGGGCCGGCCGGCGCGACCTGCATCGGTGCGCCCGGCCGCGGCCGCCCTTGCCCCGGCGGCATGCCGCCGGGACCGAGCCGCGGCTCCGCACGGCGCGCCCAGCGATCGCGGTCGGGATACCACGGGCGGTGCCGGTAATAGCGGTCCCAGTACGCGCCGATCGCGAATCCGGTCACCGGCACACCGATGATCGCGCCGTACTCGAGCAGCGGCACATAGTTGCCCTGGTACGGATAGTCGAGCAACTGCGCATCGATCCAGCCGCGCACGCCCGGCAGCGCGACGTCGCACCACGTGTAGTCGCTCAGGCAGCCGAATACGTCCAGCGCGGTGCCGGGCGGAATCTGCGCGACCACCGGATAATCGGGCGCCGGCCCCGCAAACAGCTCGGCCGGCGAATTCGTGTAAGCGCTGCTCTGCGCATCGGCGACGCCCGGCACGGCCGCGAGGCCGGCCAGGACGACGCACAGACTTCGGACAATCGTGTTCAACATGATGCTCTCCCGCGCCGCGCCGCCGCGCGCCCGTCAGTGCCGATGGCCGCCGCCCCAGTGGCCGCCACCCCAGTGGCCCCCGCCCCCATGGCCGCCACCCCAATGCCCGCCACCCCACGGACGATGCCAGTACCCGCCGCGCCCGCCCCAGTATCCGCCGCCGCCCCAGCGGCCCCAGAAGCCGATCGTCACGGGCGGCCCGTACCAGCCTGAGTAGTACGCCGGGTAGTAATACGGATACGGCGCCGGCACGTAGGCCGGGGCGACATACACGGGCACCGCCGTGCCGGCGTCGACCTGCGCTTGCGGCACGGTCGACTGGGCCGGGCCAGGCGTGGCCGGTGCAGCCGGAATCTCGCGCTGCGTCACCGTGGCGGGCACGGGTGCGTAATAAGGTGCATAGCCGTACGGGCTCGTGTAGTAGCAGCCGCCAAGCATCAGTGCGGCCAGCGCGACGACGGCCGGCCTCGCGGCGGGAATCGGGTTCATCTCGTACTCCGGCGGAATCCGTGCGCCACCGCCAGGCGGCGCGCGTGACTCTAGCTTACGTCCCCTGCGGATTTCCGCGCGTATGATCGGTTACTTTTTGTTTCCTGCTCCGGCGCGCCGCGCGGGCACGCCGCGTGCTGGCCCGTCCGCGGCGCCGGCGTTGAAGTTGGCGCAAATGCCCTCAACTTGAACGATGTCGGGCTGACCGGCGCGGACGGGCGTCCGCGATCCACCGGCAACCGCAAACCGGCGAGCTTCGGCCCGCCCAGACAGGAACGCGGCTCGCGCCGCCATCGACATGACTACGCCACGCCCCACTCTCCGGGCGGACACACCGCTCGATCCGATCATCCAGTTGCTGGCGCTCGCCGGCGAGCAGGGTTATCTGACGCACGCCGACCTCGTCGACGCGCTGCCGCCCGAAAGCGACAGCCCCGATGCGCTCGACGTCGTACGCGCCGCGCTCGCCGACATCGGCATCGCGGTACTCGACGAGCCGGCCGCGCCCGCACCGTTCGCCGGCGCGGCGCCGGTCGAGGTCGATCGCGACGCGCTCGACGAAGGCAGGGCCATGCTCGGCGACCTCGCACGCGGCACGAGCGCGTCGACCGATCCGCTCGCGCTCTACATGCGGCGCATGCAAGCGGTGCCGCTGCTCACGCGCGAAGGCGAAATCGCGCTCGCCCGCGAAATCGAGACGGGCCGTCATCAGGTATTGCATGCGATCGCCGGCTATCCGCCCGCGGTCGACGTGCTGCTCGAGCGTCATCGCACGACAGGCGCGACCGGGTCGGCCGACGGCGACGACGATACGCCGGCGCCCGCCCGCTACGATGCGCTGCACGCGGCGGTCTCGGCGCTGCGCGGCGCGCTGCATGCGCATGGCAGCCGTTCGGACGAATATCGCGACGCGCGCAACCACGTGGCCGCCCTGCTCGGCTCGCTCGCTTGGGTCGCGCCGGCCGTCGACGACGCAAGCCGTACCGTGCGCGCACTCGCGAGCGCACCGCACGATCCGTCGGCGGTCGATGCAGCGCACTTCGATGCGGTCGCACGGCGCGCGCTCGCGGCGGCGCTGAGCGACGGCCAGCAAAAGGTGCGCGATGCAACGCGCGCGATGCTCGAGGCGAACCTGCGGCTCGTGCTGTCGATCGCGCGCAAGTACCTGAACCGCGGCGTCGACCTGTCCGACCTCGTGCAGGACGGTTGCCTCGGCCTGATGCGCGCGATCGAGAAATTCGAATACCGGCGCGGGTTCAAGTTCTCGACCTATGCGACGTGGTGGATCCGCCAGGCGATCGCACGGGCGGTCGCGGATCGCTCCCGCACGATCCGCGTGCCGGTGCACGTCGGCGACCAGTATCAGCGCGTGCAGCGGCATGTGCTGCGCTTTCGCCAGCGGACGGGCCGTCGGGCCACGCCGGCCGAACTCGCGGCCGAAACCGGCCTCGACGAAGACAAGCTGCGCGCGGTGCTCGCGCTGCCGGCCGAGCCGGTTTCGCTCGACACGCCGCTGCCCGATGCGGATACCGGCCTCGTGGAATTGATCGAGGATCGGGCATCGGCCAGCCCGTTCGAGCAACTGGCCGACACGCGCATGCGCGAATGCGTGCTGTCGCTGCTGCGGTCGGTCACGCCGACCGAGGCCGACGTGCTGCGCCGGCGGTTCGGCCTGGGTGGCGCCGAGCCCGACACCTACGACGCGATCGCGCAGGATGCGGGAATGTCGCGCGAGCGCGTGCGGCAAATCGAGAAACGGGCGCTCGCCGCGCTGCGCACGGCCGCCGAGGCCGAGAACGCGCAGTCGTTTCTCGACGCGTAACCGCATCGCGCGCCGCGCACGGTCGTGCCGAAATGCTGCATGACCGTGCACGGCGCGCCTGTGCTACGTTTGCCATTGACGCACATCAAGTTTTCTTCATCGCGCGTCACGACAATGGTTGAAAGCCGACCGGCGCATCGCTCGTCGCAGCCATTCCGTTTGTGCTTTTCGGGTCCCTCGCCATGCAGTCGACCGTCAGCCAGACGTACGAGGAAAACCAGCCTATCGCGGCCTGCCTGCGCGAGGCCGCGCAACGGCTCGTCGACCAGGGCGCGAATCCGTACCGGGTCGCCGCGTACCGCGCGGCGGCCGACACGGTCGATGCGCTCGACCGCGACGTCCGCACCGTGTTCGAAACCGGCGGCGTCGAGGCGCTCGGCGCGCTGCCCGACGTCGGCGCGGGCGTCGCGCAGGCGATCGCCGAGCTGCTGGTGACCGGCCGCTGGCGCCAGCTCGACCGCCTGCGCGGCGACGCGGAACGCGCGTCCGCATTCGAAGCCGTGCCGGGCATCGGTCACGCGCTCGCGCTGCGCATTCATGACGCGCTGCACATCGATACGCTGGAGGAACTCGAACGCGCGGCCCGCAACGGCCAGCTCGAAACGATCGCGGGCGTCGGCCCGCGGCGCGCGGTCGGCATCCGCGCCGCGCTCGACGACGTGCTGAGCCGCCGCCGACGCTGGCAAGGTCACATGCGAAACGCCGGCCCCGGCACGGAGCCGCCGGTCGAACTGCTGCTTTACATCGATCGCCAGTACCGCAACAAGGCGGCCGCCGGCGTGCTGCCGACGCTCACGCACCGGCGCCCGAACGCGGACGGTTACGTGCCGCCGCCCGTGATGCACATGACCAAGGGCGGCTGGCATTTCACGGCGCTGAGCCAGCAGGCCGCCATGCGCACGCCGGAAGCCGGGCGCCCGACCGACTGGGTGTCGCTCTACTTCTACGACGCCGCGCAGTGCGAGCACCAGCGCACCGTGTTCACCGAAACGTACGGCGCACTCGTCGGCAAGCGAATCGTGCGCGGGCGCGAAATGGAATGCCGCGTGTATTACGCGGGATGAGCAGGCGCGGCTGTTTCGCGGACGCCGAAGCCGGCACGGACGATGTCGCCTCGTCGCATTCGGCACGTCGAACCCGTGACGTCGCCACGTAGCCGTCCTTCCGTCGAACGGCTATCGCGGCGCATCCTGCCTCGCGCGGGCTCGCTGCCTACGCACCTTCCGGCTTCGCGCGGCGCGCCGGATGACGATGCGCGGCAATGCGCAGCAGCTTCTGGAACGACGGGCATTCGAGATGGTTCGCCGCCGGGCATACGGCCGCATGCCGCAGCGCATCGCGCACCGCGCCGAGACGGCGAATCGTGCGGTCGAGCTCGTCGGCCTTGTCATCGAGTTTCGCGCGGTCGATCGCGGGCCGGCCCTCGGTGCCGACCATCGCGAGGATGTCGTCGAGCGAGAAACCGGCCTCGCGGCCGAGCGCGATCAACGCCAGACGCTCCAGCACCGACTCGTCGTATTGCCGCCGCAGCCCATGCCGGCCGATCGGGACGATCAGTCCCTTTTCCTCGTAATAACGCAGCGTCGATGCAGGCAGTCCCGTGCGCCGCGCTACCTCCGCAATGTCCAGTCGGCTCATGCTTGACCTCAAGTTCGCTTGAGGTTGCAAGATAGTCGCTCGACTCCATCAAGACAAGTCCGGCCCCCCCATGAAACCGTTGGCCCCGCGTCGTACTCCGCCGCGCCGCCGCACCATCGCCGTCCGCGGCCGACGTGCGCGACGAGCACGCCCGGCGGCCCGTTCGAACTGCTGTGATCGACGCGGGCGCCACGCTCGCGATGGAGCTGTCGACGCTGTTCCTGCGGCGGGTGCCCGGCATTCCGTCGCTCGACTGCGACGGGCGCGCGTCCGCCGCGGGCCCGCTCGTCAGGCCTTCATCGTCCCGGTGCGCACGTAGCGCTCGTGCCACGACAGCGCTTCGGCCAGCAGATGCGGCGTGTGCTTGCCGAAGCTTTCGCGCGACGCGCGCTCGAAGTAATCCTCGAGCATCGGGCGGTAGTCCGGGTGCGCGCAGGTCGCGATGATCTTGCGCGCGCGCTGCTTCGGCGACAGGCCGCGCAGGTCGGCCAGCCCCTGCTCGGTGACGACCACCGCGACGTCGTGCTCGGTATGGTCGACGTGGCTCGCCATCGGCACGATCCGCGAGATCGCCCCGCCCTTCGCGGTGCTCGCGGACATGAAGCACGACAGATAGCCGTTGCGCGCGAAGTCGCCCGAGCCGCCGATGCCGTTCTGGATCTTCGTGCCCATCACGTGCGTCGAATTCACGTTGCCGTAGATGTCGGCCTCGATCATCCCGTTCATCGCGATGCAACCGAGGCGGCGCACGAGTTCCGGATGGTTGCTGATCTCCTGCGGGCGCAGCACGATCTTCTCGCGGAACGTCGCGATGTCGTCGGCGAAACGCTGCACCGCGGCCGGGCTCAGCGACAGCGCGGTAGCCGACGCGAAGCTCAGCGTGCCGTCGTCGAGCAGGTCGAGCATGCCGTCCTGGATCACCTCGGTGTAGGCCGTCAGGTTCGAGAAGCCGGCCGAACTCAGTTCCGCGAGCACCGCGTTCGTGATGTTGCCGACGCCCGACTGCAGCGGCAGCAGGTTTTCCGGCAGGCGGCCGCGCTTCACTTCGTGGCGCAGGAAGTCGATCAGGTGCAGCGCGATCTGCCTGGAGGTCGCGTCAGGCGCGGTGAACGCATTGCTGCGGTCCGGCGCGTCGGTTTCGACGATCGCGACGATCTTGTCGGCCGGGCAGCGCAGGTACGGCTCGCCGATCCGGTCGTCGCTCTTCGTCAGTGGAATCGGCTTGCGGTGCGGCGGCAGCGCGGTGCCGTAGTAGATGTCGTGCATCCCGTCGAGGCCGAGCGGCTGGCGCGCATTCACTTCGAGGATCACGTGCTTCGCGCGCTCGAGCCAGGTCTTGTTGTTGCCGATCGACGCGGACGGAATCAGCAGCCCGTCCTCGCGGATGCCCGCGACTTCGACGATCGCGACGTCGAGATCGCCGTACAGCCCGAACCATGCGTATTGCGCGACGTGGCTCAGGTGGACGTCCTGGTAATCGACTTCGCCGCCGTTGATCTTGTCGCGCAACGTCGGGTCGGACTGGTACGGCAGCCGCATCGAGATGCCGTCGGTGCGGGCGAGCGCGCCGTCGAGTTCCGGTGCGGTCGACGCGCCCGTCAGCACGTTGATCCGGAAGTCCTCGCCGCGCGCGTGCGCCGCGTCGATATGGGCGGCCAGCGCGGCCGGCACGGCCTTCGGATAGCCCGACCCGGTGAAGCCGCTCATGGCGACGGTCATGCCGGGGCGGATCAGCGCGGCGGCTTCGTCGGCGGTGCGGACGAGCGAACGCAGGGCGGGAGCGAGGATGCGTGATGAAGACATGGCTGGTTATCTGACGCTTTGGTCTGTCGTTGACGTCGCGGGGGGTGTCTCCTGAGCGACGCGAAGCCCTTGGGGCCGCGAGGGGCGGCCCGGCACCACGGGCACGGTCGGAGTATCGCAGAGGCGATCGCCGCGAAATGTCCGCTGGATGCAAAAGATCCTTGCCGGATTTGTCGGGTATCGAACGGTCGTTCCGTGACAGGCGATCGGCCCGCGCGATGCGCGCGAAAGGTACGTGAAAGCACCGGGGCGGAATCGCCGGTTCGCGATCGCCGGCCGTCGCGCATCAATCGACGGATGTCCCTCGACATTGACGGCCTTTGGTTCGGCAACGGACGACACCCGTCCGGCGTGGCCGATTGTCGCCCGCTGCGCTCTTTCCCGGCCTGACGGAGGTCAAGCTCCGGTCCATCGCGCGCCGCCGGCCGGCCGGCGCGAGAAGCGCCGCCGCGCCGGCCCGCGAAGCCCCTGCGGCCTTGACAGCCGCGCGATGCGGACCACACTGGAAAGTGGGTCCGGCCGCCCGGTCGGCGGCCTCGTTCGCCGGCGCGTTTTCGAACCGCCCGATGCCTGCAAGACGCGGTAACACTCCCGCATGTCAGGACATTGATCGAATAAAAAGCAACAAATTACAATTCCGTATATATTTCGCCGATGGACCAAAGAAAAACCGCCACACACCCCGAACCGCCCCTGCCACGCACGTGGGATGCGCGGCTCGCGCGCTCGCTTGTCCGACCGCTCGTCGATACGCCGGTCACCCCGAATCACCTCACCACCCTTCGTCTGCTGATCGGCCTCGCCGGCGCCTGGTGCCTCGCGCACGGCGGCTTCGGCTGGAGCAATGCGGGTGCGTTCCTGATCGTGCTGTCGAACTTCGTCGACCATACCGACGGCGAGCTCGCGCGCATCAGCGGCAAGTCCAGCAAGATCGGTCATTTTTACGACCTCGCGGCCGATGCGCTCGTCACGGTCGCGCTGTTCGTCAGCATGGGCGTCGGCATCGTCGCCCAGGGCGGCCAGATGGCCGCGTCGCCGGTGCTGCTCGGCGCCGTGGCCGGCGCGGCCGTCGCGCTGATCTTCTTCCTGCGCATGCGGATCGAATCGATCGCCGGCAAGGCCGGCACCAAGCAGGCGTTCGCCGGCGGCTTCGAGACCGAGGACGTGCTGTACCTGCTGCCGATCGTGACGCTCGTCGACGGCGTGCAGCCGTTCCTGCTCGCGGCGTCGATCGGCGCCCCGCTGTTCGCCGCCTGGGTCGTGATCGACTGGTGGCGCGTCGTGCGGCGCGGCAACCGCGGCGACCTTTCGCAGAATTCAACCGAAATCCAGGCTTCCAAATGACTCCTAGCACGCGCGACGATTCCGTGCTGAGCCCGGCACGCCCCGCGCCCGTGCGCGCGACGGCGGCCGATCCCGATCGCACCGTGGCCGACTGCGTCGGCCGGCTCGACCTCGAGCGCCTGCGCGGCGACTACACGCGCCAGGGCTCGTTCCTCTATCTCGACGCATTCCTGCCGGCCGACGCGCACGCGAAGCTGGCGGATGCCGCGCGCGCGATGCAGGCCGGCCTGAACCGCAATTACCTGCCCGGCCACAAGCAGGGCGGCAGCGTGAGCCGCCATACGATCGACGAGCAGGCGCCGTACATCGCCGAGCTGTATCGCTCGAAGGCGCTGATCGGCTTCCTCGAGAAAATCACCGGCGACAAGCTGATGCTGTCGCCGGACGACGATCCGCACGCGTACGCGCTCTACTACTACACGAAACCCGGCGACCACATCGGCTGGCACTACGACACGTCGTACTACGACGGCCGCCGCTACACGCTGCTGATCGGCGTGATCGACGAATCGTCGTGCCGGCTCGACTACGAGCTGCATACGCGCAACCCGGACGTGCCCGACGAACCGGGCTCCGTGCAGATCGCCGACGGCGGCATCGTGCTGTTCGACGGCGACAAGCTGCGCCACCGCATCACGCCGCTCGGCCAGAACGAGATGCGCGTGTCGCTCACGTTCGAATACGTGACGAACCCCGGCATGCGGCCGTGGAAGCGCTTCATCTCGAACATGAAGGACGCGATCGCGTATTTCGGTTTCCGCCAGGTCTTCAAGCAGTTGGCGACGCGACGCACGAGCGGGTCATGACACGCGCGGGCCTCATCCTGCTGTCCCTCGGGACCGCACTCTTCATCGCCCTGCTGGCCTGGCAAGGCGTCGGCGCGGTGGCGTCCACGTTCCTCGCGGCCGGCTGGGGCCTCGCGCTCGTCGCGGCGTTCCACGTCGTGCCGCTCGTGATCGACGCGGTAGCCATTACGGTCATGTTCCGCCGCGGGCAGCCGGGCGCCGAACTCGGCAATGCGCTGCGCGCGCGCTGGGTCGGCGAATCGGTGAACAGCCTGCTGCCCGCCGGGCAGATCGGCGGCCCCGTGCTGATGGTGCGCCACCTCGCGCAGCGCGGCACGCGGATGGCCGACGCGGCCGCCGCCGTGACCGTCGGCACGACGATGCAGGCGCTCTCGCAGATGGCCTTCGCGCTGATCGGCATCGCCGCGTTCAGCCTGTATGCGACGCACGAGTCGGTCGCGCACCTGCGCACGCCCGCACTGATCGCCACCGGCGTGCTCGGCGCGCTCGCGGTGATGTTCTATCTGGCGCAGCGGCGCGGCCTGTTCGGCCGCGGCCTGCGCCTCGCGTCGAAGCTGCTCGGCCCGCGCGACTGGTCGTCGCTCGCCACGCGCGCCGACGCGATCGACGGCGCCGTCGGCGCGCTGTACCGCGATCGCGCGAAAGTCGCGAAGACCTTCGCGTTGAGTCTCGTCGGCTGGATCGTCGGCACCGCGGAAGTGTGGCTCGCGCTGCACTTCCTCGGGCATCCGGTGAGCTGGCTCGACGCGCTGCTGCTGGAAAGCGTCGGCCAGGCGATTCGCGGCGCGGCCTTCGCGATCCCGGGCTCGCTCGGCGCGCAGGAAGGCGGCTACCTGCTGCTCGCGCCGCTGGTCGGCTTGCCGCCCGACGCGGCGCTCGCGCTGTCGCTCGCGAAGCGTGCGCGCGAACTCGCGCTCGGTCTGCCCGGCCTGCTCTATCTGCATTTCAGTGAAAGAAACTGGCAGCGGCGCCGTGCGCCGCAGCCGCTCGCCGACTGATCGTTCAGATCGCCGGCTTTTTGGTTGGAGAACCCATGCGAGCCATCATTCTTGCGGCAGGCCTCGGCTTGCGCCTGCAACAACCGCCCGAAGCGCAGTTTCCGAAGTGCCTGCTGCGCTTCGACGACGTGTCGCTGCTCGAGCGCCATCTGCGCGTGCTCGACGCCGCGGGCGTCGACGAGATCGTGCTCGGGCTCGGCTTTCAGCACGAGAAGGTCGAGCAGGAACTGAAGCGCCTCGGCCGCGCCGCCGAGATCGTGATCAACGACCGCTACGACCTCGGCAGCGTGCTGACCGTGCATACCGTCGCCGAGGCAATGACGCGCGGCGGCGACGTGCTGCTGATGGACGCGGACGTGCTGTACGACGAGAACATCCTGCACGCGCTGGTGGCCGATTCCGATCGCGCGGTCGACCGCCTGCTGATCGACCGCGACTTCGAGGCCGGCGACGAGCCCGTCAAGCTGTGCCTGAAGAACGGCGTGCCGGTCGAGCTGCGCAAGCAGCTCGCGGTCGACCTCGACTACGACACGATCGGCGAATCGGTCGGCTTCTTCCGCTTCACCGAAGGCACCGCGCGCCGCCTCGCGACGATCGTCGCGGGCTACGTCGACAGCGGCCGCGCGAACATGCCGCACGAGGAAGCCGTGCGCGACCTGCTGCTCGAAGGCGGCCATTCGTTCGACGTCGCCGACGTCACCGGCTCGCCGTGGATCGAGATCGATTTCCCGAACGACGTCGCACGCGCGACGCAAGACATTCTTCCCCTGATTCAACGCACTACCGCCGGAGCCGCACGATGAACGCACGCGAACCCAACTTCACCGAATCGCGCAGCGCGCGCCTGCGCCGCATGCTCGTCAGCAGCGATCTCGAATTCCTGATGGAAGCGCACAACGGCCTGTCCGCGCGGATCGTCCGCGAGGCCGGCTTCAAGGGCATCTGGGCCTCGGGCCTCGCGATCTCCGCGCAGTTCGGCGTGCGCGACAACAACGAAGCGAGCTGGACGCAGGTCGTCGACGTGCTCGAATTCATGGCCGACGCGAGCGACCTGCCGATCCTGCTCGACGGCGACACCGGCTACGGCAACTTCAACAACGTGCGCCGTCTCGTGAAGAAGCTCGAGCAGCGCGGCATCGCCGGCGTGTGCATCGAGGACAAGCAGTTTCCGAAGACCAACAGCTTCATCGGCGGCGAACGCCAGCCGCTCGCCGAGATCGACGAATTCTGCGGCAAGATCAAGGCCGGCAAGGATTCGCAGACCGACCCCGACTTCTCGATCGTCGCGCGCGTCGAAGCGCTGATCGCGGGCTGGGGGATGGACGAGGCGCTGCGCCGCGCGAACGCGTACGCGGAAGCCGGCGCCGACGCGATCCTGATCCACAGCAAGCTGTCGCGCCCCGACGAAATCCTGCAGTTCGCGCGCGAATGGAGCGGCAAGGCGCCGCTCGTGATCGTGCCGACCAAGTACTACAGCACGCCGACCGACGTGTTCCGCCAGGCCGGCATCAGCACCGTGATCTGGGCGAACCACCTGATCCGCGCGTCGGCATCCGCGATGCAGGCGACCGCGCGCGAGATCTACGAGAGCCAAACGCTGATCAACGTCGAGGACCGCGTCGCATCGGTCAACGAGATCTTCCGCCTGCAGGACGCCGACGAGTACTCGGCGGCCGAGCGTATCTACCTGTCTTCGTCGTCGCGCGCGTCGAATGCGGCGATCGTGCTCGCCGCGAGCCGCGGCAAGGGCCTCGAAGCCGTCACCGAAGATAAACCCAAGGTCATGCTGCCGGTCGCTGGCAAGCCGCTGCTGCGCTGGCTCGTCGACGGCTTCAAGACGCACGGCGTAAACGACATCACCGTGGTCGGTGGCTATCGCGCCGATGCGATCGACACGTCGGGCATCAAGCTCGTCGTCAACGAGCGCCATGCGCAGACGGGCGAACTCGCATCGCTCGCCTGCGCGGCCGACCGCCTGACCGGCGACACCGTGATCTCGTACGGCGACCTGCTGTTCCGCAGCTACATCGTGCGCGACCTCGCGGAGAGCGAGGCCGAGTTCAGCGTGGTGGTCGATTCGTCGCTCACCGAGACCAACCAGAGCGTGCGCGACTTCGCCCTCTGCTCGGCGGCCGACGATCGCGGCCTGTTCGGCCAGAAGACCTACCTGCAGCGCGTGTCGAGCGACGTCGCCGCGGGCACCCCGCACGGCCGCTGGATCGGCCTGCTGAACGTGCGCGGCGCCGGCGTCGACCGCCTGAAGGCGATGCTCGCGACGCTGCAGGCGCGTCCTGATTTCGACACGCTCGACATCCCGTCGCTGCTGAACGAACTGATCGCCGCCGGCGAGAAGATCGAAGTGCAGTACGTGCACGGCCACTGGCGCGGCGTCAACGACCTCGAAGACTTCCGCCGTGCGGGCGACTTCGCGCACGGCCAGACGCCGCTGTCCGAGCCGGGCACCGGCAACGGGGGCGCGCAATGATCGAGGCGGCCCAGTTCGTCGAGGCCGCGCGCGAACGCGGCTTCGACTGGTACGCGGGCGTGCCCTGCTCGTACCTGACGCCGTTCATCAATTACGTGTTGCAGGACCCGACGCTGCATTACGTGTCGGCCGCGAACGAAGGCGACGCGGTCGCGCTGATCGCCGGCGCGACGCTCGGCGGCAAGCGCGGGATCGCGATGATGCAGAACTCCGGGCTCGGCAACGCGGTGAGCCCGCTCACGTCGCTCACCTGGACGTTCCGCCTGCCGCAGTTGCTGATCGTCACGTGGCGCGGCCAGCCGGGCGTGGCCGACGAGCCGCAGCACGCGCTGATGGGCCCGATCACGCCCGCGATGCTCGACACGATGGAGATCCCGTGGGAGACGTTCCCGACCGACCCGGAACAGGTCGGCCCGGCACTCGACCGCGCGATCGCGCACATGGACGCGACGGGCCGCCCGTACGCGCTCGTGATGCAGAAAGGCAGCGTCGCGCCGTATGAACTGAAGGCGAACCCGGCCGCGACGCCGCGCGCGCACGTCGCCGCACAATCGTCGGCGCGCGCCGCGTCGGCCGATGCATGGCCGACCCGTCACGACGCGCTGCAGCGCGTGATCGCGCATACGCCGGTCGATTCGACCGTCGTGCTCGCGTCGACCGGTTTCTGCGGCCGCGAACTCTACGCGCTCGACGATCGCCCGAACCAGCTTTACATGGTCGGCTCGATGGGCTGCGTGACGCCGCTCGCGCTCGGCCTCGCGCTCGCACGGCCCGACCTGCGCGTGGTGGCCGTCGACGGCGATGGCGCCGCGCTGATGCGCATGGGTGTGTTCGCGACGCTCGGCACCTACGGCCCGGCCAACCTCACGCACGTGCTGCTCGACAACGGCGCGCACGAATCGACGGGCGGCCAGGCGACGGTGTCGCAGCATGTGTCGTTCGCGGGTGTCGCCGCTTCGTGCGGTTATGCGTCGGCGGTCGAAGGCGATACGCTCGACGTGCTCGATGCGGCGCTGGCTGCCACGGGCGACGGTGCACAGTTCGTGCGCATTGCAATCCGCACCGGCGTGCCCGACGGCCTGCCGCGCCCGACCGTCACGCCGGTCGAGGTCAAGACCCGTCTGATGCGGCACATCGGCGCCGCGCAGACCGAAGCCCACGTCGAAGGAGCCCATTGATGCTGCTGCTGAACCCCGGCCCGGTCACGCTCTCCGAACGCGTGCGCCGCAGCCTGCTGCAACCCGACCTGTGCCATCGCGAAGGCGAATTCTTCGACTTGCAGGATGAAGCGCGCGCGCGGCTCGTTGCCGCGTATGAACTCGACCCGGCCGAATGGGCCGCCGTGCTGATGACGGGTTCCGGCACCGCCGCCGTCGAAAGCATGATCGCCGCGCTCGTGCCGCAGGACGGCAAGCTGCTCGTGATCGAGAACGGCGTGTACGGCGAGCGGATCACGCAGATCGCCACGCAGTACGGCATCGCGCACGATGTGCTGAAGCACGAGTGGATGCAGGCGCCGGATGTCGCACAGATTGGCGCTCGCCTCGACGCGGGCCGCTACTCGCATGTCGCGGTGATCCATCACGAAACGACGACGGGCCGGCTGAACGACCTCGGCGCCATCGCCGAGGTGTGCCGTGCGCGCGGCGTGAAGATGCTCGTGGACGGCGTCAGCAGCTTCGGCGCGGAAGCGATCGATTTTGCAGGTGGCGACATCGATGCGGTTGCCGCGACCGCGAACAAGTGCCTGCATGGTGTGCCGGGTGCCGCGTTCGTGATCGTGCGCCGTAGTGCGCTCGCGAAGGCCGCGAGCCGCACGTACTATCTCGATCTCGGCCGGCTTGCGAAGCTGCAGGATCAGCGGAATACGCCGTTTACGCCGTCCGTGCATGCGTATTACGCGTTGGTCGAAGCGCTGCGCGAGTTCGATGAGGCCGGCGGCTGGCGTGCTCGGCATGCGCATTACAAGGCGCTTGCCGATCAGGCGCAGGCGGGGCTTGTTGCACGCGGGATGCCGCTGGTGCTGCCGGAAGGCGAGTCGTCAGTGGTTTTGCGTGCGTACAGGCTGCCGCAGGGTGTGACGTACGAAACCCTGCACGACGGGCTGAAGGCGCGCGGCTTCGTGATCTACGCCGGGCAAGGCGGGCTGTCGAAGGAACTGTTCCGGATCTCGACGATGGGGGCGATTCAGGCGGCCGATGTCGAACGGTTGCTGGATGGTTTTACCCAGTTGACGCGGTAAGCGCTGCCCTCACCTTCGTCCACGAAAGGCCCGCAAGGGCCTTTTTTCTTGTCCTTCACAATCGTGGACGTGACGCATGGGTGTCGGCAATGCCCTATCCCCTGGGGTGTTTCATTTCCTCGGCCTCCACCGCGGCGAGCCGTTCTTCGCTGGCGGAAACAGATCCCATGGCTTCGTCGATCGATGCCAATGCAAACTCGCATGCCAGTCTCGTTTCTTCAACGGTGGGCTCCGGCTTCTCGTCGTCGCCCGGCGGAGGCGCAAGCATGTCGCCGAGCATCATTGCCAGTTCCTGGGTATCCCATTGCTCGCCCCTTTGCTCCTTCCTCTTTATGTAATGCCGGATTTCCGCGTCTTGCTCCGGCGAGAGCGGGAGATGTCGAAACGTGTTGCTTGGGCTGGCGTCAATCATGATGTTGCTCCTGAATTTGAAATCGGCTTGCTCGAGCTGCCCCCCCGGTTACGCGTGCAGCCGCGGAATAACAACGGTGGCGGAACAGAGGCCTATTTGCCGCAGCGCGGAACTTGAATTCCGTCGATGCGCCCTAAAAGCTCGTCCACCTGGAGCTCGAGGATCCTGTTTCGGTTGGATTGCTTGCGGAGTTTGTTGAGCCTGATCCGCCAATACGAAGGATCACTTACGGACGATTTGTTGACGAAGGCGTGTTGGGCTTGTTCAAGCAGCCCGATCGATCGCCTGATATGTACCAATTCGCGCTCCACATCGCAGTACCAGCTCATGTTCGCCGCCTTTGATTAATATTTGCATCTTGAATCGATGCCCAGCGAGAACACCAGGGTTCGCTCGAACGGCGGCACGGGAGCCGGTTCCGACGGATGCATGCCGCACGGCACCGCGGGTCGAAGAGACGGAAATACCGTGCGCAAGCCAGGGGTGCGGCCCAGGCTGGAAGGGGGAGCCATCGATACGCATGCGGCTCGGATGAAACCATCATACGCGTATCGCCGGACAGGCAACCACTTTATTTCGGCTGGCCGCGACGAGTGCGGATGCGCGCCTCGTCATCCGCGTCACCCCGCCCCAACCGTTCCGTGTATAGTGGGCTTCCCCTTATGGAGCAACCAACATGCCAACCTATCCGTTTCTTCTCTATAAGGGGTACGAACTTCATCCCCTTGTCTTCTCCTGCACGTTCCATCGCTTTGACAGGCATTCCCGTTACGCCGAAGGGTATGACATCGCCGTGCGCATATGTCGCCCGGCCTCGATGGCAAGCGCGCCTTCAAGCCGTGTTTTCCGACTGAACCAGCCCCACACATTCTCCGACTTTGGAGTGGCGAGGCGGGCGGCCCGGCAGCAAGGCAAGGACATCGTCGACGGGAAGGTGAACGGCGCGTCAGTTGTCGATCTATGAAAGCGCCGTCCGTCGGTATCGGCCGTGCACATCGACCGGGACGGAATGCCTCATTACCATGTGCTGCGTGCGTGCCGCGAGCCGACGAGTGTGCCGAATGCCGAGCGTCGTGTTCGCGCCGCGAAGCAAGCCGTCTCGTGCACCTGTCGACGGTAACAACCTCCGTGCACCCGCTTCGATCGCGAACGACGCATGCCCGCCATCCTGAACGACCGATGGTCCGTCAATGCCGAACGTCAATCCCGTTGGAATCGGCCGACGGAAGTGGGTCGGGAGGCAACGCCCACGAATACCGATGAAGACACATTTCCGATCGCGACAATGAGAATCTTGCGCTTCGCCCCAATGCTGACGCTCGTCGCCTCCCCCGTCGTTCACGCTGCCGACAGCCAGTCTTGCAGCGACGCAGTCGTCGCAGCCGTCGCCCGCTGGGCCGGTGTCGCGAGCGCGCGCATCGCCACGCGCGACGCGGACCGGCTCGTCGTCGCATCGTCATGCAAGGCGACGCCGAACGCGCCGGAAACGACGATCGCCGCCGTCGCGTTCGATTCGCTGCCGAAGAGCAAGAATCCGAACGAAAGCCAAAAACTGCAGGTGGTCGCGCTCGTCGAAGGCGGCAAGGTCGTGGCGGCCGATCGATCGGTGGTCGAAGAGGATGCGGCAACGGAAATCGGCGAGAACAGCTACCGCATCGACACGGCGCCCTACCGGCTCTCGCCCGACGTACGGGCGTTCGGCGTCGTGTTTACCAGCAGCGCACGCGGGCCAAGTTGCCCCGACGCGAATGCGAGCGAAGAGCTGACGCTGTGGATTCGTGAAGGCAACCGAATCCGCCCGGTGTTCGGCACCAACCTCTACGGATGGATCAGCGTCGAAGGCGATGCCTGCGGCCCTGGCGTCGGCGATGCGCGCAGTGAAGAGGCCCGTATGACGATCGCCGTCGAGAAAACATCTAGCCACGGCTTTGCCGACCTGTCGATCACGGCGCACATCACGACGACGCAGCGCAAGAACGGTGATTACTCGGATACGGGCAAGCGCACGGTGCGCACGGTCGTCCACTACGACGGCAAGTCCTATGGAATCGACATGTTCCGGAACTTCTGGTATTCGCCCGCCGCAATGAAGCGCTTCCAGTAAGACCGCAGTGAATCGCGGCGCTACCCCACCTACTCCACCACCTTCGCCCCGATCGCGTCGGTCGGCGCCGGCATCCGCAACGCGTCATCCCGCACACGCCGCGCCTCGCGCGCCGTATAGCGATCCTTCAGCCGCAGGAACGGTTTTTCGACGAGGAAGTAGCTGGCGGTCGCGGCAATCAGTGCCCACACGATACCAAGCGGAAACCCATGCGGCACGGGCAGATGCGGGTTCGCGAACGGCTGCTGCCACAGATAAAGACTGAACGAGATCGTACCCACGAACACGACCGGCCGCGTACGCAACCACCGCGCACACCAGAACTCGCCGCGAAAATTCAGCACGACGATCACGATCGCGATCAGCGCGGCTTCGAGCGTCACGCCGTACGTCGCATTCCAGAAGCCGCCGAGCCGGTGCTCGGCGAGCGGCATGCCGATCAGCACGACGAAGACGAGCGCCGTCACGATGTGCGCCTCGCCGCGCCACGAGCCGATCCACGCTTCGAGCCGTTCGCGGTTGAGCGACGCATAGCAGCCGATCAGGATCGGATCGACACCCGTGTGCAGCATCATCCCGAGCTGCCCGCGCAGCGCCGGCGCAACGAAATACGTGATGGTGCGCACCAGCGGCACGACCAGGATCAGCGCGGCCAGCCAGCGCGTGCCGGCGCGGCGGATGCCGAGCACGAACAGCAACGGCCAGAACCAGTAGAACTGCTCCTCGAGCGCGAGCGACCAGAAATGGCCGAGATACCACGCGCCGTCGGGGTGCAGCGCGTTGTCGCCGGTCAGCCCGAACCACGCCGAGTAATTCCACAGGTGCAGCGCCGCATAGAGCCACTGCCGACGATCGACGTCGACCCCGCCGGCGAACGCGACGATCGCAACGACTGCGAGATACACGTAGCAGGCCGGCCAGATCCGCAGCGCCCGGCGCACGTAGAACGACGTCAGCGCGATCCCGCCCGTGCGCGCGAACTCGGCGCGCAGCACGTTGGTGATCAGGAAACCGCTCAGCACGAAGAAGATCAGCACGCCGAGCCGGCCGTCGGCGATCAGCCGCAACGGCGCGTACCAGCCCGTATAGCCGCCGGGCAGCACATGCTCGGCGTGACCGACGACGACCATCGCGACCGCGACGGCGCGCAACCCGGTCAACTGCGTGACGCGATGGTTCATCGGCTGGTTTCCGTTGGCACGGTAAAGGAACAGGAATCGGCCGGCGCCCGACCGGCCCGCCGACATGTCGCCGGGATTTTGTATGAAAAATATCGGAATGAAATTGCTTCAAAAATCCGCGTGGCACATGCCGCCGACGAGGCGACGCCGCGCCACGGCGCGCCCACGCCCTGCGCGACGAATGGGCATAATGACAAGCCTTGTCCGGCGGCGGCCGGTCCGATGCCTACGCAACGAATTTTGCGGCGCAGCAACATCCGCTCGACCGTACCCGTCCGCACATCGGCCCGCGCCTCGTCCGCCTCCTGTCGACCTCACCGGAGCCTGTCTGTGTACCCACCGATCGAACCCTACGCCCACGGCCATCTCGACACCGGCGACGGCCACCGCATCTACTGGGAACGCTGCGGCAACCCGGCCGGCAAGCCCGCCGTGTTCCTGCACGGCGGCCCCGGCGCCGGCTGCGGCCCGGACCACCGCCGCCTGTTCGATCCCGAGCGCTACGACATCCTGCTGTTCGACCAGCGCGGCTGCGGGCGCTCGACGCCGCATGCGAGCCTCGAGAACAACACGACGTGGGATCTGGTCGCCGATATCGAACGCCTGCGCGAAATGGTCGGCGCCGAACAATGGCTGGTGTTCGGCGGCTCGTGGGGCAGCGCGCTGGCGATCGCGTACGCGGAGACCCACCCCGAACGCGTGAGCGCGCTGATCGTGCGCGGCATCTTCACGATGCGTCGTGCGGAACTGCTGTGGTACTACCAGGAAGGCGCGTCGTGGCTGTTTCCCGATCACTGGGAAGACTTCCTCGCACCGATTCCGGAAGCCGAGCGCGGCGATCTGATGGCCGCCTACCATCGCCGGCTGACCGGCGACGACGAAGCCGCGAAACTCGAAGCCGCGCGCGCGTGGAGCATCTGGGAAGGCCGGACGATCACGCTGCTGCCCGATCCCGCGCTCGCCGCGCATTTCGGGGACGGCCACTATGCGCTCGCGTTCGCGCGGATCGAAAACCACTACTTCGTGAACAAGGGTTTCGTCGAGGAAGGCCAGTTGCTGCGCGACGCGCATCGGCTCGCCGGCATTCCGGGCGTGATCGTGCAGGGCCGCTATGACATCGCGACCCCGGCCCGCACCGCGTGGGAGTTGTCGAAGGCGTGGCCGGATGCGACGTTCGAGATCGTGCCCGGCGCGGGGCATGCGTACAACGAGCCGGGGATTCTGGAGGCGCTCGTCGCGGCGACGGACCGGTTCGCTGCGTGATCGACGGAATGCGGCGCGTGTCTCCGTGCCTACGGGCACGCTTACGCGCCGCCGGTCACAACGCGGCTTCGACGATCGTCCGGCCGCTGATCGCCCGTTCGACGAGTTGTTCGTCGCCGACCTTGCGGATCGCATCGTCGAGCAGCCCTTCCGGTTCCTCGGTCGCCACCTTCAGCAAGCCCGATAGCCCGCGCGCATCGAGCACCACCAACGTTTCCATCGAATCCGCGCGGCTCACGAGCACGCGCCGAAACGCCGGGCCCGCGCCGAAGCTCGCACAAAGCTCGATCGTCTCGTTGCCGAGCGTGTAGTCGAAGTGCTTGATCATGTCCGCCGCCGTTGCATGGAAATGGCGACGCGCGACGGCGCGGCGCCGTGATGTCGACGCACCCGCGCGTGCCGCCGGCGCGCCGGACCTGAGTTCGGACCGTTCGCCAGCATCACCATGCTAGGCGTGCAGTATTAACGAAGACTTAAAGGGTGCGAGCCCCGCCCGGCAGTACCGTCAAGCCGCATCGAGCGGCTCGACCGTCACGCCGACCTTCAGCTCCTGATCCGCGCCGCCGCCGCGGATCACGCCGCGCAGCGGCGTCACGTCGGCATAATCGCGGCCGACCGACAGCATCACGTAGTCGTCGCCGGGCGCACGATCGTTGGTCGGATCGAGTTGCAGCCAGCCACCATCCTCGGGCCACGCCGGATCGTACACGTCGACCCACGCATGCGACGCGTCGGCGCCGATCAGCCGCGGCTGCCCGGGCGGCGGCTGCGTGAGCAGGTAACCGCTGACGTAACGCGCGGCCAGCCCGAGCGAGCGCAGCGCGCCGATCATCACGTGCGCGAAATCCTGGCACACGCCCTTGCGCAACCGCAGCGCGTCGAGTGCCGACGTCGTGATGTCGGTGCTGTTCGGCGTGTACGCGAAATCGGCATGCACACGCCGCATCAGATCCCACGCCGCCTGCACGAGCGGCCGTTGCGGCGTGAAGCTCGCGGCCGCGTATGCGGCGAGTTCGGGGTCGCACGCCACGTGCGGCGACGCGAACACGAACTCGCTCGCCGGGTCGTAAGGCTGCCCCGCGCGGAACCGCAAGCGGTCGCGCACGGCCTCCCATGCGGTGGCGTGCGCGGCGTCCGGATTCGCGATCGACGGCGGCGGCTCGCCGCGGGCGCCAAGCGACCACATCGGCGGCGTCACGCGCACCGTGCTGCGGCTGCGCACGAGCAGCGCGTCGTGCGGCTGGTTCAGTGCGAACGACGCACGCGCGTTGCCGAACGCGTCGATCTCGGTGCAGACCGATTCCGGCGCGGGCTCGATGTCGAGCGAGAACGACAGCATCTGCTGGCGCGGCGTCGCGAGCGGTTGCAGGCGAGCCTGGTGCTGCGCGGATTCGACACGCGCCGCGTAGCGGTATTCGGTGTCGTGCGTGACGCGCAGCAACCGGCCCGGCGCGACGGCGGCCGGAGCCTCGGCCGCTGCCTGCCGTGCATGGCCGGCACCGGATGGCGTTTTCGGTGCGCCTTTCATCATCACCATAGCGTCCTGCCCGCCTCGCGCACGTGGCTGAAATAGCGCTCGCCGATCCGGTTCGACAGTTCCCACACCGCCTTCACCGTCGTGTCGAGCGCGGCGAGCAGCTTGTCGTGCCGGCCGCCTTCGGCGGTCTCGCACAGCTCGTGGAGCGACCACGCGGGTATGTCCGGAACCGTCTCGGCCAGCTCGGACAGCGCGTAGCCTTCGCTGCGCTCGACCTTCGTCAGCCGGCCGCGCAGCGCCTGCACGACCCAGCCGAGCGAGCGCGGATTGTCGGTATCGAGCACGACGAGCGACAGCAGCGGCGCGACGTCGAAGCCGCGCTGGAACCGCGAACGGAACGTGATCGTGCTGTCGAACAGTTCCAGCACGAGTTCGAAGCCGTCCTGCCGATGCACGGCCCCTTCGTCGAACGCGAACTTCAGCACGCTGCACAGGAAGTCGAGCCGGTCGATCTGTCGGCCGATCGACAGCAATCGCCAGCCGTCGTCGCGCGTCATGTTGTCGGTCTGCGCGCCGGTGATCGCGCCGAGCAGCAGCCCGAGGCGCTCCAGCAACTGCAGCGCGTCGTTGCCGATCTGCTCCTCGGCTTCCGGCTGCCCTGCGCTGTCCGCGAACAGTTGGGTCGCGTCGTCGATCAGCCGCCACTGATCGCTCGACAGCCGTTCGCGGATCGCGGCGGCCGCACCGCGCATGCCGAACAGGCACGACGCGATGCCCGACGTGCGATCCCCGCCGCGCGTGAGCGACGTCGCCAGCGCGTACTGAAATGCCTGCGGCGCATCGACGGCGTGCGGCGCGTCGGCCGCGACCAGCCCGGTGTCGCGGCACAGCGTGTCGATCAGTTCCAGATGCGCGGGGCTGTCGACGTCGTCTTCGCCGCGCAGCCGTTCGAGCGCGGCGCGCGCGAGGCGCATCAGGTTGGTCGCGCGCTCGGTATAGCGGCCGAGCCAGAAAAGGTTCTCGGCCGCGCGGCTCGCGATCGCGCGCGGCCGCTCGACGAGATCGTCGGGGCCGAGGTGCGTCTGCAGCAGCGTCGTCGAATCGACGATGCCCTCGGTCATCACCCACGTATCGACGGTGCTGCCGCCGCGCGGCATCGGCGCGTTGAACAGTGCGTCGCGCGTGCCGACCCGCGACAGCCCGCCCGGCAGGAGCCGCCAGCGCCGCGCGCCGTCCGCAAGCGCGAACACGCGCAGCAGCAGCGGCTTCGGCACGATCCGTGCGCTGCCGTTGCCGTCGGGGGCATCGGGCCGCGGCCAGGTCGGCGCCTGCGACAGCGGCAGGTCGGCCTGCACCGTATAGTGTTCGGGCCGCGCGAGAATCCGCGCGCGCCATTCCGCCAGTTGCGCCTGCGTGAGCCGCGCGCCGATCACCGGTTCGAACGCCCCGCCTTCCTGCACGTCGGGCGGATAGGATGCCTTGACGATGCTGCGCGCGAGCTGCGGCAGCGCGTCGTCGCACGCGGCCGCCTCGCCGCACCACCACGAATGCACGGCCGGCAGCGTCAGCGTTTCGCCGAGCAGCGCTTCCGCGAGACGCGGCATGAAGCCGAGCATCGCCGGCGATTCGAGGAAACCCGAGCCCGGCGCGTTCGCGAGCAGCACGTTGCCCGCGCGCACGGCCTGCAACAGCCCCGGCACGCCGAGCATCGAATCGGGCCGCAGTTCGAGCGGATCGAGCCACGCATCGTCGACGCGCCGCAGGATGCCATGCACCGGCTCGAGCCCGCTGAGCGTCTTCAGGAATACGCGGTTGTCGCGCGCGGTCAGGTCGCCGCCTTCCACGAGCGTGAGGCCGAGATAGCGGGCGAGATACGCATGCTCGAAATAGGTCGCGCTGTGCGGCCCCGGCGTCAGCAGCACGATCCGCGAATTCTTCGCGGCGGGGCTGAGCGACTGCATGCTTTGCAGCAGCGCGCGATACGCGGATGCGAGGCGCTGCACGCGCAGCCCGCGAAACCCGCGCGGAAAGAGCCGCGACACGATCAGCCGGTTTTCGAGCAGGTAGCCGAGCCCGGCCGCGCCCTGCGTGTGCTGCGCGACGATCCGCCATTGGCCGTCGGGGCCGCGCGCGAGATCGAACGCGACGACGTGCAGCCACGTATCGCCCGGCACGCGTGCGCCGCGCATCGCGCGCAGATAGCCGGGATGGCCGGTGACGAGCGCGGGCGGCAGCAGCCCGCGTTGCAGGATCGTCTGCGGCCCGTACAGGTCGGCCAGCGTCGCGTTGAGCAGCCGCACGCGCTGCAGCACGCCGCGCTCGATCCCGACCCAATCCTCCGGTGTGACGATCAGTGGCAGCAGGTCGAGCGACCACGGGCCGACCGCGCCGTCGCCGGCGCGCTGCTCGTGCAACTGGTAGAACAGGCCGTTCTCGCGCATGCGCCGGTGCAGTGCATCGGCGCGGCGGTCGAGGTCGGCCACGCCGTCGCTGCCGATCGACGTGAAGAAACTGCGCCATGCGGGCGCAAGCGCGGGCGCGTGCAGGCCGGCCGCGCTGCCGCGCAGTTCGTCGTAACGGCCGGCGGCGGCCGGCGCCGCGAGCGCGGCGGCCAGTTCGGCGGCGTCCGGCTGGGCGCCGGTATCGAAAAGCGTGGGCATCGCGTCGAGGGCGGCGAGATGATCGAGGTCAATGGGCGGCACGATGTCGTTCCGTCGTCAGGGTGCGGCCGCGCACGCGCGCCGCCAGTCGGGCGGCAAGCCGCAGCGCGGAACCGCAATCTGCCCGCATCCTAGCACTCCGGGGGCGTCGCGACCGACCGGCGGGCCCGGAGGTCGCGATCCGCGCATCGTCGTCCTCCCTGTCATCGATCGATCACGGCCGCCGCAAGTCGAGCGTGAACGGAAATTCGCGGCTCGGCGCGGCAGCCGCGACCTCCATCCACCCCGGCGTGTGGCCGATCTCGACGAAGCGCGCGAGCCGGCGGCTCTCGGCTTCGTATGCATTGATCGGGAACGTCGCGTAGTTGCGCCCGCCCGGATGCGCGACGTGATACCGGCAGCCGCCGAGCGAGCGTTGCAGCCACGTATCGACGATGTCAAACGTGAGCGGCGCGTGCACGCCGATGGTCGGATGCAGCGCCGACGGCGGCGCCCATGCCTTGTAGCGCACGCCCGCCACGTATTCGCCGACGGTGCCGGTCGGCTGCAGCGGCAGCGCGCGGCCGTTGACGGTCACGACGTGCCGGTTGTCGTTCAGCCCCGTCACGCGCACTTCGAGCCGTTCGACCGACGAATCGACGTAGCGCACCGTGCCGCCGGGCGCGCCCTCCTCGCCCATCACGTGCCACGGTTCCAGCGCGCCGCGCAGCGACAGCTGCATCCCGTTCACCGCGATCTGCCCGAACAGCGGAAAACGGAATTCGAAGTGCGGCGCGAACCACGCCGGATCGAACGCGAAGCCGGCGTCGCGCAGCTCGGCCAGCACGTCGTCGAAATCCATCCGAAGAAATTCCGGCAGCATGAAGCGGTCGTGCAGCGCGGTACCCCAGCGCGTGAGCGGCGTCGTATACGGCGCGGCCCAGAAGCGCGCGACCAGCGCGCGCAGCAGCAGTTGCTGCACGATGCTCATCCGCGCATGCGGCGGCATCTCGAACGCACGCAGTTCGAGCAGGCCGAGCCGGCCGGTGGACGAATCGGGCGAATACAGCTTGTCGATGCAGAACTCGCTGCGGTGCGTGTTGCCCGTCACGTCGATCAGCAGGTTGCGCAGCACGCGATCGACGAGCCACGGCGGCATGTCCTGCCCGAACAGCAGCTTGTTGCGCTGGATTTCCGCGAACGCGATGTCGAGCTCGTAGAGCTGGTCGTTGCGCGCCTCGTCGACGCGCGGCGCCTGGCTCGTCGGCCCGATGAAGAGCCCCGAGAACAGGTACGACAGCGACGGATGGTTGTGCCAGTACGCGATCAGGCTCGCGAGCAGGTCCGGGCGGCGCAGGAACGGGCTGTCGGCCGGCGTCGCGCCGCCGAGCACGAAGTGGTTGCCGCCGCCCGTGCCGACGTGCCGCCCGTCGACCATGAACTTCTCGCTGCACAGCCGCGACTGCCACGCGGCGTCGTACAGGAATTCGGTGTGGTCGACGAGTTCGTCGAAGCTCGCGGCCGGGTGGATGTTCACCTCGATCACGCCCGGATCGGGTGTCACCTGCAGCAGCTTCAGCCGTGCGTCGCGCGGCGGCGGATAGCCTTCGAGCACGAGTTTCACGCCGAGCGTGTGCGCGGTCAGCTCGATCGCGCCGAGCAGGTCGAGATAATCCTCGAGCGCGGCGAGCGGCGGCATGAACAGATACAGAATGCCGTTGCGCACTTCGACGCACAGCGCGGTGCGCGTGATCCACGCGGCCGATTCGAAACGCTCGGGCCGGCGATGCGGGTCCACCGCGCCCGCACGAGCGCTCGCGGCCGCGCCGTCGTCGCGCCACTGCATCACGGTCGGCGCGGACGCTTCGCGATGCACGCCCGCCAGATAGCGCGGCGCGTCGGCCGGGCCCGCATAGCGGGCGCGCATGGCGGCGGCGTCCGGCAGCGCGTCGCGCGGCGCGAACGGATCGCGCTCGACGAGGTACGGATAGTCGGCGCTTGCGGTCCACGGCAACGAATCGAGCGGCAGCCGATAGCCCATCGGCGAATCGCCCGGCACGAGGTACATCCGCTCGTCGCGGAAGAACCACGGCCCCGTCTGCCAGCGCGGCCCGTCGAGACCCGGCGTGTCATCCACCCGCTTCACCGGCAGCACGTAGCCGACCACGCTGTCGAGCTGCTGCTCGAACACCTTGCGCAGCCGCGCGCGCTCGAGTTCGTCGTCGAGGCGCGCGTCGAACGGATCGACGTTGACGGGCAGCCGGCGCTCGCGCCACAGGTAGTACCAGACGTCCTCGTAGCCGGGCCGGATGAATTCGCCGGTCAGGTTCAGCCGCGCGGCGAGCGCATCGATGAAGCGCTTCGCGTCGTCGGTGGTATACGCGGACGGCTCGCGCTCGTCGGCGAACAGCGACGGATCGTGCCACACGGGCTGACCGTCCGCGCGCCAGAAGATCGACAGCGCCCAGCGCGGTAGTTGCTCGCCCGGGTACCACTTGCCCTGCCCGAAATGCAGGAAGCCGCCGTCGCCGTATTCGGCGCGCAGCCGCTGCACGAGTTCGGTCGCGTAGCCGCGCTTGGTCGGGCCGAGCGCATCGGTGTTCCACTCGGCGCCGTCGCGATCGTCGATCGACACGAAGGTCGGCTCGCCGCCCTGCGTGAGCCGCACGTCGCCGGCGGCCAGCGCGCCGTCGACCTGCGAGCCGAGCGCGAGCACGGCATCCCACTGCGATTCCGTATACGGCTTGGTCACGCGCGGCGATTCGTACACGCGCGTCACGCTCATCTCGTGCTCGAACGACACCTCGCATTCGTCGATCAGCCCTTCGACCGGCGCCGCGCTCGTCGGCTGCGGCGTACACGCGAGCGGAATATGCCCTTCCCCGGCGAGCAGGCCCGACGTCGGATCGAAGCCGATCCAGCCGGCGCCCGGCAGATAGACCTCGCACCACGCGTGCAGATCGGTGAAATCGACCGACGTGCCGCTCGGGCCGTCGAGCGATTTGACGTCCGGCGTGAGCTGGATCAGGTAGCCCGACACGAAGCGCGCGGCGATGCCGAGATGGCGGCACAGCTGCACGAGCAGCCACGCGCTGTCGCGGCACGAGCCGGACGCGAGCTCGAGCGTCTGCGCGGGCGTCTGCACGCCGGGCTCCATCCGCACGAGATAGCCGATGTCGCGCTGAAGCTGCTGGTTCAGCGCGACGAGGAAGTTCACGGTGCCGGCCGGCGTGCGGTCCACACCGTCGAGATACGCGCGAAACAGCGGCGCGGCGCTCGTCTGCGGATCGCACGCGAGATACGGCGCGAGCTCGGTCTTCAGCGCGTCGTCATAGCTGAACGGATATTGCTCCGCGCTCGCTTCGAGGAAAAAGTCGAACGGGTTGTACACCGACATCTCGGCGACGAGATCGATGGTGATCTCGAAGTGCTCGGTGCGCTCCGGAAACACGAGGCGCGCCAGATAGTTCGAGAACGGGTCCTGCTGCCAGTTGATGAAGTGCTGCGCGGGCTCGACCGTCATCGAATACGCGAGGATCGGTGTCCGGCAATGCGGCGCGGGCCGCAGCCGCACGACCTGCGGGCCGAGGTTGACGAGCCGGTCGTAGCGATAGCGGGTGGTGTGATGCAGCGCGACGTGGATGGACATGGGAGCTCGGGTCGGGTTGGGCCGGCCGCGCACGCCGCGTCGCTGTCGACGCGGCGGCCCGGCATGGCTGTTTCGGCGAAAGCGCGCCGCCGGTCAGACGAGTTCCGGCGACTGCACGACGCTGATCTCGACGGCCACGGCCGTCGCACCGAGCCCCGTCACCGGCTGCGCGTCGCGATGGTCGAGGCCGACCGCGATGCGCACGTAGCGTTCATCCGGGCAACGGTTCATGAACGGGTCGAAGCCGACCCAGCCGAGCCCTTCGACATAGGCCTCGGCCCATGCATGGCCGGCCGGCTGCTGCGTCAGCGACGCGGCTTGCGGCTGCGCGCCGAGCGCCGCCTGCGGCTGCCCCTGGGACTGCGACTGCGACTGCGACTGCGACTGCGATTGCCCTTGCGATTGCGATTGCGCGGCATGCGACGCGCCGAGCGCCTGCTGCATGCCGTCGCCGCTCTGCAGCGCGAGCGCCGCCTCCTCCTCGACGTCGCCCGCATGCTGCTTCGAATCGGCGATGCGCTGCATCGCGCTGTCGGCCAACACGTAGCCCGAGATGTAGCGCGCGGGGATCTTCAGCACGCGTGCGGCCGCGATGAACGCGTGCGCATGGTCGCGGCTCGTGCCCTCGCCGCTTTGCAGCGCGGTTTCCGCATCGACGGGCGCATCGGCCGCCAGGTTCGGCGCGTATGCGATGCGGCCGTGCACTTCCGTCATCAGCCAGTGCAGTGCGTCGAGACCGTGCGGCTCGATCGGCAGCGCATCCGTGAGCGCGCGCACGGTGTCGCCCGCCTTCGTGAGCGCGGTCTCGCGCTCGAAGATCCACGGCGGCGCATAGCCTTCGGAATTGCCGAGAATGCCCGCGCGGTCCTGCGTCTCGACGACGCCGGCCGCCACGACCACGATCTCGTCCTTCGCGCCGCGATCGTGGCGCACGAGGTCGATCCGGTTGCCGAGCCCGTCGGCGTACGACAGCGTCGGCTCGACGCCGTCGATCGTGACCTGCCACGCGCGCACCGTCTGCCCGGGGCCGGATTGCGGGCGCAGCCGCAGCCGTTGCAGCGCATGGCTGGCTTGATCGTCGAACCGATAACGCGAAATGTGTCGAATGGCGAGTCGCATGGCAAGCCTCAGTCGAAGTTGTAAGCCTGGGCGATTTCGAGCCCGAGGCTGTTGTTGCGGCCGATGAAGTCGGTCAGGAATTCGTGCAGGCCGCTCTTGAAGATCCGCTCGACCGAGGTATCGGACAGCAGTTGCAGGATCTTCGTGGCCGTGTCGTGACACGGGTGTGTCACGCCGTAATCCTTCGCGAGCAGGTTCAGGCTCGACACGACGCGCCCGTAGCAATAGCGCAGCGAACGCGGCATGCGGCCGTTCAGGATCAGGTAGTCCGCGATGTTGAGCGGCTTGTACTGCACGTCGTACACCCAGCGGTACGAACGATGCGCGGCCACGCAGCGCAGGATCGTCTCCCACTGGTAGTTGTCGAGGATCGTGCCGACGTGCGACACCGACGGCAGCAGCAGGTGGTACTTCACGTCGATGATCCGCGCGGTGTTGTCGGCGCGCTCGATGAATGCGCCGATCTGCGCGAAATCGAAGATCTCGTTGCGCAGCATCGTGCTGTAGAAGCTGCCGAGGATCAGCGCGGTTTCGCGCTTCACTTCGTCGAGCACGGCCGGCAGCTCGCTTTCAGGCACCGGCTGCGCGAGCGCGCGGCGCAGGGCGAGCCACGCGCCGTTCACGCTTTCCCACGCCTCGCGCGTGAGCGCCGTGCGCACCATCCGCGCGTTCGAGCGCGCGGCTTCGATGCACGACAGCACGCTCGACGGGTTGTCGCGGTCGCGCAGCAGGTAGTCGGTCACGGTATCGGCCGCGTACGCGTCGTATTTCTGCCGATAGCCGTCGTCGGCGCCCGAGCTGACGAGCACCGACGACCATTCGGCCGGCGCGTCGGCCGTGCGCGTGAGCGCCATCCGCAGCCCGGCATCGACGATGCGCGCGATGTTCTCCGCGCGTTCGATATAGCGGTACATCCAGTAGAGCCCGCTTGCAGTACGTCCCAGAAGCATCTCGTGTCCACTCCGTCTTCGTTCGGTTCGCGCGCCGGCTCCGGCGCGCGCGGTCGCGTCCGGCTCAGTCGGCCAGCACCCAGGTGTCCTTGGTGCCGCCGCCCTGGCTCGAGTTGACGACGAGCGATCCCTCCTTCAGCGCGACGCGCGTGAGCCCGCCCGGCGTGATGCGGATCCGGTCCGACACCAGCACGAACGGCCGCAGGTCGACGTGGCGCGGCGCGAGGCCGGCGTCGGTCAGGATCGGCGTCGTGGACAACGCGAGCGTCGGTTGCGCGATGTAGTTCGCGGGACGGGCGCGCAGCTTCGCGGAAAACGCGTCGAGTTCGGCCTTCGACGCGCACGGCCCGACCAGCATCCCGTAGCCGCCCGAGCCGTGCACTTCCTTCACGACCAGTTCGTCCAGATGCTCGAGCACGTATTTCAGGCTGTCGGCCTCGCCGCAGCGCCAGGTCGGCACGTTCTCCAGCAGCGCCTTGCGGCCCGTGTAGAACTCGACGATCTCCGGCATGTACGAGTAGATCGCCTTGTCGTCGGCGATGCCGGTGCCGGGCGCGTTCGCGATCGTGATGTTGCCCGCGCGGTACACGTCCATGATGCCGGCCACGCCGAGCACCGAATCGGGGCGGAACGTGAGCGGATCGAGGAACGCGTCGTCGACGCGGCGATACAGTACGTCGATCGGCTGGAAGCCTTCGGTCGTGCGCATCGCGACGCGGCCGTCGATCACCTGCAGGTCGCTGCCCTCGACGAGGTGCACGCCCATCTGGTCGGCGAGGAACGAATGTTCGTAGTACGCGGAATTGTGGATGCCGGGCGTGAGCACCGCGACGGTCGGGTTGTCGGTGTTGCCGCCCGGCGGGCACACGGCCGCGAGCGACTGGCGCAGCATCTGCGGATAGGTTTCGACCGGGCGCACCTTCACCTGCTGGAACAGCTCCGGAAAGAGCTGCATCATCGTTTCGCGGTTTTCCAGCATGTACGACACGCCGGACGGCGTGCGCGCGTTGTCCTCCAGCACGTAAAACTCGTTCTCGCCGGTGCGCACGATGTCGACGCCGATGATGTGCGTGTAAACGTTTCCGGGCGGCCGGAAGTCGATCATCTCCGGGATGAACGCGTCGTTGTGCGCGATCAGGTGCTTCGGCACGATGCCCGCGCGCACGATTTCCTGGCGGTGGTAGATGTCGTCGAGGAACGCGTTGAGCGCCATCACGCGCTGCTCGATGCCGAGCGACAGCCGGCTCCACTCCGCCCCCGAGATGATGCGCGGGACGATGTCGAACGGAATCAGCCGCTCGGCGGCCTCCGCGTCGCCGTAGACGGCGAACGTGATGCCCGTCTTGCGGAACACGCCTTCCGCATCGTGGGCCTTCTGGGCGAGGCTCGCGGGATTCTGCGTGTCGAGCCATTGCTTCAGGCGCGCGTAAGGCGCCCTTACCATGTCGCCGGATTGCAGCATTTCATCGAATGGCTTCATCGATTTTTTCTCCATCGATCGTTTTCCCCGGCATTGCGCATGCCGGACCGGCGTAACCAATGCTTTGCAAGGAACGTGCCGTGTTCGCTCCCGTCGATATCCCCCTGTTTTTGCGCCGCGCCGGGCACGCCCGCGCCACGTTTCGCACCACAACGGTGCATCGCCGACGCGGCGCGCACTCGCGGTGCGCCGCCGACGCGCATGGCCGATGCTGCGCCGCATCCGACGAACATAGTTCTCCCGCGTGTCACGGATGTGCAATCTGCACTGCACCAAAAGCGACGAGGCGGGCACCGGCCCGAGCGGGCGGGCCGGCACGCACACGGCGCAGCCGGCCCGGGGGAAGCGCCGTCCGGGCGGGCCGGACAGTCCGACGCGATGAACTGTCCGGTTAACTCGGTCCGGCCCCTCAACGCTATGTAGCCGTAATCCCGCCGACAACGCCCATGCATATTTCGACTGACACCGATCGAAAAAAAACATCGGCCCGACCGACGCGATGCGCGGTACGCTAGAACGTTTGCGCAGCAGACGGCGCCCCCTTTCAGGCGCCCGACTATAAAAAGCGAAGATCGAAATGGAAGCAAAGTGGCTGGAAGATTTCCTGAGCCTGGCGGATACCAAGAGCTTTTCCCGGGCCGCGCGTCATCGGCACCTGACGCAATCGGCGTTCAGTAGACGAATCGCCGCCCTCGAAACCTGGATGGACGCGAAGCTGGTGGACCGGAGCATCAATCCGATCGCACTGACGCCGGCCGGCCAGATGTTCCGCGGGCTCGCCGCGGACATCCTGCGCAGCATGTATGCGGCGCGCAATCTCGTGAACGGCTACGACCAGTTCGCGGCCAGCGACCAGGTCGTGCGCTTCGCCGTCGCGCATACGCTCGTGTTCACGCTGTTTCCGGAATGGCTCAAGCAACTCAACAGCGAGGTCGGCCACGTGACCGCGCGCGTCAATGCGGTGAACGTGCCGGAAGGCGTGCAGCAGCTCGTCGAAGGCGAATGCGACCTGTTGCTCGGCTATCACCATCCGCAGTTGCCGATCGTGCTCGATCCGAACCACTTTCCGTTCGTCAGCCTCGGCGTCGAACGAATCCTGCCCGTGTCGTCGCCCGATGCACGCGGCAAGCCGGTGTTCCAGCTGCCCGGCACGCCCGATGCGCCGCTGCCGCTGCTCGCGTATTCGTCGGGCGCCTTTCTCGGCAACATCGTCGAGATGCTGCTGCTGAACGCGACCGAGCCGTATGTGCTGCACCGGTGTTTCGAGACGCATATGTCCGAGGCGCTGAAAGGCATGGTCGTGGCCGGGCACGGCATCGGCTGGCTGCCGGAAAGCTGCGTCGCGAAAGAGCTCGCGGACGGCACGCTCGTCTGCGCCGGCACCGGCGACTGGATCACCGAACTCGAAATCCGCCTGTATCGATCGGCGCGCAAGCGCGGGCTCGCGGCCGAGCAGCTGTGGGCCTACATCATGAACCGGCCGCGCACGGCCCTCGACGCGGCGATCGGCACCGAAGAGGCGGCCGCGCCGGCAATGCGCGGCGCGCGACGAAGCGCGGGCGGCAGTCGCTGAACGCCGTGTCCGCGCCGTGGATATCCATGGCGCGCATGCGTATTCTTTCGACGGCAATCGATAATCCGCCGGATTCCATAAAATCCCTCACCTGCCCCCAATCCGCCGCCATTAAAACGCAAACGTTTGCAAATCCGTGTCGTACTTTTTACTGCTTCCCGTATTAAGTAAGAATATTCGGACCGATTTTCCAGACAGAAATACCTTGTTACACAAGTTTCTATTTACCTGTAACAGCCGGAATGATCAAAAACGTCGCACCCTCATTTCTCGACATGCGGTCTGTATCCGAACATTCATCGATTCTTCTCGAATACAGGCGCAACAGTTTCTTTTATCAGTCGTTATTTTTCGGCACGAACGTCGATACCTCCGACGTGATTCAAAGCGTGCTCGATCATCGCTACCGGTGAGCAATTTTCATGTCCGGGAATATCGACTTTATTCATAATTAAGACATCCTTACCAATCCATCCTTATCCTATTTAGATAGGATCTTTCGCTCCCGTCCCATTCGGGTCACACGCGGTTGTTGGTTCAAAAGCCATCGTGTATCAATAGCGTGTCGCAAAAAGAACGTTGGCAAATTCGACTCCGAGTCGATGCGCGTCATCGATTCCGGACGGGAGATTGCAATGTCACCTTCGCTTCGACAGCAGGCTCGCCCTTTCCTGAGCGTCGTGCTCTCCACGCTCTGCATGAACGCCATGGCCCAGACATCGGCGGCCCCGCCGCCGGCGTCCGGTCCGGGGGCAAACCGGTACGTGATTTCGTATATCTGCGGCGACGCGCGGATCGACGGCACCGCGCCGCTTCCCCCTGACGGACGCCCGTACAACCTGGGCGTGTCGTTCGTGTCGGGGAGCACCGGCCAGCCCCTCTCCAACGTGCAGGTGCGCCTGCGCCGGCATGGGCGCGTGCTCGTCGAATTCAATGCATCGGGATCGCGCTGCCTGTTCAGCGTGCCGGACGCGAGCTACCGGGTTGAAGGAACCTATCAGGGAGCAACCCAGTTCGCGATCGTCGAGACGGGTGCGCTCACGACGCAGTTGCGATGGTGAAACGTCGCACCGCCCCGCTCCGATCGCGTCATTCATGGAGCGCATCGAATCCAGGAGACTTGAATGCCCCGTCCAGAACGACCGGACGACTCGCCCGACCGTCAGCCGAAACCCTCGTGGGGTCCGGGAAGGAATGCGGCGCTCAGCGTCGCTGCATTTGCCGCGATCTTCGGCGCGTTCGCGTACGTCGAGCGAGACACGAGGATCGGCCACGCGAGCGTGACGCACGATATCGCCGGCGTGATCGGCGACGTCGTCGGCAAGTACCGCCAGCTCATCGTCGCGGCGACGGGTGGCTCGTCCCGCACAGCGGCGCCCGCCGGCTCGACGTCGACGGTCGCGCAGGCCGGGCCGGTTCCGCCGTCCGCCTCGACGGCGCCCGCCGTGTCGGCGCCGGCCGAACCGGCCGTGCCGCCGCAAGCGACGGCCCGCTCCGACACGAGCCCACCGCGCGCCGCGCACGTGCCGCCGACGAAGCTCGCGGCGAGCCCGCACGCGGCGTCGACCGGCAGTCGCTCGGCGCGCGCCGGCGATGCGCACCGGACGTCGCGCTCGCAGGCGCTGGCACGCACGAGAAAACACCCCGACCCCGCGACGAAACGGCAGCCGCAGTCGAGCCTCGCCGGCACGCCGTACATGGAGACCGCCCGCGTCACGCACGATGAGCTGGAAGGCGCCCGCGCTCTGGCCAAGGCGCGCCGGTGCGCAGAGATCGACGAATGGAGCTGCGTGGAGCAGAACGCGAGCCGAGCACTCGCCATCGACCCGACGAACAGCGAATCGCGCGCACTGCTGGGACAGGCGATCCGCAACCGCCTGTGAACCGGCCCTCGGGCGTGCAATCGACGTGATCGTTTCAAAGTGAGGAGACACCGTGGCCAACAATCGTCACCAACAATGCACCACCGTCGCTCCGCCGAACCGGCGGATCCTCCTGCATGCGCCGCTGCTGTGCCTGCTCGTCGCGTCCGGCCCGTGTCTTTCCGCCGAAGGCGACGCGGAACCGCGCGGCACGAGCGAGATCGCCGGATCCCGCGGCGCGCCGGATGCGCTGCCACCCGACCTGCGGCCAACGGGCGCGTCGACGCAAGCCGCGCAGGGTTCGGGCACGCAGCCCCCGCTTGCGACCACGCCGATCGCGCGGGCCTCGGATGCGTCGCTGCAGATCGCGCAGGCGCCGAACCCGGCGATGCCGACCACGGTCGTGGTGGACCCCGATGCTGCGCAGCCGAGCGCACCGGCGCCGGTCGCAGCATCGCCGAACGCGTCGATGCTGCTTGCGCAGGCATTCGACACCCCGCCGCCGGATACGTCGGCGCCGCGCGCGCGAACGTCGGATGCACCGCCGCAGCCCGCGCAACCCCTGACCACCGCACCGCCGGCTGCGCCGACCATGCCGACGCTCACCGCGCAGGCATCCGGCACACCGATGCCGAACTCGCCCACGCCTGCGACCGAGACGCCGGGCGCGCAACTGCCGTCGTCCCAGCCGCCGAATTCGCAGACGCCCGGCGCCCAGCTCCCCGGCGAGTCGACCCAGCGATCGCAGGGACCCGACGTCGAAGCGCCGAATGCGCGGGCGCCGAATCTCCGCACCGCCGACGTCGAGACGGTACGCAACGACGTGTTCGGCCTCGCGGCGAGCGGCGGCGCGGTCAAGGCGCTCGACGAAGCGAAGGCCCGGCCCGATGCGTTCTCCGCCGTCGACATCGCGCAACTGGAAGAGCTGTCGATTCGCCAGCAGGTGCGCGGCGGACGCGACAAGTCGCGATCGATGACGAGTTCGGACCGCTTCGATGGAATCGACGACGCGCTACGCGCGGCGGACGACCTCGACAAGCGGATACCCGCGACACCGGAGTACACCCCGGTCCGCACCGCCCTCGCGGGCGACCGGGTCGTCGCCCTTGCCGCACGCGGCGAGATGAAAACGGCCGTCGCGACGTTCGAGACGATTCCGTCCAGCGCGGAAATCTCGATCGACGCGTTGGCGGCCGTCGGCGACGCATACCTGTACCTGAGCGAGCCGGCCAAGGCGAACGCCGTGTACGCGCGCGCGCTGAAACAGGCCACCGCCTCGCCGACCGATCGCGCGACCCGCGGCTTCCAGTACGGCTCGCGCACGCGCCCGATCGAGCTGCAGGAAGGGCTGTTCTGGTCGTACGTCGACCAGGCACGCGCGCCGGAAGCGAAGCAGGTGCTCGACGACATGGAGAAGTCGCTGCCGCCGGCCAGGCAGGTGACCAACGTCGGCCCGGGAGAAAGCGACTATCTGCGCTACTACCGGCTGCGCGCGCAATACCTGATCTTCACGGGTCACGTGAACGAAGGGATCGCCGCGCTCGAACAGCTCGAGAAAGAGGTGCCGTTCAACGCTGAGGTGCGCGCCGCGCATGCCGACGCCGTGTCGGGCCAATCGCATCCGCGCCAGGCGATCTCGATGTATCGCGCGTCGCTGACCGATCACCCGGACAGCGTCGAGATGCTCGCGGGCCTCGGCCGCGCATCGCTCACGGCGGACGATTACGCGACCGCGAAAACCGTCGACCAGACCCTCGGCAACACGTTCCCGGACAGCGGTGCGGTGCGCAGCTTCAAGCGCGACTACAACGCGTACCGCAGCCCGGTGTTCACGACCGACCTGAGCTTCGAGCACGGCAACAGCGCGCTGGCCAACAACAGCTTCACGTCGGACAGCTATGTGTATTCGCAACCGTTCGGCGACAACTGGCGCGTGTTTTCGCACACGTTCTACGGTTTCGCGCAGACCGACGACGGCAACCTCAGCCGCACGCGCACCGGCATCGGCGGCGACTACCGGCACGGGCCGCTCACCGTGCTCGGCGAAGTCACGCGCTCGATGGGCGGGGACGGCCGAACCGGCGGCCGCGGGACGATCGCGTACGCGTTGAACGACTACTGGACGGTCAGCGCCGGGCTCGACACCAACGACAACTCGCTGCCGTGGAAAGCGTATGCCGCGCACATCTGGGGCCGCTCCGCGAATGTCGAGGTCGTGTATCGCCAGAACGACCGGCGCGAAGTCAAGCTCAGCTACGGCGTGAGCCGCTACAGCGATTCGAACCTGCACCAGGAGATCGCGGCGACCGCCACGCAGCGCGTGTATACGTCCGCGAACCAGCTCGTCAACGTCTCGCTGAACCTGGGCACGGACAGCAACACGCGGCGGGACGCGCCCTACTTCAGCCCCGGTCGCGACTACGCGGCCGCGGCGACCGTCATGCATCAACTGACGCTGTGGAAGAAGGGCGACCTCGGGCTGCGACAGCGCGTGTCGGTGTCGGGCGGCGCGTACAACGAGCGCGGCTTCGGCACCAGCCCGTTGTGGAGTGCGCGCATCGAGCACGCGTGGACGTTCAAGCACGACATCACGCTGAGCTACGGCGTCGAGGTCAGCAGCCACGCGTACGACGGCCAGCGCGAGCGCTCCGAAACCGGCTTCCTGTCGCTCAACCTGCCGTTTTAGAAAGGAGCCCTGAATGCAATCCAGACGGACCTTCATGTGCGGATGCCTCGGCACGTTTGCCGCCTGTTCGCTGTTCCCGGGCGTGAGCGGCGCCAAGATGATCGACCTGCTGCCGCCGTCCGACCCGGCCGACGGCAAGACGTTTCGCGTGATCTGCATGCACGACGTGCGCGACAACCTGATGGCGTCGTTTTCGTCGCCGACCGCGATCATCGATCCGTTCGCGGTCGATACCGGTACGCTGACCGCGATCTTCTCGTGGCTGCAGACCAACAACTACCACACCATCACCGTCAAGCAGATCGAGGCATCGCGGCACGGCGGCAAGCCGCTGCCGCCGCGCTCGGTGCTGCTCACGTTCGACGACGGCTTTCGCAGCCACTACACGAAGGTGCTGCCGCTGCTGGAGCGCTTCAAGTATCCGGCCGTGATGGGCCTCGTCACCGCGTGGATCGACATGCCGCCGGATACGCCGATCCGCATCAGCGACAAGGTTCAGGTGCCGCGCGACTACTTCCTGTCGTGGGACGAGGTGAAGAAGCTCGGGCAGTCGGAATTCGTCGAGCTCGGCTGCCACACCCACAATCTGCATCATGGCGCGATCGCGAATCCGCAAGGCAACGAATTGCCGGCGACCACGTCGCACCTGTACCTGCAAGACCAGAAGCGCTATGAAACCGACGCCGAATTCCACGCCCGCGTGCACGACGACCTGCAGACTTGCGTGCGGCAGATCCGCGAGCGCACCGGCATCGTCGCGCGCTCGATGGTGTGGCCGTACGGCGCGGAAAACCAGCCCGTGCGCCAGATCTCGACATCGCTCGGCATGGACATCCAGTTCAGCCTCGATGCCGGCCCGAATACGCCGGACGTGCCGCTCGACCGGCTCAGACGAATCCTGATGATGTACGACGTCGATATCGGCGGGTTCGAGCGCTCGATGCGCGAGCCGGCGTCGAACCGCGGCGACGTCGACATGCCCGAGCGTACCGTGCAGGTCGATCTCGACCAGGTCTACGACCCCGATCCCGCGCGGCAGGAAGCGAATCTCGGCAAGCTGATCGAGCGCATCTACCGGATGCAGCCGAAATCGGTGTACCTGCAGGCGTATGCGGACCCGAAGGGCACGGGCGTGGCCGAAGCGGTGTATTTCCCGAACCGGCATCTGCCGATGCGTTCCGACCTGTTCTCGCGTGCCGCGTGGCAGCTCAACACGCGGTCCAACGTGCAGGTATACGCGTGGATGCCGGTGCTCGCGTTCCGGCCGCCGGCCGACAAGCTCCGCGCGCTCGAAGCCGTCAGCGCCTACGGCGGCGCGCCGGCCCGCGAGAACGGCGCGCGCGTGTTCCGGCTGAGCCCGTTCGATCCCGATTCGCGGCTGATGATCCAGCAGGTCTACGAGGATCTCAGCAAGCACGCGTCGTTCAGCGGCATCCTGTTCGGCGACGACGCCGTGCTCGACGACTACGAGGATGCGGGCCGGCATGCGCTGCGCACCTATTCGCAATGGGGGCTGCCGGCCGACGTCGGCAAGATCCGCGAGAACCCCGACCTGATGAAGCGCTGGACGCGCCAGAAGACGCGCTACCTGATCGACATGACCCGGCAGCTCGAACAGATCGTGCTGGCCCACCAGAACGCCGGCGACGTGCTGACCGCGCGCAACATCTTCGCGATGCCGGTGCTCAAGCCCGAATCGGAAGCGTGGTATGCGCAGAACTACGACGATTTCATCGCCGCCTACGACTACGTCGCGCTGATGGCGATGCCGTACATGGAACAGGCGAAGGACCCGGAAGGCTGGCTCGACCAGCTCGTGAAGGCGGTGCGCGCGAAGCAGCGCGGGCTGCAGCGCACCGTGTTCGAACTGCAGTCGTACGACTGGCACGGGCAGAAGGCGGTGCCGGCCAGCACGCTGCTCGCGCAGATGCGGCGGCTGCGCAGCAAGGGCGCCGTGAATTTCGGCTACTACCCCGACAACTTCCTGACCGGCCAGCCGGAGCTCGACGCGATGCGCGACGTGATGTCGCTGAAGTCGCGCCTCGACCCAACCTCCATCAACGCGCTGATGCAGATGCAGCAATCGCGGGGAACCAAGACGCCATGACCTCCCATAGCCTGATCCAGCGCCTGCAGGATTTCGTCTTCTACTATCCGTTCTTCATGTCGTATCTGTGGATGATCGGCGGCGTCGTGCACTACTTCCTGCTCGAGGAAGGCCGCGAGCTGTCGACACGCACGATCGCGTCGAGCGGCATCCCGAAGGTGTCGATCGTCGTGCCCTGCTTCAACGAAGCCGCGAACGCGCGCAGCGTGATCGCCCATCTGAACGGGATGCTGTATCCGAACTACGACATCATCGCGGTCAACGACGGCAGCAAGGATCGCACCGGCGAGATCCTCAACGAGCTGGCCGTCGAGATCCCGCGGCTGCTCGTGATCCATCACGCGCGCAACGAAGGCAAGGCGGTCGGGCTCACGACCGCGGCCGCGGTATCCAACGCGGAATACCTGCTCTGTATCGACGGCGACGCGCTGCTCGCGCACGACGCGATCGGCTGGATGCTCGAACATTTCCTGACCGACCCGGGCGTGGGCGCGGTGACCGGCAACCCGCGCATCCGCACGCGCACGTCGCTGCTCGGCCGCATGCAGGTCGGCGAATTCTCGTCGATCGTCGGGCTGATCAAGCGCACGCAGCAGGTGTACGGCCGCATCTTCACGGTATCGGGCGTGATCACGATGTTCCGCAAGACCGCGCTCGCCGACGTCGGCTACTGGAGCTCGGACATGCTCACCGAGGACATCGACATCAGCTGGAAGCTGCAGTGCCGCGACTGGCGCGTCGTGTACGAGCCGCACGCGCTCAGCTGGATCCTGATGCCCGAGACGCTCAAGGGGCTCTACCGGCAGCGGCTGCGCTGGTCCAAGGGCGGCATCCAGGTGCTGCTCAAGTACGCGGGCACGCTGATGCGGCCCACGCAGATGATGATGTGGCCGCTGTTCGTCGAGTACCTGATCGGCATCGCGTGGGCGTACTCGATGTCGTTCATCCTGCTGCTCGCGCTGATCGACGTCGTCTACCCGCTTCCGCCGAACTGGCATGTGTCCGTGGTGCCGCACTGGCACGGGATGCTGCTGGTCGCGACCTGCATCCTGCAGCTGATCATCGGCAGCATGATCGATCGTCGTTACGACGAAAAACTCCTGATGTACTTCCTTGACACCATCTGGTACCCCGTCGCGTTCTGGCTGATCAGCATGATCACCACCGTCGTCGCCCTGCCCGCCGTCGTACTGCGGGGCCGCGGCAAGCGCGCCGTCTGGGTCAGTCCCGACCGAGGCATTCAACATGAAGAACGCGCCGATTATTGACCTTTCCCTGCGCGCCCCGCGCGACATGATCGCCGAACGCGGCGGCATCGTCGGGCCCGTGCTCGTCGCATGGTTCCGCCTCGTGCGGCCCGCGCTGGTCGGCGGTGTATGGGCATCGATCTGCATCTATACGTACCGCTACCTGCTGCCGTTCAACGAGGCCGAGATGCCGATCGAGCAGATCGTGTTCTACGTGACGAGCATCGCGCTGATCGCCGGCACGATCGTCATGTGGCTGATCGCGGGACGCGTCGTGCATCCATTCGCCTATCGCCTGCGCGTGTCGAAGATGGTGCGACGCTCGGCCAGCGTGAAGGTGCGCTCCGTGCCGCCGACCGCGTTCGCGAGCGAGCGCCGGCGCGGCGCGCGCCGCACGACGCGCATTCTCGTCGCGTCGCACGATGCGAACGGGTCGATTTCGGGCATCGAATGGGTTGCCCATGCCGGGCCGCAGCCCCGCGAATAGATCGCCGGAGACGTGCCGCGCCGCGCGCGACGCCTGCCGTGCGACGCGGCACCGCTCCTGACATCGTGCTGCCGCGCATCGCGCGCCAGCCAGAAAACTTCCTGGAGACGAGGTGAATCATGTGCGGAATCGTCGGAGCAAGCGGCCTGAACAATCAGGTGCCGCAACTGGTCAATGCACTGAGCCGGCTCGAATATCGCGGCTACGATTCGTGCGGCATCGCCGTTCAGGGCGACGGCCGCCTGCGCAGCGAACGCACGCTGCGACGCGTGACGGACCTGCAGGACCGTGTGCTGACGCTCGGCCTCGAAGCGCAGACCTGCATCGCGCATACGCGCTGGGCGACACATGGCGCGCCGTCTGAAATGAACGCGCATCCGATCATGTCGGGCGACACGATCGCCGTCGTGCACAACGGGATCATCGAGAACCACGACACGCTGCGCGCCGAACTGAAGCAACTCGGCTATACGTTTCGCGGGCAGACCGACACCGAGGTCATCGCGCACCTGATCCACAGCCTCTATCGCGACGACCTGTTCGACGCGGTGGTGCGCGCGGTCAAACGGCTGCACGGCGCGTACGCGATCGCGGTGCTCGGCGCGCGCGAGCCGCAGCGCCTCGTCGCCGCGCGCGCCGGCTCGCCGCTCGTGATCGGCATCGGCGCCGAGCAGAACTACCTCGCGTCCGACTGCGCGGCGCTCGGCGACCTGACCGACCGCTTCGTGTACCTGGAGGACGGCGACGTCGCGCTGATCACGCCGGATCGCATCGCCGTGGTCGATGCGGGCGGGCAGGAAGCACGGCGCCCGTTGTGCGAAGTGAAGGCGCGCGCGGACGATGCCGCGCTCGGCCCGTACCAGCACTTCATGCAGAAGGAAATCTTCGAGCAACCGAAGGCGATCGACAGCACGCTCGACGGCATCGACACGATCTCGCCGGCGCTGTTCGACGCGACGGAAGGCACGCGCGGGCTGCTGTCGCGAGTCAGAAGCGTGCTGCTGCTCGGCTGCGGCACCAGCTACTACGCGGGCCTCACGGCGAAGTACTGGCTCGAAAGCATCGCGGGCGTGCCGGCCCAGGTCGAGATCGCCAGCGAATACCGCTACCGCGACACGGTGGCCGATCCGCGCACGCTTGTCGTCGGCATCTCGCAGTCGGGCGAAACGGCCGACACCATCGGCGCGATCGAGCAGGCGCGCACGATGGGCCAGGATTTGTCGATGGCGATCTGCAACGTCGCGACCAGCACGATCGCGCGCAACGCGCCACTGCGGTTCCTGACGCGGGCCGGCGCCGAACTCGGCGTCGCGTCGACCAAGGCGTTCACCACGCAGCTCGTCGCGCTGTTCTTGCTGACGCTGACGCTCGCGCAACTACGCGGCCGGCTCGATGCCGCGCAAGTCGCGACGCACCTGAAGCAGTTGCGCGCGCTGCCCGGGCGCATCGGCCACGCGCTCGCGCTGGAAACGCAGATCATGGGCTGGGCCACGAAGTTCGCGCGCACCGAGAACGCGCTGTTCCTCGGCCGCGGCATCCATTTCCCGATCGCACTGGAAGGCGCCCTGAAGCTGAAGGAAGTGTCGTACATCCACGCGGAAGGCTATGCGGCCGGCGAGCTGAAGCACGGGCCGCTCGCGCTCGTCACGAGCGCGATGCCGGTCGTCACGATCGCGCCGGACGACCGCCTGTTCCAGAAGCTGAAGTCCAACATGGCCGAGGTGCGTGCACGCGGCGGCCGGCTTTACGTGCTGGCCGGCAGTCAGCTCGAGATCGACGCCGACCGCGACACGCACCTGATCCGCGTGCGCGAATCGGGCGACCTGCTGTCGCCGATCGTCAACGTGATTCCGTTGCAACTGCTCGCGTATCACGTCGGCTGCGCGCGCGGCGCCGACGTCGACAAGCCGCGCAACCTCGCGAAATCGGTAACCGTCGAATGATGCGGCGAACGCGCCCGGTACAGGCCGTCGTGCGGCTGGCCGCAATTGCCCTTTGCGGCGCGGGCGGCATCGGCACGGCGTCGCCGCCGGCCTTCGCCGGCGCGCCGGTCGTGCATACGGTCACGGTGTCGACCGCCCCGTCGCCGCAGGACAGCGGCGACCCGCGGCGCTTCATGCACGGAATCGGCGTGGCCGACGCCGGCGACGGCAAACGCTGGGTGTTCTTCAGCAGCTCGGGCATCGTGCCGCGCGGCGCGCGGCGCGGCGGCAACTGGCCGCATGACGTGTACGTCGGCGAATGGCTGCCCGGCGGGACGCGCGTGCTGCACGTGCGCACGTTCATCAGCCGCCCCGAGGCGCAGGAACCCGTGTCGATCGCGCAGAACGCGCGCGGCGACATCTTCGTCACGTTCGAGGACGGCTGGAACGCGCCGCAGGAAGTCAGCCAGCGCTACGGCGTCTACCGCCGCGACCTGAAACCGGTCAAGCCCTACCCGAACGACGTCGAATCGGGCGGCCATTCGGGGCATGTCGCGACGGCCGGCGACCGCTTCGTCGTGTTCTATTCGGCCGACTGGGTCAACGGCGGCGGGGTCGACAACCTCGGCAGCGGCAACGGTGTCTACCTGAAAACCTACGATGCGGCGGGGCGCGTACTGAACCATGTCGCGGTCGCGCCGCGCCGCCGCGAGTGGTGGCCCGTGATCGCGGGCTCGCCGCGCAACGCGCTGCTCGTGTGGCAGAAGTTCATCGAAGGCAGCACGGACGCGACGCTCGAATACGCGATGTTCGACCCCGTCACCGCGAAGCTGGAAAAACTCGGATCGCTGAACGACGCGATCCAGTACTACGTGTATTCGGCCGCCTATGTGCCGGAGATCGACCGTTTCATCGTCGTCACGACGACGGCGGACGATCGCGGCGTCGCGATGCTGATCGCGCCGGACGGCCGCCGCACGGCGACGCTCGATTGCCTGCCGGCGTCGGTGCGCGAATCAGACCTCGGTGTCGCCGGCACGCACGCGTATGTGCCGACCCGCGACGGGCGGCTGCTGACGCTCGCGCTTGCGCCGGCGGATATCGCGGTGAGCGGCGTGCAGCGTTCGCCGATTCCGTGGGGCTCGACCGGCATCGCCGGTTTCCCGGCGCGCGGCACGGCGATGCATTTCGTGTCGCTGACGCCGTCGGGACTGCGTGAAGCCGATTTCGAACCGGCGCAACGCACACCCATGCCGAAGAGCGAAGCGGCTTGTTCGAGTCATTGACGACGATGGCCGGTCACGCAATGTCGTGAACGCGGGTAGACCGCATATCGCCACCGTGAGCGTTTGTCCTCCGCGGTCCGAACCGCTATGACGACACCTCGCCCACTCGGCGCCCCGTTGGTCGAGCCCTGCCGCGGGCCGGTCCGGTCATGACGGCCATGCCCTTGCGCGCCGAATTCGCCAGCGCCGCCCGTACCGGATAGACTGTCGCCCGATTCCTTCCATCGACCGCGGCGGCCCGCCTGCCGCCGCCGGAACGCCCCTTCCCGGAGAACGAATGCTGAAGCGCCAGTGGTTTTCGCTCGTGCTGCTGACCGTCTGCCTGCTCGGGCAACGCGCGTCGGCTCAGTCCACGCTCGAACTCGACACCGACGGCACGGCCCGCGCCCTCACCCGCCAGGCGCTGCTCGCGCGTCCGGACGCGACCGACATCCACGTGCCGCGCGACATCGCATACGGCCGGCCGATGACGTTCCGCGCGGTGCCGTTCGCCGCGCTGCTCGGCGACACGCCGCTGCCGGCCGACGGCGTGCTCGAAACGCGCGCGGCCGACGGTTTCGCCGCGCAATTGCCGCTCGATCTCGTGCGCCGCCGCGCGCCGGCCGGCGCGGTCCCGTGGCTCGCGATCGAGGATCCGGCCCATCCGTGGCCGAAGCTGCCCGGCAAGCAGGTCGGCGCGGGGCCGTTCTATCTCGTCTGGCTCGGGCCGGACGCGCCGTCGGTGCGCGGCGAGCAGTGGCCGTACCAGATCGTGCGCATCACGATCGAATCGTCGCCGCTCGCGCGCTGGCCGTCGCTCGCGGTCGATGCCGCGTTGCCCGCGAACGATCCGGCCCGCGCGGGCCAGCGGCTGTTCGTCACGCAATGTCTCGCGTGTCATCGCATCGACGGCGCGGGCAGCAGCCGCGCCGGCCCCGACCTGAACACGCCGATGAATCCGGTCGACTATTTCCAGCCCGCCGCGCTGCGCCGCTACATCCGCAACCCGGCGTCGGTACGCGACTGGCCGGGCCGCAGCATGCCGGCGTTTCCGCCCGAACAGTTGAGCGACCGCGAACTCGACCAGATCGTCGCGTATCTCGCGTATATGGCGCGGCGCAAGGCGGGGAAGTAACGCGAGCGCTCCGCAGCCCGGCCGCACGCGTCGCGCTTACGCTTCCTGCGCACTCTGCAACACCGCGCGCAACAGCACGTCGGCGCCCGCCGTCGCCCATTCCGGCGTAATCGCTTCCGCCTCGTTGTGGCTCAGCCCGTCCACACACGGCACGAAGATCATCCCGGTCGGCGCGACACGCGCGACATAGCACGCGTCGTGTCCCGCACCGGACACGATGTCCATGTGCGACAACCCGAGCGCGCGGGCCGCGTCGCGCACCGTGTCGATACAGCGTGGCGCGAACGGCACCGGCGCATACGTGAAAATCTGCTCGATCCGCGCGCCGAGGCCGGTTTCGTCGGCCACGCGCGCGAGCTCCGCGCGCAGCGCCGCGTCCAGTTCGTCGAGGACCGCATCGTCGGGATGCCGGAATTCCACCGTGAAAAAACAGCCGCCCGGCACCGTATTGCGCGAATTCGGCCGCGCCTCGATCATCCCGACCGTTGCGCGCGCATCCGGTGCGTAACGGCGGCCGAGCTCGTCGACGAACGAGATCATCCGCGCGGCGCCCACCAGCGCGTCGCGACGAAACTCCATTGGCGTCGTACCGGCGTGCGCATCGACCCCGGTCAGCGTCACCTCGTACCAGCGCTGCCCCTGCCCGGCCGTCACGACGCCGATCGTCTTGCCGGCCCGTTCGAGAATCGCGCCCTGCTCGATATGCAGTTCGTACGCGGCGTGCACCGGATAGCCGCCGACCGGCTCCGCACCCGCGTAGCCGATCCGTTCGAGCTCCTCGCCGATCGTCCGGCCCGCGCCGTCGGTGCGCGACAGCCCGTATTCGAGCGTGTAGACGCCCGAGAACACGCCGGCCGATACCATCGCCGGCGCGAAGCGCGAGCCTTCCTCGTTGGTCCAGATCACGACGTCGATCGGGCGTTCGGTCTCGATGCCCGCATCGTTCAGCGCGCGCACGACTTCGAGCCCGCCGAGCACGCCGTAGATGCCGTCGTAGCGGCCGCCGGTCGGCTGCGAATCGGCGTGCGAGCCCGTCATCACGGGTGCGGCGCCCGGATTGCGGCCCGCGCGGCGCGCGAACACGTTGCCCATCCGATCGACGCGCACCGTGCAGCCGGCGTCGCGCGCCCACTGCACGAACAGGTCGCGCGACTCACGGTCGAGATCGGTCAGCGCGAGACGGCAGACGCCGCCCTTCGGCGTCGCACCGTTCTGCGCCATCCGTTCGAGCGACGCCCACAGACGGTCGCCGTCGACGCGCGGCATGGTCACGGTAGCGTCATGCATCGCCGTGCTCCGGCGCGCGTTGCAGCGCATAGCGGAAATCGCAGCGCTTGCCGCCCTGCATGATCGTGCTCGTGCGCGTGAGCGCGATGTCCGGCGCATAGCCCTGGATGAAATAGCTGTCGCGCGCGCAGCTCAGCAGGTGCCCGATCTCGCCAAGCCCCATCGCGTGATACATCTCGGCGTAGCTGCAGCGATGCACGTCGTAGTCGTAGTGCGCGTCGTCCGCGCGCCGCACCTCGACGTCGAGCGCATCGTCCTTCTCCCACAGCACCTGCAGCGCGATGAACGACTTCACGCTCGGGCCGTCCGGCTCCTGCGCGGCGAACGTACGGCCCGCATCGACGGCCGCGCCGCGCACGGCTTCGGCGATCACGGCCTGCGCGCGCTCGGCGCCGAACTCGCGCTTCATGATCTCGTAGATCGGCTTGATGATTTCCGCTTCGATGCGGCGCCGCGCGAGAATCCCGAGGCGTGTGTCCTCGGGTGCGGCGGCGGATGTCGGGTTCGCTTCGGTCATGGGGATCGTCCTGGTCGTTTTATCGTTACTTGACGGCGGTACGCGAGCCGCCGAGCACGTCGACGACGGCCCACTTGCCGCCGCGCACCTGGTAGATCGTGAAGGCCGGGTCCTTCAGGTTGCCTTCGGCGTCGAATGCGATGCGCCCCGTCACGCCGGGCCGGTCGATCGCGCGAACGGCCGCGACGAGCTTCGCCGGCTGGGTCGTGCCGGCCTTCTGCGCGGCCGCGATCAGCGTGGCGGCCGCGTCGTACGCGAACGGCGCATGCAGTTCGATCGGCGCGTGATAGCGCGCCTGGTATTGCGCATCGAACGTCTTGCCGCCCGGCATCCGGTCGAGCGGCAGGCCCGGCTCGAGCGCCGTCACGCCGTCGCCGTCCTTGCCGGCGAGCGACAGGAAGGTCTGGCTCACGAAGCCGCCCGCGCCGAGCAGCGGCGCGTTCACGCCGAGCTGGCGCATCCGGCGCGCGATCGGCGCGGCCTGCGCGTCGAGGCCGCCGAAGAACACGAGATCCGCGCGCTTGCCCTTGATCGCGGTCAGCACGCCGCTGAAATCGGTGGTCTTGTCGTTCACGTACTGGCGATCGACGATCGTGCCGCCGTTCGCCTGCACGCCCTGGATGAACTGGTCGGCCAGCCCCGCGCCGAACGACGTGCGATCGTCGATCACCGCGATGCGCGTGGCCTTCAGCGTCTTCACCGCGTACGCACCGGTGAAGCGGCCGCCCGCATCGTCGTGACCCATGATGCGCAACGCCGTCGCGTAGCCCTGCTGCGTGTATTGATGGCCGGTGGAGGCCGGCGCGATCTGCGGAATGCCCGCATCGCGGTACACGCGCGACGCCGGCACGCTGCAGCCCGTGTTCCAGTGACCGACGACGCCGATCACGTGCTGGTCGACGAGTTGCTGCGCGACCGCGACGGCCGTGCGCGGATCGGACTGGTCGTCGGCCGCGACGAGCTTGTAGACGACCGGCTTGCCGCCGATGGTTGGATGCTTGGCGTTCGCGTCGTCGATCGCGAGTTGCGCGCCGTTCTGCAGATCCTTGCCGATCCGCGCGGACGGGCCGGTGAGCGGCGCGGCGAGGCCGATCAGGACCGTCTGCGGAGCGGACTGCGCGAACGCGGGAACGGCGGCGACGAGGGCGGCCGCGGAGAAGGCGAGACTGGCGGAGAGGAAAGCGATTTTCATGTGTGAGGGATCGGTGAATCGAATCATAAACATGAAAAATATTAAATATTCAACCACCAAACCCCAAATACCCAATTGTTGGATGCTTATACCATTCCCGACACATTACTGTATACCCATGTAAATACAGCATATTTTTGTGTTGTCGCTTACCCTGATTTTTCGATAAAATTCGATACATGAAAAATATCGAACAATTGCCGCACGATCCGCCGCTGCGCGCGGTGCGTGCGTTCGAAGCGTTCGCGCGTCTGGGCTCCGTCACCGCGGCGGCGGGCGAACTCGACATCACGCCGTCGGCGGTCAGCCATCAGCTGCAACTGCTCGAAGCGTTCATCCAGACGCCGCTGACGGTGCGCGAAGGCCGGCTGCTCGCGCTCACCGACGAGGGGCGCGACTACTACCGGTCGATCAGCGCGGCCTTCTCGGTGCTGCGCAGCGCGACGCGCTTCGTGCGCGACCGTTCGTCGCTGCGCCAGATCACCGTCAGCCTGATTCCGCTGCTCGGCATCGGCTGGTTCATTCCCCGGCTGCATGCGTTCCTGGCCGACAACACCGATGTCGACGTCACGGTGCTGTACGCGCATCACCGCAACTACCGAAGCGATGCATCGGACCTGTCGATCCGCTTCGGCACCGGCGACTGGCCCGGCTACCGCTGCGAGCGGCTGCTGCCGGGCGCGATGGTGCCGATGTGCAGCCCGTCGTTCCTGAAGCGTCACGGGCCGTTCCGCACGCCGGCCGATCTCGCGCGCGCGCCGCTCGTGCACGACGAGGATCGCAGCACGTGGGTCAACTGGCTGCAGGGCGCCGGCGTGCGGCACGTGTCGCATGCGGTGGGGCCGATGTTCGAGGACGGCCAGCTCACGCTGAGCGCGGCGCGCGCCGACCTCGGCGCCGCGCTGCTGCGCGCGCCGCTGGTCCAGCGCGAACTGGCGAACGGCGAACTCGTGCAACTGTTCGATCACGCGCTCGACGACGGGCGCGACTACTACCTGTGCACGCGCGAGGACGCGGACATGCCGGACGGGGCGCGGCGGCTGGCGGAATGGTTGAGGAAGATGGCGGGGATTTGAGCGGGGGCTCCTTGCAGCGTCGTCCTGCCGGGGCCTTGCATACTTTTAAGTCTGCATATATGATATGCATATCATATATCGGAGGTTACCATGGGTCGGATTCTGGTCGATCTGACGGATGGCCAACTAGACGCGTTGGCCGTCATCGTCGAGACTCAACACCGTCCCCGCGCCGCCATCATTCGTGACGCGATCGACGCCTACATTGCCCTGAACAAGCCCCGGCTTGCCGACGACGTCTTCGGTCTCTGGAAAGATCGCACGATCGATGGGCTCGCCTATCAAGAGGAATTGCGCTCGGAATGGTAAAAGCCCTTTTCGACACCAACATCCTGATCGATTATCTGGGCGGCGTGGAATCCGCCCGTGCGGAGTTAGGCCGCTACGACTATCGCGCAATCAGCATGATCACGTGGATGGAAGTCCTCGTCGGGGCGTCCGCAAGGGACGAGGCACCCATCCGTGCATGGCTCTCGTCGTTCGACGTCATCGCACTCGACAGCACGGTTGCAAATCGCGCGGTGACGATTCGCAAGGACCGCCGGATACGCCTGCCCGACGCGATCGTGTGGGCATCGGCGCAAGTGAACGGTCTGCTGCTCGTATCGCGCAACACGAAGGACTTTCCCGCCTCCGAACCCGGCGTTCGCGTGCCGTATCAGATCTAAGCCGGCGTACGCCCAGCGCATACGCCTTCCCAGCACGTCCCCCGACCCCGCCTCATGCCGAGCGGGCGCCCGCATCAACGCCCTCCCCTCCCCACCCAATCAAGGGCCGGAAGCAGATAGAAAATCCCGATGCCCCGGATTGAAACAAGCAATTTCACAAACACAGGGTGAACCCGGATACTGGCAACACTCCACTCACCACTGACGAAAAGGAATTACCCAGATGCCGATCATCAACACCCAAATCAAGCCGTTCAAGGCAACCGCTTACCACAACGGCGAATTCGTGCCCGTCTCGGAAGAGAACTTCAAGGGCAAATGGTCCGTCGTCGTGTTCTACCCGGCCGACTTCACGTTCGTCTGCCCGACCGAGCTGGGCGACCTCGCCGACCGTTACGCGGAATTCCAGAAGCTGGGTGTCGAAATCTACGGCGTGTCGACCGACACGCACTTCACGCACAAGGCATGGCACGACACGTCGGACACGATCGCCAAGATCAAGTACCCGCTGGTCGGCGACCCGACGCTCACGCTGTCGCGCAACTTCGACGTGCTGATCGAGGAAGAAGGGATGGCGCTGCGTGGCACGTTCGTGATCAACCCGGAAGGCGAGATCAAGCTGTGCGAAATCCACGACAACGGCATCGGCCGCGACGCAGGCGAACTGCTGCGCAAGGTGCAAGCCGCGCAATACATCGCGGCGCACCCGGGTGAAGTGTGCCCGGCCAAGTGGACGCCGGGTGCGGAAACGCTGACCCCGTCGCTCGACCTGATCGGCAAGATCTGACGATCGCTCCGCGCGCCTCGCCCGAGGCGCGCGACGGCGGGCACTGCATCGCGCGGCCCGCCCTCTCCTCCGGCACGACGTGCCCGACCAGCATAATCAATACGGAATCCGAAACGCCATGCTCGACGCCAATCTCAAGAATCAACTGAAAGCGTACCTCGAAAAGATCACGCGCCCGATCGAACTCGTCGCCTCGCTCGACGACAGCGCGAAATCGCAGGAACTGCTGGCGCTGCTGAACGAGATTGCGTCGCTGACGGATCGCGTGACCGTGACCGAACGCCGCGACGACGCCGAGCGCAAGCCGTCGTTCTCGATCGGCGAACCCGGCAAGCCGGCCGGCATCCGCTTCGCCGGCATCCCGATGGGCCATGAATTCACGTCGCTCGTGCTCGCGTTGCTGCAAACGGGCGGCCATCCGATCAAGCTCGACGACGACGTGATCGAACAGATTCGCGCGCTCGACGGCGACTACGCATTCGAAACGTATTTCTCGCTGTCGTGCCAGAACTGCCCGGAAGTCGTGCAGGCGCTGAACGTGATGTCGCTGATCAACCCGCGTATCCGCCACGTCGCGATCGACGGCGCGCTGTTCCAGGATGAAGTCGAGTCGCGCCAGATCATGGCCGTGCCGACGATGTTCCTGAACGGTGCGTCGTTCGGCCAGGGCCGCAGCAGCGTGAAGGAAATCCTCGCGAAGCTCGATACGGGCGCCGGCGAACGCGCGGCGAAGTCGCTCGAGAACAAGCCGGTGTTCGACACGCTGATCGTCGGCGGCGGCCCCGCGGGCGCCGCCGCGGCGATCTACTCGGCACGCAAGGGCATCGTGACGGGTGTGGTCGCCGAGCGTTTCGGCGGCCAGGTGCTCGACACGATGGCGATCGAGAACTTCGTGTCGGTGCAGGAAACCGAAGGGCCGAAGTTTGCGACCGCGCTCGAACAGCACGTGAAGCAGTACGACGTCGACATCATGGACGTGCAGCGCGCCGACGCGCTGATTCCGGGCGACGTGCATCAGATCCGTCTCGCGAACGGCGCGGTGCTGAAGGCGAAGACGATCATCCTCGCGACCGGCGCACGCTGGCGCGAAATCAACGTGCCGGGCGAGCGCGAATACCGCAACCGCGGGGTCGCGTACTGCCCGCACTGCGACGGCCCGCTGTTCAAGGGCAAGCGTGTCGCGGTGGTCGGCGGCGGCAACTCGGGCGTCGAGGCGGCGATCGACCTCGCCGGCATCGTGAAGGAAGTCACGCTGATCGAATTCGGCGCGCAGCTGCGCGCGGACGAAGTACTGCAACGCAAGCTGCGCAGCCTGCCGAACGTGACGATCGTCACGCAGGCGCAGACGACCGAGCTGACCGGCGACGGCAGCAAGCTGAACGGCCTCGTCTACAAGGATCTGCGCTCGGGCGACATGCAGCGCATCGATCTCGAAGGCGTATTCGTGCAGATCGGCCTCGTGCCGAACACCGAATGGCTGAAAGGCACGGTCGAGCTGTCGAAGCACGGCGAGATCGTCGTCGATGCGCGCGGCGCGACGTCGGTGCCGGGCGTGTTCGCGGCCGGCGACGTGACGACGGTGCCGTTCAAGCAGATCGTGATCGCGGTCGGCGAAGGCGCGAAGGCGTCGCTCGGCGCGTTCGACCACCTGATCCGGCAGGATGTGGCGGCGCCCGTCGCAACCGCGCAGCCGAAGGCCGAAGAAGCGGTCGCCGCCTGACGCACGTCGGCCCGACGACATCAAGGTTTGTCTCTCTTGGCCCCGCATGCCTTGGTCGGCGTGCGGGGCCCTTTTTATGCCGAAAACGCGCGCGGTTACTTGGTTGCGGCCGAGCCGCCGTCCGCCGGCGCAGGCGCCGTCGCCTTGAAACTGCTCGACTGCCTGACCAGTTGCTCGGTCATCGCGGCGGCCACCGGATTCGCGCCGGAGGACGAACCGCCCTGCCGGTACGAACCGGTGCTCGCCGACATCGACTGCATCGATGACGTCGACGGCGGCGGCAGCGACGGATCGAGCTTCGCCGATTCCCTGACGAGCGCGGCCGTCTCCGGCGTTTCGGATTTCGTCGCGGCCGGCCGCGCGGCGGCCGCATGGCGTTCGAGGCCGTCGCGCTTGCGCGGCGCGCGCTGCGTGACCTGCGCGGGTGCGGCCGACTGCGCCGACTGAGCGGGCTTGGCGGCCGGTGCGGGAGCCGGCGTGGGGGTCGAATCCTGCGCATCGACCGTCACGACGTTGACTTTCGGCGGCGGTGCGGCCGGCTTCGTCACCGGTTGCGGCCTGTCGCTGACGACCGGAATCGCCGGAACCGGCGCGGGCGCGGCGCCGACGCGCGCGGTTGCAGCCGGCGCGGGTGTGGGTTCGGGAGGCGACGGGGCGGCAGCCGCCTGCTTCGGCGCCGTCGCGGCAGCCGGTGCGGGCGGCGCGATCGCGCCCTGCGCCGCGTGATCGTTGCCCGCGGGCGCCGACGCAACGGGTGCGGCCGCGTCGCCGATGCCGGCGTCTTCGATCGCACGGTGGTCCGCGCGCAGCAGCATCACGTACGCGGTGCCGGCCGCGGCGACCAGGAGCCCGCCGGCGATCATCATGGTCTTACGGGTACTCGTCATGCTTGCTCACCGATCATATCCACGTGAACAAGCCATCATACGCGGCCAGCGTCCGTTGATCCCGGACGAATACATTTGGTTGCATTGATCGCGGCCGAGGCCGTCGGCGCCCTGCCGTACGCCCTATCGTCAGACGGAAGAAACGCCCGCCGTCGCCCGTCAGATGCAGAAAATCGCGACCGCGATCCCGCCGAACAGCAGCCACTTGACGATGTAGTACACGGTGCGATTCCACGCCTTCAAGCGCTTGCCGGCACGGCGAATCGCATACAGGTACCTGAACGCGCGATTGAGCCCGCCCGTGCGATCGCCGGTTTCGTTCGGCGATGCGGCCGCGCGCATCAGCAGTTGCCCGAACGCATCGTTGATGCGCTGCGCCCAACGGTATTTCATCGGGCGATCGATGTCGCAGAACAGGATCACGCGATCGTGCGCGGTGCGGTTTTCGGCCCAGTGCAGGTACGTCTCGTCGAACATCACGGCCTCGCCGTCGCGCCATGCATACGATTCGCCGTCGACGACGATCCGGCACGCGTCGTCGTTCGGCGTATCGAGCCCGAGGTGGTAGCGCAGCGAGCCCGCATACGGATCGCGATGCAGCCCGAGCTTCCCGCCCGGCGGCAACTGCGCGAACATCGCCGCCTTGATCGACGGAATCCGCGACAGGATCTCGACCGAACGCGGACACAATGCCTGCGCGGACGGATGCGGCGCGTCATACCACTTCAGGTAGAAACGCTTCCAGCCGTGGCGAAAGAACGAATTGAAACCGATGTCGTTGTACTCGCCCGACGCCTTGATCCGGCTCGCGTCGCGCAACGCGAGCGCTTCGCTGCGAAACGTGCGCCATTCGCGCTGCAGCACCGCGAGCTCCGGAAAGTGCCGCGTATCGAGAAACGGCGTGGTCGGCACCGACGAGAACGCATACGAAAAGCAGTTCAGCGGTGCGGTAAAGGTCGAGTGGTCGGATAGTTGCCTGAACAACCGGTGCCGAACCTTGCCGCGCCGATGCGTGTACACGACACACGCAATGAACACGATCAACAGGACCCAGCGCATCGATATTTCCCCCGTAAGCTATTTGCCGAAATTCTAGGGAGGGGAAAAATTTCCTGCTCTGACGGGTAGGTCGTGCTGTGTACGCCTTACAACACGCCGAAGTCGCGAAACGATTCGTGCCGAAACGCCGAAAAGCCCGCGCGTACGTGCTTTTCGGGCCATCCGGACGCGCGTGCGGCATGCTGCTGCCGCTCGCGCCGGCAGCGATTATTCCGGAAACGGCAAATCAGTTTGTCCGTCCGCGCGCATATCGAACGTGTTGAGCGTCATCGCGACGAGCGCGTAATAGCCGAGCAGCGCGACGAGGTTCACCACGGTCTCGTGGCCGAAGCGGGCCTGCGCACGCGCGAACGTCGCATCGCTCACACGGCGCGTGTCGTACAGCTCGGTGGCGAATGCGTGGATCAGCGCGTCGTCGTCCGATTCGAATGCGGGCGCGACGCCGAGCCGGATCGCGTCGGCCGTCGCGGCCGGCACGCCGGCCTCGAGCGCGATCGGATGATGGATGTGCCACTCGGCCTGCGAGCGCCAGCGCGCGGCCGTCACGAGAATCGCGAGCTCCGACAGCCGCAGCGGCAACCCCGTGCGGTAGCGGCAGAACGCGCCGAGCTTCTGCGCGTGCTGGGCCAGCTCGGGGCTCGCGATCCAGCCAAGGAACGGCCCGTTCAGGTTGCCGCGCGGGCCGCTGAGGATATCGGCGAGCACGGCCTTCTGTTCGACGGTGGCCGACGCGGGATCGAAAGGAGGCAGTCTGTCTGTCATGATGAGAATGCAGTGGGGTCGGGGTTCACGCGGCGGCCGATGCGAGCGCCGCGCCGATCGCGCCGGACAGCCGCTCGACGATCGTATCGATCTGCTGCGCGGTGCAAACGAACGGCGGCGCGATGAGGATGTGATCGCCATGCACGCCGTCGATCGTGCCGCCCATCGGATACACCATCAAGCCGCGCTGCATCGCCTCCCGCTTGACTGCCGCGTGCAGCTTCAACGCAGGATCGAACGCCGCCTTGGTGTCGCGATCGCGCACGAGCTCGACGCCGACGAACAGCCCGCGGCCGCGCACGTCGCCGACATGCGGATGCGCACCGTAATGCGCGCGCAACGACGCACGCAACTGCTCGCCGCGCGCCTTCACGTTGTCAAGCAGCTTCTCCTCGGCGATCACGCGCTGCACTTCGAGCGCGGCCGCGCAGGCGGTCGCGTGGCCGATGTACGTGTGACCGTGCTGGAAGAAGCCCGAGCCGTCGACGATCGTCCGGTAAATACGATCGCTCACCAGCGTCGCACCGATCGGCTGGTAGCCTGCGCCGAGCCCTTTCGCGATCGTCAGCAGATCGGGCGCGACCCCGTCCTCGTCGCATGCATACAGGTAACCCGTGCGCCCCATCCCCGACATGATCTCGTCGAGGATCAGCAGCACGCCGTACTTGTCGCACACCGCGCGAATCTTTTTCAGGTAGGTTCGCACCGGCGGCACCGCGCCGGCCGTCGCGCCGACCACCGTTTCCGCGACGAACGCCGCGACGTTTTCCGCGCCGAGCTCGACGATCTTCCGTTCGAGCTCGTCCGCGAGGCGCTGCGCGTACGCTTCCTCCGTTTCACCGGCCTGCTGATCGCGGTACGCATAGCACGGGCTCACGTGGTGCGCGTCGATCAGCAGCGGCAGGAACGGCTCGCGCCGCCATGCATTGCCGCCGATCGCGAGTGCGCCGAGCGTGTTGCCGTGATAGCTCTGGCGCCGGGCGATGAAATGACGGCGCCGCGGCTCGCCCTTCTCGACGAAGTACTGGCGCGCGAGCTTCAGCGCGGCCTCGATCGCCTCGGAGCCGCCCGACACGAAATACACGTGGTCGAGCCCGGCCGGCGCGCCGTCGACGAGCCGGTCGGCCAGTTCCTCGGCCACGTCGGTCGTGAAGAACGACGTATGCGCGTAAGGCAATTGCTGCGCCTGCCGCTTGATCGCGTCGATCACGCGCGGGTTGCTGTGGCCGAGACACGAGACGGCCGCGCCGCCGCACGCATCGATATAGCGTTTGCCGGTCGAATCGACGATCTCGATGCCGTCCCCGGCGACGGCGACGGGCAAGGTGGCGCGCGGGGCGCGATGGAAAACGGTCGTCATGCGTGGCCTCATGGATCAGGATGCGCTGGGCGCGTGCGCGGACGGCACGATGCGCGTCGCGAAGCGCTGCGTGCCGTGTTGATGGACGGTGAAATCGATCGCGGTGTCGTCAATCTCGAACACCGCGGTCGCGAGCGTGTTCTCGTCGTCGCGATCGGTCGGACCGTCGCGGTAGATCGGCAGCCCTTCCGGTGCACGATCGCCGAGCACGCGCAGCAGCGCGGCTTCGTCGATCGCGTCGGCGACGAACGGATGGCCGCGCCAGCCGCGCACGGCCTGCCATGCACGGCTCTGCCGCATGTACGCGTCGAATACCGGCCGGGCAAGCTCGCCGAGGCGCACGCCGATGTCGAACGGCGTGCCGGCGATGACGGGCGAAAGGGAAAGCGGCATGTCGTGCAAAAGAGTCCACTCCGGTGACAGGTAGCGTGCGCCGGGTTGGCGCGCCCCGTCAAACGATGCCGGGACGCACGTCGTCACGATCGCGCAACACGCGATGACGAATTAGACAATCACACAACATATGTTGTCAATACCTGGGTACGGACAACACCGGATGCAGCCGCGCTCGCTGCCCCGTCACGCCGCGACCCCGCTCGCCTGATGCGACACGAGCCGCGCATACGCGCCCTGCCGCGCCATCAGCTCCGCATGGCGGCCAGCCTCGATCACGGCGCCCTGCTCCATCACGAGGATCAGGTCGGCATGACGCACGGTCGACAGCCGGTGCGCGATGATGATCGACGTGCGCTGCGTCATCAGGTCCTCCAGCGCCGCGCGGATCTGCTGCTCGCTGATCGTGTCCAGGTGCGACGTCGCCTCGTCGAGGATCAGCACCGGCGCATCCTTCAGGAACGCGCGCGCGATCGCCACACGCTGGCGCTGGCCGCCCGACAACTGCACGCCGCGCTCGCCGACGCGCGTCGCGAGCCCGTCCGGCAACCGCGCGACGAAATCGCCGAGCGCCGCGTGGTCGATCGCGCGCCGCACGTCCGCGTCGGACGCATCGTTCGCGGCGAGCCGGATGTTCGCGTCCAGCGTGTCGTTGAACAGATAGGTATCCTGCGCGACGAGCGCGATGTGCTGCCGCAGATCGTCGAGCCGCAGGTCGCGCAGGTCGACGCCGCCGAGCGTGACGCGGCCCTGCTGCGGATCCCAGAAGCGCAGCAGCAGGCTCGCGACGGTCGACTTGCCCGCACCCGATGCACCGACCAGCGCGACCGTGCTGCCGGGCGGCACCTCGAAGCTCACGCGGTCGATCGCGGGCACGCCGCGGCCCGGATACGTGAACGACACCGCGTCGAACCGTACCGCCGGATTCCCGGGCATCGCATGCGCGCCGTCCGTCACCGTCACGGGCTCCTTCTCCAGCGCGCGCAAGCGGCGCGTCGACGCGATCGTGTCGGCAAGCTGGCGCGCGACCTGACCGATTTCGGCCACCGGCATGAACGCGGCCACCGCGACGAGCACCAGCAGCGGCAACGACTCGTGCGGGAACCAGCCGCGTGCGCACAACCACGCGCCGAGCGCGGCGACCGCCAGCCCGCCGAGCCCGCTCGCGACTTCGAGCGCGGCGCTTTGCGTCGACAGATCGTCGAGCAGCTTCGCGCGCTGCCGACGATACGCATCGGCCTCGGCCACGAATGCGGCGCGCCGGCGTGCGATCGCCTGGAACGCGGTCAGTTCCGCGAGCCCCTGGATCGTTTCGGTCAGGTGCGCGCCGAGCCGGCCGAGCGCTTCGCGCGCGCCGGTGCCGAGCCGGTCGACGTCGCGGCGGGCGAGCACGGGCGCGAGCCCGGCCCACAGCAGGAACGGCAGCAGCACGAGCGCGAGCGGCCATGCGACCGACGCGAGCAGCACCAGCACGCCGGCCGGCACGAGCACCGCGACGAACGCGGGCGCGAGCGTATGCGCGTAGAAATATTCGACAGTCTCGACGTCCTGCGTCGCCAGCGACACGAGATCGCCGGAACGGCGACGCAGCAGCCCGGCCGGCGCGAGCCGCTCGAGCGTCGCGAACAATGCGATGCGCATTTCCGCGAGCAGCCGGTACGCCATGTCGTGCGCGAGCCACGATTCGAGCCAGTGCAGCACGGCCGCGACCGGCGCGATCACGAGCAGCGCGGCAACCAGCCCGGTGCCGACATGACCGGTCGGCACCGCGCCGACCACCCGCGCGCCGAGCACGCCGACGCCGATGAAGGCGAGCACGCGGCCGATCCCGAACAGCACGGTGAGCACCACCTTGCCCTTCCATGGACGCACGAAGCGCAGCAGCGTCCGCAACGTTTCCGGCCAGCCGATCGTCGCCGCGTCGTCGTTCAGCGGCCGCACCTGCGGGCCCGACGACCCGCGCGCGGTCGCGCCGGCCGGGGTCGCCGCGCCGACGGATTCGGCGACCGCTTCCAGTTGCGGCCCCATCAGGCGGCGATACGGGCCGTCGCGTGCGATCAGCGCCGCGTGCGTGCCTTCGTCGACGACCTGCCCCTGGTCGAGCACCAGGATGCGATCGGCGCCGATCACGCTGGACAGCCGGTGCGCGAGCACCAGCGTCGTGCGCCCGCGCGTGAGCCGGTCCAGCGCCTGCTGGATCAGCGCCTCGTTTTCCGCATCGACGGACGACAGCGCCTCATCGAGCAACAGGATCGGCGCATCGCGCAGCAGCGCGCGGGCAATCGCGATGCGCTGGCGCTGACCGCCCGACAACATGAGCCCGCGCTCGCCGATGCGCGTCGCGTAGCCATCGGGCAGCGCCGAGATGAAATCGTGCGCGTTGGCGGCGCGCGCGGCGGCGATCATCTCCGCGTCGCTCGCGTCGGGGCGGCCGAGCCGCAGGTTGTCGGCGACGCTGCCATCGAACAGCGTCGCATCCTGCGCGACGACCGCGATCATCTCGCGCACCTGATCGGCATCGAGCGTGCGCACGTCGTGGCCGCCGATCCGGACCGCGCCGCCCTGCGCATCGTGCTGGCGCAGCAGCAGGCGCACGATGGTCGACTTGCCGGCTCCGCTCGGCCCGACGATCGCGACCGTCTCGCCCGCGCGTACCGAGAAGCTCAGCGCCGCATGGGCCTCCGCGCGGCGCCCCGGATACGCGAAACTGACGTCGTCGAACGCGATCTCCGGCCGCAGGCCCGCTACGCGCGGCGCATCGACGCGAGGCGCGGCGCCGCCCGCGTCGAGCAGCGCGTGGATCGCATTCGCCGCCGACTGACCGATCATCCCCTGATGCAGCACCGCGCGCAGGTCGCGCAACGGGCGGAAGATCTCGCTGCCGGCCATCAGCACGATCAGCAGCGCTTCGAGGCTCATGTCGCCGTGCCGCACGCGCCATGCGCCCACCGCGATCGCCGCGGCCGCGCCGAGGCCGGTGCCGAGATCCGTGAAGAACCGTGTCAGCAGGCCGAGCGCGAGCACCCAGAACGTGCTGTCCGACAACGCGCGCGCCTTCGCGGCCAGCTTCGCGCCGAACGCGGTGCTCTGCCCGAACGCCTTCAGCGTCGGCAGGCCCTGCACCGCGTCGAGAAATTCCTCGCCGAACGCCTTGAACGCGGCCGAACGGGCGAGCGCCGCGCGTTTGTCGGCGCGATGCACGAGCTGCGGCAACGCGAGCGTGACGAGCGCCGCGAAGAGCAGGATCGCGGCCGTCGGCACGTCCCACCATGCGAGCACCGCGAAGATCATGAGCGGCGCGCACGCGGCGATCACGAGCTGCGGCAGGTAGACGCCGAAGAAGGTCTGCAACTGCTCGACGCCGTCGACGACGGCGAGCATCACGCCGCCCGTGCGTTCGCCGCTGAACCAGGCGGGGCCGAGCGCGGCGATCCGGTCGAACAGCCGCGCGCGCAGCGTCGCCTGCACGCGGCCCGCCGTATGCTGCGCGAGCACCGTGCGGCGATGATCGAGCCATGCGCGCAGCAGCACGCAGGCCGCCGTTGCAACGACGGCTTCGCCGATGCCGCGCGCCGGCGCGCCGGAAAACACCAGCGCCAGCACGCGGCCGAGAAACACGAAGCGGAGGATGCCGACACCCATCGCGAGCAGCCCGAGCGCGACGGCCGCCGCCACCCGCCAGCGCAGTCCCGCCATCATCGCCCATAGTCGTCGGTCGAAATACATGAAGCCCTCCGGTCGGTGTTTGGTTGCGTTCTGGTTGACCGGATCGAGGCTACCCGCGCCGCCCGCGCGCGGCAAAAGATGATTTTTCAACGGGTGTTGAGTCAACTACAATACCCCGCATGTCGCACCTTCCTCCCCTCAGCGCACTGCGTGCTTTCGAGGCGGCCGTCCGCCTCGGCGGGTTCGCGCGCGCGGCGGTCGAGCTGAACGTGTCGACCAGCGCGGTCAGCCACCAGATCCGTTCGCTCGAGGAATCGCTCGGCGCGCGGCTGCTCGAACGCAGCACGGGGCTCGGCGGCATCGGTCTCACGCCGGCCGGTGCACGCCTGCTGCCGGCCGTCAGCGATGCGCTGTCGCGTCTCACCGACGCGTGCAGCGAGATTCGCGGTGCCGCGCAACGGCTCACCGTGTCCGCCAACGCACCGTTTTCGTCGATGTGGCTCGCGCGCCGGCTGGCGGAATTCTCGTCGCTTCATCCCGACACCCCGCTGCACGCGGTCGTGCTCGACGACGAGCCGGATTTCGCGCGCAGCAGCGTCGATCTGGCGATCGTGCACGTACCGGCGCACCGGCTGCGGGCCGACGACGACGTGCTAATGCGGGAAACCGTGTTTCCGGTCTGCAGCCCCGAGCTGTTTCCGTACGCGTCGGGGCACGTATGCCGCTCGCGGCTGCTGCAGGAAATGCACGAGGACAGCCCCGAGATCGACTGGCGCAACTGGGCCGTGCAGTTCGGCTTGCCGGACGACTTCGAGACGAAGATCGTCCGTTACAGCAGTTTCAGCCAGGTGATCGGCGCGGCCGTCGGCGGCGCGGGCATCGCGCTCGGCCGCGTGCCGCTGATCGAGCCCGAGCTGCGCAGCGGGCGTCTGGTGCCGCTGGTGCCGGGCCTCGCGCGCGACGCGTCGTGGCGCTTCGTGCTGCGCCGCCACCCGGCGACGCGGCACCGGCTGCTCGATCCGTTGATCGCATTCCTGCGCAGCGAAGCGGACGCGCCGCCGTTCGTCTCGAAGATCGTTGCGCCCGCATCCAACGACAGTCACGCACGGGGCGCGGGCGGGGCCTGACGGGCCGCATGCAACGCCGGCAGCGCGTTTGCGTATGACCGGCCGCTTACGGCGTCGCGAAGAACAGCGCGACGACGCACGCCATCCCGCCGAACCACACGAGCGAACGCAGCGACGCCCAGTTCAACAGGTACATCAGCGCATACACGATGCGGATCGCGACGAACGCGATCGCGAGCTGGTCGACGCGATGGACGTTCGCGCCGTTGTGCCACGCCACGACCAGCGCGACCGCGAACAGCGCGAGCGCTTCCCATGAATTCTGATGCGCGGCCTGCGCGCGGGCGCGCCAGCCTTCGAGCTTCGCGAGGTAATCGCGCGGCGTACGGTTGTCGTAACCCTTGCGGGCCTTGGCGAGAAACGTCATCGGGAACGGCAACAGCGCCACGATGAACAGGCACAGCTGGGACGTCGTCATCCAAGTCTCCTCCGTTATGATTACATTGGTCAATGACAAGATCGCCGAGAGCTTAGCATTGCACCGTGCCGTTCGCGCACCGGTTTTCTAGACGGGAGACTCGGCCGCCCAGGCCGAAGTGGGCAGTGCGCGGCGAGCCCCAGCACCCGAATTTCCACCAAATCATCGACAAATACGTTAATTAAAACTGGTCTAACACCAATAAGATAGCGCTCAACACTGGCTGGGCGCGCGATCGCGCCGGCCTGCCGTTTCACTCCGCGCCCCGTGCGCCGAACGACATCCGACCCGAGCCCTTGCCATGCCCCGTCCCATCGTCGCCCATATCCGCCCCGACGCCGTCCGCCACAACCTCGACTTCATCCGCCGCACCGCCGCGCAATCGCGCGTGTGGGCCGTGATCAAGGCCAACGCGTATGGCCACGGCATCGAGCGGATCTACCCGGGCCTCGCGGCCGCCGACGGCATCGCGCTGCTCGATCTGGACGAAGCCGTGCGCGTGCGCGAGCTCGGCTGGGACAAGCCCGTGCTGCTGCTCGAAGGGATCTTCGAGCCCGCCGACGTCGAGCTGGCCGATCACCATCGGCTGACGGTCGCCGTGCACTGCGACGAACAGCTCGACCTGCTGATCGCCGCGAAGCCGCGGCAGCCGATCGACATCCAGCTCAAGATGAATTCCGGCATGAACCGGCTCGGCTATCGGCCGGCCGCGTTCCGCGCCGCGTGGGAACGCGCGGCGAGCGCGCCGTCGATCGGCAAGATCACGCTGATGATGCATTTCGCGAACGCCGACGAAGGCGAAGTCGACTGGCAGCTCGACCAGTTCGACGCGACCACGGCCGGGATTCCGGGCGAGCGCTCGGTGTCGAATTCGGCGGCCGTGCTGTGGCACCCGCGCGCGCACCGCGACTGGGTGCGCCCCGGCACGATTCTGTACGGCGCTTCGCCGACGGGCGCCTCGCGGCATATCGCCGACACGCCGCTGACGGCCGCGATGACGCTGACGAGCCGGATCATCGGCGTGCAGACGCTGGCGCCGGAGGAAACCGTCGGCTACGGCCGCCGCTTCACGGCCGATCGGGCGATGCGGATCGGCGTCGTCGCGTGCGGCTACGCGGACGGCTATCCGCGCCATGCCCCGACCGGCACGCCGATCGCGGTGGACGGCGTGATGACGCGCGTCGTCGGCCGCGCATCGATGGACATGCTGACCGTCGACCTGACGCCGTGCCCGAACGCGGGCATCGGCTCGAGCGTCGAGCTGTGGGGCGACCAGGTGAAGGTGGATGACGTCGCGCAAGCCAGCGGCACGATCGGCTACGAGCTGATGTGCGCGCTCGCGCGCCGCGTGCCGGTCGTGATCGTGCCGCCCGGGGCGACGAGCGTGCAGCCGGCGCTACGGACCGGCAGCTACGGACGCTGACGGGCCGGCGGTGCTGCGGTGCTGCGATGCGTGACAGCGTCGCCGCACGTGCCGTGCCGCGTGCTGGCCGGCCGCCTCACGCGGCCCGTCAGCTCTGCGGCGAACCGCCCACGCGCACCGGCGACGACACGGTACGTCGTTGCGCGTTGCGCAACGCCGGGCGCCGACGCGCGCTCTGTCCGCTTCCGTCAACGCATCACGAACGCCACGTCGGCTTGCGCTTCTCGAGAAACGCGTCGATGCCCTCGCCCGCATCCTCTTCCATCATGTTGCGCGCCATCACGTCGCCCGCGTACGCATACGCTTCGTCGAGCGGCAGCTCGCGCTGACGATAGAACATCTGCTTGCCATATCGCACCGCGGCCGGGCTCTTCGCGACGATCTCCGCGACCTTGCGCGCGACGGCCGCATCGAGCGCGTCCTCGGGCACGGCTTCGTTGACGAGCCCCCACGCGGCGGCCGTCGCCGCATCGACGAAGCGGCCGGTCACCAGCATGTCGAACGCGCGCTTGGCCGCGACGTTGCGGCTCAACGCGACGGCCGGCGTCGAGCAGAACAGCCCGACGTTGATGCCCGACACCGCGAAGCGCGCGGTATCGGCCGCGATCGCGAGATCGCACGCGGCGACGAGCTGGCAGCCGGCCGCCGTCGCGATGCCGTGCACGCGCGCGATCACCGGCACCGGCAATGCGCGCATCGCGAGCATCACGCGGCTGCACTGCGCGAACAGCGTGCGGTAGTAGTCGAGTTCGGGCTTGCCGCGCATCTGCCGCAAGTCGTGGCCCGCGCAGAATGCGTTGCCTTCGGCGGCCAGCACGACGCAGCGCACGTGCGGATCGGCGGCAAGCGTATCGAACGCATCGTGCAGGGCCGAAAGCATCGCTTCGGACAACGCGTTGAACTGCTGCGGGCGATTCAGGCGCAGCGTGACGACGCCGTCGCGCGCGTCGCGCAGCAGGACCGGCCCGGCTGTCTCGTGAATGGGTTCCATGGTGTTCCGCTCGACGGGGTTCGGCAGGGTTGAGGGGCGATGCGAACGAGCGGCCATCGCGCCCGCCCGCTCGCGGCATATCGGGGAAATGGTCCTCCACATTCGGCACGACGTCCAGCCGCGCCGCCGCATGCGCATGCACGCCGGCCCGTCGGCCACCGCGCGACGTGCGATGCCGCTCGCCCGTCAACGGCGCCGTTGCGCGCCGTGCTTCCGCGCCGACGCCGAGCCTGAACTGGTGCGCCTGATGGAGCGGCGATGCAATCATTTCACCGTGTGGCTCGTCGCCCATGCCGATCTCTACAAGACCGCATGTACGGGCGGTGATCGAAGCCGTCGCCGACGAATTCGCGACGGCGGCGGCGGGCCCGGTCGTGGGCCGATAGCGGACCGCCAGGGCCGGTGCGTCAGCGCGGCTGATACGCGCCGTCCGCCGCGGACCAGCGAAACGTCCGGCGCCATTTGCCGCCGCGCTCGCGCAACTGCAGGTCGCGGAAGCCATCCGTCGACGTCGACAGCACGCTCAGCGTATTGCTGCCTTCGGTGATGTCGTGATCGCGCGTGCCGTTGCGATGCCAATCGCCTGCGATATCCCGGTAGAACATCATCGGCTGCGCGAACACGACGCGCAGCGTCTTGCCGTCGATCCGGAACAGGTACAACGCCTCGAACGACGCACCGCCGCCGGAATAACCGATCGACCAGCCCGCCCGCACCCCGAACGCGGCATCGCCCGCCCGCAGCGCATACGGCGCGAGATCGAACCGCGACCACCGCTCGGGACGTAGCACGCGATCACCCGACGGCTTCGCCTCCTCGAGGTAGTCGGGACTGTCGAGATTCGTGTTGCTCCAGTCGGTGGCCTGGTCGAGCGGCTGTTCGGTTCGCGCGACGAGGCGCGGCACGCCGTCCGGGCCGCGCTCGAACACGCCCAGCCAGACCAGTTCCTTCTGGTCATCGGCCTCGGCGTGGCGCTCGAAGCCCTCGCAATCGGTGGGTGCACGGAATCGCAGCGCCTCGCGCGCCGACTCGTCGGTCGGCGCCACGCAAACGATCGCGACGAACGCGCCGGGACGCTGCGGCCACGGTTTCGCGCCGGCCAGCACGACACGCGCAAGCGGCTGGCCCGGCGCAAGCTGCGCCACCAGCCCCTCCTTCGTGAAGCCGGGCGGCAAGTGAACGCCGAAACCGTCCGCTTCCGGCGCGCCGCTCATGTCGCGCGCATACGCGGCGCGGGCGTCAGGCGAATCGAATTTCCCGGGCACCTGATCGAGCGAATGCGCGGTGCCCGCCGCGTGCGCGGCGCAGCCCGCGAACGCGGCGCCGATCGCGACGAGCCACGGCATCAAGCGGATTGTCATGCCGGAATGTCCTGTGAAGTGTTTCAGTGCGCGGCGGGCGGGCGCACCCGGTTGCGCCCGCTGCGCCACGCGCGCACGCCCGACCACAACTGACCGACGCCGACGGCGAAAAAGACCGCGCCCATCGCGCCGATTGTCAGCACGCCGCCCCAGATCGCGCCGAACGTATTGAGCCGCGCCGTCATCCTCGGCGCGTCCGGCGCATAGCGCACCTCGACCGTCGCGTCGTCCTGCACGCTGACCTCGCCGCCCTGCGCATATTCGACCTGCTCGCCCGCGAGCGTCGTGAACGCGATCTCCGGATGATGCTGGCCTGCGTTCAGCTTGACAACGCGCCCGGGTACGACGACCGACGCGCGCAGGAATTCACGCGTCGACTGCGCATGCAACGTGACGCCGATCAGCACGCACGTGCCCACGACGGTAAAAACGACGCCCTTCGCGATCAGCGTCTCCGTGTGCCGCACAGCGGGTCGCACGTATTCGGATGCCATCGGTTTCGTTCCGTTCCTGATGTTCGTCAATGCCGGGCGTGGCGGCGCATGATGCGCCGCCACGCCGCCCTCGGCATCCGGCAGGATACGGACATCCCGGCGCGCTGTAAATTGCGCGCGCAACCGTTCGACGGCCCGCTGGCGCGTCAGCCCGCGAGCTTCTTCAGCGCGTCGAGCACCGCATCGCCCTTGAACGGCTTCACGATCCAGCCCTTCACGCCGGCGGCCTTGCCGCGCGCCTTCATCGCCGGGCTGCTTTCGGTCGTCAGCATCACGACGTTGACCGCCGTGTTCGCCAGTTCGCCGCGAATCTTCTCGACCATCGTCAGGCCGTCCATGTTCGGCATGTTCACGTCGCTGATCACGAGGCGCACGCCGGGCGTCGCCTTGAGCTTCGCGAGCCCGTCCTTGCCATCGACGGCCGTCGCGACGTCGAGCCCGTGATCGCGCAGGAAGCCGGCCACTTCGTCGCGCACCGTGCCCGAATCGTCCACCACCAGAATCTTTGCCATGTCGTATTCCCCTTTCGTCGTTGCCGACTTCAACATTCAAAACAGTTCGAGTTCGCCCGCTTCGACCATCGGCCCGACGTCCTGCACCGATTCGCGGAAATCCTCCGGCGACCAGCTCAGGCTGAACACGAAGCGCTGGTCGAGACGGACCGAGCGCCCCGAAGCCGGATCGGTCATCCGGTACTTGAAACAGAGCTGCGGACAGTCGCCGCCGAACGAGATGAACTTCTGCTTGTGATTGACGACGAGCGGCACCTGCACCGGATGGCGCGCCAGCGCCTCGGCGTTGCCGAGATAGCGGTTCTTGAACGCGCCCCACACGAGGTTGGTCAGTTCGCCGAGCACGCTGTTCACGTCGCGGAAATCCGGCGCGCGGCCGCTGTCGCGCGTGCCGCCGAGCATGTCGAGCAGCGGCTGCTCGCTCGTCTGCAGCAGCATGTAGCCGCGGCACCACGCGCTTTCGAGCGCGATCAGGCTGAACACTTCGCCGAAGATGATCTGGTCGCGCACGATGCACGGCGTGTCGTGCTCGATCGTCATGCCCGGGAACAGGCCGTCGATGCGCGCCTCGGTGATCTCCGAGATGCCGCGCACCAGCGCGTTCGGGTAGTCGCGGCCGAACAGGTATTCGTCGATCGCGCGCGCGAGCGGCGTCATGTCGTCGGCGACGTAGGCCGCGCACGCCACACGCGCGAGCGCATCGGGCAGTCCGTCGCGCGACGCGAGCGATTCGCGGCGCAGGATGATCGGCAACTCGGGCCGCAGCGCGTCGATCTGCGTCGCGATGATCGCACTCTCGGCCGGCGAGCCGCCGTAATCCTCGGCCAGCAGGATCGCGCCGAGATCGATGTTCGAGCGCAGCACCTTCAAGAGCCGGCTGCGCCGCACGGTCAGGCCGACCAGATTGTGCTCGTCGCAGAAACGCTTGATCGCGTCGGCATGCACGCGGCTGTCGTCGAGCACGAGTACCTTGCTGACGGGTTGGTCTTCGGTCATCGGATGGATTCCTGATGGTCGGTCAGAACAGTTCGAGCTCGCCGCCGCTCTCCGCTGTGGCGGTTTCCGGCACATGGAAATCGACCGGCGCGTTCGCGCACACGCACAGCGTCGCGCCGACCCGCACGTCGCCGTCGAGCGTCAGGTCGTACGCGGCCACGTAATCGGGCGAGAGCGCGTGCATGGCGTCGATGCTCACGCCGCTCAGCAGGCAAGGCGTCGACATCCCGAGATCGGGGAACGGTGCGGTCAGCGCCTGGTTGATCGCGCCGCAACACAGGTTCGCGACTTCCATGAACGCGTCGGTCAGCGGCCGCTGGCTGCTCGCGCCCGCCGTCGCGCCGGCGAAATGGCGGCGCGTCGCGTCGTCGTCGCTGAAGCGCAGCGCAAGCAGCAGGCGGAAATGCAGCGCCGAGATCGTCAGCACGACCACATGTTCGGCTACCGTCGGCTTCGAGCGCGGCTTCGCGTGCATGCGATCGGGCGCGTCGTGTGCGTGCCCGGCGGCCGGCCGGATGTCGCACGCGCCGCCGGCCGCGAGCCGCGTGCGCGCGGCATCGAAAAAGATCCGCTCGAAACCGGCCCTCGCCTGCGCGCTGATCACGGGGCCGCTCCTTCGATCCGCGCGTGCAGTTGCCCGGCCAGCGTCTCGACCGTCGCGAGCGCGGCCGTGATCATCTTGCCGCCGGCCTGAATGTCCTGGAACGTCGCGGCCGTCACGAGATCGTTGCGGTTCAGGCTGTCGCGATAGCTGTTCGACAGTTCCTGCGAACGCGCGGCCAGCCCGCGCACCTCGCTCGCGACGATCGAGAAGCCGCGCCCGGCCGTGCCGGCACGCGCCGCCTCGATCGACGCGTTCAGCGACACGATCGACACGTGCGCGACGATCGCCGACAGCTCCAGGTTCTTCGCGCGCATGTCCTGGTTCTGCGTGGTCAGCGAGATCATCTGCTCGTGCCAGCGCTCGAACGTCCCGGCGAGCCCGCGCAGGCGCGCGGCTTCGTCGGCGATCTTCATCGCATGCTGCGCGAGCGCCGCGCGGTCGGCCGACAGCGCCTGCAACGCGTCGCGCTGCGCGGCGCTCTCGGACACCTCGCGCGCCAGCGCCTCTTCCAGTTGCGCCTCGCGTTGCGCCCATGCGTCGGCCGCTTGCGCATGCGCCGACGCCGTCTCTTCCGCCCGGGCCTCGGCCGCGTGGAGCGCACCGCGCAACGCATGCGCGTCGCGCTCCATCGACGCGACGAGCCGTTGGCGCATCACACGACACACGATCGCCGCCGCCACCGCGACGACCACGCCGCCCGCGAGCGCGGCGGCCATCTGAATCATCCACGCCTGCACGATCACGCCGTCACTCCGCCGCGCCGATATCCGCGAGGCGCGCCGGCTGCGCGTGCCCCGCACCATGCGCGGCGCCGTCGGCCGCGAAGCGCGCCGGCAGCGACACGATCGTCTCGAACGCGCGATACGGCGCTCCGACGCGATCGTCGGTGAAGCGCAGCGCGATATCGCCGCCGTCGCGCTTCAGGAAATTGCGCACCGCGTCCATGCCGACGCCGCGCCCCGATACTTCGGTCACCGCTTGCGCGGTCGAGAAGCCCGGCCGGAAGATCAGCTCGGCGACGTCCTCGTCGGACATCGCCGCTTCGCTCGCGGCATCGATCCAGCCACGCTCGCGCGCGATGCCGCGAATCCGGTCGAGCGCGAGGCCGCGGCCGTCGTCGCCGAGCACGAACCACAGTTCGCCGCCGCCCACGCCGACCGCGATGTCGATCGTGCCGGACGCCGCCTTGCCGGCCGCGCGCCGCTCGTCGGACGATTCGATCCCGTGGTCGATCGCATTGCGCAGCAGGTGCATGAAGACGTTCTTCAGCGTCGCGACGATCTCGCTGCGCACGCGCTGGCCGTGGCTGTCGATATGCACGACGGGCGCCGGTTTGCCGAGCTCGGCCGCGAGCGACGGCAGCGACTCGATCACGCCGCCGAGCGCCTCGCCGATCCCTTGCGTGCCGAGCTGGCTCAGCATGCGGCGCACCGCATCGCGCGCCGCATGCCAGTCGGACGCGTTCGCCGGATCGGCGCCGTCGAGCACGCGCAGGCTCTCGCTGATGCGCGCGCGCTCGACCATCAGGAAATCGGCGCCATTCGGTGCCGGCTCACCGCCGCGGCCGAGCGTGACCGCGTTGATCGTCGCGTAGTGGTCGACGGCTTCGCGTACGCGCGCCAGATCCTCCATCAGCGCGTCGCGATTCCACTCGGGGCCGCTGTCCGCGCGGCGCAGCGATTCGTACGCCTGCTCCGCTTCGTGGACGATGTTCGTCAGGTGCTGAAGGCTGTACGTGCGCGCATTGCCCTTGATCGTGTGCATGTTGCGGAACAGCGCCGCGACGATCGAGTGATCGGCGCGCTCGTGCTGGCGGATCATCCGTTCGTTCTCGCTGAGGAAGCCCTTCGCGCTGTGCACGAAGTCGTGGAACTTGTCCTGGCTGATCGACAGAATCTCGCCGATCATCTCGAGGCGGCGCTGCTGCTCGCCGGTCTGCGCGGTCAGCGCGCGTATCTCGGTCACGTCGCGCACGCACAGCATCAGGCGCACCACCGTGTCGGTTTCGTCGGTGATCGCCGACCAGCTCAGGTCGAGCCACTTCTCGCGGCCGTCCGGCATTCGCTTCGCGACTTCGTTGACGAGCAGGTGCTCGTTGAACTCGAAGTTCATGCTGTCCTCGCCGAGGCACGCGTGCACGGCCGCGTCGACCTGCGAACGCGCGTCGGCGCCGATCGCCGAATCGTCGAACACGAGCGCCATCAGGTCGCGGCCGGCGATGTCGTTCGTCTCGAAGATGGTTTCGAGGTATGCCGAATATTCCGCGTGCACGACGCCGCCTTCGACGACGGTCAGGATGCCCTGCTGCATGTTCTGCAGCATCGCCTGGATATCGGCCGTCTTCTGCTTCAGTTGCGCGGCGTTCTCCTGGATCTTCTCGATCATCCCGTTGAACGCGACAATCGAATGGCCGATTTCGTCCATCCGGCCCACCGGCACGCGGCGTGTGAAATCCTGGCTCGTCGCGATCTCGCTCATCGCCGTCTGCATCCCGATCAGCGGGCGCGTGATCTGGCGATACAGCACGAAGCCGAGCGCGGTCAGCAGCACGATCACCGTGCCGGCGACGCCCGCGATCGCGGTGGCCGTGGTCGCGAGCATCCCGTTCAGCGCGCCGATCGCGTCGTCCTTCTGGCGGTTCTTCTCGACGCGCAGCGTGTCGACGATGCTTTCGAGTTCGTCGCGATACTGCGCGACGTTCGCGAACAGGTAGGCCTGCGCCATCTCGGCCTTGCCGTCCGTCTTCATCTTCACGGTGTCTTCGATCGCCGCGAAATAGTTGGCGGCGCTGTCCTTCGCCTGCGTGACGAGCCCTTCCTGCGCGCGGCCGACCGCCGATTTCGCCTGCGCGTCGAGCGCGGCGCGCAGCGCGGCCTGCTTCGCCTTCAGCTCGTCGCGCGCCTGGGCGGCGGTGTTCGCGTCGGGCGCGTAGACGAGCGTCATCGCCGCGATCTGGATATTCTTCACCTCGGCGACGAGATCGGCCGACGCGAGCGCGCTCGGCACGATGCCCTGGGTGACCTGACGCACCTCGGACGCGCTCTTGCGCGTCTGGTACACGGCATAGACGCCGATCGCGGACAGCGCGAAGAACGTCAGGACGACTAGCAGCGTAATGCGATGACGGATGGTCATGAGTACAGCTCCCCGCGGCGATCCGGGTGCGATCGCCCTTTTGTCTATTGAAAGAGTGTGAGCGCCGAATTATCGGGGATGGCGTATGACGGTCCGATGACCGAAAATCAATCGGTCATTGAGGAAAATGGAATGAATAATTGTGCGGGGAAAAGCCTAAAGTCTTTTGCGGATTTGCCGTTAACTTCGCGCCGCCTTACCGGCGTGGAAGCTGCGCCTGAGCAATCGTCGAAATAGCGGATATTTATTGTTTTATGCCGGCTCCGCAAAATCCGTTTTATTGAATGCCGGCAAAACGTTTGCCCATTATCGACGAGCCGGTTTGTTTTGGTATTTTTTATAATCGTTGCAGCGTTCGCCCGGCTGGTTCGTCAGTGTGTCCACCGCATGATCGACTGTTCAGCCTTCGTTCGGCTCGGCGAGCCAGTCTTCGAATTGCAGCCGCGGAACGCGCTCGAATTCGCGGACGTTGTGCGTGACGAGCACCAGGTGCCGCGCACGCGCCTGCCCTGCGATCAATGCATCGTAAGGGCCGATCGGCGTGCCGGCCGCGATCAGATGCGCACGAATTTCGCCCGCATGCTGCGCATCCTCGGTGTCGAACGGCACGACCTCGAACTGCAGCGCGTCGACACGCGCGGCGTTCGCCGCCGCGCGCTGGCTCTTGTACGCGCCGTAGTAAAGCTCGTGCGCGACGATCGCCGGGATGCCGAAATCGGCCGGCTGCCACGCATGCAGACGGGCCAGCATCGCCGGCTCGCCCTTGAGAATGGCGATCACCGCGTTGGTATCGAGCAGGAACTTCATTCGAACACATCCAGGCCCGCTCGCTCCTGAGCGGACGGCTGCGTAGTCGCGGCAGCCTCGAAATCGGCGTCGACCGGGCCGATCAGCGGTGTCAGCCAGGCCCAGTCCTGCGGCATCGGCTCGAGAACGACGGACGCCCCGTGGCGGCGGATGCGGACCTCGGCCGTATCGAAGCGAAATTCCTTCGGCAGCCGGACGGCCTGCGAACCGCCATGCTTGAAGAGCTTTGCAGTATCCATGTTCCCGCCCTCACGTATCTACAGAATGTATCTATTTTATCAATTGAACGTGAGAATGACGAGTCGTCCGATCGGCCTGGCGTGAACGGATTGCCGGGGCCGCCGGCCCATGCCCGATCGCGTGACGTCGCGATCCGTTCCTGCAACGTACCGGGCCCCGATTCGTTCCGGTCACGAAACAATCAATCCCGCCCCGGCGATTCCCCTCCCGATCCGCCCGCTCTAGACTGTTGCATCGCTCCCCTTTCGGACCCACGCAATGACCGACGTCCTGCCGCTGACCACCGAGCCCGAATCCGGCCTTCAATACCGGCTGCGTCCGGCCACTGGCGGCCCGGCCGCCCGCCTGTTGCTGCTGCACGGCGTCGGCGGAAACGAGACCAACCTGTTGAACGTGGCCGACACGATCGATCCGCGCATCGAAATCGCGTTCCTGCGCGGCCCGCTCACGTTCGGGCCCAATCAGCATGCATGGTTTCCGGTGCGTTTCGGCCCGAACGGCCCTGAAATCGATCCGGCGCGTGCGGACGAGAGCCGCGTGCAACTGATCACGCTGCTGCATGCGCTCCGCGCGCGGGATGGCGCTGCCCCCGCGTTGCCGACCGTGATCGCCGGCTTCAGCCAGGGCGGCATCATGAGCGCGAGCGTCGGCCTCACGTCGCCGGGCGACGTGAGCGCGTTCGCCGTGCTGTGCGGGCGCATCCTGCCGGAAATCGATCCGTTGATCGCGCCGCGCGATGCATTGAGCACGCTGCACGCGCTGGTGATGCACGGCCGCTTCGACGACAAGTTGCCCGTCGCATGGGCCGACACGGCCGACGCGAAGCTGACGGCGCTCGGCGTCGCGCACGACACGCGGCTGTATGCGGCCGGCCACGAGCTGACCGCGGAGATGGCCGGCGATTTCAGCCGATGGGTCGGTGAGCGCGCCGGGTTGAACTGACTCGAACCAAACGGACCGGGGGCGCCAGCCCGCGAACGGACCGGCACCCCCGGCGCATGACGTCACGCGTTCGTCACGCGTTCCGCGCGGGATCCGCCACGCCACGCACGGATGCGGGCACCGCCGCCGCCCGCTCGCGCTCGGCGCCACGTTTCGCCAGCTTCCAGCCGATCACCAACGCGAGCACGACGACGGGAATCGTCGCGATGGTCCACGTGCCGCCCGGATAGTCGAACGCCATCAACACCAGCACGCCGACGAGAAACGCGAGCGTGAGCCACGACGTGAACGGCGCGCCGGGCATCCGGAACGACACGGCCTTCATCTCGCCGCGATCGACCGCGCGGCGGAACAGGATCTGGCACATCACGATGAAGCCCCACGTCGTGATGATCCCGAGCGACGCCATGTTCAGCACGATCTCGAACGCCTGGGCCGGCACGATGTAGTTCAGCGGCACGCCGATCGCATTGATCGCGACCGTGATCAGGATGCCGCCGTACGGCACGCCGCGGGCGTTCATCCGCGACACGAAGCGCGGCGCCGAGCCGCCCATCGCGAGCGAGCGCAGCACGCGGCCCGTCGAATAAAGGCCGGAATTCAGGCTCGACAGCGCGGCCGTCAGCACCACGACGTTCATCACGGTGCCGACGTAAGGCACGCCCAGCTTGCTGAAGAACGTGACGAACGGGCTTTCGTGCGCGCTGTACGCCGTCCACGGCAGCAGCAGCGTCAACAGCACGACCGAGCCGACATAGAACAGCGCGATGCGCCACATCACGCTGTTGATCGCCTTCGGCAGCACCTTGCGCGCGTCGGCGGTCTCGCCCGCCGCGACACCGACGAGCTCGATGCTCGCGTACGCGAACACGACGCCCTGCACGATCAGCACCGCCGGCAGGATCCCGTGCGGGAAGATCCCGCCGTGATCCGCGACGAGATGCAGCCCCGTCATCTGTCCCGCCACCGGATGGCCGCTCGCGAGAAACACGGCGCCGACCGCGAGAAACACCGCGAGCGTGCCCACCTTCACGAGCGAGAACCAGAACTCCATCTCACCGAACACCTTCACGCCGATCATGTTCATCACCGACACGATCCCGAGCGCGCCGAGCGCGAACACCCATTGCGGCACGTCGGTGAACACGGCCCAGTACTTCATGTAGATCGCGACCGCGGTGATGTCGACGATGCCGGTCGTCGCCCAGTTCAGGTAGTACATCCAGCCCGCGACGAACGATGCGCGCTCGCCCATGAACTCCCGTGCGTACGACACGAAGCTGCCGCTGGTCGGCCGGTGCATCACGAGCTCGCCGAGCGCGCGCATGATCAGGAACGCGAACACGCCGCACACGAGATACACGAGCGCGAGCGCCGGCCCCGCGCTTTGCAGGCGCCCGCCCGCGCCGAGAAAGAGGCCGGTGCCGATCGCACCGCCCATCGCGATCATCTGCACGTGCCGCGGCTTCAACTGCTTCGCATAGCCGGCTTCGTGCGACGCGAACATCGCATCGGGATCGGCATGCGCGGCATCCGCGCCGCCGGCCGGACCGGCCGGGCGCTCGGTGGGGTGTTTCATCGTGAGTCTCCGTTGTTTGTCGATGTGTTTCGCCCCGCTGCGGGGGCGCTTTCGGTTGGGCCGCGACCCGGCCGGCGTCAGAACACGCGCGGCCGGATCAGCGCTTCGGGCTGCAGTGCTTCGTCGAGTTGCGCCTCGGTCATCAGTTCGCGCGCCAGCACGACCTCGTGGATCGACTTGCCGGTCGCGTGCGCTTCGGCGGCCACGGCGGTCGCGCGCTTGTAGCCGATGTACGGATTCAGCGCGGTGGCGAGCGCGACCGAGCGCTCCATCGTTTCGCGCAGCCGCTCGGGGTTCGCGGTGATGCCGCTCACGCATCGCTGCGCGAGCGTCGTGCAGGCGGCCGTCAGATGGCTGAAGCTGCGGAACAGCGCGCTCGCGATCACCGGTTCGAACGCGTTGAGCTGAAGCTGGCCGGCCTCGGCCGCGAACGTGATGGTCACGTCGTTGCCGAACACCTCGAACGCGACCTGGTTGACGACCTCCGGGATCACCGGATTCACCTTGCCGGGCATGATCGACGAGCCGGCCTGCACGGGCGGCAGGTTGATCTCGCCGAAGCCCGCGCGCGGGCCGCTCGACAGCAGCCGCAGGTCGTTGCAGATCTTCGACAGCTTGACGGCGATCCGCTTGAGCACGCCCGACACCTGGACGAACGCGCCGCAATCCTGCGTCGCCTCGATCAGGTTCGGCGCGGTGCTCAGGTCGAGCCCGGTGATGCGGCGCAGCGCGGCCAGCGCCTTCTCCGCGTACTCCGGATGCGCGGTGATGCCCGTGCCGATCGCGGTCGCGCCGAGGTTGATCTCGCGAATCAGCCAGCCGGCCTCCTGCAGCCGCGCGATGTCTTCCGTCAGCATCACCGCGTAGGTCGAGAATTCCTGGCCGAGCGTCATCGGCACCGCGTCCTGCAACTGCGTACGGCCGAGCTTCAGCAAGCCGGCGAACGCGTCGGCGCGCTCCGCGAAGGCATCGCGCAGCCGCGCCATCGCCTCGAGCAGGTGCTCGACCGCGAAGCACGTCGCGATCCGGATCGCGGTCGGATAGACGTCGTTGGTGCTCTGCGCGAGATTGACGTGCTCGTTCGGATGCAGATATTCGTACTGCCCGCGTGCGTACCCCATGATTTCGAGCGCGCGGTTGCAGATCACCTCGTTCGCGTTCATGTTGGTCGACGTGCCGGCGCCGCCCTGGATGATGTCGACGACGAACTGGTCGTGCAGCCGCCCTTCGCGGATCTCGACGCACGCCGCGGCGATCGCGTCGCGGTACGGCCGCGGCAGCAGACCGAGTTCGCAATTGGCGTCGGCCGCCGCTTCCTTCACGGCCGCGAGCGCCATCACGAGGTACGGCAGCGACGCGATGGTGCGGCCCGAAATGTCGAAATTCTCTTTCGCGCGCAGCGTATGGACGCCGTAATACGCGGTAGCCGGAATGCTTCGTTTCCCTAAAAGATCCGCTTCGACGCGGAAGCCGCTTTCTGCCATCGTGCCCTCCTGAAATGTCTCGTGCCGCTCGCCGGCAGCCGCTTCCCGACGCGACGGGTTCGCATTCTATGCCTTTGCAAAAACAAGCTCGCTTCTGTATTATCGAAAGCGGTTTTGCGTGGGACGCAACAGCGAGAATCGAATGAAAAAAGGTGCGAGAGAAACCGGCATCGATCACCTCGGCGCGATGCGCGCGTTCGTGCGCGTGGTCGAAACGGGGAGTTTTTCGGCGGTGGCGAAGGAGATGCACGTGTCGACGTCCACCGTCGCGCGCAAGGTCACGGCGATCGAGGAGGCACTCGGCGTCGCGCTGCTGCACCGCTCGACGCACAGCGTGACGCTCACCGAAGCCGGCCATATCTACCTGGAACGTGCGGTCACGCTGATCGCCGATCTCGACGACACGCTGCGCGTCGTCGCCGAGCTGAATGCGCAGCCGAGCGGCCCGCTGAAGCTCACCGCGCCCGTCGCGTTCGGCCGCCGTCATCTCGCGCCGCTGATCGCGCCGTTTCTGGCGCGCTATCCGACGATCCAGCTCGACGTGCGGCTGACCGACAACCACAACGACCTCGTGGCCGGCGGCTTCGATCTCGACATCCACGAAGGCGAGAACTACCTGGACAACCTGGTCGTCCACCGGCTGTCGCGCAACGACAGCATCCTGTGCGCGACGCCCGGCTACCTCGACCGCTGCGGGCGCCCGGCGACGCCGGACGACCTGAAGCACCACAACTGCCTGCGCTACGTGCACCCCGAAGGCGATCCGCGCTGGGAGCTCGTGAGCGGCGATGCGCGGCACAGCGTGCTGCCGGCCGGCAATCTCGTCACCGACCATTCGGAGCTGCTGCTGGAAGCGACCTGCGCGGGGCTTGGCATCGCGGAATTCGAAATCTGGCTCGTGCGCGACCTGCTCGCGAGCGGCGAGCTCGAACCCGTGCTGCCGCGGCACCGGCTGCAGAACCGGCTGACCGGCGAATACATCTACATCGCGTATCTGGCGAACCGGCGCAGCTCGGCGAAGCTGCGCGTGCTGAAGGACTTTCTGGTGGAACACCTCGCGCAGATCGGCGAGCTGTCGGCGCGCGAACTCGCGAGGATTCGCGGCGCACGCGCGTAGCGCGCGCCGATGCGCATGCCCGAGTCACGGGCCGGCGGCATCGGCGCGGTAACCGCGCTCAGGCCGCCTGCAATTCGAACGGGAACGTCGCGTGCCCGAACTCGACGCCCTGCGTGTTGAGCATCGGCGGGCGGTGGAAGCCGGCCAGTTGCGCACGCTGCTCGGCCGTGCCGATCTGCAGCCGCTCGAGGATTTCGCTGACGACCATGTACAGCACGTCGAGATTGCCGTCCTCGATCTTCACCGAGATGCCGAGCGCGCCATCCGCGCCGAGTTGCCGCGTGCGTTCCGACGCGCGCACGCCGATCCCGTAGCACGCATCCGCGCCGAGCTTGCCGACCACCTGCCCGCCGAACGCGTTCATCAGTACCGTGCAATAGCGCCCTTCACCCGCCACCAGTTCCGGATGGGCGGTCATCGCGCGATGAATGCGCGCCAGTGCGCGGATCCGGTCCGTCACCTGGGCACCGCCCGCTTCCACCGCGTCCGCGCCGTCGGCCAGCGACGCGTACAGGCGCGCCAGCCGATCCAGCGGGAACGCCGGCGTCGGCAGGTTGCAGCCGTCGATGCCCCAGACGACTTCATCGTCGCGCAGGCCGCACGCATCGGCCACCACCTGCTTCACGCGCACCTGCATCGGATGGTCGGGCAGATGGTAATCGGCGATCGCCGCGCCGATCGCCTGCGCGCCGGCCAGCATCCCGACATGCTTGCCCGAACAGTTGCTGCATACGCCGGTCGGCGTGTAGTCGCGCTTGATCCATGAACGGTACACCGCGTCGGACAACGGCGGATGGCCGCCGCAGCGCAGATCCGCTTCGTGCGCGGCGACCTTCGCGAGCATCGCGCGCGTGCGTTCGATGTGACGGTCCTCGCTGCTGTGCGATGCACACATCAGCGCGATGTCCGCGTCGTCGAAGCCGAAGCGCTCCGGCGCGCCCGTCTCGATCACCGACAGCGCCTGGGCCGGCTTGGCCGCCGACCGCGCGAGCGTCATCCGGAACGGATCGCCGAACCGGGCCAGCAGCCGGCCGCGTGCATCGACGACCGCCACATGGGCGACGTGCGTGTTCTCGATCGCATTGCCGCGGTACGTGACGACCGCTGCGCGTGGGGTGTCCATCCTCTTTTGTCTCCTTGCTCGGGGGCCTGACGCCGGGGCCCGTCCAACCGGTACGGCAGTGTAGCGAGTCGTCGCCGCCGCGCGTCGGCCCTGACATGGAAAGCGGTGTTGCATGCGACGCAAAGGCAAGCGCGCCCCACGAACGCCCGTGGCGCGCTACGCGTCCAGCGCGAGCAACGCGAACGTGGCGAGCCAGTGCTCGCCCATGTAGTCGCCGGCCACGTGCGCGAGCGCGCTCGCGAGATGCCGTTCGGCCGCGTCGAGCAGCTTCGCGCGCCGCGCATCGCCTTGCGGCAGCGCGCCGGCCAGCGACCGCTGGCACCACGCACGGCTCAGGTTCAGCCCGTCGAGGTGCGCGATCTTGCCGTCGCTGCGGTCGCTGACGGTCGCCGGCTCGAACAGCGTCGCCGGCTCGCCGCGCGCGAGATCGGGCAGGAAGCGCGCGAACCAGCCGTCGAATTCGGCGGCCGGCAGCACGCGTCGCATCAGTTCGGCTTCCATCAGCGCGGGCGACAGGAATTCATCGCCCGACGGCTCCCACGCCTGGCACGCGACGTCGTTCAGGTGCCAGCGCTTCGCGGTATCGACGATCAGCGCGGCGAGCCCGTCGCGCTGCGTGTCACGGGCGAAATCGAGCGCAAGCGCCAGCGCGAACGCGGTGTTGAAATGCGTGCCGACGCGCAGCGGATAGGTGGCCTTCGGCAGGAAAGTCTCGAAGCGCGACACGAACAGGTCGGCCAGCGGCGCCATCGTCTTCGCCCAGCGCGCGGCCTGCGGCAGCGCGCCCTTCAGCGCAAGCCGCTCGAGTTGCGCGGCGAGCGCGAGCAGCCATGCCCAGCCGTACGGCCGCTCGAAGCCCGCGTTGTGCGGCAGCGCGAGATACGCGCGCTCGCCGGCGACGTTCGCGTCGGTAAAGTGCGCGTCGACGATCGCGACGATGCGCTCGGCCTCCGGCAATGCCGGGTAACGTTCGAGCACGCGCAGCACGAGCCAGTAGCCGTGCACGCACGAGTGCCAGTCGTAGCTGCCGTAGAAGATCGGGTGCAGCGCGCGCGGGCCCTGCACGTCGTGCGGCCCCTCGAGCGCGTGCGTGAGCTTGTTCGGATATTCGCGAGTCAGGTGCGCGAGCGCGAGCGACGCGAATTTCGACGCGAGTTCGGGGGTGAGTCGGTCGGTCATGAGGATCTCTTCCATCGAATCAGAAGCGGAATACGAATGCGTACATCAGCAGCGTGTTCACGGCCAGCAGCAGCACGGCCGTCGGCCACTGCGTCTTGATCACGCCGTTCTTGTCCTTCAGTTCGAGCAGCGCCGCGGGCACGATGTTGAAGTTCGCGGCCATCGGCGTCATCAGCGTACCGCAGAAGCCGCTCAGCATCCCGATCGCGCCCATGATCGCCGGATTGCCGTGGAATTGATGGACGATCAACGGCAGGCCGATGCCCGCCGTCATCACCGGAAACGCGGCGAAGCCGTTGCCCATGATCATCGTGAACAGCGCCATGCCGACCGTGTAGGCCGCGACCACCGCGAACGGCGAATCGATCGGCACCCACTCCTTCACGAGCCCCGACACCACGCCGCCGACGCCCGCGACCGCGAACAGCGCGCCGAGCGCCGCGAGCATCTGCGGCAGGATCGCGGCCCAGCCGACCGCATCCATCGTGTGACGCGCTTCCTTCAGCGCATGTACGGGAGAATCGCGCAGCATCGCGAGCGCGACGACGAACGCGACGATCGTGCCGAGCACGAGCGAGATCAGCGTCACGCTCTTCGGCTCGACGAACGGCAGGAGTTTCAGCGCGAACGTGCCGATCAGCGTGACGACCGGAATCAGCAGCGCGGGCAGGAACAGCCGGTTGCCGAACCGCTGCGCGAGCGTCTCGCGCCGCACCGCCGCCGCACCGCCCGCCTCGTCGGACTGGCCGCGGCCAAGCTTGCCCGAACCGGCGATCACCGCGAGCGCGATCGCGAGGCAGCCCGTCACGAAATGCGGCAGCAGCGCACCGAACAGGAACGTGACCGCGTAAATGGCCCAGAACGCGAAATTGAAGACGCGACGCGGGTTCGTGCGGTCCGTCAGGTTGAAGTACGCGAACGCGGCGAACATCAGCCCCGCGAGCGTGTACAGCGATTCGAGGCCGATCATCGCGCGCCCTCCTGCTTCACCAGGCCGAAGCCGCGCGCAAGCCGGCGGTCGAGCAGCGCGAGGCGCGTGCAGTGAATCAGCAGCGCGGCGACGGCGGTCGGGATCGCCCACACCGACAGGTGCAGCGGCTCGATGGAGATGCCGTTCTGTTCGAGAAAGCCCTTGATCAGCAGGATCGACTGGATCGCGATGAAAATGTCCTCGCCGAAGAACACGGCGACGTTGTCGGCGCCCGACGCATGCGCGCGGATCTGCTGGCGCACCGACTCGGGCAACTCGCCGTGCCGGCCGACCGCGGCAGCCTCGGCCATCGGCGCGATCAGCGGCCGCACCATCTGTGCGTGACCGCCGAGCGACGTGAGGCCGAGCGCGGCCGTCCCCTGGCGCAGCACGAAGTACAGCATCAGCACGCGGCCCGTGGTGGCCGCCTGCACCCGCGAGATCATCCGCTTCGCCTGCTCCTTGAGCCCGTTGCGCTCGAGCAGCGCGATCACCGGCAGCGTGAGCCAGATCAGCCCCATGTAGCGGTTCTCGGTGAACGCCTTGCCGAACGCGCTGACGATGTCGACGAGATTCAGCCCGCCCGCCAGCCCCGTCGCGAGCCCCGCGATCGTGACCACCAGCAGCGCATTGAAGCGCAGCGCGAAGCCGATCACGACGATCGGCACCCCAATCAGCACCAGCATTTCTCCTCCTCGTGTCTGGGGACGCGCGGCACGTCGGCCGCGCGCGGCCGGCCCGGTTTGCATCGGGCTCGGACGGCGAAATCTAACACGAGACTTTATCGATAAAAAGTCGACAATTTGCAGGTTCGGGTAAACGTTGAAGCGGCACACCGTGCGCGCACCGTGTGTCGGCCGCCTTTCATCCGATGAATCGGGCGTGCCGGCCCGCCCGCGTGGCGCGGCCGCGTGGCGCGGCCGCGGCACGCCGACTACACTGGAAAGCATCGGCAACGTACGGGAGAGCCGCCATGATTGACGTATTCCAGACCATCGGCAGCCGCGCGTTCTCCGCCCATCTGGCGAAGGACGGGATGGTGACGCTGATGGAGCAACGCCATGAAGTCGACCGCGTGACGCTCGCGACCGCCTATGCCGCGCTTGTCGAGGAAGCCGAGCAGGAAGACGACCTGCGCGATGCGACGGTCGAGGGAATGATGCGCGCGCTGATCCAGGGCTACGCGCGCAGCCATTGACGGCGCGGCGGCGCGGCCGCTGCCCGATGCGCGGTACGGCCCGCTACGCGGCCGGCGTGCCCGCGCCCACGCCGAACCACCGGCCCTCGCGCATTTGCCGGTAATCGGCCTGCGTGAAGATCCTCAGCAGGTTCGCCACCGCGCCGTTGCTCGCGCGATCGCGTTCCGTCATGAAGGCTTCGACCTCGTCGCGGCCGGCAAACAGGATCGTGCCGAAATGGCGCTCGCGCTCCGCGTCGGAGAGGTTCGTCGCGCGCAGCTGATACGGATGGTGAAGCGCGGCGAACAGGAAGTAGTAGCGCTCGGCATCGTCGCGCAGCACGCGCACCGCGTCGGGTTCGACCGGGAAATCGCGGTGGAACGACGCGTGCCCGCTCTCGATGTGGATTCGGTACAGCAAACGGCCGTCCTGCTCGATCACGATCGGCGCGTATGGAGCGCGGCTGACGAGTACGGTTTCGGGCGCGGTCATCCGGTTCCCTCCTTTCTTTTTGTCGATGCCGGCACGGTAACATGCGGACTTTCGCGGCCTGCCGGGACAGGATCGACTGGCCCGCTGGCACGCAATGCGGCATCGCCATAGAGGAAATGGTCTGAAACGGCGCAATGCGCAAATTTTTCGATTGCCGCCGCCCGCGCCGCATGACAGCATTCGGGCGTCGCCAACCGAAAAGAACGCCGCGCCGTCCGGCCGCCGATGCCGTTCGGCCGCGCCGAACAGGCTGCCCCCTCCATGAACCCGGCCCAGCTCCAACACCACGAACCGACCGGAGAATTCCGCTTGTGAACATCGGCATCGTCAACGACCTCCCGCTAGCCGTCGAGGCGATGCGCCGCGCGATCGCGCGACGGCCCGAGCACCGCGTGCTGTGGGTCGCGACCGACGGCGCGCAAGCCGTCGAACTGTGCGCCACGCAGCCGCCCGACATCGTCCTGATGGACCTGATCATGCCGAAATGCGACGGGATCGAGGCGACCCGCCGGATCATGCGTTCCGAACGGCCATGCGCGATCCTGATCGTGACGAGCTGCATCGGCGCGAACGCGTGGCGCGTGTTCGAGGCGATGGGCGCCGGTGCGCTCGACGCGGTCGACACGCCGCGGCTCGGCGACGGCGCGGCCGGCGACACGACGAAACTGCTGCTCGCAAAGATCGACCAGATCGGCCACCTGCTCGACGCGCCGGGCGGCACGCGCGTCGCCGGCGCGGCCGCGCGCACCGGCGGCGGCCCGCTGGTCGCGATCGGCGCATCGGCCGGCGGCCCTGGCGCGCTTGCGTCGATCCTCGGCAGCCTGCCGGCCGATTTCAATGCGCCGATCGTGATCGTGCAGCACGTCGATCGCGCGTTCGCCGAAGGCATGGCGCAATGGCTCGACGGCCAGACCCGGCTCACCGTGCGCGTCGCCCGCGCGGGCGACCGCCCGCAGCCGGGCGTCGCGCTGCTCGCGGCGACCGACGATCACCTGCGCGTCACGCGCGCCGGCACGCTCGAATACACGCGTGAACCGGCCGCCACGCCGTATCGCCCGTCGGTCGACGTGTTCTTCAACAGCCTGACCGAGCACTGGCCGGGCCGCGTGATCGGCGTGCTGCTGACGGGGATGGGGCGCGACGGCGCGATCGGCCTGAAGGCGCTGCGGATGAAGGGCTACCATACGATCGCGCAGGACGAAGCGACGAGCGCCGTGTACGGGATGCCGAAGGCGGCCGCGACGCTCGGCGCGGCGCGCGCGATCCTGCCGCTCGGGCGCATCGCGGGCGAACTGGCCGCGCTCGCGCGCATCTGAGCCCGACGATGACCGCGCGCAACACCCATGCCTGCTCCTGCAACAACCGCAACAACCCGCATCGACCATGACGATTGACCTGACTCGCCCGCCCGGCGGCCCGAGCGCGTCGCCCGCCGACGCGCCGGCGATGGTGCTGCTGGTCGACGACCAGACGATCGTCGCGGAAGCCGTGCGGCGCGCGCTCGTCGACGAGGAAGGCATCGACTTCCACTACTGCCCGCGCTCGGACGACGCGATGGCCGCCGCGATCGAGACGCGCCCGACCGTGATCCTGCAGGACCTCGTGATGCCGGGCACCGACGGGCTGAGCCTCGTGCGGGCGTACCGCGCGAACCCGGCGACGCGCGACGTGCCGATCATCGTGCTGTCGACGCAGGAAGAACCGGTGATCAAGAGTGCCGCGTTCGCGTCCGGCGCGAACGACTATCTGGTCAAGCTGCCCGATCGCATCGAGCTGGTCGCGCGCATCCGCTACCACTCGCGCTCGTACCTGAACCTGCTGCAGCGCGACGAGGCCTATCGCGCGTTGCGGCAGTCGCAGCAGCAACTGCTCGAGGCCAATCTCGAACTGCGGCGCCTCACGCACTCCGACGGCCTGACCGGGCTGTCGAACCGCCGCTATCTCGACGAATACCTGGCCGCCGAGTGGCGGCGCGGCGCGCGCGAGCGCAGCGAGCTGTCGCTGCTGATGATCGACGTCGACAACTTCAAGCTGTACAACGACACGTACGGGCACGTGTCGGGCGACAGCGTGCTCAAGCAGATCGCGTCGACGATCGAGCGCTGCCTCGGGCAATCGGGCGATCTCGCCGCGCGCTTCGGCGGCGAGGAATTCGCGGTCGTGATGCCCGGCACGTCGCCCGGCGCCGCGCGGCTGCTCGGCGAGAAGATCCGGCTCGCGGTCGAGGGGCTGCGACTGCGGCACGCGCATTCGTCGACGGGCAACCAGACCGTGACGATCAGCATCGGCGGCGCGAGCATCGTGCCCGCGCCCGGCCTGCCGACGACCGTCCTGATCGAGGCGGCCGACCGCGCGCTCTATCGCGCGAAGCACGCGGGCAAGAACCGGGTCGAGATCGATCCGTCGTCGACGCCGCCGGGCGCCGGCGGGTTCGACGCTCGGTAGCGGCTGCAACCGGCGAACGCGCCGCGCTCAGGCCGCGCCGAGCCGGCGCGCGTAGTCGCCCGCGTCCAGCGGGCGGCTGAACAGGTAGCCCTGCTGCATGTCGCAGCCGATCTGCTGCAGGAACCACGACTGCGCCTGCGTCTCGACGCCCTCGGCCGTGACCTTCATCCCGAGCGAATGCGCCATCGCGACGACCGCCTGCGTGATCGCGACCGAGTCGTGATGATCGGGCACGCCCGACACGAACGAGCGGTCGACCTTCAGGTTGTGCAGCGGAAAGCGCTTCAGGTACGCGAGCGACGAATAGCCGGTGCCGAAATCGTCGACCGAAATGCGCACGTTCATGTCCGTGAGCGCTTCGAGCATCGGCAGCACGGTGTCCGTGTCGTTCATCAGCACGCCTTCGGTGATCTCCAGCTCCAGCGCGGACGGGTCGAGCCGCGTTTGCGCGAGACAGCGGCCGACCGATTCGACGAGCCCCTCGTGGAACTGCCGCGGCGACAGGTTGACGGCCAGCATCAGGTCCGGCGCGATCGTGCGGCGCCACTCGGCGGCCTGCCGGCACGCGGTTTCGAGCACCCACTGGCCGATCGCGACGATCAGCCCCGTATCTTCCGCGACCGGAATGAATTCCGCCGGCGACATCGGCCCGAGCTCGGGGCTCGTCCAGCGCAGCAGCGCCTCGGCGCCGACCGTGCGGCCGCTGCGCGCATCGATGACGGGCTGATACGCGAGCCGCAGCGTGTCCGACGCCAGCGCGCGCCGCAGCGACTGCTCGATCGCGAAGCGGCGCTGCAGCCGCAGGTTGAGCTGCGCGGTGAAGAACGTGAAGTGGTTGCGGCCGCGCTGCTTCGCGTCGTACATCGCCGAATCGGCGTTGCGCATCAGCGTCACCGCATCGTCGCCGTCGCGCGGCGCGACGCTGATGCCGATCGATACGCCGAGCCAGTATTCGTTGTTCGCGATCGCGAACGGCTTCGCGATCGCGTCGATCACCTCGCGCGCGAGCACCGCGAGACGGTCGGGATCGTCGCAGTCGTCGACGAGGATCACGAACTCGTCGCCGCCGACGCGCGTGAGCGCGTAGCGGTCGTCCGCGCAGGCCGCGAGCCGCGACGCGACGCTGCGCAGCAGCGCGTCGCCCGCGTCGTGGCCGGCCGTGTCGTTGACCTTCTTGAAGCCGACCAGATCGATGAACAGGATCGCAACGCGCGCGGGCCCGCCCGCCGCGTCGGGCGCGCCGAACAGCTCGCGCATGCGGTCGCCGAGCCAGCGGCGGTTGTAGAGGCCCGTCAGCGCGTCGCGGGTCGCCATGTAGCGCAACTGCTGCTGCGCTTCGCGCACGGGGCCGATGTCGTTGAACGACACGAGCACCGAATCGGCCTGCGTGTCGCCCGGCCTGACGATCGGCACCGCGTTGCCGCGCACCCAGATGATGTCGCCGTCCGCGAGACCGAAGCCGACCGTATAGTCGAGCATCGGCGTGGCCGTCTCGAGCGCGCGCCGGCTCGGCCAGTCGTGCGGCTCGATCGGCGTGCCGTCCTCGCGCAGCTTGCGCAGGATCACCGTCGACAGCCGGCGGCCGACGAGCTCGCCCTTCACGCGCATCATCCGGTTCGCGCTCGGATTGCTCGCGATCACGACGCCATCGCGCGAGACGACGAGGATGCCCTCGCTCAGGCTGTTGACGACGAGCCGGTGATGTTCCTCGCTGCGCGCGAGCTGGCGCGCGATCCGGTCCTGATGCACCGCGAGGCCGACGCTGTTGCCGATATCGCGCAACAGCGCGGTTTCCTCGTCGCTGGGCCGGCACGGCCGCGGGTGATAGACGGCGAACGCGCCGAGCACGGCGCCCGCATCGTCGAGGAACGGCACCGACCAGCACGCGCGCAAGCCCAGCGGCAACGCGATCGCGCGGTAGTCGGCCCATAGCGGATCGGTTTCGATGTCCTCGACGGTGACCATCCGGCGCTCGTACATCGCGGTGCCGCACGAGCCGGCCGCGGGCCCGATCGTCGCGCCGTCGATCGCCGCGCTGTACTGCGCGGGCAACGACGGCGCCGCGCCCACGCGCACGTGCATGCCGTCCGTATCGAGCAGCAGGATCGTGCACGACGCGCCGTCGCCGAGCAAAGCCTCGGCACGCCGGCAAACCTCGACCAACAGTTCCGGCAGCGGCGTGTTGCGTGTGATCAGCCTCAGCACGCTCTGCTCGGATGCGAGCACTTCCGCGGCGAGCCCGAGGCTGTAACGAGAACTTTGCGGTTCGGTATTCAAAGTGAATCCTGCCGTCTGTCCGACCGGGTCTGATGCGCCCGATTCGTTTTCGATATTTCGTGCCCTGTTCCGCCTCGGGTTTACGCCGATGCCCGGTGCGCCCCGTTTGCGCGCCGAGCGAGGGCGCGCCGAAATCTATTTAACACCAATCCGTGACGATCGGCATACCTGCTTCCATCAGGGGATACGCTCGGTTGCCGCGCCGCCCCCGCCAGCGGCGAACGGTTCGCCGCCAGGTTGCTGCACCGCACGAAGGCCGCGCGCGCGTTCTCCGAAAACGATCCGTCAGAATGTGTCCGCGCCCCGCTCCGTTCCCGGTCGCTCGTCCGCGCCAGGATGCGTGCGCGTCACCGCGCTCAGCGCGTCGATCGCCGCGGCGACCGACACGCTCGCCGGTGCCGCATACAACGCACCGACCGTCTCCGGCATCGTCGACAACTTCAGCGGCAGCCGGCCGACGCGCTCGCCGGCCCGCGCGGCGAGGTCGAACGCGCGGGCCGACTGCACGAACAGGCACGGCGACTGGTCGGCGACCGCGCGGTTGGTCTGCCACGACACCGACTCCATCAGCACGGCCGGCGGCGCCAGGCCGGCCTTCGCGAACTCGGCATCGAGCGCCGTGCGCGCGGGAGAACCGAACGGCGGCGCGATCCACGGAAACGCGGCGGCGTCGCGCCAGCCGATCCGCGCACGCCCGAGCAACGGATGGCGCGGCCCGCACACGACGATCATGTCGTCGCGGTACAACGGCGCGACGGCGAGCCCCGCGCTCAACGCCGACGCGTCGAGCCGGCACACGAGCAGGTCGAGCTCGTGGCGCCGCGCCTGCACGAGCATCCGGTCGAGCGTGTCTTCCCGCACGTTGAGCTGTACCGGGCGGCCGGCTTCCCGCAGCCACGCGAGCGCGCCCGGAATCAGTTGCGGCGCCATGTTCGGCAGCAGGCCGATCGACACCGGTCGGCCGGCGCCGGTCCGCAACGCGTCGAACGCGGGTGCGACGCCGCGCATGTCGGTCAGCACGCGGCCGATGCATTCGAGCAGCGCATCGCCGTATGCCGTCGGCGCGACCCGCCGCGACGTGCGCTCGAACAGCGGCAGCCCGAGCGAGTCCTCGAGCTCGCGCAGCCATTTCGACAACGCCGGCTGCGTGATCGACGCGGCCTCGGACGTGCGCGCGAAGCTGCGTGTGCGGCCGAGCGTATCGAGCGTTTCCATGTCGCGCACACGCAGCCGCCGCAGCGCCTGCGCGATGCGCTGCTCGTGGGCCGGCGCGCCGGGCGGCGCGAGCGGGCCCGGTCGCGTGCGGCCGGCCGGGCCGCGGGGGTCGAGGGTCACGGGCGCCTCCGTCATTCATGTTCGTCAGGTTATCGATCGACCCTGATCTTTCATCGATCGATACGCGATCCTGCCGCATAGTCGTCGGCATGAAAACCCCCGGCACGAGCCGTGCATGACCAGGAGACAGCCGACGTGAAAGACGATCAGGACGCCCCCGCCACCGAGCCCACCGCGCGGCGTCGGTTCCTCAAGCTGGCCGGTGCGGCCGTCGCGTCGGCCGGCATCGGCGCCGATGCGCTGGCCGCGAACCCGCCGCCGCCGGCCCCGGCCGCCGGTACCGCGACCGCCGCGACCGCCTCAGCCGTCGATCCCGGCTTGCGCGGCGCCGCAACGGCGCCCGCCACCCCGCCCGCCGGCTACAACATCCTGTTCATCCTGACCGACCAGGAACGCCACTTCGACCGCTGGCCGTTCCCGGTGCCCGGCCGCGAAGCGCTGCGCCGCGACGGCATCACGTTCATGCATCACCAGATCGCCGCATGCGTGTGCTCGCCGTCGCGCTCGACGGTCTATACGGGGCAGCACATCCAGCACACCGGCGTGCTCGACAACGCGGGCCTGCCCTGGCAACAGGACATGTCGCCGGACATACGCACCGTCGGCCACATGCTGCGCGATGCCGGCTACTACGCCGCGTATCTCGGCAAGTGGCACTTGAGCGCGTCGATGCACGAAACCGCGAGCCCGTACACGGCGCCCGTGGCCGACTACAACCGCACGATCCGCGCGTACGGCTTCGACGACTACTTCGGCGTGGGCGACCTGATCGGCATGGTGCGCGGCGGCTACGAGTACGACGGGCTCACGGCCGAGGCCGCGGTGAGCTGGATGCGCAACCATGCGCCGCGCCTCGCGAAGGAAGGCAGGCCGTGGTTCCTCGCGGTGAATCTCGTGAACCCGCACGACGCGATGTTCGTGAACACCGACACGAACGGCTCGACGGTGCAGGATGCGAACCATCCGATGCTCGGCAACGCGCCGCCGCCGAACGACGCGCTGTACCGCACGTCATGGCGCGACGTGCCGCTCGCGGCGTCGCGGCGGCAGCCGTACGACGAGCCGGGGCGGCCGCCCGCGCACGGCATGTTCAACGCCGCGCATGCGAACCTCGTCGGGCGCTACCCGTTCACCGACGAACGCGTGCGCCTCTATCAGGACAACTACTTCAACTGCATCCGCGATTGCGACACGCACGTCGTGCGCCTGCTGCAGACGCTGCGGTCGCTCCAGCTCGACGAACGCACGATCGTCGTGATGACGGCCGACCACGGCGACCACGTCGGCGCGCACCAGCTCGTCGGCAAGGGCGCGGCCGCGTACCAGCCGCAGAATCACGTGCCGCTCGTGATCCGGCATCCCGCGTATCCGGGCGGCATGCAGTGCGATGCGCTGACGTCGCACATCGACATCGCGCCGACCTTGCTCGGACTCACCGGCCTCGACGCCGCGCGGCTCGCGACGATCCGCGGCAGCGCGTTGAAGGGGCACGACCTCACGCGCTGGCTCGCGAAACCGGCGGACGCGAAACGGCGCGGCGCGCGATGCGACGCTGCGCGCGATGCGACGCTGTTCAACTACGCGATGCTGCTGTACTACGACAGCGAATGGATGCTGAAGGAACTCGGCACGCTGCGGCAGAAAGGCGTGCCGGAGGATGAACGGCTGCGCCGCGCGCTCGCGCAGCAGCCGGATTTCCGGTTGCGCGGCACGATCCGCAGCGTGTTCGACGGCCGCTACCGCTTCACGCGCTATTTCTCGCCGCTCGAATTCAACCGGCCGACGACGATGGAGGATCTGTTCGCGCGCAACGACGTCGAGTTGTTCGACATCGCGAGCGACCCGGGCGAGATGCGCAATCTCGCGATGGACAGGAAGCAGCACGGCGAATTGCTGCTCGCGATGAACGGCCGCCTGAACGACCTGATCGCCAGCGAAGTCGGCGACGACAGCCCGGACGTGATGCCGATTCGCCACGGGAAGGTGCAGGTGCAGGTCCGCAAGCGGCACTGACCGCCTGAACGCACCGGGCCCCAGTCGAGGTTCGGCGCGCGCGTCAGCCGGTACCGTCCGGCCGGCCGCCGCGCGCCGTCGCCGCGCGCGCCGGCTCTGGCGCGACCGGCGCGCGAGCCACGCACCGCGCCCTCCCGGGCCGGGTTTTCGTATCCGTGATTCAATGTCGATCGAACCGGCGCCATGCCATCCGGCGGCACGGCGATGTGACCCCTCATCGAACGACCTTCACTCGATCACCATGACGAACCCTGCCGAAATCAAGGCGCTCGTTTTCGATGTCTTCGGAACGATCGTCGACTGGAGAAGCGGCGTCGCGCGCGGCGCCGCCGCATTCCTTGAGCGTCACGCGCCGACGCTCGACCCGTTCGCGTTCGCCGACGCGTGGCGCGCCGAATATTCGCCGTCGATGGAAGAAATCCGCAGCGGACGCCGCCGCTACGTGCGGCTCGACGTGCTGCATCGCGAGAACCTCGTGCGCACGCTCGACCGTTTCGGGATCGTCGACGCGCCCGATGCCGACATCGACGCGCTCAATCTCGCATGGCACCGGCTCGATCCGTGGCCCGACTCCGTCGCCGGGCTGCACCGGCTGAAGCAGCGCTACATCATCGCGCCGCTGTCGAACGGCAACATCCGGCTGATGGTCGACGTCGCGAAACACGGCGGGCTGCCGTGGGACGCGATTCTCGGCGCCGAGGTCGCCCGCGCGTACAAGCCGTCGCCGGCCGTCTATACCGAAGCGGTCGAGATTCTCGGCCTCGCGCCGGCCGAGCTGTGCCTCGTGGCCGCGCACAACGGCGATCTGGCCGCCGCGCGCCGGCTCGGGCTGTCGACCGCGTTCGTGCTGCGGCCGACCGAGCACGGGCCCGGCCAGACGACCGACCTGCAGGCCGACGACGCGTGGGATTTCGACGTCAGGGATCTGAACGAACTCGCCGATCGGCTGGGCTGCCCCGGTTGACTACCGGCGGCGCGGCCGCCCCCCCCCGCGCCGCGACCGCGAGGCGACGGGGCGCCGTTACTTCACGACCGCCCGCCATGCGGCCCGCGCATAGAGCAGCAGCAACGGCAGCAGCGCCAGCGCGAACAGCATGCCCAGCGCGAGCACCCACACCGGCCATTGCTGCGGATTCCCGTGCACCCAGTAACGGTACGGCACGCTCAGGAATGCGATTTCCATCAGCAGCGCGCCGAGCGGCACGAGCCCGTTCACCACCGCCGCCATGCCGAAGCGGGCCGCGCTGTCGATTTTCTTCCCGGCCCCGTACGCCGCGATCAGATAGACGAAATACCCGATGATCGCGACCATCACCGCGCCGCCGGCCAGCAGGCCGATACTGCGCACGCTGCGCTCGTGCAGTTGACGCGCCCCTTGCGGCAACACGACATCGACCTTCTCGCCGATTTCGGGCACGGCGCCCGAGCGGATGTTGCCGGGCAGCACGATGCGCTCGCCATTCGGCATCACGGCTTCCAGGATCGACGTGTACTTGATGCACCGGTACGAAGAGGTTCGCCCCGAGCTTTCGCGGCGCTCGCAGGTGTCCCACTCCGACTGGTAGGACACGACGGTCGCTTCGTACGTCGGCGACACCGCAAGCGCGTAAATCTCGTCGCCGATCCAGTACGCGAACGGGAACAACAGCGACACCAGGCAAAAACACACGAGCCACCAGAACGCGACCGCGCCGCCGGAGCCGCGCTTGCCGCCCGTCTGGCGGCGCACCATGCGCGACGCGAGCCAGTAAGCGGCCACGCCGAATACGACCACGCACACCACGAAAACCTTGCCCGCATGCGTCAAAGCCATCTGCCTCCCCCCGATAGCCGGTCGAATCGCCGCCGGCTGTTTCGTCATCCACGTCGGTCATGTCGATCGCGCCGCCGTCGCGACGCGCGTGCAACCCGCTATGCCGGCTCGCCAACGAACCTCAGCGCCCCCGACTCCCCCGCCAGCAACGCACGGTTTGCATCCGCCGCCGCGCGCAGGTAATCCCACAGCGCGGTCACGCGCCGCAGCTTGCGCAGATCCTCGCGGCACGTCAGCCAGAAACATCGCGTGACGACCACGTCGTTCGGCAGCACGGGCACCAGCGCCGGCTGCGTGGCCGCGATGAAGCACGGCAGGATCGCGAGGCCGCCGCCCTGCAGCGCCGCGAAAACCTGCGCGATCACGCTCGTCGTGCGCAACCCGGCCGTCGCGCCGGGGACCGCGCGATCGAGGTACAGCAGCTCGTTGCTGAACGCGAGATCGTCGACGTAGCTGATGAACGCGTGCCGCGCGAGATCGTCCGTGCAGGTAATCGGCGCGTGGTTCGCCAGATAGTCGCGCGTCGCATAGAGCCGCAACTGGTAGTCGCACAGCTTCGTGACCACATAAGGCCCGCGCTCGGGCCGCTCGAGCGTGATCGCGAGATCGGCCTCGCGCTTGGGCAGGTTGACGAAATGCGGCACCGGCAGCAGATCGACCGTCACGTGCGGATGCGCGGCGCGGAACCGCGCGAGCTGCGGCGCGAGGAAAAAGCAGCCGAACCCTTCGGTCGACCCGATCCGCACGTGGCCCGACAGCGCCTCGCCGGTGTTCGCGACCTGATCGCACGCGGATTGCACGGTCGTCTCCATCGCGTCCGCATACGCGACGAGCCGCTGTCCTTCGGCCGTCAGCGTGAAGCCGCCGGAGCGCGACTTGTCGAACAGCAGCGTGCCCATCGCGGCCTCGAGCGCGCGAATGCGCCGCGCGACGGTCGTGTAGTCGACGCCGAGACGCTTCGCCGCGCCGCTCGCGCGCTGCGTGCGCGCGACTTCGAGGAAAAAGCGCAGGTCGTCCCAGTTCAGGTTGCCGGAAACCGGCTCGGTGGCATGTCGCATCGGCGAGGGGAAAAAGGCGGGCGTCTCCGGGCCGGCCGTCGATATGCATAAATGCACATCCAACCGGTTTCTTTGTCGGTACATCATGAATCCGCGCATAACTATACTCGACCGTGACCTGCGGACCATGAGCCGCGGGCAATAAAACCGGAGACACCATGCAGACCCGATCCACCCTCGATGAGCATGCGACCATCGCGACGCCGGCGCTCGAGCGCACCGCGAAGCACCACCTGCTGGCCGGCTGGGCCAGCATGGCCGGCACCACGATCGAGTGGTACGACTTCTTCCTGTACGGCACGGCCGCCGCGCTCGTGTTCAACCGCATCTTCTTCCCGTCGCTGGACCCGGTCGTCGGCACGCTCGCCGCGTTCGGCACGTTCGCGGTCGGCTTCATCGGGCGGCCGATGGGCGGCATCGTGTTCGGCCACTTCGGCGACCGTATCGGCCGCAAGTCGATGCTGATGATCACGCTGCTGCTGATGGGCGTGCCGAGCATGATCATCGGGCTGATCCCGTCGTACGACAGCATCGGCTACTGGGCCGCCGCGCTGCTGATCGCGATGCGCTTCCTGCAGGGGATGGCCGTGGGCGGCGAATGGGGCGGCGCGGTGCTGATGGCCGTCGAGCACGCGCCCAAAGGCCGCAAGGGGCTGTTCGGCAGCCTGCCGCAGACGGGCGTCGGGCTCGGCCTGATCCTGTCGTCGGTGGCGATGGCCGCGGTGGCCGCGTTGCCGGAAGCCGACATGCTGTCGTGGGGCTGGCGCGTGCCGTTCCTCGCGAGCATCGCGCTCGTCGGCCTCGGCTGGTTCATCCGCGCGAAGGTGCCCGAATCGCCCGACTTCGAGAAGATGCAGCGCCAGGGCAAGGCCGAGAAATCGCCGGTGACGGCCGCGCTGCGCCGCCATCCGCGCGAAGTGCTGACGATCGTCGGCGCGCGCGCCGCCGAGAACACGTGGTTCTACATGGTCGTCACGTTCGCGCTCGCTTACGCGACGCAGCAGCTGCATCTGCCGAAGGCCGAGATGCTGCACGCGATCACGGCAGGCGCCGCGCTGTCGCTCGTGACGATGCCGCTGTGCGGGCATCTGAGCGACCGCATCGGCCAGCGCCGGATGTTCGCGATCGGCCTCGTGCTGATGTGCGCGTTCGCCGCGCCGTTCTTCATGATGCTCGGCACGCAGCAGACGTCGACCGCGTGGTGGGCGATCGTGCTCGGCCTCGGCGTCGTGTTCCCGATTCTCTATGCGCCGGAATCGCTGCTGTTCGCGCAGCAGTTTCCCGCGGAAATCCGCTACAGCGGCATCTCGCTGTCGGTGCAGCTCGCCGGCGTGATCGGCGGCGGCTTCGCGCCGATGATCGCGACGTCGCTGCTCAAGGCCGGCGGCGGCCAGCCGCACTACGTGATCGCGTATCTCGTCGGCTTCGGCGTGTTCGCGCTTGCTTGTACCGCGCTGATGCGTCCGGCGCGGACGTAAGCCGACCGGCTCGCAGCGCCCGCATTCATTCGATTTCAGTTCGACCTGCCGCCCGCCATGCCTGCGCGCGCGGCGGACGCAGCCCCTTTTTCATCGTCACACCGTTTCCCCGGAGCATGCCATGAACGCCGCAGTCCCCCAGACCACCCTCGCCCTGCCCACCGCCAAGCTGCTGATCGACGGCGCGTTCGTCGATTCGCAAAGCGCCGAATGGGGCGACATCGTCAACCCCGCGACGCAGGAAGTGATCGGCCGCGTGCCGTACGCGACGCTCGACGAGGTCGATGCCGCGATCGCGTCCGCGCAGCGCGCGTTCCAGACCTGGAAGACGACGCCGATCGGCGCGCGGCTGCGCATCATGCTGAAGTTCCAGGATCTCGTGCGCCGCAATCTCGAACGGATCGCGCACACGCTGACGGCCGAACAAGGCAAGACGCTGCCCGACGCGCAGGGCGACATCTTCCGCGGCCTCGAAGTGGTCGAGCACGCGTGCTCGATCGGCACGCTGCAGCAGGGCGAATTCGCGGAGAACGTCGCGGGCGGCGTCGATACCTACACGCTGCGCCAGCCGATCGGCGTGTGCGCGGGCATCACGCCGTTCAACTTCCCCGGCATGATCCCGCTGTGGATGTTCCCGATGGCGATCGTGTGCGGCAACACGTTCGTGCTGAAGCCGTCCGAGCAGGACCCGCTGTCGACGATGCAGCTCGTCGAGCTCGCGATCGAGGCCGGCGTGCCGCAAGGCGTGCTGAACGTCGTGCACGGCGGCAAGACGGTGGTCGACCGCCTGTGCACGCACCCGGACATCAAGGCGATCTCGTTCGTCGGCTCGACGCGCGTCGGCACGCACGTGTACAACCTCGGCAGCCAGCACGGCAAGCGCGTGCAGTCGATGATGGGCGCGAAGAATCACGCGGTCGTGCTGCCCGACGCGCATCGCGAGCAGTCGATCAACGCGCTCGTCGGCGCGGGCTTCGGCGCGGCCGGCCAGCGCTGCATGGCGACGTCGGTCGTCGTGCTCGTCGGCCAGGCGCGCGACTGGCTGCCCGATCTCGTCGAAAAGGCGAAGGCGTTGAAGGTCAACGCGGGCGCCGAAGCCGGCACCGACGTCGGCCCGGTCGTGTCGAAGGCGGCGAAGGCACGCATCCTGTCGCTGATCGACGCCGGCGTGAACGAAGGCGCGACGCTGCTGCTGGACGGCCGCGACGTGAAGGTGCCCGGCTACGAGCACGGCAATTTCGTCGGCCCGACGATCTTCTCGGGCGTGACGACCGACATGTCGATCTACAAGGAGGAGATCTTCGGGCCGGTGGTGGTCGTGATGGAAGCAGACACGCTCGACGAAGCGATCGCGCTCGTCAACCGCAACCCGATGGGCAACGGCGTGGGCCTGTTCACGCAGAGCGGCGCGGCCGCGCGCAAGTTCCAGAGCGAGATCGACGTCGGCCAGGTCGGCATCAACATCCCGATTCCGGTGCCGGTGCCCTACTTCAGCTTCACCGGCTCGCGCGGCTCGAAGCTCGGCGATCTCGGCCCGTACGGCAAGCAGGTCGTGCAGTTCTACACGCAGACGAAGACGGTCACGGCGCGCTGGTTCGACGACGACGCGACGGCCGGCGGCGTGAACACGACGATCGCGCTGCGCTGACCCGACGGAGCCCGGACATGGAAATCGCCTTCATCGGACTCGGCAACATGGGCGGCCCGATGGCCGCCAACCTGCTCAAGGCCGGCCACGCGCTGACGGTGTTCGACCTCGACGCGAACGCGGTCGGCGCCGCGGTGCGCGCGGGCGCGACGGCGGCGGCGTCGCCGCGTGACGCCGCCGCGCGCGGCGCGTTGATCATCACGATGCTGCCGGCCGCGCAGCACGTGCGCGCCGTCTACCTCGGCGACGACGGCGTACTGGCCGGCGCGCGCGCCGGCGCGACGCTGGTCGACTGCAGCACGATCGACCCCGGCACCGTGCGCGCGGTGGCCGACGCCGCCGCGCGGCGCGACCTCCCGCTCGCCGACGCGCCCGTGTCGGGCGGCACCGGCGGCGCGCAGGCCGGCACGCTGACCTTCATGGTCGGCGCGGACGGCCCGCTGTTCGAGCGCATCCGCCCGGTGCTGCTCGACATGGGCAGGAACGTCGTGCACTGCGGCGGCACCGGCACCGGACAGATCGCGAAGATCTGCAACAACCTGCTGCTCGGCATCTCGATGATGGGCGTGGCGGAAGCGATGGCGCTCGGCGCCGCGCTCGGCATCGATCCGGCCGTGCTGGCCGGCATCATCAACACGTCGACCGGCCGCTGCTGGAGTTCGGACACGTACAACCCGTACCCCGGCGTGAGCGACGCGGCGCCGGCCGCGCGCGGCTATGCGGGCGGCTTCGCGGCGAACCTGATGCTGAAGGATCTCGGGCTCGCGACGGAAGCCGCACGCGGCGCGCATCAGCCGGTGTGGATGGGCGCGCTCGCGCAGCAGCTCTATCAGTCGATGAGCCAGCAGGGGCTCGGCACGCTCGACTTCTCCGCGTGCGTGAAGCTGTACGAGGCGCAGCCGGCCTGACCCGCCCGGCCGACGCCGGACGTGCGCCGGCCCGCGATGTGCCGATACGGCATCGCGGGTCGGTTTGCCATGCGGGGGAAGGAAAACGCGGGCGGCGCAGTCATGCCGCCGGCCGGTCAACCGCGCGGGTTAGACGCCGTCTCGAAGGTCGGATGGCACTCGAACGCGAGTTCGGAGCGCGCGTCGACGCGGCGGCCGCCGGTCAGCGATTCCTGCTTCACGCTTGCGCGCATCCCGCGCTGCGAGCAGTAGTTGGTGGCTTCGCTGACGGCCTTCGCGTGGGCGTCGGCCCATGTCGTCGACACGCCGAGCGTGCGCGTCGTCACGGTGAATACGTTCGGGTTCGACGTCGTGGTGACGTCGGAAGCGGTCGAACACGCGGCGAGCAAGCACGCAGTAGCCGCAATGGTCAACCATCGCACGGTTCGAAAAGAGACTGGAATGGACATGGAGGGCAAGCGCACGCCGTTCGGCGCGCATTGAGCAACATAGGCGACAGTATGCCTGCTCGATCGCCGGAGATCATGCCCCTTTCGGTGAACACATTGTTTCGAATGGTTAAACGATGGTCGAACCCGGCAAGAATTACAGCCGTCGCCGGCCATCGTTTTCGTGCGGCAGGTCATTTCGCCCGGCGCGCTGGCCACGTGGGATGAGTCAGCCCCCGGCGGGCATGGGGATCGGCTGCGCACTGGCGCTTGCCTATGCCGCCCGGTTAGCGACCGCACGCGCCACGCCCTTTTTACAACCGCGCCACTCACGCGGTTCGCGCCCGCGCCTCGCGCCGCCATCCCGGCCAGTGCGCGCCCGCCTGCGTCCGTCGCGCCTGGTCTTCCCGCAGGCACGTCGATTGCGTCACCCTCGCGCCCGCCCTCCGGCGGACAGCCAACTTCCTTCCAACCGGCGCTGCGCCCCGCGCGATCCTTCACGCGGCGGTCCCGCATCGCAATACAGGTTTCCTGAACGAGAGGACGACATGAAATCAATACGAACGATAGTGGCCCTGTGCTCGGTCATTTCCATGCTCACGGCATGCGGCGGCGGCGACGACGCCGGGACCGTACTCGGCATCTCGAAGCCGCAGGCGCGCTTCATCAACGCGGTGCCGGCCGGCCCGAACCTCGACTACTACCTGAATGCGAAGGTCGACCAGGCGGGCGTCGCCTACAAGGGCGTGACGCGCTATCACGACATCGATTCGGGTAATCAGACCGCGAGCTATGACGTATCGGGCACGACGACGACCATCGCGTCCCAGTCGTTCAGCGCGGCGAACGGTCACCATTACACGACGATCGCGCTGCCGAGCACGACGTCGCTGATCTCCGTCATCGACGATCCGTACGACAAGGGGCTGCTGTCCGACAAGGCGCGCGTGCGCAGCTTCAACGCGTCGCCGAATGCGCAGAACGTCGACGTGTACGTCGTGGCGCCGGGCACCGACATCACGACGGTCAGTCCGACGATGGCGGGCGCCGCCTACCAGAATGCCGTGCCGGCAACGACGCAGGATTCGGTCTACCTGAACGGCGGCACCTACCAGGTGGTCGTGACGACGGCCGGCAGCAAGTCGCCGATCCTCAAGACCGCACCGGTCAACATAGGCAACAACGCCGACTGGCTGCTTCTGACGATTCCGTCCGGCGGCATCGGCGACGTGACGCCGAACGACATCCACGTGCTGGTCGCGCAGGGCAACGACGCCGATACGTCCGCGCAGGAGCTGGGGCCGCAGTAACGCGGCAAGGGTCCGAAAACGGTCGCGGCGGCCGGTGCGATTGCATCGGCCGCCGCGTGTCGTATACCGGGATCCAACGTCGCGGGATCAAACGTCGCGGGATCAAACGCCGGCATCAATGCCGGCTATCAGTCGTCCACCCGCTCCAGGCAGATCACGTGCTCGGCACGCGTGCCGTCGCCGTGCGCGATATCCACGTCGCCGACATGGCGCACGCGCCAGCCCGGCCGCGTCGCGATCTGCGGCAGGTTGCCGGACGGCCGGCTCTCGATCCCGCCCAGCCCTTCGTCGGGCGTAGCGACCGCTTCGTCGAGCGACGCGTTCGAATAGATCACGTTGTCCTGCAGTTCGGACGCGCCGGTGCGCGCCTCCATGCCCTTGCCGTCGACGTCGACCGTGTTGTCGGTCATCGCCATGTTCGCGTTGTCGAGCGTGACGATCCGGCCGGCGGCCCGACGCACCGGATCGCCGCTGTCGACCGCATGCGCGTCGACGTCGATCTTCGGCAGGCCGGTCGGCATCTTGCCGGCGACTGCCTCCGGCGTCAGCGGACGCCGCGCGACCTGCTCGGCCTGGGTCGCCGCGTCGGGCATGTCGCCGGCGGCCGGCGTCTTCACCGGGCTCTTCTCGATCTGTTCCCGCTGCTTTTCGGGGGTAGGGTTCGATTCCGCGTTCTGCATCGCACCTCCTTGGCCGGCCGACGCACGCCGGCGTCACGCCGTCGCCGCCAGGCCGGAAATCGCTACAACGATCCTTGCAAATCTTTCATGCGCACCACTGCGCGCGCGTCGTCCGTCTGGCGCACCTGCCGCCGGGCACTGCAGCGGCCGGGAAGTGGGCGACACGCTCGCGCGCCGCCCGCCTGCCGCCTGAACGCGGGTCAACCGCCGCCGCTCGCGCCGGCCGGCGCCGAAGCCGCGCCCGGCAGGCTCGCGCCGGTATCGCCGCTGCTGCCGGCCGCCCCGCTGCTGGGCATGCCCGACGGTGCGGTGGAAGGCGCGGTGGAAGGCGCGGCCGACATGCCGCTCGATGCGCCCGAGTCGGCGTTGTCGCTCTTCTTCTGGCAGCCGGCGCCTGCCGCGAGGCCCGCGATCAGGATGCCGGCGAAGACGGCTCGCGATACGTGACGAAATGAATATCGCTGCATGACACCTCCGCTGATGTCGATGTGAATGGAACCCGTTGACCCGCAATTTGCGTGCCGCGCGCCGGGCGGCGCGGCCGGGCGCGTTCCATTTGTTTTTTGAATGCCCCCCAGCCGAATATTTAATTTCCCATCGCCGTACCTGCCGCCCATACTCGCGAACAAATCCGACACATAACGTCCACGGCGGCCGGGCCCGCGGCGCGTGCATACGCGGCCGGTTTCGCGCCCCGCACATGGAAGGAGACAACGGCGTGCAACTGGAAGCCATCCACCGCGCGAGCATCGGGCTCGGCGCGGACGACGCATCGCATCGACACGATACGGCCGCGCGCGAGCCCGCGCCGAGCCCGCGGCTGCACAACCCCGATCTCGCGCCGACCCGGGCCGAAGGCCGGACGTGGGGCCGCTACAGCATCTTCGCGCTCTGGACCAACGACGTGCACAACATCGCGAACTACTCGTTCGCGATCGGGCTGTTCGCGCTCGGCCTGTCGGGCTGGCAGATGCTCGCGTCGCTCGCGATCGGCGCGGTGCTCGTGTACTGCTTCATGAATCTCACCGGCTACATGGGCCAGAAAACCGGCGTGCCGTTCCCGGTGATCAGCCGGATGAGCTTCGGCATCTACGGGGCGATGCTGCCCGCGATGATTCGCGCGGTGATCGCGATCGCATGGTTCGGCATCCAGACCTATCTCGCGTCGGTCGTGCTGCGCGTGCTGCTTACCGCGATCTGGCCGGGCCTCGCCGCGTTCGACCGGAATGCGATCTTCGGGCTGTCGACGCTCGGCTGGATCACGTTCGTCGCGATCTGGCTCGTGCAGATCGGCATCCTCACGTACGGGATGGAGATGGTCCGCAAGTACGAGGGGCTCGCCGGCCCGGTGATCCTCGTCACGACGCTGTCGCTCGCCGCGTGGATGTTCAGCCGCACCGGCGGCCACCTCGCGATGTCGATCGGCAAGCCGATGACCGGCCTGAAGATGTGGACGGAAATCTTCGCGGGCGGCGCGCTGTGGCTCGCGATCTACGGCACGCTGGTGCTCAATTTCTGCGATTTCACCCGTTCGTCGCCGAGCGCGAAGACGGTGCGCGTCGGCAACTTCTGGGGCCTGCCGGTCAACATCCTCGTGTTCGCGACGATCAGCTTCGTGCTTGCCGGCGCACAGTTCAAGCTGAACGGCCACGTCATCCACAGCCCGACGGAAATCATCGCGACGGTGCCGAACAAGCTGTTCCTCGTGCTCGGCTGCCTCGCGTTCCTGATCGTGACGGTGGCCGTGAACATCATGGCGAACTTCGTCGCACCGGCCTTCGTGCTGACGAGCCTCGCGCCGCACCGCCTGTCGTTTCGCCGCGCGGGCCTCATCAGCGCGACGATCGCCGTGCTGATCCTGCCATGGAACCTGTACAACAGCCCGATCGTGATCGTCTATTTCCTGTCCGGCCTCGGTGCGCTGCTCGGCCCGCTGTACGGGATCATCACGGTCGACTACTGGCTCGTGCGCAAGCAGCGCGTGAACGTGCCCGATCTCTATTCCGAAGCGCCGACCGGCGCCTACTTCTACACGCGCGGCGTGAACCGCAACGCGCTCGCGGCGCTCGTGCCGTCCGCGCTGATTTCGATCACGCTCGCCGTCGTACCGGCCTTCAGCGCGATGACGCCGTTCTCGTGGCTGCTCGGCGCGGCGATCGCGGGCGGCGTGTACTGGCTGCTGGCCGATCGCAAGCGGCAATACGAAGCGCGCTCGGGCGAACACATCGCGGTTGCCTGCGCGCGACACTGATACACACGCATACGGAGTCACGGATGAGGATCCTGGTAGTCAACGTCAACACGACCGAGTCGATCACCGACGCGATCGCCGCGCAGGCGCAGGCCGCCGCGTCGCCCGGCACGGAGATCGTCGGGCTCACGCCGCGCTTCGGCGCGGAGTCGGTCGAAGGCAACTTCGAGAGCTACCTCGCGGCGATCGCCGTGATGGATCGCGTGATGAGCTACGACGAACCGTACGATGCCGTGATCCAGGCCGGCTACGGCGAACACGGCCGCGAAGGGCTGCAGGAATTGCTGACGGCGCCCGTCGTCGACATCACCGAAGCGGCCGCGAGCGTCGCGATGCTGCTCGGCCATCGCTACTCGGTCGTCACGACACTCGACCGCACGGTGCCGCTGATCGAGGATCGCCTGAAGCTCGCCGGGCTCGATGCGCGTTGCGCGTCGGTGCGTGCGAGCGGTCTCGCGGTGCTGGAACTCGAGGAGAACCCGGCGCGCGCGATCGAGTCGATCGTCGACGAGGCGCAGCGCGCGGTGCGGGACGATCATGCGGAAGTGATCTGCCTCGGCTGCGGCGGGATGGCCGGCCTCGACCGGCAGATCGAGGAATGCACGGGCGTGCCGGTCGTCGACGGCGTATCGGCCGCGGTCGCGCTCGCCGAGTCGCTGGTGCGCCTGAAGCTGAAGACGTCGAAGGTCCGCACCTACGCGCCGCCGCGCCCGAAGCGGATCGTCGGCTGGCCGGGCACCTTCGCGAAATGACGGGCCGCCGGCCGGCCGCCGCGTCGCGCGGCCACCTCGCCTCGCCGGGACGCGTATCGACATGCGCGATCCGCTAGACCCGGCCGCGCCGCCCCGCGACGCGTCCGACGACTCGGGCGCGCTCGACGTGCTCGATGCGCGGCTGATGCGCATCCTGCTCGTGCTGCTGACCGAGCGTACCGTGTCGCGTGCGGCCGTGCGCCTGAACATGTCGCAGCCGGCGACGAGCGCCGCGCTCAAGCGCCTGCGCACGCTGCTCGGCGATCCGCTGCTGGTGCGCAGCCGCTACGGGATGGTGCCGACCGAGTTCGGTGCGCGACTGATCGAGCCGCTGCGCAACGCGCTGCGCGTGATCGATTTCATCCGCATCCAGCAGCCGACGTTCGACGCGCGCACGTCGGTGCGTACCTACCGGATCGGCTGCCCCGACTACCTGAACGTGCTGTTCGTGCCGAAACTCGTTGCGCTGTTTCGCGAGCGTGCGCCGAACGCGCAACTGGTGTTTCATCCGCTCGGCGACGGGTTCGACGACGAGCGCGCGCTGGCCGACGGCGAGCTCGACGTCGTGATCGACAACCGGCCCGCGCGCCGGTCGCGCTTCCGTCAGGACGACCTGTTCGACGACCGCGTCGTGTGCCTGATGCGCGCGGCGCATCCGCTAGCGCGGCGCGGCGCGATGACGGCCGCCGCGTTCGCGGCGGCGCCGCAGCTGTGCCCGACGCCGTCGTGGCTCGAAGCGTCCGGCGCGATCGACCGGCAGCTCGAACGCGTGGGCCTGCAGCGGCGCATCGCCGTCACGCTGCCGCATTTCGAGCTCGCCGCGCATGCGCTCGTGCGCGCCGACCTGATCCTCACCACCACTTACCGGCTCGCGCGGCACTACGCGAAGCTGCTGCCGCTCGCCGCGGTCGCGCTGCCGGCGGAACCGCCGGACATCGTGTACCGGATGACGTGGAACGAATCGGGATCGTGTGTGGAAGGTGTGCGGTGGCTGCGCGGGCTGATCGCGGAAGCGACGCGCGCATGGCTCGACGCCGACGCGACGCTGCCGGCCGTCGCCGCGATCGCCGCTTCGGGGATCGATGCGGATACCGCGAAAACCGCACCGAACGTCGCCGACTCCTCGGAGCCGACCCGTCGCCCGCGCCGCACACCGGCCGCGCATGGTCACGCGTCCCACCCGGCGCGCGTCGCGCAAGCGGCACGCATCCATCGCCTCGCGACGAAACCGCACTGACCGGCGCAGGCGTCACGCGGCGTTCCCCTTCCGCCGCCCGCGGCTGCAACGATTCGCTGCTCAACCCGTGCACGCGCGGATGGTCCGTGCGATTCCCTATTCGGACTCAAGTCAGACTAATCCTATTTACGCGCCCGGTACCGAATCGTCAGAATGCGTTCTCGAAACATCGCCGCGACCGTATCGCATCGCTGATTCACCCGGCCGCTATCCTGTCGAGAACCCCACCATGAAGAAAACGCTCGTTATCCTGGCCATTCCCGCCGCACTGCTCGCGAGCACCGGCGCCTTCGCCGATACGCAAGATTGCGCGACACGCATTCGTGCATTGCAGACGCAGATCGACAACGCGAAGCGATTCGGCAACACGCATCAGGCGATGCGCCAGCAGGCCGCGCTCGAACAGATCAAGGCCAATTGCACGGACGCCGGCCAGCTCGCGCGCGCCGAGCGCAAGGTCGCCGACAAGCAGCGCGATCTGCAGCACGCGCAGGACGAGGTGCGCGACGCACAGGCACGAGCCCATGCAGCCGAAGCGCTCGGCGATGCAAAGAAGTCGAACAACGCGCAACGCAAGCTCGCCGACAAGCAGGCCAGGCTGCGCGACGCCATGCGCAAGCTGCACGACGCGCAAGTCGATCGCGACGCACTGAAAGGCTGACGGGATGCGTCAAACGACGCACCGGCTCACAGGCGCCGCGTGAGTGCGAGCCGCACCGGCAGGGAGACGATCGACCCGAGCGTCGACAGCAGAACGATGCGCTGCGCATGCAAGCGTCTGCGTCACGCGGGTTCGCGCATCGGCTGCGTAAGCAACTTGTACGCAACGACGGCCGCAACCAGCGCCAGTACGCCGCTTACCTTCAGCGCATCGGCGAATCCGCTCGCGAACGCGGCCGGCGCCGCCTGTGCGAGCGCACCGGCAGCCGACGGCGGCACGCGGCCGAGCGCCTGCGCGAGGTCGCCGGCCAGCAGGCTCGACATGAACGGCGCGTCGACGAATGCGCGCAGGCCGGGCGTCGCGGACAGCAGCCCGTCGAGCCGCGCATGCGTACTCGCCGCCAGCACCGCGCCGAGCACGCCCACGGCCGTGACGATCGCCGAGAAGCGCGTCGTCGTGCTGATGCCCGACGCCATGCCCGTGCGATTCGGCGGCACGCACGCCATGATCGCTTTCTGCGTGTCGCCGTTCATGATGCCGGCGCCGCACCCCGTCACGAACATGCCGAGCGCGACGAGCCGGTAGTCGCCGCCGGTCGTCAGCGCCGCGGTCGCGAGGTTGCCCGCGCCGATCAGCGCGAGCCCGCCGGCGAGCACGCCGCCGGACGACACGCGCGCGGCGAGCGCCGCGCCGAGCGACGGGCCGGCGATCATCGCGAACGCGAACGGCAGCATCCCGAGCCCCGCATCGATCGCCGACATCCCGAACGCGTTTTGCAGGTACAGCGGCAGGAACGTCATCATCACCTGCGCGCATGCCGCGTAACCGAACATCGCGAGCACGGCGCCGACGAAGCGCGGCTGGCGAAACAGCGCGAGATCGATCATCGGCCGCGCCTGCCAGCGCTCCGCGCCGACGAACGCCGCCAGCAGCGCCGCCGCGAGCGCGAGCCGGCCCAGCGTCGCGATGGACAGCCAGCCGTGCGACGGCGCGCCGATCAGCGCCGCGATCGCACAGGCGAGCGCCGCGCCGAACAGCAGGCTGCCGGCCACGTCGACGCGCTTCGCATGGGGATCGTTCGATTCGTCGATCGCGACGCGCGCGCCGGCCGCCAGCAGCAGGCAGACGGGCAGGTTCAGCAGGAACACCCAGCGCCATCCGATCCATTGCGTGATCGCGCCGCCGACGAGCGGCGCGATGGCCGTCGCGATCCCCATGCACATGCCCCAGATCGCCCACGCGCGTGCCCGCTCGCGCCCGTCCGGGAAACGGTTCGCGATCACCGCGAGCGCCGCGGTCAGCAGCAGCGCGGCGCCGCCGCCCTTCACCGCACGCGCGGCGATCAGCCAGCCCGCCGACGGCGCGATGCCGCAACCGAGCGACGCGATGAAGAAGAGCGCGAGGCCCGCGAAGAGCATCCGCTTGCGCCCGAAGCGGTCGGCGAGCCCGCCGGCCGGCAGCAGGCACGCGGCGAACGCGGTCATGTACGCGCTCACGACCCACTCGATATCGGCGAAGCTCGCGTGAAAGCCGCGCGCGATGCTCGGCAGCGAGACGGCCACCACGTTCGTGTCGAGCACGATCAGCGAACAGGTCGCGGACGCGACGGCGAGCGTCGCGGCGGCAGGCAGACGGGTGCCGGCGCGCGGGGCGGCGGCCGCGCTTGCGCGCGACGCCGGTGAAGACGGGGACATCGGCCACTCCGGAACAGGATGAACGAGCCGTATGCTAGGCTCGCCCGGTATTGCCTGTCATTGATACTTCCACGCTATTTCATTGACGAAAACTGCAACCATGGGCCAGCTCGAATTCCGTCATCTGCGCGCGTTCCTGAGCGTCGCGCAAAACCTGCATTTCGCACGCGCGGCCGAGGCGCTCGACATGGCGCCGCCCGCGCTCACGCGGCAGATCCAGGAAGCCGAGCGCGTGCTCGGCGTGCGGCTCTTTCACCGGTCGCGCCGCGCCGTCACGCTGAGCGCGGCCGGCGAGGCCTATCTCGCGGAAGCGAGAGCCGCGGTCGAGCACCTGCAGCGAGGCCGCGAACTCGCCGCGCTGGCCGAACGCGGCGAACTCGGCCGGATCGAGATCGGCTACGTGTCGTCGGCCGTCTATTCGGGCACGCTGCAGCGCACCGTCGGCGCGTTCCGCGCCGCGCACCCGCGCATCGAGCTGAACCTGCGCGAGGTGCCGATGGACGACGTCGCGAACCAGCTCGACACGGGCCGGCTCGACCTCGCGTACGTGCGCCCGCCGCTGGCGCTGCCCGGCGGCCTGCGGATCGTCACGCTGCAGCGCGACGTGTTCGTCGCGGCCGTGCCGGCCGATTCGCGTTATGCGGCGATGGCGACCGTGCGCGCGGCGGACCTCGCCGACGCGCGCTTCGCTGTGCCCGAACAGGCGCTCGGCACGCTCGAAGTCGCGCGCCGCGGCCGCTTCGAGCCGGTCGTCGCCGCGCGGCCGGGTGGCCTGCTCGCGGTACTCGCGTGCGTGTCGGTGAACGGCTGGGTCGCGGTGATTCCCGATGCACTTGCCGGTTGCGTGTCGCTGCCGGGCGTCGTGTACCGGCCGATCGCCGGCAAGCCGATCATGTCGGCGCTCGCGCTCGCGCACCGGCGGTTCGAAAAGGCGCCGGCCGTGCGGGCATTCCTGCGGACGATTCGGCCGGCCGCGTAAGACGTGCGGGCTCGGGCGCCGGGTCGAGCGCCGCCGCACCGGCCAAACCGGCCGCCCTCCGCACGAATATGCATTTCACGATTCGATGTTTGTCGGCCGGAAACCGATTCCGTAACCTGCCCGGCAGCCGCGCCGTCCGCGCGCGGATCACCGAGGACACGCCGCCGATGACCCACTCTTTCGCCACAGCGCGCCGCCGCGCGCTGCAGCGCCTTGCCGCCCTCGCCGCCGCGCCGCTCGCGGGCGGCCTCGCACTGCCGGCCCGCGCGGCCGGCGCCGACCTGTCGGGCGTCACGCTCGTCCTCGGCGACCAGGCCGGCGGCCTGCGCGCGCTGGCCGAAGCGGCGCGCGTGCTCGACGGCACGCCGTACCGGTTCCGCTGGGCCAACTTCCAGGGCGCCGCGCCGCTGTTCGAAGCGCAGCGCGCGGGCGCGATCGATCTCGCGCCGGCCGGCGACCTGCCCGTCCTGACGGCCGCGCTCGGCGATCCGTCGCTGCGGATCGTCGCGACGCGCGTCGGCTCGCCGACGTCGCTCGGCATCGTCGTGCAGCCGGACTCGCCGGTTCGCACCGTGGCCGACCTGAAAGGGCAAACCGTCGTCGTATCGTCGGCACGCGGCAGCATCTCGCAATACCAGTTGTACGGCGCGCTGCGCGAACATGGGCTCGCGCCGCGCGACGTCGAGGTGCGTTTCGTCCTGCCGGTCGACGCGTTCGCCGCGTTCGAGGCGAAGCGGATCGGCATCTGGGCCACGTTCGATCCGTACTACGGGCATGCGGTGCGACGCGGCGCGCGCATCGTCCGCGACGGCAGCGGCATCAACTCGGGGCTCGCGTTCCTCACGTCGCCAGTCGAAACGCTCGACGATCGCGGCAAGCGCGCGGCGCTCGCGGACGTGCTCGCGCGCCTCGCCCGAGCGGGGCAATGGGCGCTCGCGCACCCGGCCGACTATGCGAGCGTCTATGCGTCGCTCACGCGCCTGCCGCCCGACGCCGCCACCGATATCGCGCGCCGGGCCGCGCTCGCGCAGCGCAGCCTCAGCGGCGCCGACATCGACGTGCTGCAGCGCGTCGCCGATCGCGCGGCGGCGGACGCGATCCTGCCGCGCCGCGTCGACGTCGCGTCGATCGCCATCCGGAACGTGTCGGCCTGAGTGGCGCCGCGCGGGGCGCGACGCGCAGTCAGCGCGGGCGCGCCATATCGAGGTCGGGCACGTCGTCGCCGAACGTCGACGCGACGATCGTGCGCATCGCGGCGATCAGCAACGTCGGCCCCGATTGGTTGAACGTGCAGCGCTCGCCCGCGGCCGGCACGGCCCGATGCAACACGGCGCGCCACGCGCCCCGCCCGCCATCGCGCTCGAACGCGGCGAACGGCCGCCGCTCGACGATCGGGCCGCCGTCCGCCCAGGACGACGACGGCGCGAACGGCGCCGGCACGCCGCCCGCCGTGCGAACAGACGTGCATCCGTACGCGTCGGCACGTGGCGCATCATGGCCTTCCGCGATCGCGACCCAGTAATCCAGCGCCGCGCCTGTCAGATCCTGAACTTGCATGCCCCTCTCCGTTACCGTCGTGACAGCAACATGCTAACGGTTGCGCGCGTATGCAGACCGGTCCGAACGCCAACGCCCCTCGGCACGGGCGGCATCGCGGAAAATCCCCCCGAGCAAACCCGCGCATGCTGTCACTCGCGTGCCGTTCGTGCGTAGAATGATCCGACGGTTCGCCGCCCCGGCCGGCGGCAGCCAGCGAGGCCGTCATAACCGCGACATGCGCACCGGTCCGGGCCCGTTTCCGCACGTTCGCCGGCAACAGAACCAGACAACGCGCCGCAGACCGGATCTCACGGGGGACGTATGTCCAGGCACACCCTGAAGCCGTTGGTATCGCTCGTCGCGCCGTTTCACGACGAAGCGGAAGCGATCGATGCGTTCTTCGCGACCACCGTTCCGATACCGGAAGCGATCGGCACCGCGCGCTTCGAAATCGTTTGCGTAAACGACGGCAGCCGCGACGGCGCGCTGGACAAGCTGATCGACATCGCGGTCGCCGATCCGCGCGTACGCATCGTCGATCTCACGCGGCGCTTCGGCAAGGAGGCCGCGCTCACCGCGGGCCTCGACGAGGCGGCCGGCGCGGCCGTGATCCTGACCGACGCCGACCTGCAGGGCCCACCGTCCCTGATTCCCGCGATGCTCGAACGCTGGCACGCGGGCGCCGAGGTCGTCGCCACGAAGCGCACCGACCGGATGTGCGATCCGCTGATGCAACGCATGGCGGCCGCCCTCTGCTACCGCGTGCACAACCGGCTTTCCGAAGTGCCGCGCAATCTGTCGGCCAAGTAGCGCCGCATGGATATTTCCGGCTCGCCGATACGGCGCGGCGGACGCCCTGTCCGCGCCTGGCTCACCCCCGCACGCATCGCGCTTTACAGTGCGGTCATGCTGGCGATCGGCGTACTGCTGGGGGCGATCCTGCTCTGGATCGGCCTTCGCTCGACCGAACCGGGCACGTTCCGCCCCGGTTCGGGGTACATGGTGTTCTGGTCCGCGTCCCATCTGATGCTCCACGGCTCGCCGTGGCAGGCCTACGACATCCCCGCGTTCTCGCGCGCGCTCGCCGGACTGTTCCCGTTGGCCGGCCGCCATGCATTCCTGCCGTGGCTGTACCCGCCGTCGTATCTGCTCGCGGTGACACCGCTCGCGCTGCTGCCCTATGCGATCAGCTATCCGCTGTTCGTCGTGCTCGGCGTCGTGCTGCTCGGCCTCGCGGTGTGGCGCGTATCGGGGCTCGGCGCCGTGCCCGACGCGACACGCATCGGCTGGCTCGCGCTGCTCGCGTGCCCCGGGGTGCTCGTCACCGCGATATACGGACAGAACGCGATGCTGACCGCCGCGTGTGCGGCGCTCGCCGTGTATTTCGTCGACCGGCGGCCGATGCTGGCCGGCCTGTGTATCGGACTCCTGTCGGTCAAGCCCCAACTGGCGGTGCTGTTCCAGTTCGTGCTGATCGCCGCGCGCGCGTGGCGCGCGTTCGCATGGGCCGCGGCATGGGCGATCGCGATCACCGCACTGGGCATCGCGGCGGGCGGCATGGAACCGCTTCGCTTGTTTCTGCGGAATGCCGGCGCGCTGCGCTCGCTGACCATCGAGCATGGCGTGCCGTTCTGGTTCGCGTCGCCGACACCATTCGCGGCGTTTCGGCTTGCCGGCCTGTCGCCCGCCGCCGCGTTCGCCGGCCAGGCCGCCGTCGCGGCGATCGCGCTCGCGGCGGCGTGCCAGGTCTGGCGCCGCAGCCGCGACGTGCGGTTGCGCGGCGCGGCACTGGTCGTCGCGACGCTCGTCGCCAATCCGTATGTCTGGCACTACGAACTGTCGTGGCTGTGCATTCCGATCGCCTGCATGATCGCCATCGGCTCGCAGCATGGCTGGCGGCGCGGCGAGCAATGCGCCGTCGCCGCGATGTGGGCGCTGCCGCTGTACGAGTTTCTGAATCCGTGGATGACGCTGCCGCAGATCGGGCCCGCCATCACGTCGATCGCGCTGCTCGTGCTGCTGCAGCGCGCTCGGTCCCTCCCGCGATCCCCCGCGCGGCGATAAGCATAGTTCAAATCGTTGCTTGTCCGGCCTCCGGGCGTCATCGAGAATGACCCGACGGGCTGCGGCCCGGCCTCGTTCCCCAACGTTCCGGATCCATCGATTCATGCTTCCACTGCGCCTGCTGCGATCACTGCTGATCGCGTCCCTCGTTGCGTTGCCGGCCGCCGCCGCGCACGCGGACAAGCCCGCCATTCTCCGCATCGGCGTCGCCCAGCAGGGCGCCGGCGACCCACCGACCTTCGGCGGATCGAGCGCCGCGACGGTGCAGTTGCAGCAGCTCGTCGAAAAGGAATTCGCCGCCGACGGCATCAAGGTCGAATGGCTGTTCTTCAAGGGCGCGGGGCCGGCCGTCAACGAGGCGATCGCCAACAAGGCGCTCGACTTCGCATACCAGGGCGACCTGCCCGCCGTGCTCGCGCGCTCGAACGGGATCAAGACGCGCCTGCTGCTCGCCGCGAGCGTGCGCTCGGGCATCAAGATCGCGGTGCCGCCCGACTCCACGATCCGCTCGATCAAGGACCTGAAGGACCGCCGCGTGTCGATCTTCCGCGGCACCAACCTGCAGCTCGTCGCCGACAACGCGCTCGCGAAGAACGGCCTCGGCGAACGCGACCTGCGCGTGATCAATCTCGACGCCGCCAGTTCGCTCGCCGCGCTCGCGTCGAAAGGCATCGACGCGTCGGTCGGCGATTACGGGCTCTACAAGCTGCGCGACGCGGGCCTCGCGAAAATCATCTACGAATCGCAGAACGACGGCCCGCAGTTGACGCGCCAGACCCACCTGCTCGTACTCGACGATTTCGAACGCGCGCACCCGGACATCGTGCAGCGCGTCGTCACCGCGTTCGTGAAGGGCGCGCAATGGTCGTCCGACGAGGCGAACCGCGATGCGCTGTTCAAGCTGTGGGCGAAGAGCGGCGTGCCGTACACGTCGTGGCAGGCCGACTATGCGAACCAGCGCCTGAAGGACCGCCTGTCCCCGCTGATCGACCCGTTCGTCGTCGCGCGCTACAAGGCCGTCGCGCAGGATGCGCTGAACCTGAAGCTGATCCGCCAGCCGGTCGACGTCGACGGCTGGTTCGAGCCGAAGTATCTCGACCATGCATTGCGCACGCTCAAGCTCGAAAACTACTGGCCGCGCTATGACGCGGCCGGCAAGCCTCTCTCCTGACCGGATCGACCCCGATGAGCGACACCGCGTTTCCCGTCCCGTCGTCCGAGTCGCGCACGCTCGCCGTGCCGCCGCGCCGCGCGGCCGCGCTGGAACGGCTCGCGTGGCGGCTCGCGCCGTGGGTGCTGCCCGCGCTGCTGTTCGCGCTGTGGAGCGTGGGCAGCGCGCGCGGCTGGATCGCGCCGCAAATCCTGCCGCCGCCCGAACGCGTGGTCGACACGCTGGCCGAGCTCGCGTCGAACGGCGATCTCATGCGCCACACGCTGATCAGCCTGCAACGCGTGCTCGTCGGCTTCGCGGCCGGCACGCTGCTCGGCGTGTCGATCGGCGTCGCGCTCGGGCTGTCGCGCACGCTGGAAGCCTACGTGCTGCCGAGCTTCAACGCGCTCGTACAGATCCCGGTGCTCGGCTGGCTGCCGTTCCTGCTGCTGCTCGTCGGCGTCGGCGAGCCGCTGAAGTACCTGCTGATCGCGCATGCGGCGCTCGTCCCCGTCACGCTGAGCACGCTGCAGGGGTTTCGCCAGACGCCGCCCGCCCTCGACGAAGTCGCGCGCGGGTTCGGCTACACGCGCCGGCAACGCATCGTCCACGTCGTGCTGCCGGCCGCGATCCCGACGCTCGCGACGGGCGCGCGGCTCGCGTTCACGAAGTCGTGGCTCGCGCTCGTCGTGGTCGAACTCGTCGCGTCGTCCGAAGGGCTCGGCTACCTGATCGTGTACGGGCGGCAATTGTTCCAGCTCGATCTCGTGATGGCGGCCGTGGTCGTGGTCGGCGCGGTCGGCCTGCTGATCAACCGGGCGCTCGACGCACTCGAAGCGCGCCTGCGCCGCGGCGTGCCGTCCGCGTTTCGCGGCTGAACGGGCCCGCCCGCCCAACCGAAGGAGAATCGCCCGTGCCGCCTGCCGCCGCGCCGTCAGCCACACCGCCCGCTACCACCGCTACATCCGCCGCGGCCGCCCGCCGTCCGCATGTGCCCGACTGGCGCGGCTTCGTGCTGCCGCTCGCGGCGTTCGCGCTCTGGTGGGCGATCGCTTCCGCGCATCTCGTGACAAGCGGGCTGCTCGTCGGCCCGGCCGACGTGCTGCACACCGCGTGGGCGCAGGCGGCAAGCGGCGCGCTCGGCCGTGCGCTGCCGGCGTCGCTCGCGCGCGAAGCGTGCGGGTTCGCGATCGGCGCGACGGGCGGCCTCCTGCTCGGCGCGGTGCTCGGGCTGTCGCGCATCGCCGCGCGGATGGTCGGCCCGAGCTTCGACACGTTCAAGCAGATCTCGCTGTTCGCGTGGATTCCGCTGATTTCCGTGTGGTTCGGCCTCGGCGACGTCGCGAAGGTCGTGTTCCTGTCGCTCGCCGCGCTGCTGCCGGTCGCCGCCCATACCTGCGACGGCATTCACGCGGTGCCGCGCGCGTATGTCGACGTCGCCCGCGCGCTGCGCTACTCGCGGCTCCAGCTGATCCGCCACGTGATCCTGCCGGCCGCGCTGCCGTCGATCTTCACCGGCCTGTATCTCGGCCTGATCTATTCGTGGCTCGCGACGCTCGGCGCCGAATACCTGCTCGTCGCCGGCAGCGGGATCGGCAACACGCTGATCGACGGCAGCGAGCAGTTCCGGATGGATCTCGTGCTGTTCGGGATCATCGTCGTCGGCGTGACCGGCTGGGCGCTGAACGCGACCGCGCGAGCGATCGAGCGCAAGGTGCTGGCCCGGCGCGGCGACCTCGCGCGCTGAGCGCCCCTTGCCTCCTTTCCGCCCCCTTCTTCGTACCGCCATGACGACCCTCGCCTCCGATTCGCTCGACATCCTCCATGTAAGCAAGCACTACGCGCGACGCGACGCGGCGCTCGCCGTGCTCGACGACGTATCGCTGCACGTGCGTGCCGGCGAATTCGTCACGATCGTCGGCGCCAGCGGCTGCGGCAAGTCCACGCTGCTGCGGCTCGTCGCCGGGCTCGACACCGACTACACGGGCGAAATCCGCGCGGGCGGCGAACGCGTGCGCGACACGTCGCTACAGCGCGGCATCGTGTTCCAGGATCACCGGTTGTTTCCGTGGCTGACCGTCGAACAGAACATCGGCGCCGCGCTGCGCAACGCGCCGCTGGACGCCGCCGCGAAACGGCGTGCGGTCGCGGAACACATCGCCCTCGTCGGGCTGAACGGCTTCGAGCACGCGTTTCCGAACCAGTTGTCGGGCGGGATGGCGCAGCGCGTCGCGATCGCGCGCGGTCTCGTGAACCGGCCGCGCGTGCTGCTGCTCGACGAGCCGTTCGGCGCGCTCGACGCGCAGACGCGAGCGAAGATGCAGAACGAACTGCTGCGCATCTGGGAACAGGAACGCATCACGATGCTGCTGGTCACGCACGACGTCGACGAAGCCGTCTATCTCGGCGACCGTGTCGTCACGATGGCGCCGCGTCCGGGCCGCATCGCGCGCATCGTCGACGTCGCGCTGCCGCGCCCGCGCCGGCGCGATTCGCCGGCATTCGCGCGATTCCGCGCCACGGTGCTCGCCGATTTCGACGACAGCGCCCCGTCGGGCGACGACGCCTCGGGCGGCAAGCGCATCGACGCGGCGCGAGCGCACCCGATCGGCGAATGGCGGCTCGCGTGGTAGCGATGCAACGCGTTTGCATTGCTCAGCATCACGACACATATCGTTCAGCGCAGTCCGCACGCTAAGGTTGTGACGATTCATCGGTTCCGAATCCGCGCGGCGCCTGCTTGAATGGAGGCTCGACCGACCCGACTCCAGGAGACTCCCGATGTCCGATGTCCAGCACGCCGCTCACTCGCCTTCGCCTGCTTCGCACGCCGCGCCGCGCACGGCCGCCGTCCCGCTTCAGCTTCGCCAGGTCGCCGGCCGGATCGGCGCCGAAATTTCCGGCGTGCGGTTGTCGTCCGCGCTCGACGACGCGACGTTCGACGCGATCCACGCCGCGCTGCTGCGCCACAAGGTGCTGTTCTTCCGCGGCCAGCACCATCTCGACGACACCGCGCAGGAAGCGTTCGCCCGCCGCTTCGGCGACACGGTCGCGCACCCGACCGTGCCGTCCGTCGACGGCAGCGCGGCGCTGCTCGAACTCGATTCCGCGCACGGCGCACGCGCGAATTCGTGGCATACCGACGTGACCTTCGTCGATGCGTATCCGAAGGTCTCGATCCTGCGCGCGGTCGTGATCCCGCCGTTCGGCGGCGACACCGTATGGGCCAACACGGCCGCCGCGTACGCGCATCTGCCCGATTCGCTGCGCGCGCTCGCCGACACGCTGTGGGCGCTGCACACGAACGCCTACGACTATGCGTCGACGCACGTGCACGCCGACGATGCACAACTGAAGCGCTACCGCGAAGTGTTCACGTCGACCGTCTACGAAACCGAGCACCCGGTCGTGCGCGTGCATCCGGAAACCGGCGAGCGCACGCTCGTGCTCGGACACTTCGTGCAGCGGCTCAAGGGGCTGTCGGCGCAGGATTCCGCGCACCTGCTGCAGGTGTTCCACGAGCACGTGACGCGTCTCGAGAACACCGTGCGCTGGAACTGGCAGGAGGGCGACGTCGCGATCTGGGACAACCGCGCGACGCAGCACTATGCGATCAACGACTACGGCGATGCGCGCCGGGTCGTGCGCCGTGCGACCGTTCACGGCGACGTGCCGGTCGGCATCGACGGCCGCCGGAGCGTCCTGCTGAAGGGGCCGGGCGCCACGCTGCAATAACGTCCATGTCCCGCGGCGGCGCCCTTTCGCCTGTTTCCTTTCCCTTTTTCCCGCGCGCCGCCGCGCCACTCCCTGCCGGACACCCGCCATGAACATCGCGCCACCGGACCGACGCTTGCACGCGCAACGATGTCGTCCGTCTTCCCCGTTCACTTCCGCCAGGAGCGTCGCATGAGCGCCCTACTCGAACCCCCCGCCCAGCCGGTCGACGTGATCCCGCTGTCCGCCCACATCGGTGCGGAAATCCGCGGCGTCGACCTCACGCAACCGTTGACGACGCCGCAGATCACGGCGATCCGCGCCGCGCTGCTGAAATGGCGCGTCGTCTTCTTCCGCGAACAATTTCTCACGCACGAGCAGCATGTCGCGTTCTGCGCGCAGTTCGGCGAGCCGACGGTCGGGCACCCGGTGTTCGGGCATGTCGACGGCCATCCGGCCGTCTATTCGATCGCGAAGCATCGCAAGGCGACGCGCTTCGAAGGCGAACCGGTGCGCCGGCCCTGGACCGGCTGGCACACCGACGTGACGGCCGCCGTGAATCCGCCGTGGGCATCGATCCTGCGCGGCGTGACGATCCCGCCGTACGGCGGCGACACGCACTGGACCAACCTCGTGCGCGCCTACGAAACGCTGTCCGCGCCGCTGCGCGGCTTCGTCGACACGCTGCGCGGCATCCATCGCTTCACGCCACCGCCAGGCGCGCGCGCGACCGGCGCATTCGACGACGCGGTCGAGCGCCGCCCGCTCGTGACCGAGCATCCGCTCGTGCGCGTGCATCCGGAAACCGGCGAACGCGCGCTGTACGTGAGCCCGAGCTTCCTGAAATCGATCGTCGGGCTGACGCCGCGCGAGAGCCAGGCGCTGCTCGAACTGCTGTGGGAGCACGTGACGCGGCCGGAATTCACGGTCCGCTTCAAGTGGGAGCCGCGCAGCATCGCGTTCTGGGACAACCGCGCGACCGCGCATCTCGCGCCCGTCGACATCTTCGATCTCGACTTCGACCGCCAGCTATATCGCACGACGCTCGTCGGCGACGTGCCGGTCGGCCCCGACGGCCGGCCGTCGGTCGCGCTCGAAGGCACGCCGGTCGAAACGGCCGCGGCCGTCGCGCTCGACTGACGCGGCGAACGCCGGTGCGCACGGGCGCGTCGGCCCCCCTTCCGTCAATCGAGCCACACGCCGTCGAACCGGTGCCCGCCGAGCGGCGAGAACGTCAACCCGTGGACTCGCCTGGAGATCGGCAGCGACACGATCGACGTCGCGATCGGCGTGAACGGCACCTGGTCCTTGAACACCACCTGCGCCTGCTCGTACAGCGCCGTGCGCTTCGCGACATCGGCATTCGAGCGCGCCGCCGTCACGAGTTGCTCGAAGTCCTTGTTGCACCACTTCGCGAGATTGCTGCCGTGCACGGCGTCGCAGCCGAGGAGCGTGCCGAGCCAGTTGTCGGGGTCGCCGTTGTCGCCCGACCAGCCGTACAGGATCGCGTCGTGCTGGCCGTCGTGCTTCGCGCGGCGGTTGTATTCGCCCCATTCGTAGCTGACGATCCTCGCGCGCACGCCGATCCTCGCCCAATCCTGCTGGATCAGTTGCGCCATCAACTGCGCGTTCGGGTTGTACGGGCGCTGCACGGGCATCGCCCACAGCGTCAGGTCGAAGCCGTTGGGAAAGCCGGCCTGCGCGAGCAGCGCCTTCGCGGCGGCCGGATCGCGCGGCGCGTCCTTCAGGCGCGGGTTGTACGACCATTGCGCGGGCGGCATCGGATTCGTCGCGATCGTCGCGTCGCCGTTGAACACGGTCTTGATGATCGCCGCCTTGTCGATCGCGATGTCGAGCGCGCGCCGCACGTCGACGCGATCGAGCGGCGGATGCTGCGTGTTGTACGCAACGAAGCCGACGTTGAAGCCCGTCCCCGAAAACAGCGTCAGCTTCGGGTCGCGCCGCACCGTCTCGAGATCGGCCGGCCGCGGAAACGCCGACACCTGACACTCGCCGGCCACGAGCTTCTGCAAGCGCGCGGCCGGGTCGGGCGTGATCGCGAACACGAGGCGCGCGAGCTTCACGTCGTCCGGGTTCCAGTAGTCGGGATTCGCGTCGTAGCGGATCAGCGCGTCCTTCTGGTACGTACGCAGCACGAACGGCCCCGTGCCGACCGGGAACTGGTTGATGTCCGACTCCCGATGGCGCGCGGCGAGCTGCCCCGCATATTCGGCCGACAGCACCGACGCGAACGCCATCGCGAGATTGCGCACGAACACGACGTCGGGCGACTTCAGCACGAAGCGCACCGTGTAGTCGTCGACTTTCTCGATGTGCTCGATGTTGCGGTCGAAGCCGAGATCGCTGAAATACGGGAAGCTGACCGGATACGCCTTGCGGAACGGATCGTCCGGGTCGAGCATCCGGCGGAACGTGAACACGACGTCGTCGGCCTGGAACGGACGCGTCGGCTTGAACCACGCGGTGGTCTGGAATTTCACGCCGCGCCGCAGGTGGAACGTGATCGTGCGCTGGTCGGGCGACACGTCCCAGCTCGTCGCGAGCGCGGGTACGAGATCGAGCGTGCCGCGCTTGAACTGCACGAGCCCGTTGTAGATCGGGTACGTGCTCGCATCGAAATCGGTGCTCGTCGTATGCTGGCCGGGATCGAAGCCGGCCGGGCTGCCTTCGGTACAGTACACGAGCGTCTTGCCCGCGGGCGCCGCGAGCGCGTGCGTCGCGGCGCCCGCCAACAGCAACGACGCGGCGATGCAGCGGAGCGCCGCGCCGGCGTGCGATACGCCGCGCGTGCGGCGCGCGGCTGACGAAACGAAAGGATTCTTCATGGTGGCGGATAAAAAAGGCTGTCATGCGATTGACGACCGCCGATCTTCGCGCGCCTCCCGCCGATCGCTTACCAATTAATTCCGCGTTGCTTATCGTCGTGGATGCATCCCGCTGCCGCTGCATCGAAAAGTCCATGCGAGCGCCGCATGCATGCCGAACGCCGCCGCCGCGAGCCGCCCGGACACCCGATCGAAAACCGCCGCACGGCCTTCCGGCCCCCTGCAAGTTCTCCGGAATGGGCGCATCGTATCGATTGGCCAACGCCGGCGCCAGCGCGCGGGAATCCGCCCGGCGTGCACATGCCGGCACGGCGCGTCCGTGCGCGCCGCCCTTTCCGGAGGAACCCGATGCCGATCAACCCCGATACGCCCTCTCGTCCCGTGAAGTCGCCGGGCCCCGATCACCCGATCCTGATCGAACCGCATTCGTCCCGCGTGATCGTGAAGGTGGCCGACAAGGTCGTCGCCGATACGCGCCATGCGCTGGTGCTGCGCGAGGCCAGCTATCCGGCGGTGCTGTACATTCCGCGCGAGGATGCCGACATGTCGCTGCTCGAACGCACCGAACACGCGACCTACTGCCCGTACAAGGGCGATTGCGCGTACTACTCGATTCCGGCCGGCGGCGAACGCTCGATCAACGCCGTGTGGACGTACGAGCATCCGAATCCGGCCGTCGAATCGATTCGCGGGCACCTCGCGTTCTATCCGGATCGCGTCGACTCGATCGAGGAAAGCCTGCTCGTCACCGAGTGAGCGCGGCGGCGTGCTGCCGCGTCACCGGTTACGTATCGTCCGGCCGCTGATTTGCATATTCGGATTCGTTGGTTGGCCGCCGGCCCGCCGCGCCGTATCGTCCTGACTCCGGCGCGGGCCGGCCCGTTGCGTGCGTCGCCCGCATCCGGCCCGGTCCTGCGCCGGCCGCGCCACCTTCGCGCGCGGCCCGTGAACCCGCCAGCAGGACGCCTCGATGAACGACACACCGCACGCAGACCTTGAATCGACTCCGGCGAACCCGCGCCGCCGCCAGTGGCTGCACGGCGCGGCCGCCGGGCTGGCCGGGCTCGCGCTCGGGCCGCTCGCGGCCGCGCCCGCACGCGCCGATGCCGGCGGCACGCGGCTGCGCATCGGCTTCCAGAAATACGGCAACTTCGTCGTGCTCAAGGCGCGCGGCACGCTCGAGAAGCGTCTCGCGAGCCAGGGCGTCGCCGTGCAATGGCTCGAATTCCCGGCCGGCCCGCAACTGCTCGAGGGGCTGAACGCCGGCGCGATCGACGTCGGCACGGTCGGCGAAACTCCGCCGATCTTCGCGCAGGCGGCCGGCGTCGATTTCGTCTACATCGGCAACGAGCCGCCGGCGCCGCAGGGCGAGGCGATCGTCGTGCTGCCCGATTCGCCGATCCGAACCGTCGCGCAACTGCGCGGCAAGAAGGTCGCGTTCAACAAGGGTTCGAACGTCCACTACCTGCTGGTGAAGGCGCTCGAGCGCGCGGGCCTGACCTATGCCGACATCCAGCCGATCTACCTGACGCCGGCCGACGCGCGCGCGGCGTTCGTGCAGCGCAGCGTCGATGCGTGGGTGATCTGGGATCCGTATCTGGCCGCCGCCGAACGGCAGCTCGGCGCGCGCGTGGTCGCGAACAGCGACGCGCTCGTGCGCAATACGCAGTACTACCTCGCGGCGCGCAAGTACGCGGCCGCGCACCCGCAGGTGCTGCGCGCGCTGCTCGACGAAGTCGATGCGGTCGACCGCTGGGCGCGCGATCACGTGCCCGAGGTGGCCGCGCAACTGTCGCCGCTCGTCGGCCTCGACGCGCCGACGCTCGAAGTCGCGCTCAAGCGCGCCGGCTACGGCGTGCAGCCGATCACCGACGCGACTCTCGCGTACCAGCAGAGCATCGCCGACGCGTTCAGCACGCTGAAGCTGATCCCGGGCAAGCTGTCGGTCGCCAGCGCGCGCTGATGCGTCACGACGCGGGCGCCGCGCCGATGCGCCGCCATTCGTCGTAGTCGGTGACGAGGCCCGCGCCGTCGATCGCGATATCGGCCGCATACGTGCCGCTCTCGTAGCGATACATGTGCGGCGCCGTGCGCGTATAGCGCTGCTCGCCGCGCACGATGTCGACATCCGGAAAACGCAGCCACGCGGTGCGAATCTCCGCCGACTCGCCGACGGCGAGCGCGAGCCGCCGGATCGGCAGCGTATTGGTCGACGGACTGAAGCCGAGATCGATGTCGGTCGCGCCCGCGAGCGCCGGCGCATCGACGCCGTCGATCGTCCACCGCCCCGCATCGCACGCGATGTCCCATTGCCGTGGCGGCGCCGTGCCGGTCCACCGCGTCACGCGCGCCGAACGCGTGAGCCAGTCGGTCCCGCATGCGATCGCGTAATCGATGCGAAACGGCGTGCCGTCGATCGCGCCCGCCACCGTCCCCGCCAGCGCGATGCCCGTTTGCGACTCGTCGAGCCGGCACCATTCGGCCGCCTGCCACGTCTGCACGATCTGCCATGCGACGCAATGCGTCCGTGGGGCTTCGTTGCGTTGCGTCATGCCGGGTCTCCTGTCGGTCGCGAGGGAGCGACGCCGATTTTCGCTCACGGCGCGAACGAACGCACGCGGCTTCGTCGGCACCATGAGCGCACCGGCCGATAGTGAGTATCGGCCCGACGCACACCGTCGGCCCTCCGCCGCTTTGATACCATCCGTCGATCGGCACAAAATCGTACCGGAAGACAAAAGGCGCGACTTCATGGATTTGTTGGCGACGATGCGCATCTACGTCAGGGTCGTGGAGCGCGGCACGATGTCCGGCGCGGCACGGGATCTCGACATGGGTCAACCGGCCGTCAGCGAGCGCATCGAGAAACTCGAGAAACATCTCGGCACGCGGCTCCTGATGCGCAGTGCGCGTACGCTCGCGTGCACGGAGGAAGGCCGCCTTTTCTACGAACGCAGCAAGGCGCTGCTCGAGGCGGCCGAGTTGGCCGTTGCATCGGTGTCGAAGACGGAAAACGCGCTCGACGGCACGATCCGGCTCGCGGCGCCGCAATGCTTCGGCGAGGTCGTACTGCCGGGCGTGCTGATGCAGATCCGCACCGCGTATCCGAAGCTGCACATCGACCTCGTGCTGAACGACGACATCGTCGATCCGGTCACCGAGGGCGTCGACATTTCGATCCGGGTCGGCCAGCTCGGCGACGGCGGCTTCGTCGCCTACGCGCTCGGCACGGTCGGCCGCGTGCTCGTCGCCGCACCGTCGTATCTCGACCGGCACGGCCCGATCGACACGAAGGCCGATCTCGCGAACCATCCGTTCATCCGTGTGAAAGGCGTGTTCGCGAACGAACAGGTGCCGCTGCAGCGCGACGGCGGCGCAGTCGAATACGCGCGTATCCGCACGGTCATGACCGCGAGCCACTGGCGCCCGATGTTCGACACGATCGCGGCGGGCGGCGGCATCGGCGTGGTCCAGCACCCGGCTTGCGCCGATGCGCTCGCGCACGGCCGGCTCGTCCGCCTGCTGCCGCACTACGACGTTCCCGACTTCGCGCTCAACGTGCTGGTGCACGCGCAGCGGCCGCTGCCGCCGCGCGTGCGCGCCGTCGTCGATCTGTTGAAACGAGCACTCCCGCCGCTGCTGACGCAGCGGCAGCGTTAGGGCCTGTTCACGCCTGCAGCGACTTCCCCGGTTCCTTCACGTGCGCATCGACTTCCATCTGGTAGAAGCGCGCGCTGACGAAGCCGAACAGCGTCCAGCCGAGGAACACGCACAGGCCGCCCAGCATCAGCGCCTGCTCGCCCGAGCTGTAGAGCGCGTAGAAGCTGTACGCGGTCGCGACCATCGCGACCACGTTCGTCAACAGCGCCTTGCCCGGCGGCACCTTCGCGACCTTCTGGATCGTGATCAGCGCGGCCATCGACATCACGTAGGGCACGAGGTTCGTGACGACCGCGAGATCGACGATCTTCTGGAACTGGCTGCTCAGCTCCGGGCTGATCGTCATCAGCGCCAGCGCGACCTGCGCGACCAGCAGGATCACCATGCCGACGATCGGCGTGCCCGTGCGCGTGGCGCGCGCGAACACCGGCAGGAAGTAGCCGACGTCGGCCGAGCTCTTGAACACCTGCGCCACCGTGAACTGCCAGCCGAGCAGCGAGCCGATGCATGCGATCACCATCAGCGCGGTGACGATCGTGCCGACGGCCGGCGTGAACATCGTCGCGAACGCGATGCCGAACGGCGCATTCGACTTCGCGAGGATCGCGTTGGGCACGATCCCGGCGATCACGTTGGTCGACACGATGTAGAAGATCGCCGACGCGATCGTGCCGCCGAGCACGGCGATCGGCACGTTGCGCTCCGGATTCTCCACCGCGTCGGAGTTCGCGCACGCCGATTCGAGCCCGAGGAACGCCCACAGCGTCACCGCGATCGAGCCGCCCACGGCCGGCCCGAACGGCAGGTCGTGCGGATTCCACGCCGCGCCCCAGGTCGCGCCGCTGAACCAGAACCAGCCGATCAGCGACACGACGACGACCGGAATGATCACGCCCCACACCGTCACCGCGCCGATCCGGCCGGTGATGCGCGAGCCGCCGAAGTTCGCGACCGTCGTCAGCACGAGCAGGAAGATCGTCCAGAGGCCCGTTTGCAGCGGCGACAGCGTCGCGTCGAACAGCACGGTGCCGTAGCCGACCGCCGTCACGCCGATCGCGACGTTGGCGATCACGAGCGACAGCCCGTACGTGTAGTTCGCCATGTAGTTGCCGGCCTTGCCGAACGCGTACTCCGCGTAGCCGCCCATCCCGCCCGGCTTGCGGCTCAGCATCCCGCAGCGCGCGAACGCATAGGCGAGCGCGAGCGAGCCGCCGGCCGTGACGATCCACGACAGCAGCGAGATCGTGCCGACCTGCGCGAGCTTCGCCGGCAGCAGGATGATGCCGGAGCCCATCATGTTGACCGCCGTGAGGACGGTGAGCTGCCAGACGTTCATCCGGTTCTTCGGCGCGGCCGTCGTGGCCGCGCCGGACAGGTGCGCTGCGTTGTCCATGGTGTTCGATCCTTCGATGTGAGGCCGCCGGGCGGCCGGTCGCTCGTTCGTTCGCTCGTCAGGCCGTCAGGCAGTACACGCGGTACGTGCCGTCCTCGACTTCCACGCCGTGCGTGTCGTGTGCGAAGCCCGGGAAACGCCGGTCGTACGCTTCGAGCGCCTTCAGGTAGCCGAGCACCGGGCCGCCGGCCGGCCCCGCGTTCTCGCCCGGCATCAGGAGCGGAATGCCCGGCGGATACGGCACGACGCCGGTGGCCACCGTGCGCCCGGCCAGCTCGTCGAGCGTGACCTGTTCGACGCGGCCCTGCACGAGATGCTCGTACGCGCGCACCGGGCTCATCTCCGGCGTCGGCAAGATCGAGAACGCCTCCGACATCAGCCGCGTCGTGCCGAGCTGCTCCATCGCCGCGAACATCGTGTCGGCCAGATCCTTGAGCCCCATGCCCGCATAACGCGAACCATGCTCGTTCGCGAGCGACGGAATCGCCATGTCGAGCGGCAGGTTCGCGTCGTAGTCGCGCTTGAAATCGCACAGCGCGCTGACGAGCGAGCCCCACTTGCCCTTCGTGATGCCGATCGAGAACAGGAACAGGATCGTGAAATCGGTGGTCTTCTCGACGACGATCCCGCGCGCATCGAGATACGCGGTGACGACGCTCGCCGGGATGCCGACCGGCATCAGGCCGCCGGCCGGCGCGACGCCAGGCGTGACGATCGACACCTTGATCGGGTCGAGCATGCAGTAGCCGTCCTCGATATTGCCGAAGCCGTGCCATTGCGCGCCGGGGCGCAGCACCCAGCACGCCGGGTCGCTCGCGAGCAGCTCGGGCGGCGCTTCGTGGAACGGCAGCGTGCGGCCCGTGCGCGCCTCGAGCACGGTATCGGGCTGCCAGCATTCGAAGAACCAGTCGCCCTTCGCGCCGAATTCATTGTTCATTCGCGCGATCATCTGCCGGAACGCGACAGCCTCCTCGATCGATTCGCGCGTCAGCGCGGCGCCGCCGGGGCCGTCCATCATCGCGGCCGCGACGTCGTTCGACGCGATGATCGCGTAGTTCGGCGACGTCGACGCGTGCATCATGAACGTTTCGTTGAACTGGCCATGCGGAATCGGGCTGCGGCCGTCGCGCACGTGGATGTACGACGCCTGCGACAGCGCGGTCAGCAGCTTGTGCGTCGACTGCGTCGCGAATACCGTGGGCCGGTCCTTGTGGTGGTCGCGCGGGTCGCCGTGCATCGCATGGCGGTCGCGGTAGATCGGATTGAAGCGCGCGTAGCCGTACCACGCTTCGTCGAAGTGCAGCCGGTCGACGCTCGCGCCGAGCAATTCCTCGACGCGCGTGACGTTGTAGCAGAGGCCGTCGTACGTGGAATTCGTGACGATCGCGTGCTTCGGCTGGCGATCGGCCAGCCCGGCCGCGAGCGGGTTCGATGCGATCGCTTCGCGGATCGCCGCCTGCGTGAGGCGCTCCGATGCGATCGGCCCGATGATCCCGTAGCGGTTGCGCGTCGGCACGAGGTAGGTCGGAATCGCGCCCGACATCGTCATCGCATGCTCGGCCGACTTGTGGCAGTTGCGGTCGCACAGCGCGATCTGGTCGCGGCTCACGCTCGCCATCAGGATGATGCGGTTCGACGTCGACGAGCCGTTCGTCACGTGATACGTGCGATGCGCGCCGAACACGCGCGCCGCATAGCGCTCGCTTTCGCCGATCGGGCCCGAATGATCGAGCAGCGAGCCGAGTTCGCCCACCGAGATCGACAGGTCCGAGCGGAACAGCGATTCGCCGAAGTACTCGAAGAACGCGCGGCCGACCGGCGATTTCAGGAAGCCGGTGCCGCCCGTGTGGCCCGGCGTATGCCACGAGTATTCGTAGACGCGCGAGAACTTCGCGAGCGCGCCGAACATCGGCGGCAGGACGGTCGAGCGATAGCGTTCGATCGCCGCGTGGATGCGCCCACCGATGAAGTCGGCCGTATCCTCGAGCAGCCACACGAAATCGTCGACCTTGCCCATCACCGCGGCCGGCACCGTCGACGCGACGCTGCGGTCGGCCAGCAGGAAGATCGGCACGCTGCCGTTGCGATGCCGGATCGCGTCGACCACCACCTCGGACGGCCCGTGGCCGTCCACGCCGAGATCCCAGTCGAGCAGCACGCACTGGATCGACGGATCGGAGCGGATCAGCACGACCGCATCGTCGGCGGACGTGGCCGTCAACACGTCGATGCCGCGTTGCGCGAGTTCCGCGCTCAGCGTGCGGACCGCGCGGCCGGTCGCGGTTTCCTGCGCGATTTCGTCGTCGACCAGTAGCGCACGCATGCCGAGACGGCGAATGCCGCCGACGGAAGTGTTCATGTTGTTGCCCTCGCGGTTGGGTTGCTTCGATTGGTATCGCTCGTCTCGCGCGCACGCGGACGGCAGGTCACGGGCAGTGGCACGAGACGCTCGCCATTCCGGCTTGATTCGCCACCCAGTTCGGAGCCGACTATGCCATGAACGCCATTCGATGAAAAGCCGACGATTCGGTGAAACCATCGGCGCCTTTCCAATAGGATTTCATCATTGGATCATTTTTATATGCGCTGCAGCACGTCAATTGCCGATCAATTGATTAGGCTCATCCGTCAATGACATTGACGATTCTGGTCGATTGAATTCGCGTGCCTTTATTGCTACGATCGGCGGCGCCGAGCACCGTCCGATCACGGCTGTGCCGCGCTGCTCGACGCTTCCCGGCGCGGTGCGCATTCGGCATTCCGCATTCGCGGGAGCATTTCAATCGGCTGCGGCGCGCGTCGTATCGACATGACCCATCGGCGTGAATGCGGCTCCCGTTTCAGGTCATTTACCGGAGAGTTCGCGTGAGTCTGTTGAAAATCGCAGTCGAGCCGGCGCTGATCGGCGCCTTCCTCACCACGCACGAACAGGTCGACGTATTTCAGACCGATTTCACGAATATCGCGGCCATCGTCGTCGGTATCGACGCCGCGGAAAAGGTGCTGAAAACCGTCGAAAGAACCGGCTTCGCGATTCCGTTCTTCGTCGCGGTCGAGCCCGACCAGGAAGTGCCGCCGTCGGTCCTGCCGAGCGCGAGCGGCGTGATCCAGCTCCGCCACGGCGGCCGCCATTACTACGGCCGGCAGATTTCCGCCGCCGCCGACATCTACAGCGAGAGTCTGCTGCCGCCGTTCTTCAAGGTGATGCGCGACTACGTGCAGCGCGGCTACGTCGAGTTCGACTGCCCCGGCCATCAGGGCGGCCAGTTCTTCTCCAATCACCCGCTCGGCCGGATGTTCTTCGATTTCTTCGGCGAGACGCTGTTTCGCGCGGATCTCTGCAACGCGGACGTGCGGCTCGGCGACCTGCTGATCCACGAAGGGCCGGCGCTGGAAGCACAGCGCAACGCCGCAAGGATCTACAACGCCGACAAGACGTATTTCGTGCTGAACGGCACGTCGACGTCGAACAAGGTCGTCACGAGCGCGCTGCTCGCGCCCGGCGATCTCGTGCTGTTCGACCGCAACAACCACAAGTCGGTGCACCTCGGCGCGCTCGTGCTGTCCGGCGCGCGGCCGGTCTACCTCGAGACCGCGCGCAACGCGTGGGGCCTCATCGGCGGCGTCGACAGCGCGGCGCTCGGCGAAGCGCGCATTCGCGACGCGATCCGCGACGTCGCGCCCGAGCGCGCCGATCTGCCGCGCCCGTTCCGGCTCGCGGTGATCCAGCTCGGCACCTACGACGGCACGATCTACAACGCGCGCGAAATCGTCGACCGGATCGGGCATCTGTGCGACTACATCCTGTTCGATTCGGCGTGGGTCGGCTACGAGCAGTTCATCCCGATGATGCAGGACTGCTCGCCGCTGATGCTGACGCTCGGGCCCGACGATCCCGGCATCTTCGTCACGCAGTCGGTGCACAAGCAGCAGGCCGGCTTCTCGCAGACGTCGCAGATCCACAAGAAGGACAGCCACATCGAAGGCCAGAAGCGCTTCTGCGATCACCGGCGCTTCAACAACGCGTACATGATCCACGCGTCGACGAGTCCGTTCTATCCGATGTTCGCGGCGCTCGACGTCAACGCGCAGATGCATGCGGGCCCGGCCGGCAAGCGCCTGTGGCGCGACTGCGTCGCACACGGCGTCGATGCGCGCAAGCTGCTGCTGAAAACGTGCCGCCAGATCCGCCCGTTCGTTCCGCAGCAGATCGACGGCCGCCCGTGGGCCGACTACCCGACCGAGCAGATCGTCGACGACCTGCGTTTCTTCCGCTTCCATCCGGCCGACACGTGGCACGGCTTCGAAGGCTATGCGGACGACCAGTATTTCGTCGATCCGTGCAAGCTGCTGCTGACCACGCCCGGCATCGATCGCGACACGCACGAATACGCGCCGTTCGGCGCGCCGGCGCCGATCCTCGCGCGCTACCTGCGCGAGCACGGCGTCGTGCCGGAGAAGGCCGACCTGTACACGATCCTGTTCCTGCTCACGCCGTCGGAGAGCTTCGGCAAGCTGCAGCATCTGGTCGCTCACCTCGCGCAATTCGAACGCCATCTCGATCAGGACACGCCGCTGCGCGAAGCGATTCCGTCGCTGTGCGAAGCCTATCCCGAGCTGTACGGCACGATGCGCCTGCGGCAGCTGTGCCAGCGCATGCATGATTTCTATCGCAGCCACGACATGAAGCATCTGCAGAAACAGATGTTCCGGCGTGCGCAGTTCCCGAAGCAGGCGATGCTGCCGCAGGCCGCGAATGCCGAGCTGATCCGCAACGACGTCGAACTCGTCACGCTCGATCGCATCGAAGGCCGGATCGCGACCGAAGGCGCGCTGCCCTATCCGCCCGGCATCTTCTGCGTGGTGCCCGGCGAAGTATGGGGCGGCCCGGCGCTCGACTACTTCCGCGCGCTGGAGGCCGGGATCAACGCGCTGCCCGGCTTCGAACCGGAAATCCAGGGTGTGTACCTGCAGACGAAGCCGGACGGCACGAAGCAGGCGTCGGCGTACGTGGTGGCAGCCGGCGCCGACGCGTCGCGCATGTAGGCACGGCGGGCGGCTCGGCACGCTCGTGGCCGTCGCGCCGGCATGCACGTGGGTTGCGGCACGGCTCGCGCGGCCGGTCGTGCGCGCGTCGTGAATCCTGCCGGGCGATGCGCCACGCGCGCCCGCCGCGTCACCACGCCTGCCGATAGATCTCCAGCGCGTCGGCCTCGGTCACCTCGCGCGGATTGTTCACGAGCAGGCGCGTCTGCAGCATCGCGTCCGACGCCATCCTCGGCAGGTCGGCCTCGCCGATGTCGACCTCGCGCAACGTGCGCGGAATGCCCGTCGCGACGATCAGCCGGTCGATCTCGGCAATCAGCGCGTGCGTTTTCGCTTCGTCGCTGCCCGTGGCCGACGGCGCGACGATCGCCGCCAGTTCCGCATACAGCGGCGCGGCGGCCGGCGCGTTGAAGCGCAGCACGTGCGGCAGCACGAGCGCGTTCGACAAACCGTGCGGCACGTGGAAGATCCCGCCGACCGGATAGGCCAGCGCGTGCACGGCCGCGACCGGCGCATTCGCGAACGCCTGCCCCGCGAACATCGCGCCGACCAGCATCGCTTCGCGCGCGTGCCGGTTCTGCCCGTCGTCGCATGCGGCCAGCAGGTTGCGCGACAGCAGCGTCAGCGCGTGCGTCGCCAGCATGTCGGACACCGGATTCTTCAGCCGCGCGGACGTGTACGCCTCGATCGCATGCACCATCGCGTCGATGCCGGTAGCGGCCGTCGCCGCGCGCGGCAGGCCGAGCGTGAGCTCCGCGTCGAGAATCGCGACGTCCGCGAACAGGTGCGGCGACACGACGCCCATCTTGCGCGCCTCGCCGACCGTGACGATCGACACGGCCGTGACCTCGGAGCCCGTGCCGGCCGTGGTCGGCATCTGCACGAGCGGCAGCCGCGCGCTCGCGACCTTGTCGACGCCGTACATGTCGGCCAGCGCCTGCTGCCCCGGCACGAGCACCGCGATCAGCTTCGCGACGTCCATCGACGAGCCGCCGCCGAGGCCGAGCACGATCTCGGCATCGGCCGCGACGGCCCGCGCGGTCGCGTCGAGCACCACGTGCTCGGGCGGATCGGCGATCACGTCGTCGATCACGGTGACCTGCCAGCCGTGCGCGGCGAGGCTCGCCAGCGCGGGCGCGAGCACGCCGCTGCGATGCAGGAACGCATCGGTGACGACGCACAGCCGCGCGAGCGCCGGAAAGCGTTCGCGCAACAGCGCGCCGAGCCGGCGCGCGGCGCCGAATTCGACGATCTGCGTCGGAACGGTACGGAATTGAAACGGGTTCATCGAGCGCCTCCCGGGGCCGTCGCCGTGCCGGTGTCCGGCTGCACCATGTAGCGGATCACCTCGCGACGATCGAGCAACGGCATGATCGCGCCGACACCGATCCGCTGGAAATGCGGCGTTTCCCGATGCACGTCGAGGCCGTCGGCCTCGCTGTAACGCTCGAGGATCACGATGTGGTCGGGGTTCTCCGGCGACCGGAAGTACGCGTAGTCGAGGTTTTTCGGCTCGGTGCGCGTGGCCGGCGCGAGTTCGGCCAGCAATTCGACCACGCGGTCGCCGTTGCCGGGTTTCGCGAAGAAATGCGCGATGACCTGCAGATAGGGTTCGTTCATGCTGCGCTCCATGTTCGACACAAGCCCGTCGCGACGGGAGCGCCCCCGATCCGCCATGAGCCGGATGGATTCAAACGCGATGAGGCGGCACCGTATCACTGACGCGTCGTCGCATTGTATTGAATCGGCGCGGCCTTCGCAGTGCCGCGACAGGCCGCGAACCACAGGCCGAATCCCGCGGCACGCTCACGACGAGCCGGAACCTGGCCGGCCGCCGCGCGCTTGCGCCGCCTCCGTCGTTCACCACGGCACCGTCCGCCCCAGATAGTCGAGATATTCGAGCCCGGGCCGCGCCCGCTTCGCGAGCAGCACGTCGACGAGGCTCGGCACGCTCTCGTCGATGGTCAGGCGCGCGTCGGGCCCACCGAGTTCGGTACGGACCCAGCCGGGCGCCATCAGCGCCAGCGCGCGGCGCGTATCGGCCTGACGCGCCGCGAAGCTGCGCATGAACTGGTTCAGCGCGGCCTTGCTGCCGCGATACACCTCGCGCATCCCGCTGACGTTGTTGGTCACGCTGCCCTGCCCCGACGACATCGCGCCGATCAGGCCGTCGTCGGTCACGAGATCCTGCAGCGTCTCGATCGCACGCATCGGCGCCAGCGCATTCGTGATCATCACGCGCACGAATTCGTCGGTCGTCACTTCGCCGATCGTTTCGCTCGGATCGTTGGTCGTGCCCGTGTTCACGAACAGCATGTCGAAGCGCCGGCCCGACAGGCGCTCGCGCAGCGCGGCCAGTTGCGCGGGCTCGCAGATGTCGAGCGTGCCGATCTCGAGCCGGCCGTCGAACCGGTCGGCCAGGTCGTGCAGCTTGGTGCGCCCCGATCCTGCGCGCACGGTGCCCGTCACGTTCCAGCCCTTGTTCAGGAATGCCTCCGCCATCGCCAGCCCGAGGCCGCGCGACGCCGCGACGAGAAGGATCGCGGGCGCGTTTCGTCGATTCGATTCAGTCGATTGCATGGTTTTCGCCTTTGCCGTGTTTCGTCATGCGCCCACTATAGGCGCGCGCCACGACAGGCGCCAGACGCATCCAATGCAATCAATAGTTGCATTAGACACCAGGTTATCGGCACAAAAGCGTATCCTGTCTGCATGGACGACATCGACCTGAACCTCGTCACCGCGCTCGACGTGCTGCTGTCGGAAGCCAGCGTGACCGCCGCCGCGCGCCGGCTGGGCCTGAGCACGTCCGCGATGAGCCGCACGCTCACGCGGCTGCGTATCGCCACCGGCGATCCACTGCTCGTGCGCGCCGGGCGCAGGCTCGTGCCGACGCCGCACGCAGCCGCGCTGCGCGACCGCGTGCATGCGGTCGCGAGCGACGCGCGCGCCGTGCTCCGGCCGGCGACGGCCGACGTCGATCTCGCGACGCTCACGGCCACGTTCACGATTCGGGCCGCCGCGTCGTTCATGGAAATGCTGTCCGGCCCGGTCGTCGCCGCGCTGGCCGACGTCGCGCCGCACGTGCGTATCCGCTTCGTCCCGAAGCTCGACCGCAATCCGCAAGCGCTGCGCGACGGCACGGTCGACCTGGAAATCGGCAAGCGCGGCGACGACGCACCCGAGCTGCACACGCGCATGCTCTTTCACGACTGGCACGTCGCGGTGGCGCGCGCCGGGCATCCGGTGTTCGCGTCGGCCCGGATCACGCCCGCGCGCTATGCCGCGTGCCGCCACGTCATGGCGGCCCAGCTCGGCGATTTCGCCGGGCCGGCCGACGACACGACCGGCAACGCCGGCCCCGGCCCCGCCGTGCACGTCGTCGTGCCGGGCTACCCCGACGCGATGCGTGTCGCCGCCAGCACCGACCTGATCGCGCTGGTGCCGCGTTCGAGCCTCGGCAATGCGTGCTCGCCGGGGCTCACCGAAGTCCTCGGGCTGCGCAGTTTCGAGATTCCGGTCCGTCTGCCGGCGATCCTCGTGTCCGCGCTGTGGCATCCGCGCATGCACGGCGACCCCGTGCACCGCCGCTTGCGCGATACGGTCATCGCCGTCTGCCAGCGCGCGTATCCGGATTCCCGCCCGCCGCGCACCACGGCGCGCGGCAACGGAGCACGCGTCGCGGGCTGACCGTTGGCCACATCCCGCAGTTCGAACCAGCCGGCCGCCGATCGGGCGCCTTTTGCGCGATCCACCGGCTCGTCACCATTGCGGCCCGGCCCGGCGGCGCCGGCCGGCCCTTCGGCTAAAATGCCGCACTTTCCACCTCGTCCGGCCCGCTCGCCATGCAACCCGCCTCCTCCGCCCAATCCGCCTCTCGCGGCGCCGACGCCGCAGAATCGGCCCGCGACCTCGTCTACGGCCCGAACGACCGGCCGGCGCCGATGGTCGCCTTCGTCGCCGCGCTCCAGCACCTGCTGGCGATCATCGTGCCGATCGTCACGCCCGGCCTGCTGATCTGCCAGGCGCTCGGCGTGTCCAGCCGCGATACGACCCTGATCGTGTCGATGTCGCTGGTGATTTCCGGCATCGCCACCTTCGTCCAGTGCAAGCGCTTCGGCCCGCTGGGCGCCGGCCTGCTGATCGTCCAGGGCACCAGCTTCAACTTCGTCGGCCCGCTGATCGCCGGCGGCAGCCTGATGGTCAAGCAGGGCACGTCGGTCGAGACCGTGATGGCCGCGATCTTCGGCGTCGTGATCGCCGGGTCGTTCGTCGAGATGGGCGTGTCGCGCATCCTGCCGTTCGTGAAGCGCCTGATCACGCCGCTCGTCACCGGCATCGTCGTGCTGCTGATCGGCCTCACGCTGATCAAGGTCGGCCTGATCAGCATGGGCGGCGGCTACGGCGCGATGGCCAAGGGCACGTTCGCGAGCGCCGAGAACCTGACGCTGTCGGGCCTCGTGCTCGGCACGATCATCCTGCTGAACCGCGTGCCGGTCGTGTGGGTGCGCAGCACCGCGCTCGTCATCGCGCTCGCGATCGGCTATCTCGCCGCCGCGTTCCTCGGCCGCCTCGACTTCACCGGCATGCATCAGGCCGCGCTGTTCCAGGTGCCGACGCCGCTGCACTTCGGCATCGGCTTCTCGTGGGCGCTGTTCGTGCCGATGCTGATCATCTACCTCGTGACGTCGCTCGAGGCGATCGGCGACGTGACGGCCACCAGCAAGATCTCGAACGAGCCGGTCGAAGGGCCGGTGTGGATGCAGCGGATCAAGGGCGGCGTGCTCGTGAACGGCGCGAACTCGCTGCTGGCCGGCGTGTTCAATACGTTCCCGAGCTCGGTATTCGCGCAGAACAACGGCGTGATCCAGATCACCGGCGTCGCGAGCCGTCACGTCGGCATCTGGATCGCGGGGATGCTGGTGGTGCTCGGCCTGTTCCCGGTCGTCGCCGGCGTGCTGCAGGCCGTGCCCGAGCCCGTGCTCGGCGGTGCGGCGATGGTGATGTTCGGCGCCGTGGCCGCATCGGGCATCAACATCCTCGCGGGCATCCACCTCGACCGTCGCGCGCTGCTGATCATCGCGGTGTCGCTGGCGCTCGGCCTCGGCGTATCGCAGGTGCCGGACATCCTGAACAGCCTGCCGCATGCGCTGAAGAACGTGCTGGAATCGGGCGTGGCGACGGGCGGTATCTGCGCGCTCGTGATGAACTGGTTCCTGCCAGAAAAGAAGTAACCGAACGAATCGTGCGGCGGCGCGGTGCGCGTGACGGGCCGCCCCGCGCCAACGGCGTCCCGCGCGCCCGGCCCCGTCGCGCAGCCGTCGGCCACGCGACGACGACCGTTCATCCAGCCCGATCGGCGCCGCTTGGCCGAACGATCGACGCTGGTTAGAATGGCGCCATGCCCCGAACGCCAGCGCCCAACACTGCCGCCGAAGCGAGCGCCGTCCCGATCAAGGAGCGCGCGACGGTCGTCTGCTACCGCGGCGAGCACGTCTTGCTCGTCGCGCGTGCGTCGTCGCGCTGGGCGCTACCCGGCGGCACGATCAAGCGCGGGGAGACGCCGCTCGACGCCGCGCATCGCGAGTTGCGCGAAGAAACCGGCATGACGGGCCACGATCTCGTGTACGCGATGCAGTTCACCGGGCTCGCGAAAATCCATCACGTGTTCTTCGCGGAAGTCGGCCCGGACCATACGCCGCAAGCGAACAACGAGATCGAGAAATGCAGGTGGTTTCCGATCAAAGGCGTCGAGGCACTGCGCGCGAGCATCCCGACGAAACGCATCGTCGAACTCGTCTACAAGCACGAAATCCGCAACGCATAGCACGTCGAAGGCGCGGGCACGCGCGAGCCGCCGGCCCGCCGGAATCGATTTTTTCGCGGATCGACGCGCGAACGCTCAGTGCAAGCGCTTTCTGCGCAGTTCGTGCGTGGAATAGACGACGAGGAAGATGCCCAGCATCGCGACGCCGAACGCCATGAAGTCGTTTGCGCTTCCCGAGCCATGCAAGGACTTCGGGAGGATGCCGAGACTCAACCCCGCCACCGCGAGAAGCAATCCTGCCGCCATACCCCACATCGGTCCGGCGGTCTTTTCGATTTTATTTTTCATACAGCACCCGTCTACGGTCAAGACCTGGTCGGTATCGGCAAAAAGCGCCGCATCTACCTTCAGTCATTCCACTATAGCCGGGAAATAATTCCCGTACGTCTAGTGCTTTTCCCGATCAAGTTTGCATGGACGCGGCCGTTGTACGGCGTCGGTGCGCGACGCGGGCGCGGCATGATCCTGTCCGGGAGCACAAGTATCGATGGACCGCATCGGATTCGGCGCGGCATCCGCGGAGTCGAAGCGTCGCCGCGGTGGCAAGCGCGGCATTTTCGACGGACGCAGACCCGCCGGCGGCGTTCCGTATCTAGCGTCGGTGGGCAGGAAGATCGGGAGGAATGCCGAATCGGCCGCTCACCTGTCGATCAGTCTTCTCGCGCAAGTCGCAGCAAGACGTCGGCAAGGGCCCGAATTTTCGGTTGTTCCGCACGTTGCGGCGGATAGACGAGGAAGTACGACAGGCCGTCTTCAACCACCTCCTCGAACGGTGTCACCAGCGATCCGGCGCGGAGCCGGTCTCTTGCCATTCGTGGGTCGCCGATTGCAATGCCGTGCCCTTCCGTCGATGCCGCGAGCGTCAATTCGAGGGTATCGAATACCAGCCCGCGTCCCGCATCGAGCTGGCGCGCGCCAACCTGATCGAGCCAGCATCGCCACTCCGCATGGCTGGGCCCCGGATGGAGCAAATCGACATGCGCGAGATCGGCAACGGATCGCAGCGATGTTGCCAAGGCGGGCGCGCACATCGGCGTGAGCCTCTCGGGAAATAGCGCTACCGCCTCCATGCCGGTCCATTGCCCCGTGCCGCGCACGATGACGGCGTCGACGTCGGACGTCGTGAAATCCGGCTTATCGTCCGCGGATGTCGAAATACGCAGCTCCGTCCCGCTCATCGCACGATGAATGTCCGGTAGCCGCGGGAGCAACCAGCGAACGGCGAACGTGGACGGCAACTTCAACGTGAGCACCGCGGTCGCCCGTGCTCGGGAATCCGCGTGCTGAACCAATTGCGTGAGCACGTCGACCGCGACCGTCAGCAGTGCATTTCCTTCCGCGGTCAACGTCAGCCCCGATACATGGCGCACGAACAGTGCGCATCGATAATGCGTTTCCAACTGCTGTATCTGGCGGCTCACCGCGCCTTGCGTACGGCACAGATGATCCGCCGCCTTGCTGACGCTGCCGAGCTGCGCCGCGGCGACGAACGACTGAATCGCCGCCAACGGCGGGAGCGGCCGCGTCAGGTCGGCCAGCGGATATGCATGCGCCGCATACCCGGGTTGCAGATTTTTCGATTGTTCGGTCATCGGTGCGTCGTTATCGTGCATCTACCGGATACCCCGCTCCTACGCATGAACGGGAGCGTCAACGAATGATCGGAGGACAATTTTGGGCTCAACGTCGGCATCACTCTATACGGAACAGGTTCGCACTTACCTTCGGGAGCTGGAGCGAGGCGATGTGGGCGCCATCTGCGCGCTATTCACGCCGGACGCGCGGATTTTTTCGCCGTTTCTCGGCTGGATGCACGCCGAACCCTTCTTTTCGAAGGTCGCTGCCGCATCGGGAGAAAGCAAGATTACACCGATCGATATCTGCGTCAGCACGACAGGCGCTCGACGTGCGACCGGTTACTTCATCTACGACTGGGCCCTGAAAGACGGTTCGGTGGCGCGCTTCGAGTGCGTCGACGTGTTCGAGTTCGACATCGCGGGGCTGATCGAACGGATGATCATCGTCTACGACACCCATCCGATTCGCAGTACGGTCGGCGACAAGTACGCGTGACCGAATCGATGTCGCGCGATACCGAGCGCCGGCATTTGTGCAGCGCCGCTCCACCGCCGCGGCGGCGTCGACTACGCGTTTGCGTCGCGGTGCTGCCTGTCGAAATTCCGCCTCGCTTCACGGAAGCGGTCCGCATTCTCGACGATCCAGGTCCACAGCGGGACCATGCGAACGAGCAGGTCCATGCCCGTGTCGGACAACTCGTATTCGACTCTGGGGGGGACTTCTTCGAAATCGTGACGGCGCACGAGGCCGTCACGCTCAAGCTGCCGTAACGTGCGCGTCAACATGCGCTGAGTCACCCCGTGCATGCGCCTGCCGATTTCCGCATGGCGCAGCCTGCCGTACACGCCGAGCGTGTGCACGACACCGAGCGACCAACGGCTTCCGGCATGGGCAAGCACCTCCCGCCGCAACCCGTCATCATCGTCCCGCAGGCCGTCACACACGGTCTGCGAATATTGAAGAAGTTCATCTCGATCCAACTCTCTGGCTCCCAGTATCACGCGTGTGCCTTCTTTCATCCACGCCCACGCATTGCTAGACTGCCGCCACGCATTCCTTGATGGGCTAAACGATGAACCGAACAGATCCTGACGCTACGTCTCGAAACATTCTCGTGCTCGGTGCCGGCGAACTCGGCCTCCCGGTGCTACGCAGTCTTGCACGCCGGGCGAAGGACGTGACTGGCGCGAAGATCAGCGTGCTGCTGCGCGCCAGTGCCGTCGAATCCAGCGCACCCGCCAAGCAGCATGATATCGCGGAGATTCGGGATCTTGGGATCGAGATCGTCATAGGCGATTTCGTGAAGCGTTCCATCGATGAACTCGCTGTCTTGTTCGCGCGATATGACACGGTAATCGGTTGCGCGGGCATTACGGCCGGAATCGACACGCCGATGAAATTGGCACGCGCTGCATTGCAGGCGCGAATCCCGAGGTACTTCCCGTGGCAGTTCGGGGTCGATTTCGACGTGATCGGTCGCGGCAGTCCGCAGGACATCTTCGACGCACAGCTGGACGTGCGCGAATTGCTGCGCAGTCAGCACGACACCGAGTGGGTCATCATCTCGACCGGCATGTTCATGAGCTATCTGTTCGAGCCGGACTTCGGTGTCGTTGACCTGAAAAACGACACGGTCCACGCGTTGGGCAGCCTCGACACCGCCGTGACGCTGACGACGCCCGACGATATCGGCGCACTGACTGCCGAGATCGTGTTCGCCCAACCTCGTATCCGGAACGAGATCGTGTATCTGGCCGGCGACACCGTGACTTACGGTGAGGTCGCCGACAAGCTGCAAGCGGGCCTCGGCCGCCCTTTCAGCCGTGCGGTGTGGAGTGAGGCGTACTTGCTGGATGAACTGGCGCGGGACCCACACAACATGATGCGGAAGTATCGTGCCGCTTTCGCTCAAGGGCGGGGTGTCGCGTGGGACAAGCGCGGGACGTTCAATCAACGCCACGCCATTCCGGTCACCGACGTGGCATCGTGGATCGAGGCAAACCTAGCTTCGGGCCGCGGCGAGTCATCGTGAAACCGGCCGGCCGGGCAGACGGCCGGTCCCCGCTTGACGCAGCCGCGGGCGGCTATCCACGCCCGATCGCGGGCGCTGCGAGCAGCGCCTGGGCGGTGCGCGTCGCCATCGGGTCATCAGACTTGTACGCCGCCGCGTACGCATAGGTACGCCACGATGCATCGCCAAGTGCGTAAAGACAGACAGCCGCGAGCGCCATGCCGCGCGACGACAGCGTGCCGTCGCGCTCCACCCGGCGCAATTCGGTCAGCGCCTCGCCCCAGGCGCGTGCACGCACATGCCACCAGGCCAGCACCTCGCGCATTTCGCCGCTCCCGGGACGCAGCACCGCCATCGCATCGAGCAGGTCCTGAACGTCCGAAAACGTATCGAGCACCGCACCGGCCCACAGCACGTGCATCATCCCCGTGACGATCGCGTTGTCGCTCAACGCCTCGATCATGTTTTTCTCCAAGCTTTTTCGGCCAATCGCCATCGGCGAACGCATACTTGCGCGCGCTCGCGCATTCACCGCGTTTCACTTGCCGCCCGCGAGCGCCCTCGCCTCGGCCGCGATGCCCACGAGCGACAGTTGATCGCGTACCTGATCGATGAAGATCGCCGCCATCAGGGCGAGCATCAGAATCGTGAGCGCGCCTTTCACGGGCTGCGCCAGCGACGGCAGATCGAGCTTTTGCGACACCTTCCCGGTAAAGCCGAAGCCGATGTCGATCAGCAGCAGCATCAGCATCATCGGCGTGGCCAGCTTCGCCACCGTTTCCATCAGCGAGTCGGTCTTCCCCAGCACGAACGATTCGAGTACCGCCCCCCCGGCCGGCGTGAGGTTCGCAAGCGGCCACCAGGTATACGATTCGTAGATCGCGCCGAGCAGAAACGTCATGCCGCCCAGACACCAGAACGCCGCGATCGCGAACTGGCTCAGGAGCGTGGAAGTCAGCGACGTCTGCTGCCCCTGGCTCGGGTTCTGCATCTGCAGTTGATTGAAACCGGTCAGATCGTCGACGTACGTGCCGACGCTTTCGGCGGCCCAGAACACCGTCGACGCCGCGAAGCCGAGGCCGACGCCGATCAGCGCCTCCTTCAACCCGATGCCCACGAGCATCGTCGCATCGCCCTGCTCGAGCAGGCCGCGTTGCCCGTACGCGATGAAGCTGCCCCACAGCAGCGCCAGCGCGGTGCGCACGCGGCCTTGCACGACGTTGTCGGACGTCGGCGGAAAAATCATCATCAGGACCATCAATCGTTCACTGCAAAGGCCGAGCACGATCAAAAACCTGACCAGCTGATGGCTCGATTCGATCGATGCGAATGTAATCTCGCTCATTTCAGTCACCTGTCGCTCAATGGATGCCGGCTGGCGAGCGCGCTCGCCGCTTCAAAACGCCGGACTGGGCCGGCGACTCTCCGATGTTTCCTCGTCCTGCGCGTCCTCGATCGCGAGCTCGATACCCTTGACGAGCGTGTCGCGCCGCTTGCCGTAGATGTCGATGCGGGCACGGTTGCGCAGGATCTCCGTGCGCAGCGCACCGATCTGCGCCTCCTTCGCCGCGAGCGCCTGTGCGGCCTGCGCCGCCCGGGCCTCGAGCATCGCGTGCTGCTCGGCCGCGTGCGAGCGGAATTCGCGCAGCTTCAGATACTCATTCGCCCGGAAGGAAACGCCGCCCAGCATCGCGTCGATCTTGCCGTCGTGCGCGGCGAGCTCGGCCGCATGCGCGCGCACCGCCGCGCGGCTTTCGTCCAAGGCGTCCATGAGCGCCTGCAGCTCGCCGCGCAAACCGCCGAGCGCCGCATTGAGCTTGCGATCGAGCTGGCGGCGACGCGAGAGCACGCGCTCGAACGCGGCAACGCGGCGGTCTTTCATCGCTTGCCTCCGGCATCAGGACTGCACGATCTCGCCGAGGGCCGCGAGCGTGTCGCTCGGGTCGACGAGCAGATCGGTCGGTTGGCCGAGGAAAGCCCGGATCGCGTCGATCTTCGCAATGGCTTCGTCGGCAAGCGCATCGGTGCCGCTCTGATACTCGCCCACCTGCAGCAGCAGTTCGACCTCCTTGTGCTTGGCCATCAGCCGCCGCACGTGCCCCGCCGCCGCCACGTGCTCGCGCGGCACCACCTGCGTCATCACGCGCGAAAGACTGCCGAGCACGTCGATCGCCGGATAGCGGTTCTGTGCCGCGATCTCGCGCGAAAGAATCATGTGGCCGTCGAGAATGCCCCGCACTTCCTCGGCGATCGGGTCGCCGCCCGATTCGTCCTCGGCCAGCACGGTATAAAGGGCGGTGATCGAGCCGAGCTCCGAACGGCCCGCGCGCTCCAGCAGCCGCGGCAGCTCGGCGAAGATCGACGGCGGAAAGCCGCGCCGCGTCGGCGGCTCGCCCATCGCCAGGCCGATTTCGCGCTGCGCGCGCGCGAAGCGCGTCAGCGAATCCATCATCAGCAGCACCCGCATGCCGCGGTCGCGGAAGTATTCGGCCACCGCCGTTGCCGCATAAGCGGCCTTCGCGCGCTCGATCGACGAGCGGTCCGATGTCGCGCAGACGACGACCGAGCGCGCCATTCCCTCCGGCCCGAGAATGTGCTCGCAGAATTCGCGCACTTCGCGGCCGCGCTCCCCGATCAACGCGATGACGTTGACGTCGCAGCGCGCCCCGCGCGCGAACATGCCCATCAACGTGCTCTTGCCGACGCCGGCCGGCGCGAAGATGCCCATGCGCTGGCCCTCGGCCAGCGTCATCATGCCGTCGACGACGCGCACGCCCGTCGGCATCGGGGTATCGACGACGGGCCGCGACATCGGATCGGGCGGATCGGCGATGACGGGCTGCCACTCGTCGCATTCGAGCGGCCCCTTGCCGTCGATCGGCTCGCCCAGGCTGTCGATCACGCGGCCGAGCAGACGGGGGCCGATGCGCAGCGAAAGCGGACGCCGGAGCCCCACCACGCGTGTCGCCCGGGACACGCTGCCGAGCCGCCCGAACGGCGAGAGCAGCGCGACGTCGCGCGAGAAGCCGACCACCTCGGCACGCTGCAGCAACGCGCCTTCGGGCGAACGCAGCTCGCATAGCTCGCCGAGCGTCGCGTCGAGGCCCGATACGCGTACGAGCGTGCCGATCACTTCCTGCACCTTGCCGCACGCCGCGGGTTGCGCGCGGGCGCGCAGTTCGCGCTCCATCGCCTCCATCAGCGCCGAGAAGCCGCGTATGGCCCGCGGCTGCGCGATGTGCGCCCCGCTCGCTTCATCGGTTCCGAAACTGTCCGCGCTGTCGATCATGGCGCTCCCTTCCTTGTCATGTGTTCTTCCACGTGCCGCGCGAAGGCCCGTTCAGATGGACATCGCGTCGGCGTCGGCATGGGCGGCATCGGTCCAACCCTCGTCGTGCAGGTCCCCCGCCGTTTGCAGGGCCGCGGCATCGTCCTGCCAACCTTCTTCGTCGCCGAGGTTGCCGTCGCCGCCCTCGCCGCCCTCGCCGCCATCGCCGCCGTCGTCCGCGCGCGCATCCGGGTCCGCCAGATCCTCGCCGGCGAAACCGGCCTGCGCGTCGACCGCTTGTGCGTCATCCCCGGGCCGCGCACTCGGCGCCTCCCGCGAGGGCTCCTCCGCCACGCTTCGCACGGCGCGCGCCAGGGCGTCGCGCATCGCCGCCAAGTGCAACGACAAGCTCGCGTCGATCGCGCCCAGGTCGGTTTCGGCGACGCATGCGCCGGGCGCAAGCGTCGCGTCGGCCGCCACGCGCAACCGCACGGCGCGCCCGGCCTCGCGCCACGCCGCGGCCGCTTCGTCGAAGGCCGCGCTCGCCGCGGCCAGATCCGACGGATGAACACGCAGATGAACGGGGCTGCCGTCGGCGACGATCCGCTCCACCGTCGCGGCCGCGCGCGCGAAAAGCGCCTTGGGATCGGCCGACGCAACGATCTGCTCGACCGCCAGCGCGACCAGTTCGGCCAGCCGGTCCTGCTGCCCGGGCGCGAGCCGGCAGGCTTCGGCGTGCGCGGCCGCCGCGCGTTCGTGCCAATCGGTCAGCCCCCGCCGCAAACCATCGTCGTAGCCCCGCTCGGCCGCTTGCGCGAACTCACGCACCGCACGCTCGGCGAGCTCTTCCGCGCGGGCGCGGGCTTCGTCGAGCAGCACGCGGGCCTGGGCGCGCGCCGCGTCCAGCGCCTCGTCGCATTGCCGGCGCATCTCGGCGTACGCCGCATCGATCTCGACGATCGCCGCGAGGCGTTCATGACGCAGGACGTCCCCTTCGACTCCCACGCCGAGGTCCGTGCCTTCGGCCTGCGGATTGCGTAACCAGATCACCATGACCACTCCGGAAACAAGTCGGGCAGTTGCGAGACGATCGAAAGGCTCGGGCTCGAGCCTTCCGAAGACGGTAGTGACGGCGGCAACGAAAGGGACGGCAACGCCCCTTCATCGTCGCGCGCCGGCATGGCCCACCGCATGATCGCGAGCGGGCCGCCCGGCGCCCATCGGCAGTCGCGCTCGAAAAGCCGAAAGCCGAGCCACGCGAGGACGTCGCCATCGGCCGCGTCGAGCGGCACTTGCATGACCGATGCCGCGGTGTGCGCGCGCGCGGCCAGCGAGCGCGCCTCGCCCGCAAGCTCTCGCCCGCGCGCGAAGAGCAGATTGACGCCGCGCGCCCCGATCCAGGCCGTCAACTTCTCGCGACGCGGCCGGTCGATCCAGGTGCGCAATGGCTCCACCTGCTCCACGAGCGCGCGCAGGCGGAACACGGTCAGACAATCGTGCGCCGGCAGCAAGGCAAGCGCCGCTTCCGGCGCGTTGAACGCGGCAAGCGGCGGCACGGGCATGCCCCATTCGTCGAGCAGCGCATCGGCAAGCGCCTCCGCCTGCGCGGGGCCGCATGCGCCGAGCCGGTCTGCACAGGGCACGCGTGCAAGGCGCGCCGGATGCATCCAGTCGAACAGCGTACGCCGGCGCTGATGGTAGGCGGCCAGCCTCGCCGCGACGGTCGCCGGCGTCTCGCCGTTCGGGGCGGCAACGCTGTCGGCGGTTGCGTCGTCTGCATCGGCTGCGTCGTATGCGCTCATCGTGTGCTCCCCCTGCTCGCCCTGCCGGCCATGCGATCGTTCGGATCGAAGCTCATGCCGGCGCTTTCGCCGCGCGCCCCGCCCGGCGCGCGAGCAGGCCCGCCAGTCCGCCACCGCCCTTGAGCAGGTTGCCGCGCAAGAGCGCGAAGCCGCCGGCGATCATCAACAGCAGCACGCCGAGTGCGCCGCCCGCATAGACGATCCAGCCGTCCTGGCGATGCGGGTGGGCAGGTGGATCGAGCGCATCGGCCGGCACGCTCGTCACGCTGACCTGATCGTAGGTCAGCCCCTCTATGCTGTGCACGACCAGGTTCTTGATCGCCGGCGTCATCCGCTCGAGATTCGCGTCGGGCCGGTACTTGATGAAGACCGATGCGGACGACGGCTTGACCGACTGCGCGAGCGGATCGTTGTTCGGCAGCACGATCTGCACGCGCGCCACGACCACGCCGTCGATCTTCGACAACGTGTCGTCGAGCTCCTGCGACAAACCGTAAATGAAGCGCACGCGCTCCTCGGTCGGCGTGGAAACGAGCCCGTCCTTCTTGAACAGCGAGCCGAGGTCGTCGAATTTCTTGCGCGGCAGGCCGCGTGCGCGCAGCACTTCCACGGCATGCACGATCTGCTTTTCATCGACGCCGACCGACCAGGTCTTGCCGCCATCGGGCGTGCTCTTTTGCGCGTCGACGCCGGACATCAGCAGCGCCGCCACCATTTCGTTGCAGTCGCTTTCGGTCAATTGCCCGTAGAGCTCCTGCTTGCATGCCGCAAGCGACAGCACGAGCGCCGCCACCGCGACGAGCCGCCATGCGGAGGGCGGCCTCGAAGGCACGAGGTTCGGTTTCATTTCACTGGTTCTTCATGAGCGTCTGCATGGCGTCCTTCGACGACTGCACGGTTGCCATCTTCACCTGCAGATCGGCGTTCAGGCTGGCGATCTCGAGCTGGATGGTCATGTCGGCGGCGGCAAGGCGCTCCATCGACAGCGCGCTCATGTGCTGAGTCATGTAGAGCACGTCGTTCGGCACTTGCCGGTAATAGTCCGCCTGCTCCTCGACCGCTTTCGTCACGAGGTCCGCGCGCTCGGTCGGGTGCAAGGCCGCCGCATGCTGGCGCCCCGAAGCCATCATCGCCTGGAATTTGTCGACGAGCGGCTGCGATACCGCGTCCGCGGTCGGCGCCGCGGGCGTCGTGCCGGTGACGCGGGCCAGTTCGTACTGGAGTTGCGATGCAGTCGTGATGCTCATTTCGTTTCTCCTGGTAGGGGCAACAGGCTCAGACACGCATGTACTGCATCGTCAGCAGCATGTCGCTGGATGAGGACGACGGCGTCGCGACCGCTTCGCCGTCTTCGGCATGCGCTCCGTTCTCGAACGCGAGCGCGGAATCCGGCGCAACGAAGCGGCCCGTGCGCTTCGCGGTCGCGACCGCCTGCTTCAGCTCCTCGCTCGCAAGCAGAACCTTCGCGAGCCGTTCAACCTCTTCGTTGCCGCCTTCCTCCAGGAGGCGCCGGGCCTCCTCCTGCCAACCGAACTCCTGGCGGGCCTTCAGGCACTGCAGCAACATTCCCTTGCTGGCCGGCACGCAGACCGAGCGCTCGACCAGATTGCGAAAGAGCCGTTCGGCCTCGCTCCATTCCTCGCGCACCATATGCAGCCAGCCGTCGAAAAACGCGAATTCGGCGGAATCCGGGCGCAGCAGATGCAGCACTTCGACGAGGTGCTCGAGATCGTCGATATCGACTTGCTCCGGTGTGCCTGCGCGGGCCAATGCCACCCTGACCAGGTCGACGACCGCGCCGACGACTCCCGATGGGCACTGCGGCCGATCCTTCAGAACGTCCATCCTTTCCCCCAAGGAAATCAGATTCGATCCGATGGGCCGCACCCGATGAGGCGTGGCCTTCCGTTGACGCTAAGTTACGCAACACGATGGATACGCCACGTGCCCGGCACGAAGTCGCACAACGAATTGCGAAGCGCCGCATGCGATGGGCGGCGGCGCGTGCCGCGTTCGCGGACGTCTTCGCGCGTGCCCGCCGCGCGGGTCGCCTGGCTCACGTGGCCCGCGCCCGAGCGACGCGCCGTCGCGCCGCCTTGCTTCGCAGCCCTCGTCCTTGCTTCGCATCGCCATCGCGCCGGATACAGCGGCGCCGCTAACGTTGCATCGGGGCGCCCCATCCCGGGTGCGCGCCTGCGACAAGCGAAGGACAGCGGTCATGAGCGACGAAAAAACCGAAGAGCCCACAGACAAGAAGCTGGACAAAGTCCGCGAGGAAGGCCAGGTCGCGAAGAGTTCCGACCTCGTCGAAGTCGCTTCGCTCGGCTCGATCGTGCTCGTGCTGACGGCGGGCCAGCACTATCTGGCCGATACGCTGCGCGCGATCGTCAAGGAGGCGATCGATTTCACTCACGGCGAGCGCGAGTTGCAGGACCTCTGGACCGTCCTCGTTCATGTCGGCCTGCAGGCGCTTGGCCTGCTGTGCGGGATCGCGGCCGTCGCGCTCGTCGCCGCCATCATCGCGCTCGCCCCCCAGACGGGGCTCAAGTTTTCGCTGAAAGCCGTCATGCCGAAGCTTGCGTCGGTCAGCCCCGGGTCCGGCTTTCAGCGCATCTTCTCGTCGAACTCCGCCATCGACCTCGCGAAGATGGTCGGCAAGGCCGCGATTCTCGTCGCCGTCATGTGGCAGACGATCAAAAGCGCGATGCCCGTGGTGGCGAGCGCGCTCGATCACTCGGTACCGCAGTTGATCGGCGTGCTGTGGTCCGTGCTCATGCACGTGGTCGTGGTCGCGCTCGGCGTGTTCGTCGTCATCGGCGCGTTCGACTACAAGCTGCAGAAGTGGCTCTTCATCCGCAAGAACCGGATGTCGAAGGACGAGGTGAAGCGCGAGCACAAGGAGAGCGAAGGCAACCCCGAACTCAAGGGCGAGCGCAAGCGCATGGCCAGGGAGATATCGCAGGAAGGCCCGAAAGGCGGCGTCGCGCGCGCGAACGTCGTCGTGGTCAACCCGGTTCACTACGCGGTCGCGCTGCGCTACGACCCGGCGGAGTTTCCGCTGCCCGTCGTCCTCGCCAAGGGCGTCGACGAGCAGGCGCTGCGGCTGCGCCAGCAGGCCATGCACGCGCGCGTGCCCATCGTCGCGAACCCGCCCGTCGCGCGCATGCTGCACAAGGTGCCGCTCAATCAGCCGATTCCCGAAGAACTGTTCGAAGTCGTCGCCGCGATTCTTCGCTGGGTGGGCGGCCTCGCGCCTCAAACCGCCACCACGGAGTAGTGGACATGTTCAAGACCATGAAACTGCCCGGCATCGGCGAGGCCGGCATCGCCGTCCTGCTGATCGCGATCGTCTCGCTGATGATCCTGCCGCTGCCTCCCGCGATCATCGACGGGCTGCTCGCGATCAACATCACGATCAGCATCACGCTGCTCATGGTGACGATGTATGTGGGCCATATCGCCACGCTCTCGGCGTTCCCGTCCGTGCTGCTCTTCACGACGCTTTTCCGGCTCTCGCTGAACATCGCGTCGACGAAGTCGATCCTGCTGCATGCCGATGCCGGCGAAATCATCGAAAGCTTCGGCCAGCTCGTCGTGGGCGGCAATCTCGTCGTCGGCCTCGTCGTGTTCGTCATCATCTCCGTCGTGCAGTTCATCGTGATCGCCAAGGGCTCGGAGCGCGTCGCCGAAGTGGGGGCCCGCTTCACGCTCGACGCGCTGCCCGGCAAACAGATGAGCATCGACGCCGACCTGCGCGCGAACATCCTGACGCCGGACGAGGCGCGCAGGAAACGCGCAAGGCTCGCCATCGAAAGCCAATTGCATGGCGGCATGGACGGCGCGATGAAGTTCGTGAAAGGCGATGCGATCGCCGGCCTCATGATCACGATGATCAACATCGTCGCGGGCATCGCCGTGGGCGTCGCCTATCACGGCATGTCGGCCGGGGAGGCGGCCAACCGCTTCTCGGTCCTGTCGATCGGTGACGCCATGGTCTCGCAGATTCCCTCGCTGCTGATCTCGGTGGCCGCGGGTGTCATGATCACGCGCGTGGACGAAGGCGGCGACCATGGAAATTCCTCCCTCGGCGAAGACATCAGGCGCCAGTTCACGAGCAGCGCGCGCGCGCTGTTCTTCGCCGCGCTGCTGCTGCTCGGCTTCGCCGCCGTGCCCGGTTTTCCGGCGGCGCTCTTCGCGCTGCTCGCCGGGCTGCTCGGCTTCGTCGGCTACCGTCTGCAGAAAAAGCAGGATGGTCCGGCCAAAGGCGCCGGCAAGCCCGTCGGGGCACTGCAGCGCGCCGGCGCCAAGGGCGACGCGCCATCGATCCTGCCACGCCCGCCGCAGTTCACGTGCCCGCTCGGCGTGCGCCTCGCAGCCGATGTCAGCGCGCGTCTCGCGGCCGATGCCCTCGACCGCGCGTTCGACGCCCAGCGCCACGCGCTGCAATCGGCAGTCGGCCTGCCGTTCCCCGGCATCATGATGTGGACCGACGGCACGCTGCCCGAAGACAGTTACGAGGTACTCCTCTTCGACGTGCCGCAAGGGCGCACGACGCTCGCCGAAACGCGCGCGGTACACGCGGCGGCCGACGGCGGCGCCGCGGACGCGCCTGCCGCCGCGGCGACACCGGAAGCATTGATTGCGCGCCACACGATCGACCTGCTGCGGCGCAACGCCCATCTCTTTCTCGGCATTCAGGAAGCGCAATGGATGCTCGACCAGCTCAACGAGGACTACCCGGGCCTCGTCGCGGAGGTACAAAAGGCACTGCCGCTGCAGAAGATGGCGGACGTGCTGCGCCGGCTGCTGGAGGAAGAGGTGCCGGTGCGCAATATCCGCAGCATCACCGAAAGCCTGATCGTCTGGGGACCGAAGGAGAAGGACATGCTGATGTTGACCGAATACATCCGCATGGAGCTCGGCCGGCTCATTGCCTATCGCGCGACGGGTGGCGTGCGGGATCTGCCCGTCGTACTCGTCGACGTTCAGGTCGAGCAGCACATCCGGCAGTCGATCAAACAGACCCCCACGGGCAACTTCCTCGCGCTGCCGCCCGACGAAATCGCCCAGCTCGTCGGCAAGATCGCCGACATCGTCGGCGATACGCCGCGGCAGCCGCTGGCGCTCGTCGCCTCGATGGATATCCGGCGCTACATCAAGCGCATGATCGAGGCGCGGCTGCCCTGGCTGCCCGTGTATTCGTACCAGGAGCTCGGCTCGCACGTCGATCTCCAGCCCGTCGGCCGCCTGGCGATGTGATCGAGCGAGCCGCGCCATGCATTCCTCCGCCCCTCATCGCGCCCGCGTCATCGCGGCGCCGGCCACGCACACCGACCCTGCACCCGAGATGCCGGCCGCGCAGTTGAGCCGCCAGGCCGCCCTTTTTCAGCGCCTGCGCGAAGGCGTGCACGCCGGCGCGTCGGAAACGCCCGGCGACGAGCAGCCATGCGCCGCGCCGGCCGAGCCTTCATTCGCCGAGCAAGCCGATCCGCGCTATCCGGTCGCCGGGTTCGCCGCGGACGAACATCGCGACGATGCCGGCAGCGGCGAGCGCGACGACGACGCGCCGGCCGGCTCCGGCGACGAAGGCGACGACGCTGCCGCGCATGGTCGATCGGCAGCGCCGATTCATCCGCCCTTGCATTCGACGATGCGCCTGCCGGTGCATTCGGCCATGCAGGGGTTCATGCACGTCCCGGCATATTCGACGATGCCCGCACCGATGCCGATGCCGGCGCGCGGCGCGGCGCCGCTTTCATCGCAGTGGCCGCCCAACGCACCGCCCTCGACGGCCGCGCCGGACATGCCGCACATGCCGCGCGTACACGCCGCGGGCGAGCCGCAGCGCCCCACAGCGGGCGGCCCGCACGTCGTGGCCGCCGTGCGGGCACCGGCGCGCACGGGCCAGGACATGAACCGGTTCGTCGATTCGATCGTCGCCGAGGTGTCGGACTTCTGCGCGAATCCGATCGTATTCGAAAGCGGCGACTGGCAGATCACGATTCTTATCGATCCGGCGCTGCTGCCTGGCTGCACGTTGAGCCTCGCGCTTTCGCATTTCCAATTGACGCTTCGCTTCGACACCACGGACGCACGCTCGCGCGAACTAATCTCACAGCATGCGGCGACGTTGCGCACGAGCCTCGAGGAAGTGATGCAAAACCGCTTCGACGGCGCGCGCAGCGTCGAGATCATCGTCACGTAAAACCAATATGGATACCACACGAACGCTACTGACAGACCACGCCGAGGCAGGCGCCCAAGCGCCGGCGGCGGCCGTCTTGCTCGATCCCGCGCGGCTGCCCGCGCTTGCGGCCGCCACCGCGCGCCTGCATCGGCTCGCCGTCGACGAGCGCCTGAGCGCACTGCTCGCTCACACGCTCGGCGTGTCGGCCTTCGGCGTCGGTACGCACGATTTCGTGGCGCCGGAGCGCGCCGCCGTCGTGCGCGTGCGCTGGGGCATGGAGACGGCCGCGGTGCGCATCGACGTCGGACAGCACGCGGGGCTCGCGAGCGTCGTCGCGTCGGACGAGCCCGTGAACGAGCGCTTGCGCCATGCCGTGTGCGCCATCCTGCTCGATCCGCTGCGGCGCGCGCTGCAAGCGCTCGGCTTCGACGGCGTGGAAATCGTCTCGCTCGAGCGGGCCGCGCGTGCGCCGTTGAACGCGCCTTGCTGCGCGCTCTCGCTGCGCGTGGGCGATAGCCGCTTCGATGCGGTGATCGAGCACATCGACGGCGGCTGGCTCGACGCGCTCGAAACGCTCGTGGCCCGGCAATGCACGCCGTTCGCCACCCACGTAAGTGAGATCGCCGTACCGGGCCGGCTGCGGATCGGCGAGAAAACGATGAGCGTGACGACGCTCGATTCGCTGCGCGCGGGGGACGTCATCTTGCGCGCCGTACCCGAAGCCACCCGCGCGCTCTTCGCGAGCGAGCGTTCATCCGCCCCGATGCAAGTCGTCTGGGGCCGCTACGGGACGCGGCAACTGCGCGCCGTGGCAGACGTCACCCACCATCTGATGACCTTGAACGAGGACCCCACCATGAGCCATGAGACGCAGTTCAACGCGCCGCTTACCGATTCGATCGACACGCCCGTCGACATCAGCCAGCTGGACCTGCCGCTGAAGCTCGAGATCGACACGGTGTCGATGCCGGTCGCGCAGCTCTCGGCGCTGCGCGCGGGCTACGTGCTCGAGCTTCCCACCGCGCTGCCCGATGCGCGCGTGCGGCTCGTCACCTACGGGCAGACGATCGGCTTCGGCGAACTCGTGAGCGTCGGCGATCATCTCGGCGTGCGTCTCGTTCAGCTGTCGCGCGGCCATGGTTCAGTTTAGCGATCTCACCGGGCTGCTGATCACCGTCGTCGCGATCAGCCTGATCCCGTTCGTCGCCATGGTCGCGACCTCGTACGCGAAGATCGTGGTCGTGCTCGGGCTGTTGCGCAACGCGCTCGGCGTGCAGCAGGTGCCGCCGAACATGGTGCTCAACGGCATCGCGGTCCTCGTGTCCGCGTACGTGATGGCGCCGATCGGCATGCAGGCCATGCAAACCATGCAGACGATGCACCGTACCCCCGGCAGCGACACGTCGCTCGTCGTGCTCGATGCATTCGATGCGGCAAAGGAGCCGTTTCGCGCCTTTCTGAAGAAGCACGCGCACGAGCGCGAAAAGCGGTTCTTCGTCCGCTCGGCAGCCGTGGTCTGGCCGAAGGACATGGCGGCGAAGATCCGCGAGGACGACCTCATCGTGCTCGCCCCGGCCTTCACGCTGACCGAGATGGCCGACGCCTTCAAGATCGGCTTCCTGCTGTACATCGCGTTCATCGTTGTCGATCTCGTCATCGCCAACGTGCTGATGGCGATGGGCCTGAATCAGGTCCAGCCGACGAACGTCGCGATTCCGTTCAAGCTGCTCCTGTTCGTCGTCATGAGCGGCTGGTCCACATTGATTCACGGTCTCGTCATGACCTATCGCTGAGGCACGCGCCATGGAAACCGATACGCTCGTTCGCATCACCTCGCAGGGGCTGCTGCTCTGCCTGTCCGTCTCGATGCCGGTGGTGGCCGTCGCCGCCCTCTCCGGCCTCGCGATCTCGTTCGTGCAGGCCATCACGTCGATGCAGGATCAAAGCATCTCGTACGCGGTGAAGCTCGTGGCCGTCGTGGCCACCGTGCTCATGTTCGGCGCCTGGGGCGCCGCCGCGATCCTGCGCTTCGCCAATCAGATCATCACGCTCGCGGTGCCGTCGTGAATTCGCCGATCCGCAACAACCACGGCCACCACGCCGCCGATCTCGCGCAGCAGGCGCAGGCCGGCGCCGAGCACATGGGGCAGATGACCCAGGCGCGCGGCTTCACGGGCGTGAAGGTGCAGCACACGAAGATGCAGCGCGCGCGCATGCAGCACAACAAGATGCTCGCCGCCGCTTTCTACCGCGGCAAGCGTTTTGCCGAAGGCTTGCACAAGCCGCCGCCCCCTTCCGCGCAAAAGCTGATGCGCCAGCTCGGCCAACGGCCGCGGCCGGCGGGCTCGGCGAAGGCGCAGGGCAAAGAAGCATCGGCTCACGAACGGCCGGACGATCAGCACGCGCTCGAGCCCCGGCGCGAGCACGAACACCCGCACGAGCGCGAACGCAAGCACGAGCAGGGGCAGCAGCAAAAGCACGGACAGCAGCAAAAGCGCGAGCGCGATCAGCAACACGGCGACGGGCAGCAACAGCATCGCAACGGCCATGGACACGATCGCGGCTCGAATCAGCAGGGCGAGGAGCATGGGCAGCCGCAGCAGAGTGGGCCGCGCGACGGGCAGCCTCGGCGCGACGGCCGTCAGTCCGGCGAAGGCCGCGACAAACCGCGCAAGTTCGCGATCGGCAAGGCGGGCCGGGCCAAGGCCGCCGCGCGCAGCCAGCCGCTCGCGGCCACGATGCAACTGCTCGCGGCGCAAAAGCTCGGTGCGCCGGACTTGCCGGCCGAACTCGCGGCGGCGTGCGCGAAGGAGGTGCTGCGGCTTGCCGCGCAGATCGAGCTGGGCCCCTTGCTGGCCGTGCCGATGCTGCTCGCGATGCGTTCGCCGATGGCGCTCCGGCGCAATGCTGCCCGGCTTCACGCGCACCGCGACGCGGCACTGATGCAAGGCGCGGCGACCCCGGGCAAGGCCGCCGCGGTGGCGGGGCTTCTCGGCGTCGCGCTCGACAACACGCTCGCGCGCCAGCGCGCGGGCATCGAATACACGTACGACGATCAATCGATCGCGGCAGTGAAGCAACGCATTCTCGACACGCAAGCCGCGCTGCCGGCCCGCGGGGCGCCAGCCGGTGCCGCCGTCACGGGCGGCGCGACGGGCGGCGCGATCGGGGATCAAACCGGCGCCGCGCGGCAAGGAGCGGCCAAGCCCGCGGCCGGCGCTTCGGATAAGACGTTCGAAGTTCGCATGGCGCCGGCTGCGACAGCGGCTAAACCCTAAACTGATTCTGACGGTCGAGGCTCGGCAGCCCGATGCGCGAAGCAGCGCAACGCCGGAGCGGCGACCCGCAACAGCAACCGCATGACCCACGTCGGATACACGGATACCACGATCATGAAAGCGCTTCGAGTACTGACCGGCACCCACGCCGGAGCCCAGGTCCGGCTCACGAGCGGCGCCTACCGGATCGGCGCCACCGAGCACGCCGATGTCTGCATCAGCGACTGGACGGTCGAGGACATCGAGCTTTGCGTGGGCGAGGACGGTGTGGCGCGGATCCGCTCGGCGAACGGCGATGAGGTGCTCGTGGCGGACTTCGTGGCCGTGCCGTTCGGCGACGTCGTGCTTTGCGTGGGCCCCGATGGCGAAGCCTGGCCGCGCGATCTCGATTTGCTGGCGGGCCTCTGGAAGACGGCCGAGCCGCCTGCCGCCGACACCGCGGCGCAGGCCGACGCGGATAGCGGCGCGCAGGATATGGACCCGGCCCATGCCGACGAACCCGGCGCCGGCCATGCGCCGGCCGCTTCGCCGAAGGTGCCCTGGCGCACGGCGGTGCTGGCGCTCGCCTGCACCGCCGCGATCGGCGGCATCGCCGTGGCCGGTGTGATGTTCGCGGGCACGCAGTCGAGCGAGGCGGCGAGCGTGAGGTTCGACGCCGACGCGCTCGCACGGCAGTTGCAGGAGGCCCTGCACCGCGAAGGCCTCGGCGATCTGCAGGCCATGGCACGCAAGGACAGTGTGGCGGTGCGCGGCATCGTGACGAGCAGCGACGAAAGCGCGAAGGCGCAGCGGATCATGGACAGCCTCGCGCGCGGCAAGGTGCGGCGCGAATACGACGTCGCGCAGCAGGATGTGGACAACATCCAGCAGTCGCTCGCCGGCACGGGCGCGGCAGTGAATTACCAGGGCCACGGCATCTTCCGCGTGAGCGGCAGCGTGCAGTCGATGACGACCTTCCGCACGCTGATCGCAGGTATCAGGGCCGACCTCGGCGACAACGTCAAGCGCGTCGACGTGGATGTCAAGGAAGCGCAGGCGCTCGCGCCCGATGTCGAGTACACGGCCGTGATCGCCACGGGCGGGCTGCGTTACATCGAGACGCCCGACGGCACGAAGCATCTGTTCGCGAGCAGCAAGGACGAAGCAAACAATTGACCTCGACCACCAAAGGAACCGACATGTACGACGCATTGCTTCCCATCGCGCAGGATCTGAACGCGCTGGACGCCACGCTCTCGGCGCCCGACGGCGCGCAACGGGTCGCGCGCATCGCGGCGGCCTTCGACGAAACCGCGCGCCGGATCAGTACGGCCACGCAGTCCGCGGCCGACGAGCGCGAGCGGCTCGATCTGCAAAAGCTTTATCGCGGGATGATCGCGGCGCGCCGCATCGTGCTCACGCTGCAGGAGCGCCACAGCGCCCGCGGCGCGGCGCTTTGACCGCATCCGCGGCGATACGCAAGACGGTTGAACAGTTTGCAGTTGCAGCATCCGGCTGCGCGTCAGCCGGCCCGGACCGGCGGCCATCACGGCCAAGGGTCTTTTACCGAAGCATCACGCGTCAACCCACAGCAGTGCTTTTTCCATCACTTTCTTGATAAGGGGAATACATCATGTCTTCATCGATCGGAAGCTCGGGCGTCTCGCAAGCCGGTTCGCAAAACGCCGACATGGTCGGCCAGATGCAGGCCATGGCCAACCAGAACAACGCGATGACGATGGCCGCGATGCAGATCAACATGCAGCAGCAGGAAACGTCGGCGCTCGCCTCCGTGGGCAACAACGGCGCGAAGAACATCGCCGACGCCGCGAAGGGCCAGTAAGCCACTCGCCTTGCCGCAGTCCGTTCGCGCGAGGGGCACGAAAGCGGAAAGCCCTGCTTTCCGGCTACGTGCCCCCGCGTTTTTGCAGCCGGGCCGCCCTATTTTCGCCGGAGATTGCCGCCCATGAGCAGGGAACGTTTCGTCGAGTTGATTCACGAGGTTTGCGCGGTGGTCGGACTGCCCGACGCCGAGTATGTCGTCGAGACGCAAACGCTCGAGATCGAAGGGTTCGACGTCCATCTCAATCACCACGAGACCGACCCCGATTCGGTCTATGTCAGCTTTCATTACGGCGCCGTCACGCCCGGCCGGTCGCTCGTCGTTTTCCGGCTCATGCTCGAGGCCAACCTGCTCATCTACGCGCAGGACCAGGCGCAACTGTGCCTCGAATCCGATACGGGCAACGTCGTGCTGCTCGTCCATCTGCCGATGGGCCCGACCATCACCGGCGATTATCTCGCCGATCTCTTCTCGCACTACGCCGAACACGGCCGCTACTGGCAGAACAACATCCTCGAATCGCCCGACGAAATGTTCGAGGGCATCGCGTCGGGCAATTTCATGTGGCTGCGGGCGTAACCCCGGCGAGCGCCAGCGCGCCTCGGGCAACGGGCGCATCCGCGCGCGTCGATGCCTGACTGACCAGCCGTCGCATCCGTTCGGACACGGCACGTCGCCTCACCCTCACGCCATCGCCGGCGCTCATCCGATCGGCGGCTATGCTGCCACGCGCGGTATCAGCAAGACGAGGCGGCGGCGCATACCGCCCTCTCCCGCACTGCCGGAATCGGTATCGTCCGCGCGACGCGCGACATCGCCGTTGTACGGCGCCGGTCCCTCGATGACGAGGCACTCGCCCGGCGCCAGGCTTTCGTCGACGGCCCGATAGCGGCGTGCATCGCCGCGGCGCCCCAGTTCCACGCGCAAGCCGATACGCGGCATCGACGCGGCGCCTTCGACCGTCGGTGCAATCGACAGCCAGAGATCGCGGGCGCCGTCATCGGGCAGGTCATCCTCGTCGCGGCGCGCGAGACGTGCCTCGTGGCGATCGATGACGGCCGGCGAGCGGTCGTGCGTGAGCGCCGTTTGCGACACCTCGATTTCGGCGCGGCCGCTCCCGGCCAATGCCTTGAGCTGCGCGAGCAGCGCGCGGCCGCCGTCGGGCGCGATACCGGCATCGCGGTGCTCGCGCGCGGCCGCCGTCGCCTCCTGCGCACCTGCCCCGCCGGCCATGGCCGGCGGCAGTGCGGGCCGCAACGCGTCGAGCGCGTCGCCATCGACGTCCACCACCCACGTCTGGACCGATACGAGCTGCGCACGCACGTCCAGGCTCGCGACGAGCGCGCCGTCGGCGTCGATGCGCTCGGCCCGATCGCGTATCAGGATGGAATTCGTGGTCGCATCCGCTTCGATCGCCGGCAGCGCCGCATCGAACTCGACGATCCGCGGTGCATCGGAAACGGCGGGCCCGCTCGCGACGGCCGGGCGCTCGAAACGGCGCCGCAACAGCGTGGCCACACCGGGCACGACGAGCGTGCGGCCATCGACCACGCGCGTTTCGTCGGCGGCATTCGCGGCACTCAGGCGAAACACCCGCACGGACAAACGCACGCGCTTTCGCGCGTCGCGCTCGAAGCGCTCGGCCGCGGCACGAATACGCTCCACGTAGGTCGCCGGCCCGCGCACGTTCACCGTTTGCGCGCCGGCATCCACCGTCAACGGGAAGTGCGTATCGGCAAGACCCGCCTGCTCGAGCGACGCACGCAGCGCATTCGCGGAAAGGAAGTGAGGCCGGATGGCGACATGCGCCTGCTCGTTCGCGGGCGACACGTGCAGGACCGCGCCGTCGTAGTACCAGACGAATCCGTACGAACGGCTCATGACGTCGAGAAAACGCTGCGGCGGCATCGCGAAACGGCCGCTCACGACGCCGTCCACTTGACCGTCGATGCGCAGGGCAACGTGCTGCCCCGCCGCGAACGCATTCAGGACCTCCGCGAGGCCCGCGCCGTTCGTCACGTAGACGAAGCGCGCGCCGGGGCCGCCGGCCCACGCCATGCTCGCCGCCTGCGCGTGCACGGCGGCCGCGCAGACGAAGGCCGCGACGGCGCCGCGTGCGAGCGTCCGCATGCGGGCCGCGCTCATGCGGCGCCTTCCGGGGACGCACCGGCGCCCGACGCATCGGCGCCCGACGCACCGGCGCCCGACTGATCCACATCCGGCTTGAGGGTCAGGCGGTAACCCGTCGCATAGACCGATTGCACGGTCCAGCCGACGCCGGCCGCCTTCAGGCTCGCACGCAGGCGGCTCACGTACATGTCGACGGAGCGGCTTTGCACGGCCGCATCCCAGCCCCAGACCACGCTCATCAGATCCTGCCTCAGCACGACGGCGCCCGTGTGCCGGGCGAGATGCCAGAGAATGTCGAACTCCTTGGTGCCGAGCTTGTGCGCCACGCCCGCCACCACGAGCGAGCGCGCCTGCTGATCGAGCGCGCATTCGCCGTCGACGAACATCTTGCGGCCCTGCACGTTCATCGGCGCGAAGCGCCGCAGCAGCGCGCGCATGCGCGCAAGCAGCACCTGCCTGTCGTAGGGTTTCACGAGATAGTCGTCGGCACCTGCATCCAGTATGCGCACGATGTCGGACTCCGCCGAGTGCACGGTCTGAAAAATCACGGGCATGATCGATTGCGAACGGCTGCGGATCTTTTGCAGCAGCTTGTCGCCGGAAACGCCCGGCAGGTCCCAGTCGAGAATCGCGAGATCGGCCCACTGCTCCGAGAGAAACTGCTGCGCGTCGAGCCCGCTGTGAAAAGCGTCGATGTGGTAGCCCTCGCTCTTGAGCCAGGAATGGATGAGCGCGTGATGCGCGACGTCGTCCTCGACGAACAGAATGCGTACGGGTTTGCCTGCAAGCGATTTCATATGGGCCTTTGGTTCCAACGGCCGCGCGGGAGCCGGCGCCCGGTCCGCGCGACGCGTGCCAAACGAATACGGGCCGCGCTCCGGCGCCTCACTCGCCGCGCGCCGCGCGCAACGCGCGGTCGGCATCGACGAGCGATGTCGCGGGCGGCTTCGCGGCGACAGGATTCAGGCACGGCAGACGCAGCACGAACATGGTACCGCCTTGCCCGTTGAGCTCCGCGTAAAGTGCGCCGCCGTGCATGCCGACGATCTGCACGGCGAGCTTGAGCCCGAGGCCGAAGCCCGTTGCCGTCCGCTTGCCGAGCTTCTCGAAGTCGGCCAGCCGATCGCCCTCGACGAGACCCGGCAGCCCGCCCGCGCGATCGTCGACGACCACCTCGGCGAAACCGTCGGCCTGCCGGATCGACACGGTCACCGCCTCGCCGCGCGGCGACGCGCGAACGGCATTGTCGATGACGTTCTGGACGGCGCGGGCCACGAAGTTGCGCATGCCGCTCACCCAGAGCGGTGCGCTGTCGGGCAGCCACAAGTGTAGCGCGACGCCGCAATAGACGGCGGTGACCTCCAGCTGCGAGATGATCTGGCGCAGCGTCGCGCGCAGATCGAACCGTTTGAAGTCGCGCGCCTGCAAATGCTCGGTCACCGACGAGAAGATGAACTGCTCGCCGAGCGAGAGCACGTACTGCGCGAGCGAGGTGATCTGCTGCATGCCGCCGCAGCGCTCGAACGCCTCGGGGTCGCTCGCGTCGAGCTGCGTGAGCGCGCTGATCGAATTGAGCGGCGAGCGCAGATCGTGCAGCAAGAAGCGCAGCGACATGGCCCGCTCGTCGAGCGAGCGCGCGAACGGCGTCACGTCGGTCACGGCGATGACGGATTCGCCCGCCCCCGCACCGCCGCACGCACCAGCGGGGCCCGCCTGAATCCAGAAGGTCGAATCGTCCACGCGCACCTCGCGGCCCGCTTCGAGATCGCGCAGCCTCGGCACGTCCGTCATCTCGAAGCGCTCGCTCAGCGCCACGCTGAAATCGACGCCCGCGGGCAACGCCATCGCCAGCATCTCGAGCGCGCGTGCGTTCGCGTGAACGACCGCGCCCGCCCGATCGAGCACGATCACCCCGCACGGCAGCCCGCGCAGCGTGCCGCGCACGCGGCGCGCCTCGTCGTCGGACAGGCGGCGATCGGCGGCGCCGTCGGCGCATCCCTCGGCGGGCAAGCCCGAGGGGGCGGGCCGCGGCTCGGACGGCTTGCGGGGCTGCCCGCCGGGCAGCGAATGCGGCTGAGTATCGGATTCGTTCACATGGCCTCCTGCATTCCCCGGTGCGGGCGGTTGCGGTGAATCACGGCGAGATGACGCGCGGCGACAGCAGGAAGAGCCGCTCCATGTGGCTCTTCTGGCGGCTGTCGGTTCGGAAGAGCGCGCCGATCAACGGAATCTTCGAGAGTCCGGGCACCCCGGTCACGCCCATCGTCGCGCTGTCCGCGCGATAGCCGGCGATGAGCAGCGCCTGCCCCTCCTCGATGAACGCCTGCGTGTTGATCGTGCTGTTCTGGATCACCGGCAGGTTGCTGACCGTCCGGTCGGTGAGCTGGCCGTCCTGAATCGCCACGTCGAGCTTGATGCGTGTGCGCCCGTCCTCCTCCACGACCATCGGCAGCACACGCAGCGAGATGCCCGTCGACACACTGTAGAGATCGCCCGACGTGTATCCCGACACCGGCACGAAAAACTGCGTCTGGTTGTCCATCACGGCCTCGATGTTGTTGAGCGTGACGACCTTCGGGCTCGCGTCGATCTTGGCGGCGTTCGTCTGCTGCAGCGCCGAGATGCGCGCCATCAGATAGCGGCCGGCGTCGCCGAGCACGGCGGCCACCGATGCGCCCACGGGCGTCGCCGCCGCGAGCAAGTTGCCCGGCAGCGCCGTCTGGCCGAAGTTCTGCGAGAGCGTGCCGTTGTAGGTGCTCTGTGCGAGCGTGCCGGTGCCGGTCTGCACGTCGACGTGGCTGTTGTGCGCGGTCCAGTCGACGCCGAGCTGATGCAGCGCGTCGTCGTCGATCTCGATGATGTGCGCCTCGATCTCGATCAGTTGCGGTTTGACGTCGAGGCGATCGATCAGCTTGCCGTACTGATCCATCCGGTCGGCCGTATCGCGAATCACGACGGAGTTCGTGCGCTGGTCCGCGACGATGACGGGCAGTTGATCGTCGCTCGCCGGCGCCGTGCTCGTGTTCTGCGGCGGCGGCGGCTCGCCCACCGCCGCGGCCACGGCCGGCGAAGGCTGCCCGGTGAGCCCGGCGAACATGCCCTTGCCGGCCGCGCCCGACGGCACCGGCGGCGGAATGTACGGGCCGTTGTAGGCATTGCCGTTCACGTCGTTGATCGGCGTGGTGCGCTTCACGCCGCTCGCCGGGCGGCCGCCCTCGCCGTCGCCGCGCTTGTCGGCGGCCTTGGCCGTGCGCGGGTGGTAGATGCCGTTGAGCACGGCCACCACGCCCTGCAGCGTGACCTGCTGGCCGTCGATGGGCACCGTGCGGTCGTGCGCCCATGCGTGATAGAGCGGAAAGACGCGTACCTGCGTGCCGCTTCGATGCGCGGCGTTGTTGTCGAGCCGCGACGCCACGTTCGTCACCATCTGCACGTAGCGAGGCGGCCCGCTCACGAGCGCCGTGCCCTGCGCGCTATCGTAGACGATCGGAAAGCGCTCGTCGGAGATGCGCAGCCGGTCGAGCGCCTCGCGCAGCGCGCCCGTATCGGCCGAATCGAGCTTCACGAGCGTGCTCTGCAGTTCGGCGGCCGTCGTGATGTCGAGCACTTCGCCGTCGTAGTACCACACGAAGCCGAACGACGCCGCGAGCGTATCGAGAAAGCGCCGCGGCGGCAGATGGAACTTGCCGCTCACGGTGCCGCCCACATCGGCGGCGATGCGTGTGGGGACGCCCTGGCTCGCGCCGAAGTCGCGCAGCACATCCTTGATGTCCTTGCCCTGCGCTTCGTAATCGACGATCGACGACTTCCAGCGCACGGCCGCCGCCTCGGCAACGGGGGCCGTCGCCCCGAATGCGAGCGCGGCGGCGAGGGCCACGGTGCCCAGTCGGCAAGCCCAGTTCATGACGCGCCGCCCGCGATGAAACGTACGCGGCGCCGCCCGATGCTTCGCCGACACATAGACAAAGTTTTCATGTAAGTTCCGACTATCTTTCATAGGAAGGGCACTGACGATGAACGCTCCGAGTCACGAACGTCGCGACCTGACGCGCGAGATTCTCGAATTGATCGACCTGCGGCAGACTTTCACCGATATTCACATCGAGCAGGACCGGCCGATCATGATCAAGGCGCCGCGCGGCTGGCTCGCCGTCGGCGACGAGCCCGTGCTCCACGACGAAATGCTGCCCACGCTGGCCTCGATCGAACCGGACTGGGAGGCGCAGCTTCAGCACGGCGCGATCGATCGCCCGTTCGTGCTCACGCGCTGCCGCCTTCGCTGCAACATCTACCGCACCAATGGCGGCCGCAAGCTCGTCATCTCGATCCGGCGCCTGCCGCTGCAGCCGCTCGCGCTCGACAAGCTCGGCCTGCCCGCCTACGTGCGCTCGATGATCGACAGCGCCAAGGGGCTGATCCTCGTGACGGGCCCGACCGGCTCGGGAAAGACGACGACGATCGCGTCGCTGCTCGAGCACATCAACCGCACCCGCAACAGCCACATCGTCACGATCGAGGAGCCGATCGAATACGAACTCGAGGGCCGCACGTCGATCGTCTCGCAGCGGCAAGTGCCCACCGACACGCCGAGCTTCTCGGCCGGCCTGCGCGAGGCGCTGCGGCAAAAGCCCGACGTCATCATGGTGGGCGAGGTGCGCGACCCCGAGACGGCGGAGACGGCGCTGCAGGCCGGCGAATCGGGCCACCTCGTGCTCGCGACGATGCACACGGGCAGCGCGATCGGCACGCTCACGCGGCTGCTGTCGTTCTTTCCGGCCGAGCAGCGCGAGCGCTATGCGGCCGCGCTCGCGAACTGCCTGATCGGCGTGATCTGCCAGTGCCTCGTGCCGACGGAGGATGGCGAGAACCTCGTGCTCGCGAGCGAACTGCTGTTCAACAACAATCAGCAGATCAGCGGCCTGCTGACCGATCCGGGCAAGCTGCCGTACCTTGCCGAATTCATGAAGCGCAAGGAAGACAACATGTCGCGCATGCTCAACGATCACCTCTTCAGCCTCGTATCGAAGCGGCAATGCCTGCCGCGCGACGTGCTGCGCGCGACCTACAACCGGCTCGAGCTGCACGAAATGCTGCAGACGCTCGCGCCGCACTGAGCCCGCGCGAAGGCCGCGCCGGCGCGATGGCGCCGGTCGCGCCGTGCGCGGCGGTGCTGCGAAGGTGTGCGGTGTCGACGGGCTCACGGTTGAGCGCTCAGTAGTAGGAGTTGATCGTCCAGCCGGCCGCGACGGGCGTGTTCCAGACCGTCTGGCCAGACTCCCCGCAAAAGCTGCTGACCCACGGCGTCGTGATGCCGGCGTACGTCGCCCAGTTCGTCGTCACGACGATCGTGTAGGTGCCAGGCGTGCCCGCCTGGGACAGCGCGTTGTTGATCCCGCCCGAATCGTCCTGAAGCGTCGGCGTCTGGCTTTCCGTATGCCCGAGGTTGTGGTTGCCGCCGTCGGTGATGTCGATGCTCTGCGAGAGCTGCCCGCGGTTGCCGGAGGGCCCGTTGCACATGCCGTCGTTCAGGTGCGCCCACGTGGATGCGACGATGATCCCCGGCTTGGTGAGGTTGACGGTCGTCCTGAACGTATACGAGTACGTGCCATTGCTGCCGTTGTACGAATAGGCGCCCGACTGGAAGTTCGTCGCCGGCTGGCTCGTGCAGGCCGAGTAATCGCCCGCGCCGTTCGGGTTGGCCATCACGAGCTGACAGCCCGTGAGCGATGACGCCGGCTCGATTTCGCTTTGCGTTTGCCACCTGCCGCCGCGGCACGACAGCACGCGCCCGTTCGCATCGGTGGAGACGAGCGTCGTGCTCGCCGACGCGGGGGCGATGGCCGCATTCTGCGGCGCGGGCGGGCATGGGTCGCCGACGTTGTTCGCGTTGCCGAGCGCGAGATTGCCCGCTTCGTCCACCGCCAGCGCTTGCCATGCGGCGCCATCGTACGCATAGGCCCGATTCGTCGCGGCGGTGAGCCGCACGTCGCCCTGATGCGCGGCAACGCCCGCGAGCGCCGCTTCGTCGGCCACCGGTTCGCGCCAGTGATAGGCCGCCTGCGGCACCCACATGTGCTGCGTTCCATCGCAATTCAGGACGTTGCCCGAAGAGTCGGCCGCGATGGCGCCGGGCTGCGTGCAGGCGGCGTAGTCGATCTGCTGCGCGAGCACGATCGGCACTTGCATCGTGTTCGCCTGTGGGTTGCCCGGCACGGCCACGCGGTACAGATAATCGACGTTCTGCGCCTGCGTGCCGTCGTAGAAGATGAGGCTCGCCAGATGTCCCGTGCCCGTTTTCGTGCTTGTGCAGGATCTATTCGCCGGGTTGGGCGTATCGACCTTCCAGGTGCCGAAGGCGCCGGTGGCCGCGCCGCTCGCATTGTTCGTCGCCTGGATCGAGCCACCGCCCGGGCCGGCGTTCGCCGCGATGTAGCCGAGTTCGGGATCGGGAATGGTCCGGCCGCCCTCCGTGACGAGCAGCGCCTGCAACGCCACCGGGCTGGCGCCGCCCGGGGCCGCGTAGACGAGCAGGCACGGCGTCTGACCATACGGGTTCGTGCCGCTCAACGCATTCGACAGGTAGGTCGACAGCTGATACGGCGAGCCGGTCATTTTCACGATCACCGGCGAGGTGGTCGTGGCCTGGGCCGCGAGCGCCGTGTAGTTCTGCCGAATGAGCCGCGTGGCGGCCGCCGTCAGCTGCGACTGATAAAGCGCGGCCTGCTGCGCGCGCGTATCGTCGAGCGACGAGTTCGTGAGCGTGACGAGGCCCGCCATCATCAATGCCGCGAGCGCAAGTACCGCCAGCATCTCCACCATCGTGAAGCCGGACATGCGACGCGCCGGCCGCGCGCGGGGGCCGGCGCGCCGCATGCCGATGCGAGCGAGGGTACGGGTGCGCTCAGTCATACGCTTGCGCCATCCATACCGGCATGCCGTTCGGGATCGCGTTCGCCAGCGCGGCCGGCAGCGGCACGGCCGGGTTGCCGGGGGACACGAGGTTGGCGCCGAGCGCCACGCCGGCCAGCGCCGAGCCCTGCGCAATCTGCTCGATGCCGTCGACCGCGGTCGCGGCCGCCGCCGACGCCGCATAGACCACGACCAGGCTGCCCGCATAGCCGGTATTGGGCTGGACGTAGTTCCGCCACATCGGATCGGGAACGGTCGCCCCGAGGTAAGGCGCGACGCTCGCCGCCGGCACGCTGCCGGCGAACAACGGGTTGGCGCGCGCGAAGGCCACCACGGCCTGCCGGTAGGCGCTCATGTTCGCCGCGAGCGCCATCGCCGACGGCGCGAGCGGTGCCGGCGCCGCCTCGGCGCCGAGCAGCGCGTAGGCACCGGTCAGCATCGCGAAGGCGGCGACGATCCAGATCAGGAACATGGCAGGCGGCTCGTGACGTCAATCGGAGTGAAGGCCGATACTCTGGCCTCGATCAGGCGGAGGTCCAGACGATGGTCTTCGCACCACCGGCACAAGCGGCCTGAGCGGCGGCGGGCGTGACCGGCACGGCTTGCGGCGTATTGCCGATAGAGACGGCCGTCCACGTTCCGCCGGCGGATGCCGCGTTGATGCATACGTCCGTCGGCACGGAATCGAATGTGATCGTGAATGTACCGCTGGTAGCGCTCGCAACGGTGACTGCACCACCCCAGGCATCGGTGACGGTATTTGCCGCGGTGTCGATGACGAGCGTCGTCGGGATGATGCCGGCGGCAATGGCGACGGTCGTCGTCAGCCCGTTGTAGCCGTTGGTCTGCCCCATATACAGCTTCTTGACGCCGGTCTGGATGGCCGTCACCTGCTCGGCCGTCTGATTCGACGAAGCACTGCCGAATGCGCCGCGCAGCAGCGCAATCGCGCCGATGACGACGATTGCGGCGATCCCGAGATAGGCGATCGCTTCGAGCAGGGTGGCGCCACGCTGCATGTGCCGCGCCCCACGGCTGCCCACCCGGGCGCGGATCGATGCGACGGTCTTGACATTCATGTTGCTCTCCTTGGTTTCCTCAATCGGCACGCGAGAAAGACGTGCCCCTACCTTCAACACCCGTTCGTTTGCACTGCGCTTGCACGTCATTACACGGCAGGCTCAATGCACACTCCGGGCCAAAGCCGCAATTTCCTGCTGAATTCCGAAGAAGCCGCTGATGAGCCACGACAGCACGAGCGCGAGCACGACGATCGCCGCGCCGTTGACCACGCGCATCTGCGCCTCGATCGTCTCCACGCCGTCGGTCATCCATTCGTTGGCGATCGCGTGCAGCGCCTCGGCGAAGCCCTTGTATTCGGCATACACACACAGATCGTCGACGATCTCCTCCGAAGGAAACCGGTAGCCGGCGTTCTTCATCGCCTCGCCGACGTTGAGCCCCGACTTCACGCCGAACAGCATGTCGTCGATTCGCTGCCTGAGCCACGGCGTCGCATCGGCGGCCAGCCGCGCGAGCGAGCGTTCGACCGTGAAGCCCGCCGCCTGCAGCGACGAAAGCGCGACGAGAAAACCGCAGCCCGTAATGAGCCGATAGATCGAGTAAGGCGGGTAGCGGTCGAGCCAGGCCCGCACGTTGCCGGACCAGCGTGGCATCGAGTACAAGAGCGCCGCGACGAGGATCGCGAGCACCACGAGGCAGTAGATCATGCCGCCCTGCACGAACCGGGACAGCTCGTAGAGCGACTTCGCGACGCCGTGCCAGCGCTCCGGGCTCACGATCGACGCGAAGCGCGGAATCACGAGCTTGCCGAAGAGGTACACGTACCCGATCGTCATCGCCACGATCACGCACGGGTAGGTCAACCCGCCGACGATGGCCGTCCGGATCCGGCGGCCGTACTGCACGACGTTGCACACGTTCAGCAGCGCGGCCTCGAGGCGCCCGGACTGCTCGCCGGCCATGACGATCATCTGCTCGGTATGCGGCACCCACCACGCCATTGCCTCGGCCAGCATGCCGCCGTTTTGCACGACGCCGCGCCAGTCCGCGAGCGTCAATGCCAGCGGCTCGTTCGGCTTGCGGCCCTCGTGCGACGCACGCAACTCGAGCTCCTCGAGAATCTTGAGCAACGGCAAACCGTTCGCGAGCATTTTCGCGATCTTGCGATAGAGCCGCAGGCGCGCCTGCGTCGTGAGTTGCAGGCGCGCCCAGCGCCGGTTGAGCTCAAGTGCCATAGCCGCTTCCGAGCGGCTGCGGCCGCCCCCCGCTGCCCTGCATGAACGGCCCGACCACGCGCTCCGCCATGCGCGGATCGACGAGGCCTGCCGCCACTTTTTCGAGCGCGTGCTGCGCGACCGTCTGCCCCGCAAGCTCGCCGAGCCAGTACGCGTGCGCATCGGGCTTGCGCCCGGCGCGCAGCAATTCGCAAAACGTCGCGTCGGTGCGCACGACCTCGGCCACCACGGTCCGGCCGACCGTGCCGTTCTTGCAATGCGGGCAGCCCGGCCCGGCCACGCGCACCGCGTCGAACCGCGCGCCGACGGCCCGCTTCAAGCGCGCGACGAGCCCCATGTCGAGCTGCGCCATCGACTCGGCCAGCGGGCGCGAGCAGTGCGGACACAGCAGCTTGACGAGCCGCTGGCTGATGAGCCCCGTGACGAGCGATTCGTCCGTCACCATCGCGATCGGCAAGCCGAGATCGACGAGACGGTCCACGATCGCGAGCGCGCCGTTCGCGTGCACCGTCGTCCAGACCTGATGGCCCGTCATCGCGGCGCGCAACGCGCTTTGCGCCGATGCACGGTCGCGCACTTCGCCGATCATGATCGTATCGGGATCGAGCCGCATCGCGTTCGCGATCGCGGCGGCGAACGCGAGCGAGCGCGCCTCTTCCGTCGGCGCGTTGACGACGGGCGTCTGCACGGCGCCCTCGATCGGGTACTCCACCGGGTCTTCCACGGTGATGACGTGGATCGAGCCGGCCATCTCGCGCAGTTGCCTCGTCAGCACGCGCTGCAACGTCGTGGATTTGCCCGAGCCGGTCGGGCCGCTGATGATGTTCATGCCGTGCGGCTGCTGCGCGAGCAGCTCGAACGCGTTCGCCTGCGCCACCGTGAAGCCGAGCTCCGTCAGGGCCGTTGCCTCGCCCGCATCGTTGTAGAGCAGCCGCAGCACCATGACGCTGCCGACGCTCGTGGGCGCCGTCGCGATCCGCACGCCGAAAAGCCGGTCCGGCAGCTTGTCGCGATCGCCGATGGCCGCGTCCTGGCGTTCGTTCGGCTTGTAGGTGTTGTCCGATACGCTCGACATCGCCGCATAAAGCGTGGCGAGCAGCCGCTCGCCGTACTCGCGCGTCTGCTCCGACATGCGCACGAGTTCGTTGTGGATGCGAAAAAGAATCTCCGTGCTGAAGCGGTTCACACGGATATGGATATCCGACGCACGCTCGTCGCACGCCCGCGCGATCAGGTTCTTCGCGACGGCCTGCATCTGCGTGTGATCGATGCGCTCGGCACTGCCGTCGCGGCGCGGGCCCTGATAGCTGCGCCTGATCGCATCGAGCGTCACGAGCCGCGTCGTATAGCGGCAATTGAGCCGTTCGAGCCTCGCGCAGTACGACAGCACGAACGGATTCATTTCGTGCCCTTCGGCAACGAGCAGCGTGCCGTCGTCGAGCAGACAGAGAAACTTGCGCTCCTCGTCGCTCGCGGCGAACTCGCCGCTGTCGGAAAGCGGGCGCGCCACCGCGGCGAGCGGCAGCGCCTGCCCCGGCGGCTGGCTTTGCGACGCCGTTTGCGCGGGCCGCACCGAAGCGGCGGCGGCCGCGGCCACGGCGCTCAGCACCGGCTCGCGTGGCCGCGCGACGGGCGCGAGAGCCGGCGCGGCGGGGGCCGCGGGCTGAACCTGCGCAAGAGGCGGATCGGTTTCGATCGGCTTCACGGCGCGCGAGAGAATCAGCGGCGTCACGCTCGTGGGCGTCTTGCCCGGCGGTGTGGGAGACGAACTCATGGCGTCACCTCGCAGGCATCGGCAACGCAGGCAGCGTCGGTATCGGCGGCACGCCGGGCGAGCCTGTCGACGCCACGTTGCGCGCGGGCTGCTGCCGCACGCTCGCGGAGACGGTCAGCGTCGTGCGCCGTCCGTCTTGCGATGCGAGGACGATCGCACCCGGGCGAATGGCCGCCACGCGCATGCCGTTGGGCAGCGTATCGCCGGGCCCGACGTCGAACTCCGCGCCGTCGCTCGTCGCCACGGTTGCGCCGAGCTTCTTGCCGAGCCCTTGTGTCGCCACGAGCGACACGTCCGAATACGACGAGACGGTACTGCCCATCCGGTGCAGCGCTTCTTGCCGCTCCGCCACCTGCGCCTGCGCATCGAGCTTTTTCAGCTGCGCCTTGAGGATCATCGTTTCCTCCTGTAGCCGCATCAGTTCGTTGGCTGCCTGCACGGCGGCCGGTGTCGGAACGACGTTCATGCGCGGCGCCGCTTCAGCGGGCGCGGCGGCCGTGGTGGCTGCGGCGGCCGTGGCGCTGGCCTCGCCGAACGCGGCCAACGGCCACGCCCAGCAGCAGGCGAGCACCAGCACAGTCAATGCATCGTCATTTCTCATAGAGCACTCCGTCGAGCGTCCACTGCCCGGATTTGTATGAAAGCGTCTCGACGCGCACGCCCGGCTCGTCGAGGTACCTGACGAGGCTGTCGGGCCGCACGTCGCCCAGTTGCGCCGACATGCGCCAGGTCTGCCAGCTCGGCGCCGGGGGCGGGCCGCCGCCCGGATGCAGCCGGTCCAGCGTTTGCGAAGCGAGGCCGCGCTGCGGCGCGCTTGCCGGTTGCAGCGTGAACGTCAGGCCGATGCCCAGCAACTGGAAGGCGGAAAGCATGCGCAAGCGCACGCCGTGCACGCCATCGAGCACTTCGTCTCCCCCGACGGGCAAGGCCAGCGGCTCCACGTAGCTCGCATGCTCGCCGTTGCCGTCGATCGTCGCGCGCGGCTCCGCCGCCATCAGCATCGCCACGTTCGATCCGCCCCGCGACCAGCTGTAGCTGACGTTCGACGCGCGGCAAACGTAGTCGTCGAGTTCCCAGCCGCCCGGCGCGATATGCGTGAAGTGATCGAGGCACGCGCGAACGAACGCATCGGGCCGCGGCGCGCCGGCCCATGGGTGCGCGGCTTCGGGCGGCGCCGCGGGCTTGGGCGGATGCAGCGCGAGTTCCGCGCGCATCCGCTCGAACGCCTGCTGCCGCTCGAGTTCCATCCGGTGGTGCCGGTACGCGACGATGCCGGCCGCCACCGCGGCCGCCACCACGATCGCGCCGGCGACCAGCAGCACCTCGCGCCGCGGTGCGCGCCGCGAGACACGCGACAGATTGAGCCAGCGCGGCAAATGCGGCTTGCCGCCCCGGCGCGGAATCATGTCCTCGATGCGCCGCGCGTAGAAGTTGTGGAACCCCTGCACTTCCAGCTGCGGATCGCCGATGACGACGTTCCAGCCGCCGAGGCTGTAATCGCCGTGCAGCCGCTCGAACACGTCTTCGCTCGAACCGATCCAGTCGCCGTTCGGCAGGAACGCGCCGTCGCGCACGGCGAAGTAGGCCCAGCGCCCGTCGGGCAGATGAAACGCACCGAGCCAGTTGGGCGCCGGCTGCTGGCGTCCGTCGTAGAACGCGCCTTCGGCCGCGATCGTCTTCGACACGAGCGCGCCGAGCGACGGCAAGCCCAGTTGCGCGCCCTCGCGCGTGCTCGCGAAACCCACGCCCGCGAAGGTGCGGTCGATACGCAGCACCATCGCATCGAAATTCAGGCGCGCGGCGAGTTCCACGGCCTCCGCGCGCAGCGCGTGCCGGCGCGAGAGCGATTGCCAGAAAAGGCCGCATATGAAACGCTGACGGCCGATCTGGATGACTTGCGTCGCCATGACGGATCCTGTGCCCGAGCGCGCGTCAAGCGCCGTTGATCGCGATCGGCGACAGCAGGATGACGATCACCTCGCGCGTGCCCGACGCGTTGAATCCGCCCATCGCGTAGTTCGACGGATGGCCGACGCCTTGCCGGTTATCCTGATCGGTGATGCCCTCGTAGCCGCTGATGACGAGCGTCTGCCCCGACTTCACGGCGATGCGCTGCAGGAAGTTGCGCGTGTCGACGGTCGGCAGCTGAATCTGCTGGTTCGCCGGGCCGAACGGCGCAAGATTCACGAGCGACGAAATGTTGCTGTAGAACTGCATCATGATCGTGCCGTCGTCGAGGATGTGCGGCAGCACCGTGAGGTTGAAGCCGGTCGTGATCGTGCCCGGCGTGAGCGACGTCTGGCTGCCGATGTTGACGGTGTTGGTCGTCGAGATCTGCGCGAGATAGCCTTGCTGCTCGGCCACCTGCACGGGAACGGGCTGATCGTTGAGCGTCGTGATCGAGGCCGAGGTCTTGCGGTGCACCGTGCCCTGCGTCGAAAGCGCATCGATGATGGCCGTCGTGCTCGAGGCGCGGCTCGACGGTGTGATCACCGTGGCCGAGAGCTCGCTCGGGTTCTGGATCATGCTCGTGAACGCGGTGGTGATGCCGAACTGCGTGCCGAGCGCCTGATAGACCGCGTGCCAGTTGATGCCGTAGCTGTCCTGCGCGGAAAGCGTGACCGACAGCACCGTCACGTTGACGAGCACCTGCCGCGCGAGCACGCGGTTCTGCTGCTCCATGAACTCGCCCACGCGTTCGAGCACGTCGGGCGTATCGGTTACAGAGATCGAGCCCGTGGCGGGCGAGGTGATGACCGAGCCTGCCGGAGAGAGCATCGCCTTGATCGCCGTCTGCAAGCCGTTGTACACCGAGAGTTGCGCGTTCATCGTGATGTTCGCGGTGTTGTCCGACGACACCGACGGCGAACCGGACGCCCCGCCGCCTCCGCCGCCGATGCCCGCGCCACCGGCGCCCGATCCGCCCGCGGCCCCCGCGCCGTTGCCCGAGGCGCCGCCGCTGTTGCTCGCACCGCTCACGACGTTCGTATCCAGCCTCGAGTCGCCCGGAATGGCGACCACCTGGTAGACGCGCGTGGCCGTGTAGAAGAAGACGATCGCGCCGTCCTCGTACTTCCAGTAGACGCCGAAGCGGGCCGACGCCGTGTCGAGCAGCCCGCGCAGCGTGCCGCGCGAATACGCGATGCGCACGGGCGACGATACGTTCGGCACGCGCGCGGCCACCGTCGCGGCGCTCGTGCTCGGCGCGGGCCCCTGCAGCAGGCCCGGTGGCAGCGGCGGCACGCCCGGATAGGCTCCGGCGCCGCCCGTATCGACCGCGGTCTGCGTCGCGCGCGCGGCCGCTTCGCTCGTGCCCGGCGCGACCTTGGCCGGCAGGTGCGCGAGGCGCGAAATGCGATCGGCGAACATGCGCAGCGAATCGACCGTGCCGTCGAAGCTCGCCGGCTCGTCGAAGAGCTTCGGCAGCGTCGATTTCGCGGCGATCTTGATCGTCTTGCCCGATAGCCAGAGTTCGTCCTTGACGATGACGTCGTCACTGCCCGACACCGCGCGGTTGTCGCCGTTCGACAGCTTGCCGAGCAATTGCCCCGCACGCGCGGTATCGGCCTGCGAGCTGCGCTCGATCTTGTCCAGGAGGCCGGTGCACCCCGCGAGCAGCGAGAGGCAGGCGGCAAGGATGACGAAAGGACGACGGAGGACGCTCATCAACTTGCTCCTTTGGGAACGACGCGCATGACGCGGTTGCGCTGGTACAAGACCACCTGAATCGGCACCTGCGCGCCGGCGAGCGCATTGGTCACCTGACGCAGCGCTTCGGTAAGCGTGCCGTGTATCGTGGCCGTCGCGTCGACCTGAAAATCGGTCGGCACGTCCCAAATGAATTGCCAGCCGGCTTCGCTCGCCCAGCGCGCGAGCGCATTGCGCACGGAGCCGTCCGACAGGCGCATCTGCCACTCCGTGCGCTCGGGCGCCGCCGCGGGCGCGAACGCCGGCGTCGCGGCGGGCGCCCACGATGGGGCCGGCGACTCCGGGCCGGACGCCGGCTGCATGGCGGCGAGCAGCGGGGGCTCGATGGCGTCACGCTTTGCCGGCGCCGGTACCTGCGCTCGCGGCGGTGCTGAAACAAGTGCCGGTACCGATGCCGGCATCGCCGGCCCGGCTGCCGGTGCGGGCGACGTCACCGGAGCGGGTGCCGGTGCCGGTGCCGGTGCCGGTGCCGCCACGGGCAGGACCGCCGGTGCTGCCGCCGGTATGCGAGCCGATGCCGGTGCTGCGGGCGTCGACGTCGAAACGCGCGCCTGCGCCACGGCCTGCGCCTGTGCAATGGCAGGCCCCGCCGCGGACGCCATCGCCGTCGCGCCCGTGGGCAACGTGGAAGACGCATTCGTGGCGGCACCGTTCATCCGTGACGCCGCGCCGGCCGCCTGCGAGGCAGGCCGCGGCGCGTCAACGTTTGCGCGCCGTGCATGCGCAGTCACCGTGAGCAAGCGCATATCCGTATCGATGCGCGCCTGCAGCGCGGGATCGACCGACAGCACCTCGCCGAGCGCGTGCGCGACCGACGAGCCGGCGCGCCAGCTCACGGGCGCGTCGGCCCAAGCGCCCGCGTTCGGCACATTGATGCTGTAACTCGTCGGCATGATCTGCTCGAGCGCGCGCAGCAACGGCACGTCGTGGCCGCCCGTGCGCACGACGCCGCCCAGGCGCTGCCCGCCGTCGACGATCACTTGCTGATCGGAAGCGTGCGCGACCGTGCAGGCGAACCAGACGCCGCACATCAGCGCCCGAATTGCCGGCGGCATCGCCGCTATCCAGACATTCGCCCTCGCCCGGTTCCGCCTCTTGTCGCTCATGCACCTCGGATGCACCGGAAGCTCTATTTTTCTTGTTGCCACGTTCTTTTCAATCTACTTGAACCATGCCAATAGCCGCCCTAAAAGCAGTACAGAAAGGCGTCAGGAATTCGAAAGAAATTATGTAAGAAAACAGTAACGCCGCGTAAGGATAGCACTACAGCTCAATGGGTGTTTACGGCAACGTACAACGCACCTTTAAGTAAAAAAATAATCCTGGAAAATCATCCTGTCTCGGCCGGCATGGATGATACAGGCACTGGCGCAAGAACGTCGCCTTCGCGACGCAAGCCCCGCCCAGCATGGCTCTGTGGCAGCCGCCATGTTTTTTTTGGACGTTTCTGCGCGAATCGCGGAATGGCCACCCTGGAAATATGGCAGATACAAACGTGTGCTATGGCGCCGTTCGCGGGCAAGCCGCCAATTGGGTGCCGTACAGGTGGTATCCGGAAATCCGTGGGTCAGGCGGATTGATATTCAGATTCCATTGTTTAATCTTTCTGAATAAACAAGCGCGAACTGATTCACGGCGCGCTCCAATCGTGCCGGGAACCGGTCCACTTGACCAAGACGCTGCGCAGCGCCAGCCGGATCAGCTTGAGCGCCGCCTCATCCGACTGGAAGTGGCCGCGCCGTGATCATCTTCCGAAGCTGCATGTGCTCGACTCGAGTTTGCGTGGCATGAAGCGGCCCCCTGGCCGTCGGTTCATGCGTCACACACGAAGATCCGGACAGGCTCGCCGTGCACCGCGCCAAACGGCGCACGGCGGCGGCAAACGTAACAAATCATCAAAAAGCCGCGACGCAGGCCTCCCGCTCGTGCGTGAAAGTCCACCGCGGCACCGCCCTATCCGGCACATGCCGATCCCAACCGAAGGTAACAAACCATCACAAACACGCGCCTGAATCGGCCCGCGATGAAAACATGCGCTCACGGCTTCACGAATCGTTTCACGCCGCTTAACGCATCGCTCATTGAGTCAGGAGCACGACATGTTCTCAACGATCTACTTCGCCGCCGCCTCGGCCCTCGCTTTCGACGACACCCCCGCGGACGTCGCCTCGAAAATGCTCCACGGCCAGTTTCTCGACGCTGTCCGCCACGCCGCACGCCATGCCGATACCGACACGGCGCAAGCTCAGCCCGGCTACGCACAGCTGCAAGTCTGCGCCGACCTCGAGCTGATGCTCGGCCGCCATGAAGAAGCGGAGGAAACGTATCGCCGCGCGCAAAAAGCCATTCGCGCCCATCGCGACGGTCTGCGTATCGCGTCGTGCCGCAATACCGGCTGGCAAGCCTTGTTCCGCAACCAGTTCAACGTCGCGCTCAGTTGCTTCAAGCGCGTCGGCGAGGAAAAGGCGGCCACGCCGCGCCAACGTCTCGACAGCCTCCTCGGTGCGACGCTCGTTTCGTTTCATCTGGGCTTGATCCAGGCAGCGTGCCATCGCCTCGGCGAGCTGGCCGCTCTGGCGGCAACGCATGGCGATCGCCGTTGGAGCTACCTCGTGGACGCGCTGCGGCGGGACCTCTTCGCGCAGCACGAACTGCACGGTGCGGAGCGGCTCGCCGACCACATCTACTGGCGCTCGGCCATCGCGGAGTTCGAGCCGAGCGAGGCACCGGTACCCGGCTCGCAGCCCGCCGGGACCGTGCTGCCGCTGCTGGCCGAGCGACTCTCGCACCTGAGCCGGCTCGTTTCGCTGGCCGACGGCCGGACGAGCGCGGGCGAAACGCTCAAGCAATACGTGAGCTGGAGCCGCCAGGCCGGCCTCAACGATTACCACCGCAGCCTGTGTCTGGAAATCACGCTGGCCGCGATCGCCGGCCACGCGACGCCGTTGGCCGAAGCGATGCTCGATGCGTCCGGCGCGGCGAATTCGCAAGGCAGCCAGCATGCGCGCTGGTACCTCGACTACCTCTACTGCCGCGCGAAGATCATGCAGCAGCAGATGCGCACGCAGGAATTCGCGCAGTTCTACGGCCGCTACGCGCTCGCGTCGATTCAGCACGTGCGCGCGGACAGCATGTCGATGCCCGCCGCCGCGGCCGATCACATGCAGGCGTCGCGCACGGCGCAGCGCTCCGACGACGTGAGCGCGCGCCTGCCGGCGAAATACCGCCGCGCCTATCGTTACCTGATGGACAACCTCGACCAAAAGGACCTTTCGGTGCGCGAAGTGGCATCGCATGTGGGCGTGACCGAGCGCGCGATGCAGGCAGCGTTCAAGAACCACCTCGGGCTGTCGCCGAGCGAGCTGATCCGGCGCCAGCGGATGGAGCGCATTCGCGGCGATCTGCTCGACGACGGCGCACCGGCCACGCGCGTGCTCGACGTCGCGAACAAGTGGGGCGTGCGCCATCGTTCGACGCTGGTCAACGGCTACCGGCGCGTGTTCCAGGAAGCGCCGTCGGAGACGATGGGCCGCTGAGGGCAGCGGTGTGCGGCGCCCAAGCGCCTGCACCGCCGATCGCCAACACGGCCGGCCCACGGCTTTTTTCGCCAACGCCGTCCGACGAAACGCAAACGCGTGGGTCGGACGGCGTTTTCATTCGCACGTCGGTGCGAAGCGATTCCCCGCACCGCTTCTCTTACCGGATGATCCATGATGCGACCATTCACCCCCAAGCCGGCGCTCGTGCTGGCGCTTGCCATTCTGTCCGCGCGGCCCGCCGAAGTGCGCGCGCAGACTCCCGACTGCTTTGCAGCGGCTGCAGCCTATCAGCAGGTGAGCCCCGTCGTGCTGCGCGCGATCGCGTGGCAAGAATCGCATGGCAATGCGAACGCGCTCCATCGCAACCGGAACGGTTCGACCGATTACGGCATGATGCAGATCAACTCGATTCACCTTCCGCTGCTGTCGCGCTACGGCGTCTCGGCGGACGACCTCATGAACCCATGCCTGAGCGTCTACGTGGCTGCGTGGCACCTGCACAAGATGATGGTCAAGTACGGGAATACCTGGGCGGCGATCGGTGCCTACCATTCGGAGACACCTGCCGAGCGCGACCGCTACGCGCGTTCCGTGGAACACATCGTCGAGCGCATGAAGCTGACGGATGACGGGCAGTAAGACGAGGGGGTAGCCGGGGAGACCCGGCTGCCGGCGAACGTCGTCAAGCGAGAATGCGACGTTGCATGAAGAAATCGTCCCGCATGGCGAGCGCCAGGGCAAGCACGAAGCGCAGACGAAGCAGGAACAAGGCAGGCAGGACGTGTGGACGATCAGACCGGGGCGTTCGCGAGCCGCGCGCGAAAACGCCGCGGCCCGCCGCAGCCGTTACTGCCCCTTGGCGGCGTTCGAAATGTTGCTGGCGCCCTTGTTACCCACCGACGCCAGCGCCGATGTGAGCTCCTGCGACTGCTGGTTGACGGCGGCCGCCAACGTGTTCGCGTTGTTGAGCCGCGTCATCTCGCTTTGCTGCCTCATGAAGTCGTTTTGCATCGCGGCCATTTGCGTCACGGGGTCCCCTGCGCCGAGGGCCGATGGACGCACGATGTCACCCGCCGCATGCATCGCGGTGGACGCGATACCAGGCGGCAGAAAGTGGCTTCCGGCATGCAGCGCCGAACTCAGCACCTGTGCACCGACGTTCCCCGCGCGCCCCGGCAGGCTCGCGAAGTTGCGCGGCGGCGGAGGAGGCGGCGGCGCGCCGTCGGCCCCCTTGAAGCTGGACAGCCCGTCCAGTTGGCCTTTGCTGCGCGCGGGCGCTTGCTTTTGCGCGCCGTCGGTCGCACCGTTCTTCGTCCCTTTCTCGAATTTCGCGATAGTGGACTGGACGAGCCCCGGTTGAATTCCTAACTTGCTCATGGAGAACTCCTTGAGTGACATGACGATTTCCGTCGCCGGCAACATCGCTCGATGTCGGTGCGGTACGGTCCCCGCATCCCACTCACGCGGAGCGATATCGAGGAATGCAAGCCCAAGCTTATGCTCCACGGCATTGCGCCACGCAAGCGACGCGACGCGGCGAGCGAAATTGCGAAGCGCGCATGCGGCAAATGCGATGAAGTGCGCAGATGGGTCCGCACTCGCAGCACCGCGCCGGCATCGACGTGCGCTTTTTTGCACGCCACTTCGGAATCGGCAGGCTGCCACCGTTATGTCGTTTTACCTTTCCAACACGAGAACCCACGTTCGCAAAGCGCGAAGACGGAATCGACGGGCGAGACACGTCGACCACCTGGACGCGATGAGGCAGCGCGAAAGTCCATCAGGGCCTTTGTCGCGAGGCGACGTCGAACGATCGAAATCAACCGAAAGGAAACGTCATGACGATCAGAAACAGCACGCAAGTACGGTCATCATCGCTCGACCTCCCGCGCGACAACGCGCAGCCCGCGCCGGCCCCGCGCCAACGAAGCACATCGATGACCGGCCCGCGCCCCTCCGGCGGCGCATTGCTCGGCGCTCTGGGCAATGCGCCCGCCCTTCCGGCGCACACCGGCAACCATGCACCGGCGCAGCCGGGCCCGCTTTCGACGACATCGCAACCGGCCGGGACGGTACAGCAGCTCCCATCGCCGCCGCTGCCGGCGCCGATGCCGGTCAGGCGCAGCTCGCTGCCTACGCGCGCATCGTCGTCAGGCTCCGCGATCGGCCGCCAAGGCGGCTCACGGTCGCTGCCCGGTTCGGGCAAGCTGGGCGCTCAACGTGCAGCCCTGGCGGACGAGGCGATACCGGTGCTCAACTTGTCGGGCGGCGGGGAGTCGAGCGAAGAAGTGCCCGTACACGAGGAGCCGCGGCCACGCACGCCTGCATCGCAGCACGACAGTGCGGCGCCCGTTCGACATCAGGAGACCGTGGAAACGAAAACTCCCGACAAGCAACCGGCCACGTCGCGTTCGGGCAGCCCGTTGCCGCACGAGAACGCGGCCACGGGGCTGACAGCCGCGACGACGAGCGAGGCGGAATCGACTCCCGACACGTCGCGCGCGGCCAGCCCGGTGCCGCTCCCGAAAGAGGCGCCCGCGCTCGAAGAAAAGGCAACGACGAGCGCCGCGCCACCGCAAGACGAACCGGTGCCGACAAAAAACACTTTCACGACGCTTTCCCAAGCGGAAGCCTCATCGTCGCGCCTGCCCGACACACCTTCGTTGCCCAAGGGGCACGACACGGCGTCCCGGAGCGCCCTCTCCCCGAATCCGGCCAGCTTCTCGGCGCCTCACGTCGTCGCGCACGACATCGACAGTCAGGATTCCGAAAGCCCGACCGAGGCAACCGTTCCGAGCGCGTCGTCCCGGGTAGCGCCGGAAACCCGCACGCTGGCCGCCGCCGCGACATCGGTGCCCGCGGAGATCTCGGTCGCGCAGACCGAGGGCACACGTCCGGCATCGGCCGCCTCGATCACCAACAACCTGTCGGCCGCGCTGTCCCGGCCGGGGCAGATCCAGTCGTTCATCTCGAACGTCGGCGACATGCTGACCCGGAATCCCTACGGCGCCGCGCAACCGCTCAAAGGGTGGACGGCCAACCTCGTCAACGCGTTCAGTCATGAATTCGTCGCAACCGGCGGCGCCACGCTCTTCCGGGAGTTGTGCTCGATGGCTGCCGAAGCAGTCCTCGACAAGACGGGTGCCGGGCCCGAAACACGCGGCGCAATTACGGCCACGCTGTTCACGGCGGCCGCGATGGGCAACCTGGCCGCGATGTTGCACAAGTATCACACCGGCGCCGCGGACAACAAGACCTACGCGGGCCACGGTGCGCAGATCTTCGCGCTGATAGCAACAGTGGCCACCGCAGCCTATACCGGCAAGAACGACGAGGGCAACGGGCACCTTGGGCAGCTCTCCAGCATACTGCCTAGCGCGATCAAATCGTACGCATACCTGGCGCGCGACGTGATCAACGTGTTCCGCCCGCTCGAAGGCAATCACGACGCAGGCTACGAGCACCCCGTCAGAGGTCAGCTGCTCAACGACGCTCCGTATTTCGGAAACCAGCTCGCCGTGAACACCGCGCAGGGCAGCTCGCAATGGTCGGCCCCGTCCTACGTCGACAGCCTCATTCACCACACGAAGAGCAACGCAGCGATCAAAGGCCTGTTCGGCTATTCGGCGGCGAATGCCGCCGGCGAGGGGCTGGATGCGATCGGGGGACGCGTGGCCTCGGAAATCGCGACGCACGGCTTCACGGGCAAGGCGCTCGATGAACTGAAGACGCTGCGCCTGAGCTGGGGCAAGATCGACACCTCCGCAACCAGCACGGCCAGGCAGCTCGGGGACAAGGCGGCCGGCGCGGGAATCGCGCGTCTCAGCCTGTTCCTCTCCCTTTATGCCGCCACCGCCGTGGTCAATCACGCCGTGGAGGGTAAAGGCGATTGGTCCGCCGGCGGCAAGAGCTTCGCGGAGAACGCGTTGGGCGCACTGCTCATCATCGCGGGATGCCTGCCGTTTGCCGCGAGCACGTCGGGCCCGTCGAACCGGTCGAACGAGGGGCGAACGATCGGCGCCGACAACGCGGTGGAACTGGGCGTGATGCATCGCACGACCGCCTGAGCAACCGCGGTGCGCCGAGCAAGCGAAACGACGCGGGTTCGCGCAGGTGGCCGCATCGGTGGCGCGGCGGCTCGCCTGCCGCAAGCCGCTTGCATCGGCATCGCGGTCGCCACCCGGTTCGGCGGTTCGGCTATCCGACGGCGACTTCGCATCCGTCAACGCACTGTAAGCGCCGGGCAATAAATTAGGTTTCGCGGGCGGCCGCTATCGGCCCTCCATCAGCAGCTGATGAATACCGTCATTCTCACGCGGAGAAAATCATGTCCACTACAGCAGTACAAGGCTATAACGCCGGCTATCTGAACGGCATCGATGATGTCGGCGGCATCGGCGGCACGAACGAATCGCAGCTCGCACAACTGCTCGAGTTGCTCATCGAAGAAATCAAGCAGATTCTCGATCCCTCCAGCCAGAATTCAGGCGATGCGGGTGGCGTGGGCGGCATCGGCGGCGGTACGCCTTCGTACTCCGCGCCGCCCGCCTATGCCGGCGGCGGCGGCACCGCACCCGCTGGCGTGAGTGGCGGCGGTGGCGGCCAGGGCGGTGGGGGCGCGGCGCCGGGCATAGGCGGCGGTGGAAGCGGTGGCGGCGGCAGCCACGGCAACACGCTGCCCACTGTATCGGGCGGCGACGCCGCGCACGCCATCGCACAGGATCTCAAATCGCGCTACGGCCTGACCGACGCGCAGGTAGCCGGCGTGCTCGGCAACCTGCAGCAGGAAAGCGGGCTGCAAGGCAACGTCAATCAAGGCGGCGCGAAGGGCGCGCCCTCCGGCAACTTCGCGGACGACAACGCCAACGGCTGGGGTCTTGCGCAATGGGGCGGCACACGCAAACAAGGCGAAATCAACTATGCGAAGGAGCACGGGCTCGACCCGGGCAGCCTCGAAGCCAACATCGGCTTCATGAATCAGGAACTCGACACGACGTACAGCAAGACGATCACGGACATCAAGCAGACGACGACGGCGGAACAAGCGGCCCTGGTCTGGGACAAGGACTACGAACAGGCCACCGATCCGCAAATGGAAAACCGCAACAAGTACGCCGAGCAATTCCTCGCGCAAGGTTTCTGAACGCGAACGCGTCCGCCCCCCGGGGCGTTTGAAGCTCGCACGATCCCGCCCGATGTCCGGGCGGGATTTTTTTGCCGCGCGAGAACACCGCTCGCCGGCAATTTACGAACTACCCGGTCGCGCCCACGCAGATCAAATCTGCGACGCGATGGCGCCGGCGGCGGTGCGCCGTATTCATGAGGAGGCTCGTCGAAGCGACGGCAGCGGGAGGATGTCGCAAGCGTTGCGCTTGCTCGGACACGACGTCGGCCTTGTCGAGCTCGATCGTTGATGCGTCAGGCGCGGCTGGTGCGGTCCAGGCGCGTACACCGTTATCGGGTGGCAGGTCGAGAGCCCGATTGCGCCGAATCGGCTTGCACGACGATTCGATCCGGCGCGGTGCAATCGGGCATCAGTCTCGTTCGAGCAGGCGTCGCATGGCAAGGCGCACGTAGGGATCGGCACTGTCCTCGTGTGCCGTCGCATAGCCATGCCACGACGGATCGTCGAGGACTTTCAGGCAGATTGCCTTCAGTTCGGGCGCGCGATCGTCGGGCAATCCGTTCACGATCTGCCACGCATCGTGCGGACGCCCGCGCACCAACGCGATCGTCACGGCAAACACGTGCACCTCGCGCGTTTCGGGGTAGACATCGTGCATGCGCGCCAGCAGCGCCTCGGCCTCGTCCAGCTCGTTGGCCTCGATATGCTCGATGATCGCCTGCGCCATGGCCGGCGCATCGGCCGGCAGTTCGGTAAGAAGCTCCATCATGCTCGTCACCGTCCGTGCATCAGGCTGCGCCCGTGCCCGAGGTCAGCGTTCGCACCGCCTCCTTGCCGCCCGCCAATGCGAGTGCGGTAGCGGCGCCCTCCGGCGTCAGGTTTTCCGCGAGCGCCGTGCCGCCCTCGAGCGCCTCGAGCCCACCCGTCGCAATGGCCCCCGCCCCCGCAAGGGCTTCCTTCGGGTTGCCGCTCAGCAGCCCCTTGCCGAACGTCGCCGCGCCGTGCAGCGCGTTGCCGACACCATGAAGGACATCCCCGGCAGCCTTGGTGACATCCCCGACCACGCTTTTCACAATATTGCCGATGAAGCTCATTCGTTTTCTCCTTGATCGTGAAAGAAACGCGCGTTCGATGAAACGCGCGGAACCGAACCGCGCGAAGCCGGCCCTCGTTCCAATCTAATGAATGCGGATGCGAACGCGTTCGCGCGCGCGAAGCCGCACCGCGAAAACCGAATGAGCGACACCCGCGAGACGGCTCGGCGGCAGGCCGCCGCGAACCTGCTTCGTCAATCCGGACGACGCTTCGCGCGGTTCACGGGAGTGTCATGACCGGCTTGCACAGTCCAGTCCATCCTGTCTCCTGGTCCGAGAACATCATGGCTGCTCCACCGAAGATCGAGTTCCGGTCGCGTGCGATCGAATCCGCCGCCCTCACCCGCACGCCGAGCGACCCCGGCCCGTCCACGGGAGCGAAGCCCGCGCCGGTGCCAACCCGGCGCGCGAGTGCCGGCGCGCTCATCGACGAGCTCGGCGGCCTCGGCAAGCGCCCGCGCGCGGAAGGTCCGCCCACCGCGCCCGCTGCGCCCAAGCCCGCCGCGGCTATCGCACCGCAGAAGCCCGGTGTGGACGACATCGGCGCATTCGTGCCGGGTGCCGGCGGCAAAGGCCGGCGCTTCGCCGATTTCGCGCACGCGATGGGCGTCAACCGCAAAGGCATGACGTTGACGGCCTTCGCCGCCAAGCGGCCCGCGAAAGACGGCCTGAACGGCGTATCGACGGCGGCGCACGGGCAGTTCGGCTACGACGCGGCGCCCGCCACCGACCTCGTGAACGCGCTGGCCTCGGGCTCGGCCGCCGCCGCCGCGCATTCGATCCATCGCCGTTACGAAAACAAGGTCAAGGCGATGCTCGCCGCCGACGTCGAACGCTTCGAGCACCCCGAAAAACGCCCGCCGGGCGCGCCGATGCCCAACCAGGTCGACAACCTGCTGCTGACGAAAAACGGCAACGGACAATGGCAATACGACACCGGCAAGCTCTCGCGCATTGCGCGAGACGACGCGCATCCGCTCACGCAGCATGCCCGCGACGTATTGACCGCCATGAGCATCGCCGAGAACAAGGGCAAGCAACGTAACGGCGCGCTCTACCAGTCGGTCACGTCCGCCATCGGCCTGACGGCAAGCGGGCTGCTCGTGGGCGGCTCGCACGGCGCGCTGGCGCCGCTCGCGGCATCCGGGCACCTGACCAACGCGGTCAAGGAAGCGCTCGATTTGAAGAAGCCGTTTGTCGAAGGACGGCAAAACCTGCGCAATGCGAAGGCCGCCACGATTCAACGCTACGTCGACACGGTATTGGCCCCGCACGACTACACGGGCCAGACGCAGGACGAGCGCCTGCGCGCGGCGCTGCAAACGAGCCGCGCGAAGATCGACGATCTGCGCGCCATGGAGGCGCGGCCGGCGGACGAAGGCCTGCCCGCGGACTTGCGCAGCCCGCAGGCGCAGGCGGGTATCTATGCGTCGCTCTATGACGATGCACGCCGCTACGCCAACAGCACGACGTCGTTCGGCAAGCGCTTGATCTCGGGCATGCACGCCGAAGACAAGGCGAAGGTACACAAGGATGCCGAGCGCGACATCGTGGTCAAGCACATTCTGTCGATGGTCGCCAGGAGCATCGGGCGCCTCGATCCGGCCACGCTCGCGGCGCTCGCGGGTGCCGACATGGCAGTCGATGCATCAGCCTCGCAGCGCGCCAGGCAGGCGCTCGCGATCGTGGGCAACCATCCGCGCGCGAGCCGCAACCAGGATCTGATCGCCGCGCACACGCTGCTGACGGACAGCGGCATTCCGAAGGGCGAAGCGGCACTGCTGCTTTCGCAGCTTGCACGCGCGCGGCGCGAAAAACCGCAAGAGGCGCCGGCGCCGCGCGATACATCGGCTTCCGGCCTGAGTGCCGTACCGCTGACCGACAGCGAGCGGCTCAAACAGATCGCCAACATCATCGGGCAGCCCGGCCTCACGGCAACCGCCGCGAAGACGGCGGAGGACCTCATCAAGAAAAACCTCGGGCTGAGGTCTTGACGCGCGGCGCGGCGGCGCGCGCAATCGCGACGCCCTCGCCGCGGCGCGCAGCCGGCGATGATTCGCCGGTTCGCGGCACTCGACGAAACTTCGGGATACGCGGGCTATCCGCCACCGTGCGCGCTTACCGTGAAGCGGGGTGGCCGTCGGCCGTCATCGCCGTCCATGCCGCCCTGACCTTCAATGCGAAAGGGAGAACCGATCATGCGATTCGCGTTCGCCGGCTTCGATCGCTGGCGTGTCGTCTTCGACGCGTTCGTCGCCGCCGGCTGGGAGCCTGTGGCGCTCTACTCGATTCCGGTCGACAACCGGCTCGACTTCAATAGCGAACTCGTCGAGCGCGCGGACAAGCTGCGTATTCCGGTGCAGCTGTCACGCATGAACGAAGACGATCTGCGCCGGCTCGCCGAACGGCAATGCGACGCACTGATCGTGGCCGGCTACAACTGGAAGATTCCGGCGTGGCAGCCCTATCTGCGCCATGCGGCCAACTTCCATCCGTCACCGCTGCCCGACGGGCGCGGCCCGTACCCGGCCATGCGCGCGATCCTCGAGGGGCGGCGCGAGTGGGGCGTCAGTTGCCATCGAATCGATGCCGATTTCGATACCGGGGAGATCGTCGATGCCGAATGCTTTCCGCTCGATGCCGACGAATGGCACGAGACGCTGCAACTGAAGCTGCAGATGGCCGCCCATCGGCTGGCCACGCGCGTGGCCCGTGACTTCGATCGGCTTTGGAACGAACGGCGTCCGCAAGGTGCGGGCAGCTACTGGCCGCGCGTTGCCGATGCCGAGCGCACGATCGATTTCGCGCGGCCCGTGGCCGAGGTGATGCGCGTCGTGCGGGCCTGCGGGAACGTCGAATCGATCGCGCCGCTCTTCGGCACGACCGTCCACGTAAGGCGCGCCACCGCGTGGCAGGAAGCACACACGTACGAGCCCGGGCAGATCGTGCATCAGTACCGGCGCTGGGTCGTGGTCGCCGCGCAGGACGGCTTCGTCGCCTTGCTCGAATGGAGCCCGCTGAACGCGTCCCTTCGTCGGCAGATGGAGGGCTGAATCGGGACATCGGTTGCGCGGGTAAACGACGAAGCGGCCGCGCTGCGGTGTATCGCAGCGCGGCCGCCGATTGTGGCCGCTTGTCACCGATCGTTGCTTCCTGCACCTCCCGATCGGCGGCCGCTCGGGTCGCCGATCGGGATGATCGCCTGAACGGCCGGCGACGTTACTTCGTGCTGACGCCGGCGATCGTACCCGTGTGAATGCCGGTGATGTTCTCGAAGGCAATCGCGGCGCGCGTCTTGCCCGGCGTCAGCACGTTCGCGCCGCCCAGCGCATCCGAAAGCGCCTTGCTCGCGTCGTGGCTGATCTTGCCGCCGCCATGCGCGTTCGCCGTCTGCTGCAGCTGTGCACCGATCGCCGCCGCATCCGACTGGCTCAGCTTGCCCGACTTCACCGCGTTGGCGAGCGTCTTCGCCGCGGCATTGCCGTCGCCGTGCGACAACGCGCTTTCCATGGCCTGGAAGTCGGCGCCGTCCTGCGCGTTGAAATTGGCCAGCGCCTTGCCCTCGTCGGCCATCTGCAGCGGCTTGCCGTCCTTCAAGAGGTCGCCCGTACCGGGTGTGAAGCCTGCCGTCGCGCCCGTCGTCGGCAAGCCACCCGTCGTCGGCAGCGTACCGGTGTTCGTCGGGAAACCGCCCGTGCCAGGCAAGCCGCCCGTCGCCCCCGACTGCCCCGCCGCGCCGCCCGCGCCACCCGTTGCGTTGCCCGCCGCGCCGAGACCGCCTTGAGCCGCCCATTGGAAATTGCCGACCGCGGACTTGCCGTCGGTGCCCGCCACGTCGTGCGTGTCGATCTGCTGGTAGGCAGCCGGGTTCGCGAGCATGGTCTGCGCCGCTTGCTGCACCGTGGGTGGCGTGCCGCCGTCGGCGTTCGTCGCGAGTTTGTACATCGTGTTCGGGTCCGACGCGTTGATGCCATGCTGCCCCATGTACGAGGCCAGCACGCCCGCCGCGTTTTGCACCGTCATCCCGCCGGTGCCGCCCGGCATGGCGCCCGCGCCCCCCATGCCGCCGGGCGTGGCGCCCACACCGCCGGGCATCGCGCCCGCGCCGCCACCGGGCATGCCGCCAGCACCGCCGGCGCCGCCCGGCATGCCGCCGGGCTGCCCGTTCTGCCCCGTCTGCATCTGCTTGAGCAACTGGCTGATGAGGCCGATGAGATCCTTGAGCACGTCCTGCGTCGAGCTCGCCGAGGCACCGTTGGTCAGCCGTTGCAGGTAGCTCGCCGGATCGGTGGGGTAAGTGGTCATACTCGGAACGTTCAGATTCATGATGTTTCCTTCCTGTCGGGTAAGTGTTGCGTGACCGTGGGTACTACGAAGCAAAGTCAGTCTAGGTTGCTGTCGCTGCTACAAGCGCACCGATGCGAAGGCTGCGATTGAAATGCGAATCGCCCGGCGCGCGGAAAACATGAAAACGGATACTCATGCGCGGACCCACGTCATCGACGCGGAGAATCCGCCGTTGTCGGCCGGCCCGCCGTGCGTGCTCGCCGGCGCGTCGGTGGACGCAGGCGCTTGAACGCTGGCGTCGAGCTTGGCGGCACGCTCGAGCAGACGCGCGCCGATCTTCGCGCCCTCGATGCTTTCGCGCTGCTCGGCCGCGCTGAGTGCATAGCTGTGCCACAGCGGGTCTTCGAGGCCGAACAGACACACCGCCATCAGCGCGGTATGAAGCCCCGAGCGCTTCGCTTCGGTGTCGTCGTCTTCGAGCACGCGGCGCGCGTCGCCCCATGCCTGGCGCCGGACGTAGCGCCACGCGGCGACCGTCCCCGTCCCGGGCCACTTGGGCCGAAGCACGCGGATCGCCTCGAGGAGATCCTCGAAGTCGGCTTCGTCGTCGAGCTGCGAAGCCGTCCACAGCACCTTGGTTAGGCCGCCGGCAATCTCGTCCCTGCATCCTGTGTAAGTCACGATGTCCTCGTCTGCTGGAGTGCTGCAATCAAAAAGCGCACGGCGGCGCCGCGCCCAGCCGTGCCGCGCTAGCTGCCGGCTCGTGCGGTGGACGTCCCCTGGCGGTTAGTCTCTTGCATCGGGTCGGCTTTTGCCGACGCGATGCGAACGGAACGATCGGGATGCGAAGAGAGAACGGAGAAGAATACCGACCGCGGCGATGGAAGCGATCGGTGCGACAGGCCGGCGGGCTCGCCGTGTATCGGAAGGGGATTTGCTTTATGCCCGGCGTAGAAGAAGGCCCGCCATCGGTTGATGCGCCCCGGCCATCGGCCAGGATGCGTCCATCGAATCACGCCCGGCGACCGATGCCGCGTCCGCAGGCGTCGGCTCATGAAATGGAGCGATCACCACGGGCAGGAGGCGCTGTCCATCACGCATCGATCGACGAATCGAAACGCTGGATTGCGCGGGCCGTGCGCTGCGTGGGCGTCCTGATGATCGTGCTCGACACCACGATTGTGAACATCGCCCCGCCCTCCTTCGCGCGGACCGCTACTTCACGGGTGGGATCTACAGGGCGTTTACGGAAGGCGCCGGAATGCGCAAGAAGCCATGACTGGCGGAAGGCAGCAGGAGTCGAACCTACCCGGGAGTGTCTGACACCCCCAACTGGATTTGAAGTCCAGCCGTACCACCGGATACGAATGCCTTCCGCGGGAAAAGAAACCGAAGAACAACGAGCGCCTACGCCTGAATACCCACCCAACCGCTGTCAGGCCGCAGGTAGTGAAGATCGCGGTGGAAGCGAGTATACCCAACCCGGTCGAAGAACTCGAGAATCTGGATCGCGCGCTTGCGACCGAGCCCCGTCGCGTCGCGAAACGTCGCGGCATCGAGCCCGCCGCCGCGCGACGGTGCGAGATGCGCGACCAGCGCCGCCAGTTCGCGCGCGACGTCCGCATGATAGAACAGGTCGCGCACGACCTGGTGCACGTCGCCGCGCCGCGCGAGCTTGCGCAGCAGCGTGCGCACCGCGTCCTCGGCCGCGCCAGTATCGCGGGCCAGGTCGCGCACCCACGGCGGATCGAAGCGCCCCGCGTGAATCAACGGCAGCAGTTGCCGCGCGAGCGCTTCCTCGCGCGGCTCGAGGCTTACCGAATGCGACGGCAGATGCAGCCACGGCCCGCTGCGCGCGACTTCGCCGCCCGCCACCAGCGCATCGACGAGCGCGCGCCACAGCAAATCGCCAACGAGCGGCGCAGCCATCCGCCGCAGGCGTGCGGCGTCGAGCCCCTGTTCGTCGGGCATGCGTTCGTGATACACGCGCAGCGTATCGACCGCCCGCGTCTGCAACGCACGCCAGTGCGCATGGGAAATCACCGCGCCTTCGTTCGACGCGGCATCGCGTTGCCCGATCGCCAGCGCATCGCCAGGCAACGCCAGCACATTCGGCGCAAACCCCGTCAGATGCGTGAGCGTCGCACGCGCGATGCCGAGCGGCGCCTGCGCGAGCAGCGCATCGAGGCGCCCTTCGTCGAGCCACGCCGCGAGTGCATCGAGCCACGCGCGGCGCGCGGGCGTGCGGCGCTTGCGTGCCGGCCCGAACGGATCGAGCACCCGGCCGCCGCCGACGGTGCGCGTCGCCTGCGGATTGCGAACGATGAAGCGGTCGCCCGGCAGCGCGAACACCGGCTCGTCGAATACCAGTTGCACGCGCATCCGCTGGCCGGCCGCGAGCGTGTCGCCGTCGAGCAGCGCGACATGGGCCACGCGATGCAGCGTACCGAGATGCACGTGCAGCGGCGCCCAGTGGGTCAGCGTCAGCCCGGCGTCCGCAAGCAACGTCAGCTCGACGTCCAGGCGCGGCGACGTCGCGACGAGCCGCGCGTCGGCGACGGTGTCGCCTCGCTCGACGTCGGCCTTGTCGACGCCGGCCAGATTCAGCGCACAACGCTCACCCGCGCGGCCGGCCTCGACCGGCCGGTTCTGCGCATGAATGCTGCGCACGCGGGCCGCGCCGCCCGTGCGCAAGATCGCGAGCGTGTCGCCCGTCGCGACGCGGCCCGCGAATGCGGTACCCGTCACGACGGTACCCTGCCCGGCGAGCGTAAATACGCGATCGACCGCGAGCCGGAACAGCCCGTCGTCGCGACGCGCGCGCCACGCAATCGCCGCGTCGGCCAGGTGCTGCTTCAACGCGGCGACGCCCGGATCGTCGGCAACGGTCGCACGCGTTTCGAAAATCGGCACGCCGGCCAATGTCGAATCGTGCAGCCACGCGGCGATCTCGTCGCGCACCTCGACGACGCGCGCGGCATCGACGCGATCGCATTTCGTCAGCGCGACGGCGCCATGCGTGACGCCGAGCAGTTGCAGGATCGCGAGATGCTCGCGCGTCTGCGGCATCACACCGTCGTCGGCGGCAATCACGATGAGCGCGAAGTCGATCCCGCACGCGCCCGCCGCCATCGTATGAATCAGCTTCTCGTGGCCCGGCACGTCGATCAGCCCGAGCACGTCGCCGTTGTCGAGCGGCGTATACGCGTAACCGAGTTCGATCGAGATGCCGCGCGCCTTCTCTTCCTTCAGGCGATCGGTGTCGACGCCCGTCAGCGCACGCACGAGCGTGGTCTTGCCGTGGTCGATGTGTCCCGCGGTCCCGACGATCATGCGGCGGGCCCCGCGAGCGGCGCGCATTGCGCGACGAACGCCGCTTCGTCGGCCGCTTCGAGGCAGCGCAGGTCGAGCCGCAGCGCGTTGTCGGCGATGCGGCCGATCACGGGGCGCGGCCATTCGCGCAGCCGTTTCTCGAGCTGCGCGAGCGCGCGGCCGCTGCGCTTGCCGTCCGACGAGCGCACCACGAGCCCGGCGCTCGGCAACTGGTCGACCGGCAGCGCGCCGCTGCCGATCTGGCTGAACATCGGTTCGACCGTCACGTCGAAACCGCCGCCGAGTGCGGCCTGCAGCACCGGGCGCACGCGTTCGGCGGCTTCGGCGATGTCGCGCTGCGGGCGCGTCAGCAGGCGCAGCGTCGTGAGCCGGTCACGCAGGAATTCGGGTGACTGATACAGGCGCAGCACCGGTTCGAGCGCCGCGAGCGTCAGCTTGCCGACGCGCAACGCGCGCTTGAGCGGATGCTTCTTGATCTTCGCGATGAGCGCACGATCGCCGACGATCAGGCCGGCCTGCGGCCCGCCGAGCAGCTTGTCGCCGCTGAACGTGACAACGTTTGCACCGGCGGCGACGGTTTCCTGCACGGTCGTCTCGTGCGGCAGCCCCCATTGCGTCAGATCGGCCAGCGTGCCGCTGCCGAGATCGACGGCGACCGGCACGCCGCGCTCGCGCGCGAGCGGTGCGAGTTCGGCGAGCGTCGCCTCCTTCGTGAAGCCGCTGATCGCGTAGTTGCTGCAGTGCACCTTCATCAGCAGCGCGGTGCGCGGGCCGATCGCGTCCGCGTAGTCGCGCAAATGCGTGCGGTTGGTCGTGCCGACCTCGCGCAGCTTCGCGCCGGCACGGCTCATGATGTCGGGAATGCGAAATGCCCCGCCGATCTCGACCAGTTCGCCGCGCGACACGACCACTTCCCGCTTCGTCGCGAGCGCCGACAGCGTCAGCAGCACGGCCGCCGCATTGTTGTTGACGACGGTCGCGGCTTCCGCGCCCGTCAGTTCGCACAGCAAAGTGTCGATCAGGTCGTCGCGATCGCCGCGGCGGCCGGTGGCGAGATCGAATTCGAGGTTGACGGGCCGCGTGAGCGCGTCGACCACCGCACGCACCGCGTCATCGGGCAGCAGCGCGCGCCCGAGGTTCGTGTGCAGCACGGTGCCGGTCAGGTTGAACACGGTGCGCACGGCGCCTGCGTTCTGCGCGGCCAACGTGCGCGAGACGGCAGCGGCGATGCGTAGCTCGTCGAGCGGCTCGGCCGCCGCGGGATCGTGCTGGGCGGCCGTGCGCCAGCGTTCCAGTTCGGCGCGCACGGCGTTCAGCACGCGCGTGCGTCCATGGTCGGCGACGAGCGGTTGCAGCGGCGCCGACGACAGCACGCGCTCGACCGACGGCACACGCGCCAGCACGGCATTCAATTCATTCACACCCGGTTCGGTCACGTCGTTGTCGCTCCAGTCTCATGCTTCGCAGTCGGCCGGGGCCGACGCTCGCGCACCGCCCCGGCCCCGTGCCGTCAATCCGCTTCCCGCGACACGTCGGGCCACAGCAGCGGGTTCGGCGAACTGCGCTGGTAGCCGGCTTCGTTCATCAGCAGGTCGAGCGTGAGACTCGCGAGATCGTCCGCCAGCGGCTCGAACTCGTAGTCCTTCTCCTGATAGCCGATCTTGCGATAGGTCTTGCATTCGTCGCACGATTCGGCCTTGATGGCTTCGCTGCCGCCTTCGATCCCGTGATACGCGATGCCCTTCGTCGAATCGCAGTGCGAGCATTTGGTGCGCACCATGTGCCACTCGGTCGTGCACAGCCCGCACTGCAGGAAACGGTAGCCCTGATACTGGCCGCCCACCCGCACGACGCTCGCGACCGGATGGGTGCCGCACACCGGGCACAGCCCCGGCTGGTCGAGATACGGCACGTCGGCCGGCGTCACGCGGCTCGCGAGGTCCGTCCACGCGACCTGCAGCGCGGCCATCAGGAACGGCGCGGTGGCCGGGTCGACCTCGGCGAAGCGCAGCGCGAGGATCGCATCGGCCTGCGCGTCGAGCTCGGCAGGCGCCATCAGGCGCAGCCGGTCGAGCAGCTTCGCGAGCGGCGGATTGACAAGCCCGGCGCCTTCGACGCGATCGAGCAGTTCATACAGCACGGCGCGCCAGCGCGCATCGCGCTCGCCGTCGAGCGCCGGCACGAGCGGCATCGAATGTTCCTGCGCGCGCGCGATCGCTTCCTTCGACGGCAGCGGCAGCGCCAGCGTCTGCAGCGTCGCGTGCTGCGCGTCGGCGACGGTGGCCATCAGCCGCAGGTAGCCGCTGATCGGGTTCAGGTCGGCAAGCTTGCGCAGCCGCGCGGCGCGCGCCGCGAATGCGGTCGCGCGCTCCGGCAGGCGAAAGCGCGGAATGGCCGAATGATCGAGCGCCGAGATCTCGGTCGGTTCGAGAATGCGTTGTGTCACGACAATATCTTCCAAAAAAACAAGCGCCGACAGGTCGGCGCTTCGGGCGGTTCCGACGGCTGACGGGGCGGCCCGCCGCAATCGGCGTGCCGCCCCGCTCCGCTGCGCTACTTCACGCTTTCACGGAACCACTTCGGGTGATGCTTGCGGGCCCAGCCCAGCGTGACGGTGCCGCGCACCATCGCGCCGATCGAACCCTTCACCCACAACGCCGCGTAAATGTGCACGATGATGCTCGCGATCAGCACGAAGGCCGCCACGGCATGCACGACAGCGGCCGCGCGGATCACCCCGATCGGGAAGTAGAACGAGAAATAGCGCCGCCAGATCACGATTCCCGACAGCAGGAGCAGCAGCAGGCACGCCACCAGCGTGAAGAATAGCAGCTTCTGCCCGGCGTTATAGCGCCCGACCGGCGGCAGCTTGTCTTCCTGGTTGGTCAGCACGTCGCCGATCTGCTTCAGCCACTGCCGGTCGTCCGCGTCGAGCGCATTGTGGTGCCAGAAGCGCACCACGAGAATCGCGAACGACACGAACATCACGAGGCCGACGAACGGATGCAGGATCCGCGTCCACTGGCCGCCGCCGAACAGCGCGGTCAGCCAGAACATCGACGGATGGAACAGCGCGAGCCCGGACAGCGCGAGCAGCACGAACGTGATCGCGGTGATCCAGTGGTTCGTGCGCTCGTTCGGCGTGTAGCGGACGATCAGGTTGGGGTCGTCGTGGCTCATTTCGCGTCCTCCTTGATGCGTCGCGCCTCGTCCCGGGCGGCGGCTTCTTCGTCGTCTGTGACCTCGTTCGGACCGACCCGCGTGTAGTGGAAGAACCCGGCCAGCGCGGTCAGCGCGAGGCCCGCGACCGCGAGCGGTTTCGCGATGCCCTTCCACAGCTTCACCATCGGGCTGATCGACGGATTGTCGGGCAGCCCGTGGTACAGCGACGGTTTATCGGCGTGATGCAGCACGTACATCACGTGCGTGCCGCCGACGCCCTGCGGGTCGTACAGCCCCGCATGCTCGAAGCCGCGCTCCTTCAGGTCCTCGATCCGCTCGGCCGCGTGCTGCTTCATGTCCTCCTTGGTGCCGAACACGATCGCGCCCGTCGGGCAAGTCTTCACGCAAGCCGGTTCCTGGCCGACCGCGACGCGGTCGGAACAGAGCGTGCACTTGTATGCGCGATGATCCTTCTTCGAGATCCGCGGCACGTTGAACGGGCAGCCGGTCACGCAGTAGCCGCAACCGATGCAGTTCTCCTCGTGGAAATCGACGATCCCGTTGTTGTACTGCACGATCGCACCCGGCGACGGACACGCCTTCAGGCAGCCCGGATCCTCGCAGTGCATGCAGCCGTCCTTGCGGATCAGCCACTCGAGGTCGCCCGCCGGGTTCTCGTATTCGGAGAACCGCATGACCGTCCACGAATGCTCGCTCAGGTCGGCCGGGTTGTCGTACACGCCGACGTTGGTGCCGACTTCGTCGCGCAGGTCGTTCCACTCCATGCATGCCGTCTGACATGCCTTGCAGCCGATGCACTTCGATACGTCGATCAGCTTCGCGACGCTGCCGGTCACCGGTTCGCGCACCGTGGGCGGCGGCGTCGTGGTGGCCGAGACGCGCTTGATATCCAGCGATTGCAATGCCATCTCTTTCCCCTTACGCCTTTTCGACCTTCACCAGGAACGACTTGAATTCCGGTGTATAGGAGTTGCCGTCGCCCACGGACGGAGTCAGGGTATTGGCGAGATAGCCGGGCTTCGTCAGACCCTTGAAGCCCCAGTGCAACGGGACGCCGACCGTCTGGACCTTCTTGCCGTCGACCGTCAGCGGCTTGATCCGCTTCGTGACGAGGGCGACCGCGACGATGTAGCCGCGCTTGGACGACACCTTCACGCGCTCGCCATGCGCGACGCCGACCTCCTTCGCGAGGTCTTCGCCGATCTCGACGAATTGCTCGGGCTGGATGATCGAATTCAGCCGCGCATGCTTGGTCCAGTAGTGGAAATGCTCGGTCAGCCGGTAGGTCGTCGCCACGTGCGGGAAGTCCGCCACCTTGCCGAACGACGCACGGTCGTCCGGGAACACGCGGGCGGCCGGGTTGTTCAGCGCCAGCGGGTTGTTCGGGTGCAGCGGGTTCGCGCCGAGCGGCGTCTCGAACGGCTCGTAGTGCTCGGGGAACGGACCTTCGTTCATCCCCGCGCGGGCGAAGAAGCGCGCGACGCCTTCCGGGTTCATGATGAACGGCCCCATCCCGTTCTCGGGCGGTTCGTCCGCCTTGAAGTCCGGAACGTCGGCGCCCTTCCACGCGCTGCCGTTCCAGCCGATCAGCTTGCGGGTCGGGTCGAACGGCTTGCCGGCGACGTCGCACGATGCGCGGTTGTACAGGATCCGCCGGTTCGCCGGCCACGCCCACGCCCAGTTCAGCGTCTGGCCGATGCCGGTCGGGTCGGCGTTGTCGCGCCGCGCCATCTGGTTGCCGGCCTGCGTCCACGCACCGCAGAAGATCCAGCAGCCGCTCGCGGTCGTGCCGTCGTCCTTCAGTTGCGCGAACGCGGCGAGCTGCTCGCCCTTCTTCACGAGCGTCTTCGCCGGATCCTTCGGATCGGGCAGATCGGCGAGCGCTTTCCCGTTGAACTCCATCGCCAGCTCTTCGGGCGTCGGGCTTTCCGGGTTCGCGTACGGCCAGGTCAGGTTCACGATCGGGTCCGGGTACTTGCCGCCGTCCTTCTGGTACATCTTGCGCATGCGCAGGAACAGCCCCGACATGATCTCGAGGTCGCTCCTCGCCTCGCCGGGCGGCTCCGCGCCCTTCCAGTGCCACTGCAGCACGCGGCTCGAACTGACGAGCGAGCCGTTTTCCTCCGCGAAGCAGGTGGTCGGCAGGCGGAACACCTCGGTCTGGATCTTCGACGCATCGACGTCGTTGTAGTCGCCGTGATGCTTCCAGAACTCGGACGTCTCGGTCGCGAGCGGATCCATGATCACGAGCCACTTCAGCTTCGCGAGACCGGCCGCCGTCTTCACCTTCGACGGCGCCGCCGCGAGCGGGTTGAAGCCCTGGCAGATGTAGCCGTTCATCTTGCCGGCATTCATCAGCTCGATCGCCTGCAGCAGGTCGTACTGCTTGTCCAGCTTCGGCAGGTAGTCGTACGCCCAGTTGTTTTCGGCGGTGGCCGCGTCGCCCCACCACGACTTCATGAAGCTGACGTGGAACGCCTTGTAGTTCTTCCAGTAGCTCAACTGGTTGGGCCGCAGCGGCTGCTGCACGCGCTTCTTGATGTACGCGTCGAAATCCTGCTCGGCCTGCATCGGCAGCGTCATGTAGCCGGGCAGCAGGTTCGACATCAGCCCGAGGTCGGTCAGCCCCTGGATGTTCGAGTGGCCGCGCAGCGCGTTCATCCCGCCGCCGGCGATGCCGATGTTGCCGAGCAGCAGCTGCACCATCGCGCCGGTGCGGATGATCTGCGCGCCGATCGAGTGGTGGGTCCAGCCGAGCGCGTACAGCACCGTGCCGGCGCGGCCGGGCACGGCCGTGGTCGCGAGCATCTCGCACACCTTCAGGAACTTGTCCTTGGGCGTGCCGCAGACCTGCTGGACCATGTCCGCCGTATAGCGCGCGTAGTGCTGCTTCAGCAAGTTGTATACACAGCGCGGATGCTGCAGCGTCGGATCGACCTTCGCGAAGCCGTCGTCGCCGCGCTCGTAGTCCCAGCTCGATTTGTCCGGGTACGCGTGTTTCTCCGCGTCGTAGCCGGAATAGATGCCGTCGTTGAACGCGAAATCCTCGCGCACGATGAACGAGAAGTCCGTGTAGTTCTTCACGTACTCATGCTGGATCTTGTCGTTCGTCAGCAGATAGTTGATGACGCCGCCCAGGAAGACGATGTCGGTGCCGGTGCGGATCGGCGCGTAGTAATCGGCCACCGAGGCCGTACGCGTGAAGCGCGGGTCGACGACGATCAGCCGCGCCTTGCGGTGCGCCTTCGCCTCCGTTACCCACTTGAAACCGCACGGATGGGCCTCGGCTGCATTGCCGCCCATCACGAGAATCACGTCCGCGTTCTTGATGTCGACCCAATGGTTCGTCATCGCTCCACGGCCAAACGTCGGGGCAAGACCTGCCACCGTCGGGCCATGTCAGACACGCGCCTGATTGTCGAATGCGAGCATCCCGAGACTGCGGATGGTCTTGTGCGTCAGGTAGCCGACCTCGTTGCTGCCCGCCGACGCGGCCAGCATGCCGGTCGTGAGCCAGCGGTTGACCTTCGCGCCGTCTTCGGCCGTCTCGACGAAGTTCGCGTCGCGGTCGGCCTTCATCAGCTTCGCGATGCGGTCGAGCGCGTCGTTCCACGAGATGGGTTCCCACTTGTCCGAGCCGGGCGCGCGATACTCGGGGTGCGTCAGGCGGTTCGGGCTGTGGATGAAGTCGATCAGGCTCGCGCCCTTCGGGCACAGCGTGCCGCGATTGACGGGGTGGTCGGGATCGCCTTCGATATGGATGATGCTCGGCTGCGCGTTCTTCGCGCCGTCGCCGAGGCCGTACATCAGGATGCCGCAACCTACTGAACAGTAAGGGCAGGTGTTGCGCGTTTCGACGGTGCGCGCCAGTTTGTACTGCCGGACTTCGGCCAGCGCTTCGGACGGAGAAAAGCCCATCAGGGCAAGACTCGATCCGGCAAGCGACGTGGCCGTCACCTTCAGGAACTGGCGCCGGGACATTTGTAGCATGATGGTCTCGGCGTTATTGTGGGGTGGGGTGCAACTGAAAGGAATTATAGACAGTTCAGGCAACTATGATCGAATCCTCGGATCAATACCGATTGGTCCGATTAATCCGAGATGATCCGCGTTCCGCGCGCAACCCGACCGTCATGAAACGACAGATCACTTCCGAAGCCACTCGTCTCGCCCAGCAGCAGGCCAACTGGGCCCTCACCGCGTTCAAGCGCTTCTCGTCCGACCGCTGCTCCGCGATGGCCGCGGGCATCGCGTTTTTCTCCGCGTTCTCGCTCGCGCCGACCCTCGTGATGGTGATCGCGGTGGCCGGCTGGTTCTACGGTGACGACGCCGCGCGCGGCCAGGTGTTCGAACAGGCGCACCAGTTGATCGGCGACGACGCGGCGGCCTCCATCCAGACGATCGTGCAGAACGCGCACCGCGCGGGCGAGCGCGGCGGCCTCGCCACGCTGATCTCGTTCGCCGCGCTCGCGATCGGCGCGTCGGCCACGTTCGCGTCGCTCAGCGCGGCGCTCAGCGTGATCTGGCCGGCCACCGAAAGCCGCTGGTCGAGCATGCTCGGCCTCGTGCGCGTGCGGCTGATCTCGTTCGGGCTGGTGCTCGGCGTCGCGTTCCTGCTGATCGTGTCGCTCGTGCTCGACACGGCGATCACCTTCATCGGCACCTGGCTGCTCGGCAATTCGCCGTACGTGGTCGTCACCAACTTCATCCAGTTCTTCGTCGGCATCGCGGTGCTCGCGGCCGCGTTCGCGTCGCTGATGAAGTTCCTGCCCGACGCGCGCGTCGCGTGGCGCGACGCCGCGATCGGCGGCATCGTGTCCGCGATCCTGTTCTCCGGCGGCAGGAAGCTGTTCGCGCTGTATCTCGCGCATGCGGGCACCGCCAGTGCGTTCGGCGCGGCCGGATCGTTCGCGGTCCTGCTGATGTGGCTGTACTTCTCCGCGATCGTGCTGCTGCTCGGCGCGGAATTCGCGGCGGCGCGCGGCGATGCGCATCGGCCGGCCGAGGATTCGGCGCCGGCCGGGTCGGCTCAAGTTGCTCAACCTGGCCACGCCGATCATCGCCCGCGCGACGACTGATTCACCCGCCCTTGCAAGCGGCCGCGCTTCGATCGCGCGCGCGCCCGGCACACGCGCCGCCCCTTTGCAACCCCGTCGCCCCGCAGCGCATTCGCGCGGCGTCGGCGCATGCGTTGCTCGCCGACATGCAGACACCTGCAATGGCAAACGTTTGCATGCCCTCGTTTTGTTGCTGCAACGGGCCGAAACAGGCGGTTCACCGGCATGCGCGCCACCGATTGAAACAATCGCGGCGCAGCAATTGTCAACTGTTTCATAAACAGGAACAGTTGCTGATGTGCTTGATATATATGGACTTTTCCGCGCTGTTACCTTTTCGAGACACTTTATTTTTTGAGCTTTCTTGCGTGTATGGCACTGAGCTATTCTCCAATCCGCAACAAATAACGATGAATCACTTGCGTGGAGAAACTCAACGATGAAGAAACTTGCTCTCTCGACCCTCTCGCTCGCGCTGCTGGGCGCTGCTGGTGCTGCTCAGGCGCAATCGAGCGTGACGCTGTATGGCGTGATCGACACGTCGATCACCTATGTTCACGGTAACGATGGTCAAGGTAACAATTCGTGGTCGATGGGTAGCGGCAACCTGCAAGGCGCCCGCTTCGGCCTGAAGGGTTCGGAAGACCTCGGTGGCGGCCTGAAGGCGATCTTCCAGTTGGAAAACGGCTTCAACTCGGCAACGGGTGCATTGGGCCAAGGCCAGCGCATGTTCGGCCGCCAGGCTTTCGTCGGCCTGCAAAGCGACCAGTACGGTACGCTGACGCTGGGTCGCCAGTACGACCCGCTCGTCGACCTGGTCCAGGCGGTCACGGCTGACAACTACTTCGGCAGCGTGTTCGCCACGCCGGGCGACGTCGACAACAACGACAACAGCCTGCGCGTCAGCAACGCGATCAAGTACACGTCGCCGGTCTGGGCAGGCCTCCAGGTCGAGGCGATGTACGCACTCGGCGGTGTCGCCGGCGCAACCGGCAAGGGTCAGACGTGGGCGGCGGCTGCAGCCTACAACAACGGCCCGCTCGGCCTGGCTGCAGGTTACTTCCACGCGAACAACTCGGCTCCGCTGAGCCCCGCTGGCGTGCGCACCGGCTGGGCCGGCACGTCGGACGCGATCTTCGACGGTTCGGGCAGCTTCATCAACAACGCATACACGTCGGCATCGTCGATCGGCATCGCGCAAGCCGCCGGCCAGTATGCATTCGGCCCGGTGACGTTCGGCCTCGGCTACAGCAACGCACAGTACAAGGCTGACGCGAACTCCGGCTTCGGCACGAACCAGAAGTACAACACGGGTCGCGCATTCGTCACGTACCAGGCATCGGCACCGCTGCTGCTCGGCCTCGGCTACATCTACACGAAGGGTAGCGGCCAGACCGACGCCAAGTATCATCAGGTTTCGCTCGGCGCGGACTACTCGCTGTCGAAGCGTACGGACATCTACCTGGTTGGCGCATATCAGCACGCAAGCGGCCACAACGCCGACGGCAGCGAAGCGCAAGCGTCGATCGGCTCGTACGGCATCGCCGGCAAGAGCTCGCAGGAAATCGTCGCACTCGGCCTGCGTCACAAGTTCTAAAAACGAAGTATCCGGTGTGCACGGCGTCTCCGACGCCCTGTCGCCGACCTGGAAAGCCAGCCCCGGTTTCGGCCGCGGCTGGCTTTTTTTCGTCCGCCTCCGGCGAGCGAGCCGGCATTCGCTGCACGGGCTGCCGGGCAAACCGCGCCCCGATGCATGCTTGCTTGCCGGCAACGGCACCTTGCGGCTGTCAGCGGCCCGGAACACCGTTTCCGAATGGTCGGGCAGGTCGCCATTTCTCCGTACGACGGCTACCATCCGCACAGCCGGCACCGCCCGCTTCATCCGATGCGCGACTTGTTGGCCGCACGTGTCGATTTCGGCAGGCGTCGTCCGTCGTATCGATGGCGGCATCCGGTTTGCCGCGGCCCCATACAGACAGGAGACTCGTCATGACGATTCAGAAGATCACGCCATTCCTCTGGTATTCGACGCAAGCCGAAGAAGCAGCGGCCTTCTATGCCGGCATCTTTCCGGATTCGCGCGTCGTGCGCGTCACGGCGGTGCCCGGCACCGACGGCACGCGGATGGTCGAATTCGAGCTGTTCGGACAACCGTTCTTCGCGATGAGCCACCCGCGCACGGAGACGTTCAACCACGCGATCTCGCTGCTCGTCAGTTGCGCGGACCAGGCGGAACTCGACCGCTACTGGAGCGCCCTGCTCGACAACGGCGGCACGGCCGACGGCTGCGGCTGGCTGAGGGATCGTTATGGGGTGTCGTGGCAGATCGTTCCGGAGGCGCTCATCCCGATGATGGCCGACCGCGACGCGGTCAAGGCGGGACGCGTGGCCGCCGCGATGATGCAGATGACCAAGTTCGACGACGCCGCGCTGAAGGCCGCCTTTGCGGGCACCGCGGGCTGACGAAACGCGTCGGGCCGCGCTGGCGTGACGCCGCACCGGCTCGCCTGCACGCACCCGGCTCGACCGTTTGCGCATGCAGCCGGCTCGCACGCGTTCGCTATCCGTCGCTGGCCGGCCAGCCGGTAGCGTGCATCGTTGGCGCCGACTGCTACGCCGACAGCATCGACTCGACCGTCCGCCGCGCGAAGCCGATGAATTCGGCTAGCGGTTCGCCCGACAGGATCGCCGCGCCCGCTTCGCCATCGAGATAGGCGGCACGCGCGGCCGCCACGACCGGCCGGTGCGCGTCCGGCAAGCGCGCCAGCACCCACGCCGCGGCGACGTCCTTCGGCGCGATCCTGCCGGTCGCGGCGCTGTACCAGATGCGCGCGAGCGCGAGCACCACGTTGCATTCGTCGCCGCGCCAGTCCGGCTCGGCATTCCACTGCGCAACGGTGGCGAGCAGCGCGGCGCCGAAATCGCGCGGGCACCGGCTCGAACAGCACGGCCGCGGGCGGCCCGACCAGCGCGACACCGTGCTGCCGCACCTTCGTCAGCAGGATCGCCAGATCGTGATCGACGAGCGGCGCTTCGACGATGCTGGCTTCCAGGTCGCGACGCAGCCATTCGCCGAATTGCAGTTCGCGGCGCGCCGGATGACGCCACGGCACCACGTCGCCGTGCGCGACGACGGTGACCTCCAGCGCGCGCATGCCGCCTGCGTGGCCGGGAGGCGCCGACGCAGCGAGCAGGTCGTACATCAGCGCACGCCTCGCCGTTTCGTCGGGCCGCACGGCCACCGTCACCAGCAGATCGATGTCACTGCGCGGTTTCAAGCCGCCGTCGAGCGCCGAGCCGAACAGGTGGATTGCTTCCATCGTCGCACCGAGATGCCGCTCGATCGCGGCGCGCGCGGCAGCGACCTGCCCGGCGATTTCAGACGGAACGAATTCAGTCACGATGCGCGGGCCTCGCGATGCGCACGCAACAGGCGCGGCGGGAGCGACGAGGTAACGAGAGCGACGGGCTGCGGCGGTACGACGGCACGCGGATGACGATGGCCGTCCGGCGTTGCGCACGCGCGGCGCGGCACGCCATTGGCCACATGGCTCGAATCGCACATCGCCGGCGCTGCGCGTTTTCGCTGCCGCGCGGCTTGCGCGGCGCAATAAAAATCCCCGCACGCTTTCGCGTACGGGGACCGCGGGACATCGCAACGGCTGCCGACATGCGTTCGGCAGCGTTGCTGCGGCATTACGCTGCCGCGTCCTTCAGCTTCTTCAGCGCACGTGCCTTCACGCGCACGCTGGCCGGCTTCGCCGGGAACCAGCGCTCTTGACCCGTGAACGGATCCTTGCCGAAGCGCTTCTTCTTCGCCGGCACGACTTGCGCCGTGATCTTCAGCAGACCCGGCAGCGTGAACTCGCCTGCGCCCTTCTTGTGAACCGAGCCCAGCACGACGTTCTCGAGTGCGGCGAGCACTGCCTTGACCGCCTTCACTTCGACAGCTGCGCGCTCAGCGATGTGCGTTGCGAGCGATGCCTTCGTGAACTTGTCCTTCAGCGGCGTCGGAGCAGCCGGTGCTGCCTTTGCGACAGCCTTCTTGGCCACTACTTTCTTCGCGGGCGCAGCCTTTTTGGCAGCCACTTTCTTGGTCGCCGGTGCGGCAGCCTTCTTGGCCACCTTTTTTGCGGAAGTCGCCATGTTTCTCCTACCAGGTGTGGTCGTTGGATACACGAAGCGTGCAACGCGCGCGCTTCAACGCCGGATTCTACAAGCGCCTTGTCGCTTCGTGCAGTACTTTTATGCGTTTTCGCGGGGTTTCCCGCAGGTTTTGTTGCGCGCGACCGACTTCATCGACGCTCGAGCGTGAAAAAACGCCTTCACGTAGGCGCTCAAACGGGGCGAATGCGAATTACGTTCGATATTTGCGCACCTATACTGGGCCCGCTCAATGCCCGGATGCCTCCATGCGCGAAGTCAGATACGTCAAAGGACTCGACGGCCTGCGAGCCCTCGCCGTCATCCTCGTTTTCCTGTCCCACAAGGGCCACGTCCTTGCCATCGACGTCGGCAAGCTTGGCGTGTGGACGTTTTTCCTCATCAGCGGATTCCTGATCGTCGGCGAACTGCATCGCAACCGCCAGGCGGTCGAGCGCGGCGCCATGACGCGCCGCCACGCGCTCGCGCTGTTCCTCGCGAAGCGCGCGCTGCGGATCTTTCCCGTGTACTACCTGCTGCTCGCGGCGCTCGCGATCGCGCACGCGCTGTTCTACCAGCGCGGCGTCAATCTCGGGCTCGCATGGCATGCGGCGTTCCTGTCGAATTACTGGATCGGCGTCGTCAAGGATGGCTGGCCGGGCTCCACGTCGCACTTCTGGAGCCTCGCCGTTGAACAGCAGTTCTATCTGATCGCGCCGCTCGCGCTGCTCGCGGTGCCCGCCGCGCGCCACGTCGCGCTCAGTGTGGCGGCCGTCGCGCTGTGCGCGGTCGCGCATCTCGCGCTCTACCTGGCGGACGCATCGCCGGTGCTGATCTATGCGTTTTCCCCGTGGAATTTCGCGTTGATCGCGCTCGGCGGCGTCGGCGCGATGGCGCTCGCCGATCGCGGCGCGGCCGCCGCACGCCGCGTACCGCCGGGCTGGCTCGGCGCGGCAGGCGTCGCCTTCTTCCTCGCGCTGCCCGCCTGCACGGCGTTGCCCGATGCGGCTGCGGGGCTCGCCGATCTCGGCCTGTCCGCGTCGCTCGGCGCGCTGATGCTGTGGATCGTCAGCGAGCCCGAGCATCCCGTCGTCGCGCTGCTCGACTGCGCGCCGCTCGCCTATCTCGGCACGATCAGCTACGGCTTCTACCTGTTCCACAACCTGATCCCGGCGCGTTTCGGCGCGCTGCCCTCGTCCTTCGCGCACGTGCCGATGCCGGACCTCGTCCGCGACGCGCTGCCGGAAATGCTGCAATTCGCGCTCGCCGTACTGCTCGCGCACCTGTCGTGGCGCTATCTCGAAAAGCGGCTGCTCGACTTCAAGAAGCCGATCGCCGCGATGCTGGCCCGGCACTTCGCCGCGCAGCCGAGCGCGTCGCCGCGCTGAGCGGCGCGCCGACGCGGCGCGCGGCCGGAACCGGATCGGAACGCGTCGATACCGGTGACGACGTCCGGCGGCATGGCAGGCGATGCGTCATCGCGCGACATCCGCGCGACGCGCCAGCGTCGCGCATACCGCGCAATCCATCCACCGATCCGGTCACGCGGCGAATGCCGCGGCACCCGTTTCAAGCACGACGTCCTGCCGCGTCGACAGACGTCGCGCGTCGCGCGCCACCACCCCGCACCCATTCCCGGCGCCGCACGCAAACGTCGCGCACCATGCTCGTGCGCCGCAAATACAAAAAAGCCCCGGCGCGCGAGCGGCCGGGGCCAACGGAACAACCACCACCTGAAACGACGGAGCGCGCGGCCGCTTAAGCGACGGCAGCCAGCGCGGGGAGGCAGGTACGCAGGTACGCCTCGAATTCGCGGCTCACTTCCGGATGCTGGAGCGCGAGCTCGACGGTTGCCTTCAGATACCCGAGCTTGCTGCCGCAGTCGAAACGCGTACCGTAGTAGCGATACGCGAGCACCTGTTCGTTCGCGAGCAGCGACTGGACGGCGTCGGTGAGCTGCAGTTCGCCGCCCGCGCCCGGCTTGAGCTTGCGCAGATGATCGAAGATCGTCGGCATGAACACGTAGCGGCCGACCACGCCGAGGTTCGACGGCGCATCCTCGGGCGCCGGCTTCTCGATGATGCCCGACAGCTTGATGATGTCCTCTTCCCATTCCCGGCCCTCGACGACGCCGTACGAGCGGCTGTCCTCGCGCGGGATCGTCTCGACCCCGATCACCGAGCTGTGATAGTGGTCGAACACGTCGACGAGCTGCTTGAGCACCGGCTGTTCGCCGTGCAGCAGGTCGTCGGCGAGGATCACCGCGAACGGCTCGCCGTGCACGAGCTTCTCCGCGCACAGCACCGCATGGCCGAGGCCGAGCGCTTCCGGCTGCCGCACGTAGAAGCAGTTCACGTGGCTCGGCTTGATGCCGCGCACGAGCTCGAGCAGCTTTTCCTTGCCGCGCGCCTCGAGTTCGGCCTCGATCTCGTACGACTTGTCGAAATGATCCTCGATCGCGCGCTTGCTGCGCCCGGTGACGAAGATCATCTCGGTGATACCGGCGTTGATCGCTTCCTCGACCGCGTACTGGATCAGCGGCTTGTCGACGACGGGCAACATTTCCTTCGGGCTCGCCTTCGTTGCCGGGAGGAACCGCGTGCCGAGACCGGCAACGGGGAACACGGCCTTGGTGACTTTCAACATGTTCGCATCCTGATAGCGTTGTCTGCGCCGCGTCGACCCGCGACCCGGCGCGATTGTGTTCCGAACGGCATATCGAGAATCGACGGCACTGCCAATTCCGCTCCGCTCATTTTCGATATGAACTGATTGCCCAATTATTCCGGAAAAAAATATAATCGTTTCAAGCCGGTCGATATTGCCGAACCGATTGCCGGAGCAGAAACAAATTACCGATTCTCCGGATACAAATTCTTACGATTCGAATTCCTCGATATAGGGCACGCCGCCCCGTTCGAGGCCCGGGCGGATCGGTTCGTTCTTCAGCGCCTCGCGGTACGCCGACAGCACGGCCATGACCAGTAGTACTGCAGCGCTCGCGATCCAATGCATGTCCATCTTGCCGCTCCTTGCATCAATCAACTGGAGCTTCAAACTATCAGAAAAAAATCGGCAAATAATTCAGGCGGCTCTCGGAACCGCTTTCAGATCTCGATAAACCCATGATGCGGAATACCGATATTTCCGGACGAGATTTTTTTATTCATTGACGGAATTCTTGCGCATTACGATTGGATGAAACTTCCCGTCCATCCGTCGCAAGGAATCGAATCGCATGCAAGCTTTCAGCGGATCGTCTCTGGCCGCGCCGCCCGTCGCCGACCACAAGGAACACGTGATCGACGCGATGCGCGGCTTCGCGGCGCTGCTCGTCGCCTATTTCCACTGCCGCCAGGTCGTCTGGGTCGGCATGCAAAGCTTCCATCATGCTTACGGCCACGCGCTGAGCCCCGGCGCGATCGCCGGCTACCTGACCTTTCCGTTCGCGTGGGGCTCTGCCGGCGTACCGATCTTCTTCGTGATCAGCGGCTACTGCATCCACCGCAACGCGGCGCTCAAGCTAGCGGCGAACCCCGCGTACCGGCTCGACGCGCCGAACTTCTGGGTGCGCCGCTTCGCGCGCATCTACCCGGTGCTGCTCGCCGCGCTGCTGTTCACGCTCGCGCTCGACGCGGTCAGCCTGCAGATCGAGCCGGTCAGCCACAAGATCCGCGACGTCGGCGTCGTCGCGTTCCTCGTGAACCTGTTCTCGCTGCAGGGCGTCGCCGGCTATACGTACGGGTCGAACGGCGCGCTGTGGACGCTGTCGCTCGAAGTGCAGTTCTACGCGATCTACCCGCTGCTGTTCGCGCTGCGCCGGCGCATCGGCATGCCGGCTGTCGTGGCCGCGGTCGCGCTCGTCAACGTCGCGTCGGCGTGGCTGCTCGAACGGCACGACCTGCAGTTCTTCACGTCCTACTGGCTGTCCTGGACGATCGGCGCGTGGATCGCCGACGTGCGCGCGCAGCAGTCGCGCGGCACGGCCGTCGTGCCGTCGCGCGCATGGTACGTCGCGGCCGCGGTGCTGCTCGCCGCCGGCTGCGGCGCGTTCCATTTCGGCCAGTACGGCGCGTTCCAGCTGTGGTCGGCCGGCTTCGCGTGCTTCCTGTACCGCGCCCTCGCCCGCCCGCCGCGCGCCACGCCGCCGCTGCGCGTGCTGAGCTGGTTCGGCGACTTCAGCTACTCGCTGTATCTCGTCCACCTGCCGCTGTTCGTCTGCCTCGGCTCGGTGCTGTTCCACTCCGAGCTGCAACTGTCGATCTGGCCGTCGTTCGCGTTCATGGCCGTCGCGATTCCGGTGGCGTACCTGTTCTACCGGATGTTCGAACGGCCGGCGATGATGTGGTCGGCCAGCTTCAAGCCGACCCGCGCCGCCCGCGTCGTCGCGTCGACGCCCGAACAGGCGGTCTGACGCCGGGCGGCCGGCCCGTCCGGCTCCGGAGCCCTCGCGCGGCGTCCCGCCGCTCGGGGGCTTTTTCACGGCTGGCGTGCGGTTGCAGGCCGGTTCGACAAGGGACCGGCAGCCTGCCGCGCGCCGACCGCGCCACGGCCCGCGCAAGCCGCCGGTGCGCGGTTTCCTCGGTACGACCGCGACGGTGTCCTGCTCGCGTCACGTTGCCGACGGCCCGCTCCCGTTCCGGATGACGATCGGCCAAGCTCGCGCCGACTCGGACTCGAGCCCGCCAACCCGCCCCAACCAGGCGCGTCGCCCGCTGAACGACGAAGCCCCCGCACGGCACGACGCCGCACGGAGGCTCGTTTCCCGCCGGCGCGCGCCGGCTGCTATTTCTTCGCTTTCGCGGCCCGGACGGCCTTCGCCGTATCGGAGAGAATCTTCTCGACCCGCTCCACGTAGGTTTCGGTCCCGAACCGCCGCACCGCGGTCGCGCGCCCGCTCGCGACGAGCCGCTCGCGCAGCGCGCCGTCGCGCTTGAGCGCCGCCAGCGCATCGGCCAGCGCGGCCGCGTTGCCCGGCTCGCAGAGCAGCCCGTTGTCGCCGTCCTCGATGATCTCGACGACGCCGCCCGCACGCGCCGCGACGACGGGTCGGCGCGCGAGCATCCCCTCGACGATCACCCGCCCGAACGGTTCGGGCGTGATCGACGTATGCGCGACGACGTCGACGGCCGTCATGCACGCGGCCACGTCGCGCTGGAATCCGAGGAAATGCACGCGCTCGTCCATCCCGTGCTGCGCGACGTATTCGTGCAGTTGCGCCGCATAGTCGTCCTCGCCGAACAGCGGCGCGCCGACCAGCACCACGTGCATGTCGGGATGCCGCGCGGCGGCCTCCAGCAGCACGTGCTGCCCCTTCCAGCGCGCGAGCCGGCTGAACGAACCGACCAGCCATGCGTCCGTCGGCAACCCGAGGCGCGCGCGCAGCGCCGCCTGGCTCACGCCTTCCAGCGCATCGAACGGTTCGGCCGAGATGCCGTTGAACACGACGTCGACGTGCTGCGGCGTGAAGCCCGTCAGCGCGCGGAACGCCTGCGCGGATGCATCGGAGTTCGCGATCACGCGCGTGACGCCGAGCCGCGCGCAGTACTTGATCGCCTGCAACTGCTTGCCGCCGAAATGGTCGGCGCTGACGATGTCGCGCAAATGCCAGACCACCGGCTTGCGCGCGAGCCGCCCGGCAAGCGCGGCGACCACCATCGCGCGTTGCGTGTTCGCGTAGATCACCTCGGCGCGACGCGCGCGCCGGGCCACGTCGCGCACGAGCCGCACGAGCTGCTTCACCGCGCCGAACGACACGCCGCCCTGCTTGCGCACGCCCGCGAGCGCGCCTTGGTCGACCACGTCGACGCGCGCGCCGATCTCGTCGAGCGCCGCGCGGAACGGGCCGTCGTCGAACAGCAGCACGTCGGCGTTCGCGCGCATGTGCTTCATGATCTCGAGTAGCGACAGCTCGGCGCCGCCGAGCACGCCGCTCTGATCGAGCACGAGCGTCGCCGGGCCGCGCGCGGCCGGCATCGGCGCGGCCGTGCCGCGCCGCGCGGTCGAGCCGGGCAGCGCTTGCTCCACGTAGTCGAGGAAGCGCTGCCGGAACGTATCGGCGGAAAACCGCTCCGCGTTCGCGCGGCACGCGTCAGGCGTGAAGCGCTGCGGCGCGCGCTCGAAATCGTCGACGGCCGCGACGATCGCGTGCGGCGTCTGTTCGTCGAAGAACAGGCCCGTCGGGTTCAGGCTCGACTGCGGGTCGAGCACGGTTTCGAGCGCACCGCCCTTGCCGTACGCGATGACCGGCGTGCCGCACGCCTGCGCCTCGACGACCGAGATCCCGAAATCCTCCTCGGCCGCGAACACGAACGCCTTCGCGCGCCGCATCCGGTCGTGCAGCACCGCGAACGGCTGATAGCCCATGATCTCGACGTTCGGGCCGGCCTTCGCGCGGATTTTCTGCATCTCGGGGCCGTCGCCGATCACGACGAGCTTGCGCTCGGGCGTGCGCGAAAACGCTTCGACGATCAGGTCGATCTTCTTGTACGGCACCATCCGCGACGCGGTGAGGTAGAAGTCCTCCTTCGCCGCGTTCAGCGAGAACGCGTCGACGTCGACCGGCGGGAAGATCACCGCGGCGTCGCGGTGGTAGACCTTCTTGATGCGCCGCGCGATGAACGCGGAATTCGCGACGAAGCCGTCCACCGCGTTCGCGGTGCGCGTATCCCAGTTGCGGATGTAATGGAGAATCATCCGCGCGAGCAGCGATTTCGGCCCGTGCGTGAGATTCGACTGTTCCAGATACTGGTGCTGCAGGTCCCACGCATAGCGGATCGGCGAATGCACGTAGCTGATGTGCACCTGGTCCGGCCCGGTCAGCACGCCCTTCGCGACCGCGTGGCTGCTCGAGATCACGAGGTCGTACTCGGACACGTCGAGCTGCTCGATCGCGAGCGGCATCAGCGGCAGGTAGCTGCGGTACTTGGTGCGCGCGAACGGCAGCTTCTGGATGAACGACGTCGTCACCGCCTTGCCGCGCACGAACGCGCGGTCGTCGAGGAAATCGACGAGGCTGAACAGGTCCGCGTCGGGAAAGCACGCGACGATCTGTTCGAGCACGCGCTCGGCGCCCGCGTAGGTGACGAGCCAGTCGTGGACGATCGCCACGCGCAGCGCACGCGCCGGCTGCCGCGCGCCGGCCCGTTCGGCCGGCACCGCGCGGTGCAGCGCGGCGGCGTCGCCCGCGTGGGCCACGGCGGCGTCGGCCGTGGCGAGATTCAGGACGGCGTGTTCCGCCAGATCGCGATTCATGCAGTTCTCCTCGCATTGAGACGGACGAACAGGTCGCGCACGAGTGCACGCAATCCCGGCGTCATCGTGAGCGACCACGCAACGTTCAGCACCAGCACGACCGCGCACAGGCCGATCGACTGGACCAGCCCCGGCCACGCTTGCGCCAGAAACAGGCTAGCGAGCAGGAAGGCGAGATGGGCGAGCATGTCGAGCACGATCGCGCGCATCCGGATCGCCGACAGGTACAGCAGCACGCCGTAGTCGACGAGCGCGCGCGCCGCGACGACCACCGCCGCGCCGATCAGCCCGAAGTGATGAATGCCGAGCCACAGGCCGCCGACGAAGAACGGCATCTCGACGAGCCCGGCGAATGCCGCGCGGGCCGGGTTGACCTGCGACTGGATCAGGATGCGTGTGACGCTCGCCTGCCCGACGAGCCATACGCTGATCACGAGCACGCGGCCGACCGGCGCCGAATGCGCGGCGAGATCGGCGCCGACCCACAGCGTGAGGAACGGCGCGAGCGCGAAGATCGCGACGATGCCGACCGGCGTGAACACGCCGTTCAGGAATTCGAGCGACTGGCGCGCGAGGGTATCCGCGTGATCGCGGCCGACCGCCGACAGGCGCGGAAACAGCGTGCGCACCAGTGCGTTCGGCAGCATGTTCAGGCGCGTGACGAGGTTCTGCGGCACCGTGTAATAGGTGACGAACTTCGCGCCCATGCCGGCGCCGAGCATCACGCGGTCGAGCGTGTCGGCAATCATGCTGGTCGTGCTCGCGATCAGCATCCAGCCGCCGAAGTTGAACAGCCCCTTCGCGGTACCCCACTGCGGCGGATCGATGCGGCGGATGCCGAGCACCTTGATGCTGGCCTGGCCGAGCATCACCGCCGCGATCAGCCGCGCGACGACGGCCGCGGCGAGCACAGTCTGCAGGTTCGGCGCGATCCACCACGCGGCGGCGAGCGGCAGCAGCTGGAACAGGAACGTGCCGATCGTCTGGTTCGTGTTGAACACGCCGAACCGTTCGGCGCCGTTGATCGCGCCGGCGAACACCCACGACACGTTCGCGAGCGGAATCGCGAGCGCAAGCCACGGCAGCGCGAGATACACCTCGTGCTGCATCGCGGCCGACACCTTCGTGAAATACGCGGTGTAGACGAACGCACCGAAATAGATCAGCAACCCGCCCGCGATGCCGGTGCCGAGATTCAGCCAGAACGCGCTCCAGAACACGCGCGCGCTTTCGTCGGCGTCGCCGCTCGCGAGCGCCTTCGAGATGTGGTTCTGCGCGGCCATGCTCATCCCGAGATCGAGGATCCCGAAATAGCCGATCAGCGTCCACACGAGGCTGACGACGCCGTAGCGTTCGACGCCGAGCGCGTGGATGTACGCGGGCACGGTCACCAGCGACACGAAGGTCGGCAGGATCAGCCCGATGAAGTTGATCGAAACGTTCTTGAGTATGCCTTTGTCCATGCTTAAGCCTTGAGTGACGTCGACGACGGCGCGCCGCCCGTCACGGTTTCCAGCGATACATCAGCACCTTGCCGCGCGCGTCTTCCTCGACGAACACGAGGTATTCGCCGTTCTCGCGCCGGAACGCGCTGATGCCGAACGGCACGTCGACCCAGCCGGAGGCCTTGCCGACCTCGGCGCCCGGGCTCATCACGCCCACTTCCTTGCCGGCTTCCTTGTCGTACACGTGGATCTTGCCGACCGGCTCCACCGTGAAGATGTAGCGGCCTTCGACCGTGATCCCGATCAGGTCGAGGATCGGCTTCGCATCGAGCTGCCATGGCAGCGCGACCTGGTAGCGCACCACCGGCGAGCCGCTCGACCACTTGTCGAAGCGCACCAGCACGCGGCCGACTTCCTTGTTGATGCCCGGCTGCGGCGGCGCGTCGGCCGTGTAGCCGGTCACGTACAGCGTGTCCGTCTGCGCGTCGTAGATCGACCGGCGCAGTTGCGTGAACGGCTGCGGCATCGGGTAGGTCGTGACCTTGTCGTACGAATAGATCGGGTTGCCGGCCTTGTCGACGCCGCCGTACTGGAAGCGGTGGATGCCGCGCACGTCGCTCGTGCGCCAGATGTCGCCCTTCGTGTCGACCCACCAGCCCCAGCCGCCCGCCTTCGCCTTGCCCGTCGTGTTGATCTCGGACTCGTCGGCATCGATCCGGCCGTTGCCGTTCGCGTCTCGCCACAGCCAGTCGCCGCCCGGCGGCTTGTTCGGCACCTTGTCGACCGGCCGCGCGCGGCCCGCGATCAGGCCGGACGGAATCGCGACCTCGCCGTCGCGCTTCGCGTCGAAGCGGTAGATCTTCAGATGATCGGCGTACATGTCGGTCAGGTACAGGAACGTGCGGCCGTCGACGCGCCGCGCGATCGGCATGCCCGGATACTGGTCGGTGTGGAACACGGGGTCGTCCGGATACTTGAAGCGGTTCGACAGGAAGCCGACGTATTTCCAGTCCTGGCCCGGCGGCTTCGACAGGTCGAGCTCGAAGCGCTTGTTGCCCGTGTACACGCTGTTCGGCCGCGCGGGGTCGAGCCACGCGCCGTCGACGAACAGCAGCCCCTGCACCTGCCAGCGCAGCTTGCCGTCCGGCGTGTAGCTTTCCAGCACCGCGCCGAGCCCCGCGCCGATCGTGTCGTGGCGCGGCCCGATCCCGTTCATCGATACGTAGACGTTGCCCGCGCGGTCGACGCCGACGCCCGTCAGCCCGTTGAAGCGCTGCGGCCCCGGGCGCCCCGGCACCGGCCCCGCGAAGATGCCGCCGCGCTCGCCGAGCGAGCCCGACTGCGCGTAGCCGCTCGCGCCTTTCGAGAAGATCAGGATCTGCTGGCGCGGCCCGTTGTCCGCGACCAGCACGCGCCCTTTCGCATCGACCGCCACGTCCACCGCGTCGGTGCCGGCCGGCAGCGCCGGCGCGTCGTCGAGCTTGCGGCCGTCGGCCCGCACGTGCACGAGATGCGCGGGCCCGCCCAGCGTATCGGTCAGCAGCCACAGCGTGCCGTCGCCCGCGAGCGCGATGCGGCCCGGCTCGTGCGCGCTCCACGTGCCCTTCCGCTGCATCGTCTCCGCGTCGTACACGTCCACCGCGTCGCGCGACGGATTGGTCGCGAACAGCGTCTTGTCGTCGGCCGCGAGGCCGCCCACTTCCGCCTTCGCGTCGCCCACTTCCGAGCGTGCGGGCGCCGGCACCTCGTTCATCATCATGAAGCTGGCGGCCATTCGCGCGCGGCCGGCATCGGCGCGGCCACCCGGCGCGACCGGCGGCGCCGCGCGAAACGGCGCGGGCTGCTTCATGTCGCCGATCGTGCGCCGCGAGATGCCGAACCATTGCTTGCCCTTGTCCGGCCAGATGCCGGGCGACTGCAGGTGGCCGCGCTCGTTGCCGACGCCGATCGCGACATACGCATACTTGCCGTTCACCGCGATCGCGTTGCCGCCGAGGTTGCCCCAGCCGTGGGTGCCACCGGCGAAGCCGAGCATCTTCCCGTCCTGGTAGACGCTCGCCTCGGCGCCGCTCTCGTCCCACGGCGCATTCGTATACACCTTGCCGTCGGGCGTCACCGCGATCGCGCGGATGTCGATCTGCGTCCAGCTGCCGTCGCCATAGCCGAACGTGTTGCCGATCCACGAGGTCGTCGCGGGCAACACCGTTTCGGCCGGCACGGCGCTCGTCAGCAGCGCCGCGCATACCGTCACGCCAACCAGAATCAGACGTCGCAATGCGCTTCTCCAGACTCGATGCAACAACGACCGGCGCAGCCTCGGATGGCCGGCGGCTGCGCCCTGTCGCTAAATGGGTTTCAAACGTCGCGATGCAGGTTACAAGCAAAAATAATCACAAGAAATTTGGAAATATTTGGGGATGTTTCCGCCAGAAATATCGAACCGGAACAGGCAGTCAATCCGGCCCGGAAACGGCAATAACGACCGCCTTTCCCGCGCCGCCACGTAGAAAGTTCCGCCCCGCGCCGCGTCTGGCGGCCGCCCGGTGCAAATCTTTCGTCTCGCGACCGTAATAATCGGCATTCGGGTATTTGCCGTCAGATAAATGACGCGCGTTTTTTTACCGATTTCTTTTCCCTAGAATCGTTTTCGATTCCCTATTTCATTTAAAGGCATGCAATACGTACACGCATCGGATGCGGGTCGTGAAGGAGCCGCGCGATGACGGCCCTGTCGCGCCCCGCCGACCTCGCCCCGCCGCAACACGGCCGCATCGTGCAGCTCGACGGACTGCGCGCGATCGCCGTGGGCGCCGTGTTCCTGCAGCACGCGCTGAAGGCGCCGCTGTGGATGGGCGTCGATCTGTTCTTCGTGCTGAGCGGGTTGCTGATCACCGGCATCCTGCTCGATCGCAAGGCGCGCGGGCAGTCGTACTTCAGCCACTTCTACGCACGCCGCATGCGCCGGATCCTGCCGCCGTACGTGCTGCTGCTGGCGGTGTCGACGCTGCTGTTCGGCGCGAGCTGGCTGCCGCACTGGCCGTGGTTCGCGTTCTTCTCGACCAATATCGGGCTGTCGCTCGGCAGCATCGGCCATGACAGCCTGAACGTGCTGTGGTCGCTCGCGGTCGAGGAGCAGTTCTACATCTTCTGGCCGTTCGTCGTGCTGTGGTGCTCGGAGCGCGCGCTGCTGTGGGTCGCCGCCGCGCTGATCGTCGCGGCGCCGGTGCTGCGCGCGATCGCGACGCCGTGGTTCGATTCGTTCTGGCCGATCTACTACCTGACGCCGTTCCGGATGGACCTGCTCGCGGCCGGCGCGTTGCTCGCGATCGTGCTGCGCCGCGACCGGCGCGCGCTGGAGCCGTTCTATCCGCTCGCGATCGTCGGCGCGCTCGTGTCGCTCGCGATCCTCGGCTGGCTGCACCTGTCGTTCCCGCGCTTTCGCGCCGCGAACACGCCGCTGTCGAACGCGGCGCTCTACAGCATCTCGCTGCTGCTGTGCACGTCGATCGTCGTGATCGCGCTGCGCGGGCGCGGCCTCGTGCAACGCGTGCTGACGAACCCGATGCTCGTCTACGTCGGCACCGTCAGCTACACCGTCTACCTGATCCACCTGAGCGTGCTGTACGCGCTGTGGCCGCTGCACCTGAACCGTTTCGTCACGGCCGCGCTGGCGCTTGCGATCACGCTCGCGTACGCGACCCTGAGCTGGTACGGCTTCGAACGGCGCCTGACGCGCGGGCCCGCGCGCCGCGCGCTGCCGGCCGCCGCCGGCACGACCGCCTGAATCTCATCATCCATCGCTTCTACCAGGACAACGCCATGAGCCAAACGCGTAAAAAGGCCATCATCACCGGAATTTCGGGGCAAGACGGTGCGTACCTGACCAAACTGCTGCTCGACAAGGGCTACGAAGTCACCGGCACCTATCGCCGCACCAGCTCGGTGAATTTCTGGCGCATCGCCGAGCTCGGCGTCGACACGCACCCGAACCTGACGCTCGTCGAACACGACCTGACCGACGCGGGCTCGAGCCTGCGCCTGCTCGAACGCACGCAGCCGGACGAGCTCTACAACCTGGCCGCGCAAAGCTTCGTCGGCGTGTCGTTCGACCAGCCGGCGACCACCGCCGAAGTGACCGGCATCGGCCCGCTGAACCTGCTCGAGGCGATTCGGGTCGTGAGCCCGAAGACCCGCTATTACCAGGCGTCGACGTCCGAGATGTTCGGCAAGGTGCAGGCGATCCCGCAAACGGAAACCACCGCGTTCTACCCGCGCAGCCCCTACGGCGTCGCGAAGCTGTACGCGCACTGGATGACCGTGAACTACCGCGAGTCGTACGGCCTGTTCGGCAGCAGCGGGATCCTGTTCAACCACGAATCGCCGCTGCGCGGCCGCGAATTCGTCACGCGCAAGATCACCGACACGGTCGCGAAGATCCGGCTCGGCAAGGCGACCCGGCTCGAGCTCGGCAATCTCGACGCGAAACGCGACTGGGGCTTCGCGCTCGAATACGTCGAAGGCATGTGGCGCATGCTGCAGGCCGACGAGCCCGACACCTACGTGCTGGCGACCAACCGCACCGAAACCGTGCGCGACTTCGTGCGGATGGCGTTCGCGGCGGCCGGCTACCAGCTCGAATGGACCGGCAAGGGCGAGCAGGAGCGCGGCCTCGACGCATCGACCGGCAACGTGCTCGTCGAAGTGAACCCGAAGTTCTACCGCCCCGCGGAAGTCGACTTGCTGATCGGCTGCGCGGACAAGGCGAAAAGCAAACTCGGCTGGGAACCGAAGACGACGCTCGAACAACTTTGCCAGATGATGGTCGAAGCGGATTTGACGCGGAATCAACACCATGACACGTTCTGAGGCCGGGCGTCCGTCGCGCCGTGCATTCGTCACGGGCCTGACGGGCTTCACCGGCCGCTACATGGTCGAACGCCTGCAGGCTGCCGGCTACGACGTCTGGGGCACGGTCGCGCCCGGCACGCCCGGCCCCGCCGATCCGGCGTTCGCGCACTGCACGCTGCTGCCCGTCGACCTGCTCGACGCGCAGGCCATGCGCGCGGCCGCGGCCGACGCGCGGCCCGACGCGGTCGTGCATCTGGCCGCGCGCGCGCATGTCGCGCAGGACGAGCCGTCGCAGACCTACGCGGTCAACATCGTCGGCACGCGCAACCTGCTGGCCGCGCTCGACGGCCTCGACCGCCGCCCGTCGGCGGTGCTGCTCGCAAGCAGCGCGAACGTCTACGGCAACTCGACGGCCGGCGTGCTCGACGAAACCGTCGCGCCGGCCCCGGCGAACGACTACGCGGTCAGCAAGCTCGCAATGGAATATGCGGCGAAGCTGTGGGCCGACCGGCTGCCGATCGTGATCGCGCGGCCGTTCAACTACACGGGTGTCGGCCAGAGCGATGCGTATCTGCTGCCGAAGCTCGTCGCGCACTTTGCGGGCAACGCGCCGCGGATCTCGCTCGGCAATCTCAACGTGAGCCGCGATTTCTCCGACGTGCGCGACGTGACGGCCGCCTATCTGAAGCTGATCGAAGCCGCGCCGGCCGGCGAGACGTTCAACGTCTGTTCGGAGCGCGCGTATTCGCTGAAGGAAGTGCTGGCGATGCTGTCGCGCATCGCCGGCTACGTGATCGACGTGACGATCGATCCGCGCTTCGTGCGGCACAACGAAGTGAAGCGCCTGAGCGGGTCGCGCGACAAGCTGCGGCGCGCGGTGGGCGAACTGCCGATCACGCCGCTCGACGAAACGCTGCGCTGGATGGTGGACGCGATGCGTGCCGCGCCGCCCGCGCACGCCGCGGGCTGAACGTCGGCAAAACACGCGCGCAACGGCATGCGCCGAAACGACAACGGGCCGCTCTCTCGAGCGGCCCGTTTCATCGATGCCGGGCAAAAACCGGCCGTATCGCTCAGCTGTCCAGGCCGCGCGCGAGATCGTCGCGAATGTCGCCCGCGTGCTCGAGCCCGACCGCGAGGCGAATCAGCCCTTCGGTGATCCCCGCCGCCGCACGCGCTTCCGGCGTGATGCGGCCGTGCGTCGTGGTGGCCGGATGCGTGATCGTCGTGCGCGTGTCGCCGAGGTTGCCGGTAATCGACACCAGCTTCGTGTTGTCGATCACACGCCACGCGTTCGCGCGCTGCTGCTCCGGCGTGTCGCCCTTCAGCTCGAACGACACGATTGCACCGCCCGCCTTCTGCTGGCGCTTCGCGAGTTCATGCTGCGGATGCGATTCGAGGCCCGGGTAGAACACGCGCGCGACTGCCGGATGCGCGTCGAGCCAGCGCGCGATCTCCAGCGCGTTCGCCGATTGCTTCTCGACGCGCAGCGACAGCGTCTCCATCCCCTTCAGCAGCACCCACGCGTTGAACGCCGACAGCGTCGGGCCCGCGCTGCGCACGAACGGGAACACCTTGCCCATGATGAATTCCTTCGAGCCGACCAGCGCGCCGCCGAGCACGCGGCCCTGCCCGTCGAGGAATTTCGTCGCCGAGTGCATCACGACGTCCGCGCCCAGCTTCAGCGGCTGCTGCAGCACCGGGCTGCAGAAACAGTTGTCGACGACGAACAGCGCGTTCGCGGCCTTCGCGATCTTGCCGATCGCCTCGATGTCGGCGAGTTCGGTCAGCGGGTTCGACGGCGTCTCGAGGAAGAACATCTTCGTTTCCGGCCGCACGGCTTCCTGCCATGCGTTCAGGTCGGTCGGGTCGACGAAGGTCGTCGTGATCCCGAACTTGCTGAAGATCTGCGAGAACATCCCGAGCGTCGAGCCGAACAGGCTGCGCGAGCTGACGAGGTGGTCGCCCGCCTGCAGCGCGGACATCACGACCGACATGATCGCGGCCATGCCCGACGCCGTCGCGATGCACGCCTCGCCGCCCTCGAGCGCCGCGAGACGCTCCTGGAACATGGTGACGGTCGGGTTCGTGAAGCGCGAATAGGTGAAATAGTCTTCCGAATTCGCGAAGCGCTCGGCCGCGTCGGCCGCGCTCGAGAAGCAGAAGCTCGACGTGAGGAACAGCGCTTCCGAATGCTCGTTGAAGTCGCTGCGCAGCGTGCCCGCGCGCACGGCAAGCGTGTCGAAGTTGAGGGAGTCGTCCATGTTCCGTTTTCCGTATTCGATGGCCGCGCCGATGGTCATGCACGAGGCGCGGACCCGGTCAAAACCGAGGCCAAAAACAAAAAGCCCGCTATGCGTCGGCATCAGCGGGCTTCGGTGCGGTACGACAGCGATCGACTCGGGCCGGCTGCCGCCGGCCTTCGCTTTAGCTGTTTTGGGAAGTTGCCCCGCGTCCGCAAGCTGATATCAAATCGACGCAAGGCCACATCCTATCACGCCTCGATCCAAGCGCGCGCCGGCGTGAGTTACTCGACCGACAGTTGCAGGTTCATCTGCGAGCGCTCGGTATCGCTGGCCGTATCGCGATCGGCCTGCGACGCCGGCGTGAGACGCGCGCGCTCGATCGCATCGAGGTACTCGGGCGTCACGGCGCCGGTGATGTAGTTGCCGTCGAAGCACGACGCCTCGAAGCGCTCGAGCTTCGGGTTGATGTCGCGCACCGCGCGGCGCAGATCGTCGACGTCCTGATAGATCAGGTGATCGGCGCCGATGATCTTCGCGACTTCTTCGTCGGTGCGGCCGTGCGCGACGAGCTCGCCACGCGTCGGCATGTCGATGCCGTACACGTTCGGGAATTTCACGGGCGGCGCCGCCGACGCGAAGATCACCGACTTCGCACCCGCATCGCGCGCCATCTGCACGATTTCGTGCGAGGTCGTGCCGCGCACGATCGAATCGTCGACGATCAGCACGTGCTTGTCCTTGAACTCGATGCTCATCGCGTTGAGCTTCTGGCGCACCGACTTCTTGCGCACGGCCTGCCCCGGCATGATGAAGGTGCGGCCGACGTAGCGGTTCTTGAAGAAGCCTTCGCGGTACTCGACGCCGAGCTTCGCGGCGACCTGCATCGCGGCCGGGCGCGACGAATCGGGAATCGGCATCACGACGTCGATCGGCACGTTCGGCAGTTCGCGTTTGATCTTCTCGGCGAGATAGTCGCCCATGCGCAGGCGCACGTTGTACACCGGCACGCCGTCGAGGCACGAATCCGGACGGGCCAGATACACGTATTCGAACATGCACGGATTCAGCGTCGGGTTCTCCGCGCACTGCTGGCTGTGGAAGTTGCCGGCCTTGTCGATGAAGACCGCTTCGCCCGGCTCCAGGTCGCGCACGAATTCGAAACCGATGCCTTCGACCGCCACCGACTCCGACGCGACCATCCATTCGGTGCCGTGCTCGGTTTCGAGCTTGCCGATGCACAGCGGGCGGATGCCGAACGGGTCGCGGAACGCGAGCAGGCCGTAGCCGGCGATCAGCGACACGATCGCGTACGAACCCTGCAGGCGGCGATGCACGCCCGAGACCGCCTTGAACACCGACGCCGGGTCGAGCTCGAGGCCCGTGGTCGACAGTTGCAGCTCGTGCGCGAACACGTTGAGCAGCACTTCGCTGTCGGAGTTGGTGTTGATGTGCCGGCGGTCGATCCGGAACATCTCGTCCTTCAGCTGCATCCAGTTCGTCAGGTTGCCGTTGTGCGCGAGGATGATCCCGAACGGCGCGTTCACGTAGAACGGCTGCGCCTCGGCCTCGCTCGACGCCGAGCCGGCCGTCGGGTAGCGTACCTGGCCGATGCCGTAGGTGCCGGGCAGGCTGCGCATGTTGCGCGTGCGGAACACGTCGCGCACCATGCCGTTCGCCTTGTACATGTGGAAATTGCTGCCGTCCGCCGTCGCGATGCCCGCCGCGTCCTGACCGCGATGCTGCAGCAGCAGCAGGCTGTCATAGATCAGCTGATTGACAGGGGATTGGGAGATAACGCCTACGATGCCGCACATGGCATGTCCTTCAAGATGACAAAATCGGTTCCGTCCTGCCCGGCCGCGCCGTCACACGCGTACGTACTGGGCCATGCCGTCGGGCAGGAGCTGCTTCAGCTCGTGCACGCCCTGTTCGGCAAAAGGACGCAATAGCGCATTGCGCCAGAAATCCTGTTTGGGCAGTTCGGTCAGCCCGGCCGCCGCGACCAGCAGCACCACCAGCACACAGCCGCGGACGAGCCCGAACATCATGCCCAGCGAGCGGTCGACGCCGCCCAGGCCGCTCGCCTGCGCGATCCGCGACAGCAGCGCGTTCGCCACGCCGGCGACCAGCACGACGCCGATCACGAGCAACGCGAAGGCGATCACCCACTGCGTCAGCGCGCCGCCCGGCCAGTTCGCCGGAATGTACGGCACGACCAGCCCGACGTAGCGGCCCGCGATCACGACCGCCGCGATCCAGCCGATCAGCCCGAAAATCTCGGACACGAAGCCGCGCCACGCGCCGCGCAACGCCGACAACGCGATCACCGCCAATACAGCGTAGTCGAAAGCCGTCAGCATCGCACGTTACTGCGTCAGTCCGGCTTCGCGCACCTTCGCGATCGCGGCGGATGCCGCCGCACGATCCGCGAACGGGCCGGCACGCAGCAGTGTAGCCGTGCTGCCGTCGGCCTGCTTGCTGTGCTCGACATATGCGGGCACGCCCGCCGATTTCAACTTGGTGGCCCACGAACGGGCGGTCGCGGCGTCCTTGAACGAACCGAGCTGCACCGCGAAGCGCGCACCGGCCGGCGACGCCGGCGACGATGCGTCGCCGCCGTCCGGGCTCGCGGCGCCGGCATTCGCGACGGTTGCGGGCGCAGGCTTCGGCGCGGCCGGTTTCGCCGCCGGAGCGGCCGGCTTCGGCGCGGGCTTCGGCGGCGTCACGCTCGCGGTGGTGGTCGTATCGGGTTTCGCGGCCGGCTTGGCGACATCCTTCGGCGCGGGGGCGGGTGCCGGTGCGGCCGCCATGGCCGTGTCGGAGGCCGGCGGTTCGTCGTGCGCGACGCCCGCCTGCACGTCGGACACGTCGTCGTCGCGCGGCGCGACCGCCTGGTGCGCGGGCCGGTTCGGGATGTCGATCGCGATGTCGTCGGTGACCGGCTTCGGGTGCGAGTCGAGCACCATCGGCAGCACGATCACGGCGGCCACGACGAGCGCGATCGCGCCGACGAGGCGACGGCGCGCGCGTTGCTTTTCAGGAAGGGTCGGATCGAGGAGCAGTGCGTCCGATTCCGGACGCTCGGTGCGGCGCGTGCGGCGCTCGACGCGTTCAGTGCGCTCCGTGCGCACGTTCCGGGAGGCCCCGGTGCGACCGCCGCGCCGCGGGGGCGCGTCGTCGTCTTTCTTGCCGAACGAGAAAATTCCCATGAATGGCTGAGTCCGAAACTGCCCGTCAGTCAGTGTTGCTGCGATTTACGGTAGGCCAGCACGCCGGCAACCGTATGGAAACTGCCGAAAACCACGATTCTATCATTCTCGGATGCTCTTTTTAGTGCACCGCGAAACGCTTCCGCGGGCGACGCGTAACGCGTCACGCTCGAATCGGGCCCCTCCTCCACGCCGGCCTTGCGCAGCGCGGCTTCGAGCTGCTCCGCGGAGGCCGCGCGCGGCAGGGGCAGGTCGGTCACGCACCAGTGGTCGATCTCTCCCTTCAGGTGCTGCAGCACGCCGTCGATGTCCTTGTCGTGCATCGCGCCGAACACCGCGTACGTGTACGGGAAGAAGCCCATGTTGCCGAGGTTCTGCTCGAGCACGGCCGACGCATGCGGGTTGTGCGCGACGTCGAGCACGATCGCCGGCTTGCCGGGCAGCACCTGGAAGCGCCCCGGCAGCTCGACGTTCGCGAGCCCGAGCCGGATGTCCTGCGCGGACACCGGCAGCACCGGGCGCAGCACCTCGAGCGCGGCGAGCGCGGCCGACGCGTTGATCAGCTGGTTCGCGCCGCGCAGCGCCGGATACGCGAGCGCCGGATAGCGCTTGTCGCGGCCGAGGTAGCTCCATTGCTGGCGCTCGGCCCCTGCCTGCGCCTCGTAGCGGAAATCGCGGCCGACGAGCCACAGATCGGCGCCGATCGCTTCGGCGTGGTCGACGAGCGTCTGCGGCGCGGCCGGATCGCCGCAGATCGCCGGCTTGCCCGCGCGGAAGATCCCGGCCTTCTCGAACGCAATCTTCTCGCGCGTGTCGCCGAGGTATTCGGTGTGGTCGATGTCGATGCTCGTGACGATCGCGCAATCGGTGTCGATGATGTTCACCGCATCGAGCCGGCCGCCGAGGCCGACTTCGAGGATCACCGCGTCGAGCCCGCGCGAGGCGAACAGATGCAGGATCGCGAGCGTCGTGAATTCGAAATACGTGAGCGACACGGGCTCGGCCAGCGACGTGCGCGCGGCTTCGACGGCCTCGAAGTGCGGCAGCAGTTCGTCGTCGGTCACGTTCTGCCCGTTCACGCGCGCGCGCTCGTTGAATGCGAGCAGGTGCGGCGACGTGTGGCAGCCGACCTTGTAACCCGCGCGCACGAGAATCGTCTCGAGGAACGCGCAGGTCGAGCCCTTGCCGTTCGTGCCGCCGACGGTGATCACCGGGCACGCGAATTCGAGCTGCAGCGCCGCCTTGACCTGCCCGATGCGGGTCAGGCCCATGTCGATGCCGACCGGGTGCGCGCGTTCGAGATGCGAAAGCCACGCGTCGAGAGTGGGAAATGTGCTCATCGGATCAAATCTGGATCGGTACCGCCACTACGCCAAAAAGCAAAGCGCGCCGCCTGAGAAGCCAGGCGACGCGCGGAGTCACGACGTTGCGCCGGTCAGGCCAGCGCGTCGGCCGGCTGTCGCTGCAGCAGCGCGAGCAACTGCGCGATCTCGTCGCGCATCTTGCGACGGTCGACGATCATGTCGATCGCGCCCGTCTTCAGCAGGAATTCGGCGCGCTGGAAGCCTTCCGGCAGCTTCTCGCGGACCGTCTGCTCGATCACGCGCGGGCCGGCGAAGCCGATCAGCGCCTTCGGCTCCGCGATCACGACGTCGCCGAGGAACGCGAAGCTCGCCGACACGCCGCCCATCGTCGGGTCGGTCAGCACCGAGATGAACGGCAGCTTCGCTTCGGCCAGCTTGGTCAGCATCGCGGTGGTCTTGGCCATCTGCATCAGCGACAGCAGGCTTTCCTGCATCCGTGCGCCGCCCGATGCCGTGAAGCAGATGAACGGCACGTGCTGCTCCAGCGCGTTCTGCGCACCGCGCGCGAAGCGCTCGCCGACGACCGAACCCATCGAGCCGCCCATGAACGAGAACTCGAAGCACGCTGCCACGACCGGCAGCGTGTGGATCGCGCCGCCCATCACGACCATCGCGTCGGTCTCGCCGGTTTCGTCCATCGCTTCCTTCAGACGATCGGGGTACTTGCGGCTGTCCTTGAACTTCAGCGAGTCGACCGGCACGACCTCCTGGCCGATCTCGTAGCGGCCTTCCGGATCGAGCAGCCCGTCGAGGCGCTCGCGCGCGCCGATGCGCATGTGGTGATCGCACTTCGGGCACACGTGCAGGTTCGCGTCCACGTCGTTGCGATAGAGAACGGCCTCGCAGGACGGGCACTTGACCCACAGGCCTTCCGGAATGCCCTTGCGGCTTTTCGGGTCGGTCTGCTTGATCTTCGGCGGCAACAGTTTGTCGAGCCAGCTCATCGTATGGTTTCCTGTTCCGTGGCGGGGCGGGCCGACGCGGCCCGTTCCCGCTTCCTGTGTTGTGTTTATCGCGCCGTGTTGCCGGCACCGTCCAGGGCGGCGCGCAGCTCGGCGATGAACGTCTTCAGCGCGGCGGCGGCACCTTCCGGCGCGGCGCTCTCGAGCAGTTGCACGAGGCGGCTGCCGATCACGACGGCGTCCGACACTTCGGCCACCGCACGCGCCGTTTCGGCGTCGCGGATACCGAAGCCGACGCCCACCGGAACCGGCACGCGCGACTTGATGGCCGGGATTTTACCTGCAATGCTCGAAACATCCAGATTTCCCGCGCCGGTCACGCCCTTGAGCGACACGTAATACACGTAGCCGCTCGCGATCTTGCCGACGTCGGCGATGCGTTCGTCGGTCGACGTGGGCGCGAGCAGGAAGATCGGATCGATCTGCGCGGCCCGCATCTTTTCGGCGAACACGCCCGCCTCTTCCGGCGGATAGTCGACCACCAGCACGCCGTCGACGCCGGCCGCGTGCGCTTCGGCCGCGAACGCGTCGACACCCATCCGTTCGATCGGGTTCGCATAGCCCATCAGCACGACGGGGGTTTTGGGGTCGGTTTCGCGAAAACGCTTCACGTCGGCGAGCACGCTCTTCAACGTGACGCCGCGCGCGAGCGCGCGCTCCGACGAGCGCTGGATCACCGGGCCGTCGGCCATCGGGTCCGAGAACGGCACGCCGAGCTCGATCACGTCCGCGCCGCCGGCGGCGAGCGCGTGCATGAATTCGACGGTTTTCGCGGGGTCCGGGTCGCCGGCCGTGATGAACGGGATCAGGCCCTTACGGCCTTGTTCGGCGAGCGCGGCGAAGGTCTGCTGAATACGGGACATGGCAATTTTCCTCAGTGCATTCGGCGGCGGCGCGATTCACGCGCACGCCGGCGCGGCGAGCGCGCTCACGCGCTCGTGCGCGATCGCACAATAGCTTTCGTTGATCTCGTAGCCGACGAAGTCGCGCCCCTGCCGTGCGCAGGCCACCGCGGTCGTGCCGCTGCCCATGAACGGATCGAGCACGCGGCCGCCCGGCGGGCAGCTTGCGAGCACCATCCGCTCGATGATTTCCAGCGGCTTCTGGGTCGGATGATCGACGCGCTCCGCGTGCTGCCGGTGCAGGCGCGAGACCGACCAGACGTCCTTCGGGTTGTAGCCCATCTCCAGCCACTTGCTGCCTTCGAACAGCTTGCGCGAGCGGGCCTTCTTCGTGTCGGCGTCGTACGGGATGCGGACCGGATCGAGATCGAAGTAATACGCTTTGGAAACCGCGAAAAAGCCGATGTTGTCGTGCACCGACGTGAAACGGCGCGTCGTGCCGCCCATGCTCGGCACGCGCCGGTCCCAGATGATCTCGTTGACCATCGTGAGTTGCGTCTTCAGGAAACTGAAGATTTCCGGCGCGTACTGCCACGTGCAGAAGATGTACATCGACCCGCTCGGCTTCAGCTTCGGAATCGCGAGTTCGAGCCACTCGCGCGTCCACGCGAGGAAATCGTCGCCCGAACGCTTGTCCGAATCGTTGCCGTAGTCCTTGCCGAGCCCGTACGGCGGATCGGCGACGATCAGGTCGATCGACGCATCCGGCAAGTGCGCGGCATCGGTCAGGAAATCGCGGTTGTGCAGTTCGATACCGGGCGGCAGCGCGCGCGGCACGGCGGCGGGCTGAACCGCCTCCGCCTCGTTCGCGGCGCCGCCGCCCGGCTCTTCGATCAGGTCACGCATCGGTCGGGGTCAGAGCGCGATGCCCGATCGCTCGGCGACCGTGTGCATGTCCTTGTCGCCGCGGCCCGACAGGTTGACGAGCAGGATCTTGTCCTTCGGCAACGTCGGCGCGAGCTTCACGCCATACGCGATCGCATGGCTCGACTCGAGCGCGGGAATGATCCCCTCGATCCGGCAGCAGTCGTGGAACGCCTTCAACGCTTCCGCGTCGGTGATCGGCACGTACTGCGCGCGGCCGCTGTCCTTCAGCCATGCGTGCTCGGGGCCGACGCCCGGATAGTCGAGGCCCGCCGACACCGAATGCGTCTCGATGATCTGGCCGTTGTCGTCCTGCAGCAGGTACGTGCGATTGCCGTGCAGCACGCCCGGGCTGCCGGCGATCAGCGACGCCGCGTGATGGCCCGTGTCGAGGCCGTCGCCGGCCGCTTCGACGCCGATCAGCTGCACCGACGTATCGTCGATGTACGGATAGAAAATGCCCATCGCGTTCGACCCGCCGCCGACGCAGGCGATCACCGCGTCGGGCTGCCGGCCCGCGAGCTCGGGCATCTGCACCTTGCACTCGTCGCCGATCACGCGCTGGAAGTCGCGCACCATCATCGGGTACGGGTGCGGGCCCGCGACCGTACCGATGATGTAGAACGTGCTTTCGATGTTCGTGACCCAGTCGCGCATCGCTTCGTTCAGCGCGTCCTTCAGCGTGCGCGAACCCGATTCGACCGGCACGACCGTCGCGCCCAGCAGCTTCATCCGGTACACGTTCGCGGCCTGCCGGCGCACGTCCTCGGCGCCCATGTAGACGACGCACTCCATCCCGAAGCGCGCGCAGATGGTCGCGGTCGCGACGCCGTGCTGGCCGGCGCCCGTTTCCGCGATCACGCGCTTCTTGCCCATGCGCTTCGCGAGCAGCGCCTGGCCGATCACGTTGTTGATCTTGTGCGCGCCCGTGTGGTTCAGGTCTTCACGCTTCAGGTAGATCTGCGCGCCGCCGAGCGTCTCGCTCCAGCGCTGCGCGTGGTAGATCGGCGACGGACGGCCGACGAAATGCTTCAGCTCGCGCTCGAATTCGGCGACGAAATCGGGATCGTTCTGGAACTTTTCATACGCCGCGCGCAGTTCGTCCAGCGCATGAATCAGCGTCTCGGCGACGAACACGCCGCCATACGGGCCGAAATGGCCGCGATCATCAGGAAGGTTGTACATGGTGTCTCTCTCGATCGGTCGGTGCGCCCCGCCCGCGGGGCCGCACCGGCTTGCATCACCCGGCGTCCGCTTCGCGCACCGCGCGTACGAACGCCGCCATCCGGGCGTGATCCTTCACGCCCTTCGCGCCCTCCACTTCGATGCCACTCGAGACATCGACAGCAAACGGACGCAGCTGGCGGATCGCATCACCGACGTTTTGCGCGTTCAAGCCACCACTCAAAACGGCCCGACGCGCGAGCTCTGCGGGAATAAGAGACCAATCGAAGACCTTGCCGCTACCGCCGTAATCCGGCACCAGGGTGTCGAACAGGAGGCCGCGCGCTTTCGAATAATGAAGAGCCGATTCTACCAAATCGGCACGCTGCGTCGAGGGGCCGACGCGCACCGCGCGCAACCACGGCAGGCGCGCCGCGCGGCCGAGCGCCTCGCACTGCGCCGGCGTCTCGTCGCCGTGGAGCTGCAGCATCGTGAGCGGCACGTCGCGCACGACGGCTTCGATCTCGGCCTCGGTCGCATTCACGAACAGTCCGACCACCGAGACGAACGGCGGCGCCAGGCTCGCCAGCTCGGCCGCCTGCGCGATCGTCACCGCGCGCGGGCTCTTCGGGTAGAACACGAGGCCGATCGCATCGGCGCCGAGGGCTGCCGCGTGCAGCACGTCCTCGGGCCGCGACAGCCCGCACAGCTTGATGCGCGTGCGCGGCGGCACGCCCGCCGCCGCGGCGGAACTCGAAGGGGACACGGCGTGATCCGTCATGATTGTGGGTCCAGATCGGCCCAGACGCTGCTCCACGGCACGCTGCCGAGCTGCGCGGGCGGGACGGCGAATTCCGCCGGGTAGCCGACGTGGGCGAGGTACAGCCCGTCGGCCATGAACGTGGGTGCGGCGAGGTTGCGGTCGCGCCCGGCCAGCACGTCGGCGAGCCAGTCGGCCGGATAGCGGCCGCGCCCGACCGCGACGAGGCAGCCCATCAGGTTGCGCACCATGTGATGCAGGAACGCGTTCGCGCGAAAGCGGAAATGGATGAAATGCCCGGCGCGCCGCACGTCGATCTGATACAGGTGTTTGACCGGCGTCTTCGATTGGCATTCCGACGACCGGAACGACGAAAAATCATGCTCGCCGATCAGGTGCGCGGCGGCGGCGCGCATCGCGTCGTCGTCGAGCGGCGTGTGGATCCAGCCGGCGCGCCCGGCCAGCATCGGCGAACGCACGGGATGCACGTACAGCGCGTAGTAATAGGTGCGCTCGAACGCCGAGAAGCGCGCATGGAACGTGTCCGGCATCGGCTTCGCCCATTGCACCGACACGGTCGGCGGCAGGAACGCGTTGGTGCCGCGCACCCACGAGAACACCTCGCGCTCGAGATCCGTGTCGAAATGCACGACCTGCCCGAGCCCGTGCACGCCGGTATCGGTGCGCCCGGCCACCGTCGTGTGCAGCGGCACCCGCGCGAACTCGGCCAGCGCATGCTCGAGCCGGTCCTGCACGGTCTTGCCGTGCGGCTGCGCCTGCCAGCCGCAGAACGCCGCGCCGTCGTACTGGATGCCCAGCGCGATCCGCATCACGCCTCGTCCGCCAGTTTCGCGAGCAGCGCGCGTGCATCGTCGCGCGTCGCGGCGTCGTTCGCGTCGACCACTTCCTGCAGCAGCGTCCGCGCGCCGGCCAGATCGCCCAGCTCGACGTATTCGGCCGCGAGGTCGAGCTTGTTGCGCGCGATGCGCGCGAGCTCGTCCGCGGTGAGCGCGGGCAGTGCGGCGCCCGGCGTGGACGGCAGGTCGAGATCGAAATCGAGCTTCAGCGCGCCGAACTGCGCGCCGCCGAGCGGCGGCAGCGATGTCGCCGCAGGCGGGCCGCCCGCTTGGCCGGCGGGCGTCGCCGCGTCCGGATCCCAGTCGAACTCGTCGTCGTGGTCAACCGGATGTTCCGGTGTCGTTTCATCCGAACCCATAGGCGGGTGCTGGGCGGATTGACCGTTAGTTGCGATTTTGCCGGTGTCGGGCTGTGCTGCCCGCGCGGAGAGCGCCTCCGGCGTCAACGACGGCTCGTCCGCCGCCCGCGGCGGCAACGGCATGTCGAGACTGTTGAGCGCACTGATCGCGTTCTGCATCAGCGTCGCGTGCTGTGCTTCGGTTGTCGAAGGGGCGACGGATGCGGCGGTCGGCTCGGTCGGCTCGGCCTGCTCGTCGGCGCCAGTGTTTTTTTCCGCCGGTTCTGCGTCGGGCGGAGCCTCAGCCGGAACCGGAGTCGCGTCGTGCGCGGGCGACACGGCAGCGTCGGCAGCCGGCAATTCGGGCGACTCGTCGCGCGGTGCCGCCACTTCAGGCGCAGCCGATGTGTCCGCTACGGGCGACTCGACCGTCTCGGCCGCCGCGGCAGTCGCCGCGGCGAGATTCATGTCGGACGCCGCATCGCGTGCGATCGGCATTTCGGGCGTGATCGGCAGTTCACGTTCGACGGACGGCGCGGCTCCCGCAGCCGCAACCGCGGCGCCGCCTGCTGCGGCAGCAGTCGTATCGGCACCCGCGTCGTCCGCGCGGCGCCCCCTCCGGCGCTTGCGCCATACGAAGCCGGCCGCGAGCACGATCACGGCTGCCCCGGCCGCGGCGGCCGGGCGCCAGTCCATCTGTTCGGTACGACGTGCCGGTGTCGCGACGGGCGCGATCGGTTGCACGGAAGCCGATGCCGGTTGCGGCGCACTGGCTGCCACACCCGACGCGGCTTCGTCCGCCGTCGATGCAGCGGCCGACGCACTCACGTCATTCGCGGCCGGACGCGACGCGGCGGGCGCCGGAGCCGGCGCAGGCGCGACGCCGGTCGTCGTCGCCGGTTTGCCGATGCCGTGCTTCTGCAACTCCATCAGCACGCGATTCTTCAACGCCAGCAATTGCTGCAAGCTCGACGGCCGGGGCTGCGACGCTCCCACGGCGGGCGCCGCGCCGCCCGGTTCGCGCACGCCGGAAACCGGACTGCCCGGCACCGCCTGCCCCGCCGCCTCGCTCGCGGACGACGGCGCCGACTGGATCGCCCCGCTCCACACATGCGGGCCGCTGGCACCGCCCGTGGGCGCCGCCGGCTGCGTGCTGTCGACACCCGACGCGCCCTGTGCGGCCGCCGCCCCGGTCGAAGCCGAAGCACCGGTCGAAGCCGAAGCACCGATCGAAACCGCCACCCCCGCCGCCGGCGCACTCGCACCGCTCACCGGAGCCGCATGCACGGCCGACGCCACCGGCGCGGATTGCACCGCCGAGCCAGGATGCGGCGCGGATGCGCCGTGCTGCGCGATCGCCGCCCCACCCGATGCGGCGGCGGGCGCGGAAGCGGCCGTCGCACCGGAGGCAGCGGACGCGCCGGCCGGCACGAGCGCCGCGCCGGTGGCGTCGAGCGCGGGCACGGTCAGCGTCGCGCCGACTTTCAGCCGGCTCGCGTCGCGCTTCATGAACGCCTGCGGATTGGCGTCGAACAGCGCACGGGCGGCGCGCGCGAGCACGGCCGGGTCGTGCGATTGCGTGGCCGCTTTCGCGATGTCGTTCAGCGACTGGCCCGGCTGGACCGTCACGGTAAGCGGTGCGGCGGCGCCGGCGGCGGACGCCGGCAGTTCGCCGGTGCCGACTGCCCACGCCGATGCGGCTGCGCCAAGCGCCAGGATCGTCAGCGCCCCACGCACGGCGCGCGACAGACGGGACTGACGCGGAAACAAGGAAATTCGGGACATCGTTGGCTCTATCGCCGCGCGCGGGCGCGGCTCGGATTCGCGGTTGGAAGCGTCAATAAAGTTGCTGCAGAAATGCAAAAGCGTCGCGCGAAACGCGACGCTTTCGGCGGGTCTGTGCGTCGTAACCGCGTAGTTTACTTCACGCGCTCGAGTTCCGGCCGAATTCGTCGCCAGCCGGCGCGCGCGTCGGGCGGGTCCGCCTGCCGCAGCCCATGCATTCGATCGACCAGAACGCCCCCCACGCGCGCTGTCGAAAACCGTCTCGCAACAGCACCGCCCCCTGCTCGAATGACGCGGCCTTTCGGTGCTCACTGCGCGTCCACCGCAGGATCACGGCGACAGCATCGCAAACGCTCCCTCAATGACCCGCCCCGCCAGCCGTTAAAGAATTAGCCGCAGGAAATCCAAATAATCCCAGCCGGCAATCAATCCCGAACCAACAAATTTCAATTCGTCGATAAGAAGGCAGTTCATCCCGCTTATCGGCGAAATGAAAATCCACATCACCAAAGCCCCGCCCCATAAGGCTTTCATCGCCTTCCGCCCACCTGTCTCTCATACAAAGGCGATCTTTTCCGCATCAATTCAATTTCATTACACAAAATTACACAGACCCAACCGTTGCCGTCGATACGATCGCCTTCAAACGGGAATCGGCATATTTCGACTTCGCGGTCGGACCGATGCCGTGAAGGACCAGAGGGCCATCGCGCAGTCGCACGACTGCATTCACTACCAGCTCGTTACGGGGACGAACATGGGCTATCAGCAGGGTTTGAGCGGGTTGGCCGGCGCGTCGAGCAACCTCGACGTGATCGGCAACAACATCGCGAACGCAAACACGGTCGGCTTCAAGCAGGGGCGCGCGAACTTCGCGGACATGTACGCGAATTCGGTCGCGACGTCGGTCAACACGCAGATCGGCATCGGTACGCGGCTCGCGTCGGTGCAACAGAATTTCGGCCAGGGCACCATCAATTCGACGAAGTCGTCGCTCGACGTCGCGATCAACGGCAACGGCTTCTTCCAGATGTCGAGCAACGGCGTGACCACGTACTCGCGCGACGGCACGTTCCACCGCGACAAGAACGGCGCGATCGTCGACGCGCAAGGCCGCAACCTGATGGGCTATGCGGCAGGCGCCGGCGGCGCGATCAACACCGCGCAGACCGTGCCGCTGCAGGCGCCGACCAGCAACATCGCGCCGCGCGCGACGAACAAGATCACCGGCCAGTTCAACCTGAACGCCCAGGACAAGGTGCCGGCCAAGACGCCGTTCAACGCGACCGACAACACGACGTTCAACTACAACTCGTCGATCCAGGTCTACGACACGCTCGGCGGCTCGCAGCAGGTCACGATGTACTTCGCAAAGAGCGCGGCCGGCACGTGGCAGGCCTACGCGGGCGTGCAGGGCCAGACGCCGACGCATCTCGGCACCGTCACGTTCGACGCATCGGGCCGGATCAGCTCGACGACGTCGGCCGCGACCGGGCAGCCGACGCCGAGCCTCGGCCAGTTCGCGTTCTCGATCCCGAACACGACGGGCGGCGCCAATCCGCAGAACCTGACGCTCGACCTGGGCGGCACGACGCAATACGGCGGCAAGGACGGCGTGAACAATCTCGCGCAGGACGGCTTCGCGAGCGGCACGCTGACGACGTTCTCGATCGGCAGCGACGGCAAGCTGACCGGCAACTATTCGAACGGACAGAGCACGGTGCTCGGCCTGATCGCGCTCGCGAACTTCAACAACCCGAACGGGCTCGTGAACATCGGCGGCAACCAGTATGCGGAAACGGCCGCGTCGGGCGTGCCGCAGATCTCCGCGCCGGGCAGCACGAACCACGGCACGCTGCAGGGCAGCGCGCTCGAAAACGCGAACGTCAACCTGACCACCGAGCTCGTGAACCTGATCACTGCGCAGCGCAATTACCAGGCGAATGCGCAGACGATCAAGACCCAGCAGGCCGTCGACCAGACGTTGCTGAACCTGCGCTGAACCGCGCATGAAAAACGCGCCGCGCCGGCCCCGAATCTCGAGGCCGACGCGGCGCGTCGTATCGTGCAGCCCGGCCCGCGAGCCGGACAGCGAGCGTGCTTACTTGTCGAGCAGGATGCGCAGCATGCGGCGCAGCGGCTCGGCCGCGCCCCACAGCAACTGATCGCCGACCGTGAACGCCGACAGGTATTCGCCGCCCATCGCGAGCTTGCGCAGGCGGCCGACCGGCACCGACAGCGTGCCGGTGATCTTCGCCGGCGACAGGTCGCGCATCGACGCTTCGCGCTCGTTCGGCACGACCTTCACCCAGTCGTTCGCCGATGCGAGGATGCCGTTGATTTCGTCGAGCGGCACGTCCTTCTTCAGCTTGATCGTCAGCGCCTGCGAGTGGCAGCGCATCGCGCCGATCCGCACGCACAGCCCGTCGACCGGGATCGAACCCGGTTCGCCCATCGCCGGCTTGCCGAGGATCTTGTTGGTTTCCGCGCCGCCCTTCCACTCTTCCTTCGACATCCCGTTGCCGAGATCCTTGTCGATCCACGGGATCAGCGAACCGGCGAGCGGCACGCCGAACTGGCTCGTCGGCATCGCGTCGCTGTTCATCGCGGCCAGCACGCGGCGGTCGATGTCGAGGATCGCGGAGGCCGGATCGGCGAGCTGTTCCTGTACCGCGCCGTTCAGCGTGCCCATCTGCGACAGCAGCTCACGCATGTTCTGCGCGCCCGCGCCCGATGCGGCCTGGTAGGTCATCGCCGTCATCCAGTCGACGAGATTCTCGCGGAACAGGCCGCCGAGCGCCATCAGCATCAGGCTGACCGTGCAGTTGCCGCCGATGAAGTTCTTCGTGCCCTTGACGAGCGCGTCCTTGATCACGTCGAGGTTGACCGGATCGAGGATGATGACCGCGTCGTCCTGCATCCGCAGCGACGATGCCGCATCGATCCAGTAGCCGTTCCAGCCGGCCGCGCGCAGCTTCGGGAACACGTCGTTCGTGTAGTCGCCGCCCTGGCACGTGATGATCACGTCGCACTTCTTCAGCTCGTCGACGCTGGTCGCGTCCTTGAGCGTGGTCTCGTTTTTCGCGAACGACGGCGCCTTGCCGCCCGTGTTGCTGGTGCTGAAAAACACCGGTTCGATCAGGTCGAAATCGCCCTCTTCCTGCATGCGCTGCATCAGGACGCTGCCGACCATGCCGCGCCAACCTACGAGACCTACGTTCATGACTAACCCTTTGCTTTGAATGGAGCTTCCCCGCCATTTCCGTCCCCGCGTGACCGCGCGGGGAAACAGGCGGGCACGACGGCGATCAGCGTTTAATGATCGTTTTCGTGGTAATGGTTTTCGTGATGACGATGGCGCGCGCACCCGCACGGGCAGTGTTGCCGTGGAGTTTCAGGACCGGGGAGATCAGGGAAATCAGCGCCATCGTTCGAGTCTACACAAAGCCGGTGGCCCGCACAACGGCCAACCGCGCGCGAACCGGCCGATTTTCACGGCCCGTTCGCGCCCTTTTCCACATTAGTTACCGCACTTCATTTCCCACGCTTACAGCGCGGCGACCACCGCATCGCCCATCGCCGCCGTGCCGACCTGCTTGCAGCCCGGCGTCGCGATGTCGCCCGTGCGGTAGCCTTGTTCGAGCACCGTTTTCACCGCGCGCTCGATACGATCGGCCTGCTCCGCGCGATTCAGCGAATAGCGCAGCAGCATCGCGGCCGACAGGATCGTCGCGAGCGGGTTCGCGATGCCCTTGCCCGCGATGTCCGGCGCCGAACCGTGCGACGGCTCGTACAGCCCCTTGTTGTGCTTGTCGAGCGACGCGGACGGCAGCATGCCGATCGAGCCCGTCAGCATCGACGCCTCATCCGACAGGATGTCGCCGAACATGTTGCCGGTGACGATCACGTCGAACTGCTTCGGCGCCTTCGCGAGCTGCATCGCCGCGTTGTCGACGTACATGTGCGACAGCTCGACGTCCGCGTACTCCTTCGACACGTCGATCATGATGTCGCGCCAGAACTGCGACGTCTCCAGCACGTTCGACTTGTCGACCGACAGCAGCTTCTTCGCGCGCTTTTGCGCGGCCTGGAACGCGACGTGCGCGATGCGGCGCACCTCCGGCTCCGAATAGCGCATCGTGTCGAAGCCTTCGCGCTCGCCGGCGAACGGGCCGTCCGGCGCCGAGCGCACGCCGCGCGGCTGGCCGAAGTAGATGTCGCCGTTCAGTTCGCGCACGATCAGGATGTCGAGGCCCGCGACGAGCTCCGGCTTCAGCGGCGACGCATCGACGAGCTGCGGATAGCAGATCGCCGGGCGGAAATTCGCGAACAGCTCGAGGTGCTTGCGCAGCCCGAGGATCGCCTGCTCGGGGCGCAGCGCGCGCTCGAGCGAGTCGTACTTCCAGTCGCCGACCGCGCCGAACAGGATCGCGTCGGCCTGCTTCGCGAGCGCCAGCGTCGCGTCGGGCAGCGGATGGCCGCTCGCCTCGTAGCCCGCGCCGCCGACCGGCGCCTGTTCGAGTTCGAACTTCTCGTCGAGTGCGTTCAGCACCTTCACCGCTTCATTGACGATTTCCGGACCGATGCCGTCGCCGGGCAGCACTGCAATCTTCATGCGAAATTCCTGACTGGGTAGGGTGTTATGGAGGCAGGCCGGCGAGCGCACGCACGGCGCGCCCGCCTGCAACGCGCGCTCAGCCGACCAGCTTGGTGCTGAGCCACGGCTGCTTCACGAGCCGCTCCGCTTCGAACTGGCGGATCTTGTCCGCGTGGCGCAGCGTGAGGCCGATGTCGTCGAAGCCGTTCAGCAGGCAGTACTTGCGGAACGCGGCGATCTCGAACGGATACTCGCGGCCGTCGCCCGCGCGCACGACCTGCGCGTCGAGGTCGATCGTCAGCTGGTAGCCGTTGAACGCGTACGTGTCGCTGAACAGGTGATCGACCTGCTGCTCGGTCAGCACGATCGGCAGCAGGCCGTTCTTGTAGCAGTTGTTGAAGAAGATGTCCGCGAAGCTCGGCGCGATGATCGCGCGGAAGCCGTACTGCTGCAGCGCCCACGGCGCGTGCTCGCGCGAGCTCCCGCAACCGAAGTTCTTGCGGGCGAGCAGCACCGATGCACCCTGGTAGCGCGGCTGGTTCAGCACGAAGTCCGGGTTCAGCGGACGCTTCGAGTTGTCCTGGCCCGGCTCGCCGTGATCGAGGTAACGCCATTCGTCGAACGCGTTCGGACCGAAGCCCGTGCGCTTGATCGACTTCAGGAACTGCTTCGGGATGATCGCGTCGGTGTCGACGTTCTCGCGATCGAGCGGCGCCACGACGCCGGTATGTACAGTGAATTTTTCCATGATCCGTCTATCCGGTTGAAGGGCCGGCAGTCAGCCGGCGCACATCGACAAATTCTCGGCGGGAACCGTCACTCCGCGGCGCGCTTCAGCGCGCTGCCGGCGGCGTTGACGTCTTCACCGAAGCCGCGGACGGTATTGCAGCCGGCCAGGCCGAAACCCAGCCCCGCCAGCGCCAGCGCGGCAACCAGCCGCGCGATGACTTTCGATGCCGTCACGCGTCACCCCAGCTGGCGAATGTCGACGAAGTGGCCTTCGATCGCCGCGGCCGCCGCCATCGCGGGGCTCACGAGGTGCGTGCGACCGCCCGCGCCCTGCCGGCCTTCGAAGTTGCGGTTCGACGTCGACGCGCAGCGCTCGCCCGGCTCGAGCCGGTCGGCGTTCATCGCGAGGCACATCGAGCAGCCCGGCTCGCGCCATTCGAAGCCCGCATCGGTGAACACCTTGTCGAGCCCTTCGCGCTCGGCCTGCGCCTTCACGAGGCCCGAGCCCGGCACGACCATCGCGAGCCGCACGTTCGACGCGATGCGGCGGTTCAGCTTCTTCACGACGTACGCGGCCGCGCGGATGTCCTCGATCCGGGCGTTCGTGCACGAGCCGATGAAGATCTTGTCGACCTTGATCGATTCGATCGGCGTGTTCGGCTCGAGTGCCATGTAGGCCAGCGCGCGCTCCATCGCGTCGCGCTTGACCGGATCCTTCTCGCGCTCGGGATCGGGCACGCGACCGTCGATCGACGTGACCATTTCCGGCGACGTGCCCCACGTGACCTGCGGGACGATCTCGGCCGCGTTCAGCTCGACCACGCGGTCGAACTGCGCGCCGTCGTCCGACTTGAACTGGCGCCAGTACTCGACGGCCTGATCCCATTCCGCGCCGGTCGGCACGAACGGACGGCCCTTCAGGTAGTCGATCGTCGTGTCGTCCACCGCGACCATGCCCGCGCGCGCGCCGGCCTCGATCGCCATGTTGCAGACGGTCATGCGGCCTTCCATCGTCAGCGCGCGAATGGTCGAGCCGCCGAATTCGATCGCGTAGCCCGTGCCGCCTGCCGTGCCGATCTTGCCGATGATCGCGAGCACGATGTCCTTCGCGGTACAGCCGCGCGGCAGCGCGCCCTCGACCTTCACGAGCATGTTCTTGCTCTTCTTCTGCAGCAGGGTCTGCGTCGCGAGCACGTGCTCGACTTCGGACGTGCCGATGCCGTGGGCGAGCGCGCCGAACGCGCCGTGCGTCGACGTATGCGAATCGCCGCACACGATCGTCATGCCCGGCAGCGTCGCGCCCTGTTCCGGCCCGATGATGTGGACGATGCCCTGGCGCACGTCGTTCATCTTGAACTGCGTGATGCCGAATGCATCGCAGTTCGCGTCGAGCGTGTCGACCTGCAGCTTCGAGACGGGATCGGCGATGCCGTGGCTGCGGTCCGTCGTCGGCACGTTGTGGTCCGACACGGCCAGGTTCGCGCTGATGCGCCACACCGGGCGCTGCGCGATCTTCAGCCCTTCGAATGCCTGCGGGCTCGTGACTTCATGCAGCAGTTGACGGTCGATGTAGAGCAGGGTCGTGCCGTCTTCCTCGGTGTGGACCACGTGGGTGTTCCACAGTTTGTCGTAGAGAGTCTGTGCCATGGGTATGCGGGGTCGTTGTGACTACAAGCCTTGCGGATGCGATCGATTATGCCACGCAAAATCGGCCCATGGAGTACCACGATAACGAAAAAAGTGAATAAAAACAGTGAGTTGGGTGGTACACGCGATACCCGGATAAGTATTACCCGGCAAGCGCGGCAGCGCGTGCGGCACAGGCGCGTGCCGCACCGACGGGGCTTGCTCCGCGCACCATGTCGGCCGTCGTGGGCCGCTCCAGCCCTTGCAATCGACTCGCGGCGACGTGCTACCGGAAGAAATTGCGCAACGCGCGCGCCAGCGCCTGCGGTTGTTCCTCAGGGATGAAATGCCCGCTATATGCGATCGTCGCAGCCGTCACGTCTTCCGCGACATGTTCGAGCGGCCCTGCCATGTCGGGTATGGATCCCTGGTCGGCACTGACAGCGAGCACGGGCATCTTCAGCTTTCCTCGCGCCTGCAGCTTGCGGTTCTGGGCCGACGATTCCGACACGGCCCGATAAAATGCCAGGCCCGCTCGCAACCCGCCGTCCCTGGTGAACACCCGGACGTACTCGTCGATATCCGCGTCGGAGAACGATTCGGGATTTGCCGCCTTGCGACGCAAGAACCAATCGAGATACGCGCGCTCCCTGCCGGCGATCAACGTCTCCGGCAGGTCGGCTACCGCATGGAATGCAAAGTGCCACGTGCGCCATGCGCTGCGAGGCTCGATCGGCAGTGCGTCGGGCAGCGTGATGCCGGGTATCCCGGCGTCGAGCAACGCCATGCGCTTCACTGAATCGGGATACATCGCCGCAAACGGATAGGCGACCCATGCGCCGACGTCGTGAGCGGCCAGGTAAAAGCGCGAGATATTTTGCCGCTCCAGCAGGCGCGCAAGCGTTGTCGCGACGGTCTGCGTGTCATACCCGGTGAGCGGCCGGTCCGAGTCGCCTTGCCCGGGAAGATCCGGCGCCACGATCCTGAATTCGTCCGCGAGCAGGGACATGATTCTGCGCCACGCGTACCAGCTTTCCGGAAACCCCGCGAGCAACACAATGGTCTCGCCGTCGGTGCGGCCGCCTTCGACATAATGAAGGCGCACCCCGTCCACCGTATCGAACCGATGACGAAAGCCGCTGAGCCGCGGGTCTTCGCGAAAATAGGGTGTGGTCGCAAGCGGCAAAGAATCCGCGGTCGATTGATGCTGGTGCATAAGTTCGTCCTCTCTATGGAATCGACTTTCCTGGATGATGGTTCACCACGCGCAGCGCGAGCAATGGCATTGGGAAATAGTCGTTTCCTAATTCGACAGAACCAGATCGCGCGCACGCGTGGTTTCGCGTGTTACTTCACATCGAGTTACCCAAGGGATGACGCTCTACCCTAGTTGAGCAGCCGCATGGCCTCGTCGACCAGCATCGACATATCGCTGCGGCGTTGGCCGAGCTTACCCACCACTCGAAGCCCCTGCACCATGGTGAACAGACAGCTCGACGTGGCTTGTGCGTTCAGCGTGGCATCGACGGACCCATCGGCCTGCCCCTGCCTGATCAAATCGCGAAGGAGACGCTCGACCCGCTGCATCGATTTGTGAACGATGTCGGCGATCTCGCTATCCAACGTACCGAGAACAATAGCGCCGCCCACGACCAGACAGCCCTTTCGGCCCTCGTCTCCATGCGAGACGTCCGCATAAAAGCGCAGCAGCGCGCGCACCTTGTCCCGTCCGTTCCTTTCATCGGCAAGGATCGTGTTGAGTTCGCTCGCGCGCCGATCGACGTACCGGTTCAACGCGGCAACGAATATGGCGTTCTTGTCCGCAAAAGCCTTGTAAAGACTGCCGGTGGTGAGCCCTGTCTCCCGGGACAGATCGCCGATGGAAGTCGCATGATAGCCACGCTCGCGAAAGACGCGGATGAAGCCGTCCAGCGCTTGCTCCATGTCGAATTCTCGCGGCCTGCCAACGTTCGGTGCAATTTTCGTCGCCATGCGGCATTATAGGAAATGATCATTTCCAAATCAAGCGATCCGGAACCGCGCAACGAGGCATACGATTAAACGACCGGCCGAAAACGCGCCTTTCCTTCCGTTTCTTGCAGGGTTCGTCCTCGCGGGTTCCGCATCGGGGCGGCTTCCGACCGACGGGGAAGGTCAAGGCCTGTTCGCGCCCATAGGTGACGGGCTTGCGCTGGCGCTGACCCGCTTCGCCAGCGGCGACACGCACCCTGGCATGATCGGCGGTGAACTGGTCGAACGCAGCCACGAAGGCGTGTGGGCGCGACGAACGCCGCGCATGAAACGCGGCGCCGCTGGCATTTCGCACTCGATCTCGTAGACTGTCTATTCGCAACGGGCGGCACGCGGCCGCCCTCCCGCCATCACGATGCGAGCATCACCCGAAGCATCGAAGGACAGGAGCACTGCATGCGATATGAACTCTATTACTGGCCTGAAATCCAGGGCCGCGGCGAGTACGTGCGCCTCGCGCTGGAAGCAGCCGAGGCCGACTACGTCGACGTCGCGCGCGAATCGGGACGCGGGATGGGCGTGGCGGCGATGATGCGCATGATGGACGACACGAAAGCGGAATGCGTGCCGTTCGCACCGCCGTTCCTGAAGGCGGGCGACGTGGTCGTCGGACAGACCGCGAACATCCTGCTGTTTCTCGGCGCGCGGCTCGGACTCGCGCCCGACGACGAAGCCGGCCGGCTGTGGGTGCACCAGCTCCAGTTGACCGCCGCCGATTTCATCACCGAGATCCACGACACGCACCATCCGATCGGCAGCGGCCTGTACTACGAGGACCAGAAGGCGGAAGCGGCCGAGCGCGCGGCCGATTTCCTCGAGAACCGGCTGCCGAAATTCCTCGGCTACTTCGATCGCGTGCTCGAACAGAATCCGCACAAGAGCGGTTATATCGCGGGCAACACGCTCACCTACGCGGACCTGTCGATGTTCCAGTTGATCGAGGGCCTGCGCTATGCGTTTCCGAAAGCGATGAAGCGCGCGGAACGCAAGATCGCCGGGCTCGTCGCGCTGCACGATCGCGTCGCACGGCATCCGCCCGTCGCGCACTACCTCGAGTCGGAACGCCGCATCCCGTTCAACGACATGGGGATCTTCCGGCACTATCCGGAGCTGGACAAGTAACGGCCGGCTGCCGTTACCCCATCGCGGCAGCGGCCGACCGGCGCGGTGGCCCGTGCCGCGCGGCGGCCGCGTCGACGGCCTCGACCGAGCGCGTGAGCCACGGCCCGATGTCCATTTCCTCGTAGCGCACGAGCCGGCTTTTGCGCGCGCGGCGACAGCGTCGCGAACATCGGCGCGTGCCCTTCCGATGCGAGGTTGTACAGCGTCCGTGCCGCCGCGTAGGCACCCGAATTGCCGGCCGACAGCACGGCCGTCAGGATCAACGGATTCATCGCGCCGGCGGCGAGCTGGATCGCGATCATCGCGATGCGACGGCCCTGCAGACGGCGTTTCAGCGTCGCTCCGGACGGCGCGGCCGTCTGCGCTGCCGCTTGCGCGGCATCCATAATGTTCACCCCGATCGTGATCCGGGACAGTCGATTCGATTCGGGATGCAAATCGATCGCGCCGGTCATTCGCATCGAAACCGGCCCTGGCTGGCCGGTCGCCTCACACGACGCTGCGCTTGATCGTCTGCAGTTCGGCCGTCGTCACGATCTTCTCGATCCGGAATCGCGGGCTTTCCAGCCACACGTTCGCGATCCGCCGGTACTCGTCGAGATCCTCGCACGCGAGCCGCACGAGAAAATCGAACGTGCCGCTCACCAGCCAGCAATCGAGCACGGCCGGATTCGCGCGCATTTCCTCCTCGAACGGCGCCTGCGAACGCCCGTGGTCGGCCAGCACGATCTGCGCGATCACGACGATCGGCTTGGTCGCGCGCGGCGCGTTGATCACCGCGCGGTACCCTTCGATCACGCCGAGCGCCTCGAGCCGCTCCACGCGCGCCTGGCACGGCCGCGGCGTGAGATTCACGCGTTCCGACAGCTTCCGGTAGGAAATCCGTCCGTCGGTGCGCAGGATGTCGAGAATCCGGAGATCGATCTTGTCCAACTGCATCTTCTTGTCGGTCATCCGCGTTCGCTCCGGTCGGGTCGTGGCTCATGGGAGGAACGTCTGCCGTTCCACACGCGGGCCATATTATCCGGCCGCCGCCGCCGCGCGCCAATCGACTAGAACCGCAGCGACAGGCACGTCAGGCCGCCGTCCATCTTGCGGAACTCGCTCGTGTCGATCACGTGCAGCGGCATGCCGAGCGACGCGATCGCGTCATGCACGCGCGGATAGCCGGCCGGCGTGATCAGCGTGCCGTTCACGCGCAGCGTGTTGGCCGCATATTCGTCGGCGGCGGAAATCGCGATCCTTCGATAGTCGGCGAACGCCGGATGCGCGGCCAGCGCGTCGGTCACGAGCAGCGTGTCGTCGCCAAGCGCATTGACGACCGATTTCAGGTGCAGGCCGGCGCCAACCGGCACCGCGACGACCGAATATCCATGGCGCGACACCAGCGACTCGAACGCGGCGATGCCTTGCGCGTCGGTGCGGCTCGTCAGCCCGATGAAGAAGCGCTTGCCGACCAGCATCACGTCGCCGCCGTCGAGGCGGCCCTGTTGCATCGGCAGCAGCTCGCGATGCACGCGCAGCGACGCTTCGATGTGCGCGGTCTCGCCGCGCCGGGCGGGCGCGCCGGGGCGCGTGATCACCGCGAACTCCGGCGTGACGACGGCGACGTCCTCGACGAAGTGCGAATCGGGAAACGCATCGAGCGGCGGCAGTTCGGTCAGCTCGACCGCGAGCATGCGCAGCGCGTCGCAGTATGCGTGGAACTGCGCGAGCGTCTTGTCGTAGTCGGGTGCGCCGAGTTCGGCGGTGGTCAGGCCCGCGCCGCAGGACGGCGCGGGACGGCGAACGATCGCTTGCGTGAATTGCATCGACTCCTCCATGATCTGCGCCGCACCCGTGCCGTGCACGGGCCGGCGGCGTCGTGACCGGACCATTATCGGAAGCCAAATTGCGCAATTCGCGTCGAATTCGGCGGCGCCGACAGCCGATTGCGTCGAATTGCGCGCACCACGCAGCCGATTCGGCGAACGGGCCGCCCGCGCGTCATGCGCCGGGCTCGAATCCCATCTGCGCGCGGCCGAGCGCCGTGAGTTCGGCCTCCCCCGCGCGCCCGTCGAAATCGACTTCGAAATGGTCGGCCGGGAAATCGGGCGGGCTGTCGCCGCGCAGGAACGCGCAACGCTGGCGTTGCAAGTATGCGTCGTTCTTCGCGCAGCCCGGCGCGGCCGCGATGTACATCACGTTGCTGTCGCCGCTGCCGCGATGCGCATCCTCGACCGCATGCACGACGTCACCGTGCCAGAACACCGCGTCGCCCGGTTCCATATGCGGGATCGGCACCAGCGCATCGAGCAGCAGCGTGTGCCATTCCGGGCGAATCGACAGCGCGCGGCCGGGACGCGCGCCGCACAGGTCGTCGTCGGCGACGTCGTCCTGCAGCGCGCGCAGCACGACATAGGCCATCGCGTTCGCAACCGGGATCAGCTGCAGCGTGCCGTCGCCGGGCCCCTGCGGTGTCAGCGCGGTCCAGCCCTGGAACGTGCGGAACATCGAACACACGGCCGGCGACGGAATCTCTTCGACGTCGGGCCGGAACGCCGCATCGAAGGGATCGTACTCGCGCCAGCGGCCGGCCAGCACATGGCGATAGACCTGCCGAAAATTCGCGCCGAGCCAGCGCTCGACCGAGCCGCCGTCGACATGCGGCGACAGCCCGAGCGACGTCGAACCGGGCGGCCGGCGGCGGATCCGGTCCGCATACGCGGGCACCCGGTCGGGATCGAAATGCGCACGTGCGCCGTCCGCATGCCGCCACAGGCGGTTCAGGAACACCCGCGCCTGCGTGAGCGCCGGCGACTGGCGCGCGGCCACCTGCGGCTTCGACCAGTAGACGCCGTAGATCTGCGGCTTGCCCGACGCCAGATTGCCGAAATAGCGGTCTTCCGCGCGCGCGTGCAGCCGGTCGGCGAAACGGTTCGCATCCAGATACGCGCCGATCTCGTCGTTCCAGTCGCGTGCCTGCCTCGCATCGAACACGCCGCGGATCACGACCGCGCCATGCGTGCGGATCGCCGCAACCGCATGCGGATCGACCCGGCCGCCCGCGATATCCGCGAACGGCACGACCGGAATCACGTCGTGGCCGTGCGCGTGCGCGCGGCGGATCGCATCGACCTGCCGGGCGATGTCGCCCTCCACTTCGCGGAACGTGGCCGCATAACCGGGCAAATCGGCGCGCAGCGCCCGTTTCGCCGCGCGGATCGCGGCAGGCATGTCGTCAATCGTCAGTTGCATCGTCGTCTCCTCGCTGAAAGCGTGTCGTGATGTGCTGTCAGCGTACGGCCGGCACACGGCCGTCATCACCACTATCCGGCCAACGATCGATACAATCCTGACAATCGTGCGTCATTCGGGACGATGGCAGACCACGCAGAGCTTGTTGCCGTCCGGGTCGCGGAAATACGCGCCGTAATAGTCGCGGTGATAGTGCGGCCGCAGGCCCGGCGGCCCTTCGCAGGTGCCGCCATGCCGCAGCGCGAGCGCGTGACAGCGATCGACGTGCGCGCGGGTCGGCGCATCGAACGCGATCGTGTGGCCGTTGCCCGGCTCCGGTGGGCGGCCGTCGAGCGGCTTGCCGAAGAAGAACAGCGGCCGCTCGGCGTCGGCCGGCATCCAGCCCGACCAGCCGTCCGGCTCGCGGAATTTCAGGCGCAGCCCGAGTGCCGCGAACAGCGGCGCATAGAAATCGTAGGCGCGCGCCGTATCACCGACGCCCACGCACACATGTGAAAACATGGCATCGCTCCTTGGTGAGAATCGCCCACGATCATGCCACGGCGCACTGCCCGCCCCTACCGGAGGCCGCGATGAAACCGCAATACGAGCACGTGACGTTCGCGTCCGGCTGTTCGATCCGCGTCTATCACCGCCAGCTCGCGCGCATTCCGTTCGAATGGCATCGCCATCCCGAGTACGAACTGACGCTGACGCTCAACAGCCGCGGCCAGCGCTTCATCGGCGATCACGTCGCGCGCTACGCGGACGACGATCTCGTGCTCGTGCCGCCGAACCTGCCGCATACGTGGTCGTCGAACGCGCGCATCGATCGCGACGCGCCCGAAGTCGCGCTCGTCGTCTGGTTCGACGGAGACTGGGCGCGGCGGCTGGCCGACTGCTGCCCCGAATACGCGCCGCTGCGCTCGCTGCTGCGGCGCGCGGCGCCGGGGCTGCACTTCGACGTGGAGACGGCCCGCGCGATGCGCGCGCGGCTGCCGCGGTTGCTCGATCCGTCGCCGCGCGTACGGCTTGCAGCCACGCTCGACACGCTTGCCGATCTCGCGGAGGCCGGCGGCGAACCGCTCGCCACCGCGCATGCGTACGACCGGCCCGACGGCGCGCCGTCGCCCGGCGGGCCGGGCGCGCCCGAAGCCGAACGTCTAGACCGCGTGCTCGACGCGATCGACCGGCATTTCCACGAACCGCTGCGCATCGACGCACTCGCCGCTGCCGCGCACCTGTCCGAACGCACGCTGCAACGGTTGTTCGTCCGGCATCTCGGCGAAAGCGTCGGCCGTTACGTGCAGCGGCTGCGCCTCGCGCATGCATGCCGCCATCTCGTCGGCACCGACTGGCCGATCGCGACGGTCGCCGCGCGCTGCGGCATTCCGAATGCCGCGAACTTCAATCGCCAGTTCCTCGCCGCGCGCGGCACGACGCCCGGCGCGTACCGGCAGTTCTTCAAGCAGCACGGCCATGCACCGGACGACGACGCGCCCGCGCTCGACACGCGGCCGCCGTCGCTGGAGCGCCGCGCCGGCTCGGGCCAACGTCGGCCGCGCAAATGAAAACACCCCGACGGGCTGACCCGTCGGGGTGTCGTGGCGTTGCGGTTGCCCGACGCGAGCGGCCTGCCGGCCGTTCGCGCCGCACACGGTTTAACGTGCGTTGAGCGGCTTCGCTTCGCGCGGCGTATCGCCGATGAACAGCTGGCGCGGACGGCCGATCTTCTGTTCCGGATCGGCGATCATTTCGTTCCACTGTGCGATCCAGCCGACCGTACGTGCCATCGCGAAGATACACGTGAACATCGACGTCGGGATGCCCAGCGCGCGCTGGACGATACCCGAGTAGAAGTCGACGTTCGGGTACAGCTTGCGCGACACGAAGTATTCGTCTTCCAGCGCGATCTTCTCGAGCTGCATCGCGAGCTTGAACAGCGGGTCGTCGTGCAGGCCCAGTTCGTTCAGCACTTCGTAGCACGTCTCGCGCATCAGCTTCGCACGCGGGTCGTAGTTCTTGTACACGCGGTGGCCGAAGCCCATCAGCTTCACGCCCGAGTTCTTGTCCTTCACCTGCTTGATGAATTCGGGGATGTTGTCCGGCGAACCGATCTGCTCGAGCATGTTCAGCGCGGCTTCGTTCGCACCGCCGTGCGCCGGGCCCCACAGACACGCGATACCGGCCGCGATACACGCGAACGGGTTCGCGCCCGACGAGCCGGCCAGACGGACCGTCGACGTCGATGCGTTCTGCTCGTGATCGGCGTGCAGGATCAGGATGCGGTCGAGCGCGCGGACAAGCACGTCGTTGACCTTGTACTCTTCGCACGGATTCGAGAACATCATGTGCATGAAGTTCGCGCTGTACGACAGCGAGTTCTTCGGATACACGAACGGCTGGCCGATGCTGTACTTGTACGCCATCGCGACGAGCGTCGGCAGCTTCGCGATCATGCGGATCGCCGACACTTCGCGGTGACGCGGGTCGTTGATGTCGAGCGAGTCGTGGTAGAACGCCGACAGCGCGCCGACCGCGGCGACCAGGATCGCCATCGGGTGCGCGTCGCGACGGAAGCCACGGAAGAAGAAGTGCATCTGCTCGTGCACCATCGTGTGCTTCGTGACGGTGTCGACGAATTCCTTCTTCTGCGCGGCGTTCGGCAGTTCGCCCTTCAGCAGCAGGTAGCAGCTTTCGAGGAAGTCCGCGTTTTGTGCGAGGTTGTCGATCGGGTAGCCGCGGTACAGCAGCTCGCCCTTGTCGCCGTCGATGTACGTGATCGCCGAATTACACGAAGCCGTCGACATGAAGCCCGGGTCGTAAGTGAACTTGCCGGTCTGGCCGTACAGCTTGCGGATGTCGATCACGTCCGGGCCCATCGTGCCCTTGTAGATCGGCATTTCGACGCTCGGCGAGTTGTCGCTGAACGATAGCGTGGCTTTAACATCAGACGGAGTCATGGCACATCCTCAATCGAAATAAAGAAACGGGATTCGATAACGGGCGCAGCGCGTTACACCTTGGCGTCACACGTTGCGCAGCATCTCCAACAGCCGGTGAATGTCCGGGCTGTCTAGGTCGCCTTCTGGTTCCTTGCGCGCGAGGAGCAAGTCCATCAGGTCGTTGTCGCTCAGATCGAGCAGGCGCGACAACGCGCCTACGTCTGCATCGGTGAGGTCATGCTCGTATCGGCTGAAGAAACGCTCGAATACGATGTCGTTTTCCAGCAGACCCCGCCGCGCGCGCCAGCGCAGGCGCGCGCGGCGGTGCGGGTCGGATTGATGCGATTCGTCGCTCATCAAACTTTATACCGCGCGCCGAACCATCAGTTCCTTGATCTTGCCGATCGCCTTCGTCGGGTTCAAGCCCTTCGGGCAAACGTCGACGCAGTTCATGATCGTATGGCAACGGAACAGACGGTACGGGTCTTCCAGGTTGTCGAGACGCTCGCCGGTGGCGGTGTCGCGGCTGTCCGCGATGAAGCGGTAAGCCTGCAGCAGGCCGGCCGGGCCGACGAACTTGTCCGGGTTCCACCAGAAGCTCGGGCACGACGTCGAGCAGCTCGCGCACAGAATGCACTCGTACACGCCGTCGAGCTCGTCGCGCTCTTCCGGCGACTGGAGGCGTTCCTTCTCCGGCGGCGGCGCGTCGTTGATCAGGTACGGCTTGATCGAGTGGTACTGGTTGAAGAAGTGCGTCATGTCGACGATCAGGTCGCGCACGACGGGCAGGCCCGGCAGCGGGCGCAGCACGATCTTGTGCGGCAGGTCGTTCAGGTTCGTCAGGCACGCGAGACCGTTCTTGCCGTTGATGTTCATCGCGTCCGAACCGCACACGCCTTCGCGGCACGAACGGCGGAACGACAGCGTCTCGTCCAGTGCCTTCAGCTTGACCAGTGCGTCGAGCAGCATGCGCTCATGCTGGATCTCGAGCTCGTACGTCTGCATGCGCGGCGCTGCGTCCTTGTCCGGATCGTAGCGGTAGACTTCAAAAATGCGTTTTGCCATTTCGGATTCCTTTGACTCGGCTTAGAACGTGCGCGGCTTCGGCGGCACGGAATCGACCGTCAGCGGCTTCATTTGAACCGGCTTGTAGTCGAGGCGGTCGCCTTCGCTGTACCACAGCGTGTGGCGCAGCCAGTTCTCGTCGTCGCGGTGTTCGTAGTCGCTGTGCGCGTGCGCGCCGCGGCTTTCCTTGCGCGCCTCCGCCGACACCATCGTTGCGCGGGCCACTTCGATCAGGTTCTCCAGCTCGAGCGCTTCGACGCGCGCGGTGTTGAACACCTTCGACTTGTCCTTCAGGTGGATGTTTTCCACGCGCGCCTTCAGGCCGGCCATCTGGTCGACGCCTTCCTTCAGCAGCGCCGACGTGCGGAACACGCCTGCGTGCTTCTGCATCGTCGCGCGGATGTCGTTCGCGACGTCCTGCGTGTACTCGCCCGAGCTCGACTTGTCGAGCTTGTTCAGGCGCGCGAGCGAGAACTCGCCCGCATCCGCCGGCAGCGGCTTGTGTTCCTTCTGGTTCTTCACGTGCTGGACGATGTGGTTGCCGGCCGCGCGGCCGAACACCACGAGGTCCAGCAGCGAGTTCGTGCCGAGACGGTTCGCGCCGTGCACCGACACGCACGAGCATTCGCCCACTGCGTAGAAGCCGTTGACCGGTTCCTTGTGATCGCGCGACGTGCCGACGACCTGACCGTGGATGTTGGTCGGGATGCCGCCCATCTGGTAGTGGATCGTCGGGACGACCGGGATCGGCTCCTTGATCGCGTCGACGTTCGCGAACTTCAGCGCGATTTCGCGGATCGACGGCAGACGCTTCATGATCGTCTCGGCGCCGATGTGCGACAGGTCGAGCAGCACGTGATCCTTGTTCGGACCGACGCCGCGGCCTTCCTTGATTTCCTGGTCCATCGAGCGCGACACGAAGTCACGCGGCGCCAGATCCTTCAGCGTCGGTGCGTAGCGTTCCATGAAGCGCTCGCCGTTCGCGTTGCGCAGGATGCCGCCTTCGCCGCGCACGCCTTCGGTGATCAGCACGCCCGCGCCGGCCACGCCGGTCGGGTGGAACTGCCAGAACTCCATGTCCTGCAGCGCGATGCCCGAGCGGGCCGCCATGCCGAGGCCGTCGCCGGTGTTGATGAACGCGTTCGTCGATGCCGCGAAGATCCGGCCTGCGCCGCCCGTCGCGAACAGCGTCGTCTTGCCTTCCATGATGTAGACGTCGCCCGTCTCCATCTCGAGGGCCGTCACGCCGAGCACGTCGCCGTCCGCGTCGCGGATCAGGTCGAGCGCCATCCATTCGACGAAGAACTGCGTCTTTGCCTCGACGTTCTGCTGGTACAGCGTGTGCAGCAGCGCGTGACCGGTACGGTCGGCGGCCGCGCAAGCGCGCTGGACCGGCTTCTCGCCGTAGTTCGCGGTATGGCCGCCGAACGGACGCTGGTAGATCGTGCCGTCCGCGTTACGGTCGAACGGCATGCCGAAGTGCTCGAGTTCGTACACGACGTTCGGCGCTTCGCGGCACATGAACTCGATCGCGTCCTGGTCGCCGAGCCAGTCGGAACCCTTGATCGTGTCGTAGAAGTGGTAGTGCCAGTTGTCTTCGCTCATGTTGCCGAGCGACGCGCCGATCCCGCCTTGCGCGGCGACCGTGTGCGAACGGGTCGGGAACACCTTCGACAGCACGCCGACCGACAGGCCCGCGCGCGACAGTTGCAGCGCCGCGCGCAAGCCGGAGCCGCCCGCGCCGACGATCACGACGTCAAACTTGCGGCGCGGGAGGGAAGTTTTGATTGCAGCCATTCTTTACACTCTCCAGAGAATCTGCGCGGCGTAGCCCGCACATGCGAGCAGCCAGACGATGGTCAGCGATTGCAGCAGCAGGCGCACACCGACGGGCTTCACGTAGTCCATCCAGATGTCGCGCACGCCGACCCATGCGTGGTAGAAGAGGGAAAGCAGCATCACGAAGGTCGCGAGCTTCATCCATTGCGCGGCGAAGATCGATGCCCAGCCTTCGTACGAAAAATCGTGCGCGCCGAAGAACAGGACGAGCAGAATGACCGTGTAGACCGCCATGATCGTGGCGGTGACGCGCTGCGCGAGCCAGTCGCGCAGGCCGTAGTGTGCGCCGACGACGAGGCGCTTCGAGCCGATTCGGTTGTTGGCTGCCATTTTCTTAGAATGCTCCGAACAGTTTGAGTGCCATGGCGATCGTCAGCGCGATCGAGACGACAAAGACGACGACGGCCGTCCGCTTGCCGCCTTCCTTCGAGACGGCGTCGTGGTTGACGTCCATCAGCAGGTGGCGAATGCCGGCGCAGAAATGGTGGAAGAAGGCCCACGACAACGCGAGGACGATCAGCTTGACGACGATGTTGGAGAGGAAAGCCTTGAAGACTTCGAAGCTGAGCTCGGAAGTGAGGCTCTGGTCGAAGAGGAACAGCAGGAACGGCAGGAACAGGAACAGCAGCGCGCCGCTGACTCGGTGGAGAATCGACAGTATCGCCGCCAGCGGCATGCGATACTTCAACGTGATGTCGCCGATTCCGATGTTCCGGTATTCCGGCCTCGGCTTTCTTACTGCGTCAGTCATGCTAGACCCCTACTATGTTGTCACACTAATCCGCGATTTTAGCGCCTTTTCATATCGCGCTGCAGCGAAAGTCTGCTCTGGATAATTGCGCGAACACGAACAAAGGCGGCCCGAAACGTGCTTCGCGAGCGTGGGAAACGCGAATGCACGCGGCTGAACCGAACGTCGTCAGCTCAAGTCATTCTGATAGTAGTACCCGGTTGTGACATACCAGCCGCGACGCACTTCCACCGGCCGGTCCCCGTACGTATAGGACACGCGCTCGACCGACAGCAGCGGGAAACCCGCCGGCACGTGCAGCAGGTCGGCCACCGCCGGATCCGCCGCGACCGCGCGGATCTTCTCCGTCGCGCGGATCATCCGCGTACCGAACTCCGTCTCGAACATCGCGTAGAGCGGCCCCTTGTATTCGCTCAACCGCTCGAACGTCAGCCCGCGGAACATCGCGCCCGGCAGCCAGATCTCGTCGAGCACCGTCACTTCGCCGTCGAATTCCAGCAGGCGGCGCACCTGCACGACGGGGTCGGCGGGCTTCAGGTCGAGCTGACGCGCGATCTCGGCCGGCGCGCGCAGGCGCCGGCATTCGAGCAGACGGCTCACGTGCGGGTGCTCGGCGCCGTCGTCGGCCAGCAGACGCAGAAAGCGGAATTGCGCGCGATCCTCGTTGTGCGTTGCAACAAAAGTACCCTTGCCCTGCCGCCTGACCACCAGGTTTTCGGCGGCCAGCTCGTCGATCGCCTTGCGAACGGTGCCCTGGCTGACCTTGTAACGGGCCGCGAGCTCCACTTCGCTCGGGATGATCTCGCCCGGCTTCCATTCGCCGGATTCGAGACTCTGCGTGATCAACGACTTGATCTGCTGGTATAACGGGCTGAACGTCGGCGACGCGGCCGCCGCGGGCGAAGCCGCGGGATCGCCCGCGCCCGGCTGCCCTGGGCCGCCTGCGCCGGTCTGATTCGCGGTGTTCGCCTGGTTCGATGTCATGGCGCGCATTTCATCACAAACCGCACTTTTTCGTCCACTCAATTTCCGCAAAACATCTGTCTTATATAAGACATATGATACCGTTTGACTTTGCGCGTGACGGCTCCTACACTCCCGGTCGAGCAAGGGTTCGCGGGTGCAACAGCGCGTCCCCGGCTACGTGCCACGGCCGTCTCCAGGTTCACCGCGTCCGCCATCGCGAGTCCTCCGCCCTGCTTCAATGCAACGCTACGCACAACGCGCATAGAATGGCGTTTTCGCTCGCGTCCAACGCTTCACCCGTCCTGGAGATTTTCAATGGCTAAGCCCGCAAAGCGCGTTGCCGTCACCGGCGCCGCAGGTCAAATCGCTTACTCCCTGCTGTTCCGCATCGCGAACGGCGACCTGCTCGGCAAGGATCAGCCGGTCATCCTGCAACTGCTCGACCTCCCGCAAGCCCAAGCCGCCGTCAAAGGCGTCGTGATGGAACTCGACGATTGCGCGTTCCCGCTGCTCGCGGGCGTCGTGATCACCGACGATCCGAAGGTCGCGTTCAAGGATGCCGACGTCGCGCTGCTGGTCGGCGCACGTCCGCGCTCGAAGGGCATGGAGCGCAAGGACCTGCTGTCGGCGAACGCCGAAATCTTCACGGTCCAGGGCGCCGCGCTGAACGAAGTCGCGAGCCGCGACGTGAAGGTGCTGGTCGTCGGCAACCCGGCGAACACGAACGCGTACATCGCGATGAAGTCGGCGCCGGATCTGCCGAAGAAGAACTTCACGGCCATGCTGCGCCTCGACCACAACCGCGCGCTGTCGCAGCTCGCCGCCAAGTCGGGCAAGCCGGTCGCGTCGATCGAGAAGCTCGCCGTGTGGGGCAACCACTCGCCGACGATGTACCCGGACTTCCGCTTCGCGACCGCCGAAGGCGAATCGCTGCTGAAGCTGATCAACGACGACGTGTGGAACCGCGACACGTTCATCCCGACCGTCGGCAAGCGCGGCGCGGCGATCATCGAAGCGCGCGGCCTGTCGTCGGCAGCGTCGGCGGCGAATGCGGCGATCGACCACGTGCGTGACTGGGTGCTCGGCACGAACGGCAAGTGGGTCACGATGGGCATCCCGTCGGACGGCTCGTACGGCATCCCCGAAGACATCATCTACGGCGTGCCGGTCACCTGCGAAAACGGCGAATACAAGCGCGTCGAAGGCCTGGAAATCGACGCGTTCTCGCGCGAGAAGATGGACGGTACGCTGGCCGAGCTGCTCGAAGAGCGCGACGGCGTCGCCCACCTGCTGAAGAACTAAGCATCACGCATCGGGCCGGGCAGCCTTCGGGCGCCCGGCTTCGGCGCGGGCCGGCATGCCGCCGGCCCGCGCCGAGCGATCCGATTCGCGCACGTTTTGCCGCCGTTTTGCCGCCTCGCGCCACCTCTCGCCGGCCCAGAACCTGCCCGAATCCGATTTTCTCCACGTTGACCCGCTTCCCTGACGTAGAAGAGATGGCCGCGCTCACTCCTGCACAAGTGCTCTACGACGGGGCGTCCCCGCCCGCGATCCTGCCCTGCTGCGATCACTACGCGGGCAGCGAGAAGCTGATGCGCAAGTCGCTCGCACTGCAGGCCGAGCTGGGTCCCGTGTTCGACCTCACGCTCGACTGCGAGGACGGCGCGGCCGTCGGCCAGGAAGCCGCGCACGCGGCGCTCGTGGCCGACCTGCTCGGCAGCGCCGAGAACCGCTTCGGCCGCGTCGGCGTGCGCATCCACGACTTTTCCCACCCGCACTGGCGCGACGACGTGCGCATCGTGCTGCGCGCGGCGCGCGTACCGGCCTACATCACGCTGCCGAAGATCGCGAACGCCGCCGACGCGGCCGAAATGACCGCGTTCATCGAAGGCACGCGCCGCGAGCTCGGCATCGCGCAACCGATCCCTGTCGACGTGCTGGTCGAAACGCACGGCGCGCTCGCGCAGGCGGCCGCCCTCGCCGCGCTGCCGACGGTCGGCACGCTGAGCTTCGGGCTGATGGATTTCGTCTCCGCGCACCACGGCGCGATCCCCGACTCCGCGATGCGCTCGCCCGGCCAGTTCGATCACCCGCTCGTGCGCCGCGCGAAGCTGGAAATCGCCGCGGCCTGTCACGCACACGGCAAAACATCGTCACACAATGTGACGACCGAGGTGCGCGACATGAGCGTGGTCGCCGGCGATGCGCGCCGCGCGCGCGACGAATTCGCCTTCACGCGGATGTGGAGCATTCACCCCGCGCAGATCCGCCCGATCGTCGACGCGTTCGCCCCGCGCACCGACGAAGTCGCGCTGGCCGCCGAGATCCTGCTGGCCGCGCAGGCCGCCGACTGGGGCCCGACGCGCCACGGCGATACGCTGCACGATCGCGCGAGTTATCGTTATTACTGGTCGGTGCTGCGCCGTGCGCGGGCCACCGGCCAGCCCGTACCGTCCGAGGCCGCGCCGCTGTTCGGCCCGGCCGCCGCGGGCGTCGCGCATTGAGTGCGCGCCGCCGGCCGAGCCACGCGTTGCATGCATCCGCCGGCACGCGAGCCGGCAGACGTTTGCGAAACGACAAAAAACGTAACGGAGCCCGAAAACCTGATATATGCGCGGCCAAATAGGTGAAAATAGCGGCCGCTGCGCGCTTTCGGGGCGCGTGCAGTTTCAAACCGGCCGGCAGTGTCGATTGCCGGCCCTTGTCAACTGATTATCGAAAGGTTCTGACTCCATGAAGAAACTCCTGATCGCTACCGCCATCGGCGCCTTGTCCGCCACGATGCTGGTGTCGGCTCCGAGCGCGTTTGCCCAGGGTACGGCCACCACGACCGCGAAGAAGGCAGCGGCCAAGCGCCCGGCGCCGGCCAAGCGCATCATCCCGCGCAGCAAGAAGGCGCAGGCGCGCGCGGCCGCCAAGGTCGATCCGGTGCCGGAAGGCGCGGTCAAGTGGTCCTGCAAGGAAGGTCTGTCGTTCGATCTCGCCGGCGACATGAAGCGCGACCAGGTCGTCACGGTTCACTGGGCGAAGAAGAACTACAAGCTGCCGCGCCAGACCACGACGACGGGCGCCGACACGTTCTACGATCCGGCAGCAGGCTTCAAGCTGGTCGTGATCCCGACCAAGGCGATGCTGTTCTCCGACGCGAACGGCGGCGAGCGCCTCGCGGACGAGTGCGTGACGCCGGAAATGGCGCAAGGCGGCGCAGCGCCGACGCAGGCGAACGAACTGAAGCCGGCAACGAACTAAGCGCGCGTTTTTCCGCTCTCGGCCCCTCGATGTCCGCCCCGGTCTCCAACGTCCGCCCTGCTCCGGATACGGTACTCGTCGACATCGTCGACTACGTGCTGAACACCGGCATCGACAGCGCGCTCGCGCTGGAGACGGCGCGTCATTGCCTGATCGACACGCTCGGATGCGGACTCGAGGCGCTGTCCTACCCTGCCTGCACCAAGCTGCTCGGCCCCGTCGTGCCCGGCACGATCGTGCCGAACGGCGCGAAGGTGCCCGGCACGTCCTTCCAGCTCGATCCCGTCCAGGCTGCGTTCGGCATCGGCGCGATGATCCGCTGGCTGGACTTCAACGACACCTGGCTCGCCGCCGAATGGGGTCATCCGTCCGACAACCTCGGCGGGATCCTGGCGACGGCCGACTGGCTCTCCCGCACGGCCCGCGCGGCCGGCCGCAAGCCGCTCGCGATGCGCGACGTGCTGGTCGCGATGATCCAGGCCCACGAGATCCAGGGCTGCCTTGCCCTCGAGAATTCGTTCAACGCGGTCGGGCTCGACCACGTGCTGCTCGTGAAGGTCGCGTCGACGGCCGTCGTCGGGCGCCTGCTCGGGCTTACGCGCGACGAGCTGATCAACGCGGTCTCCAACGCGTTCGTCGACGGCCACGCGCTGCGTACCTACCGCCATGCGCCGAACACCGGTTCGCGCAAATCCTGGGCGGCCGGCGACGCCACGTCCCGCGCGGTGCGCCTCGCGCTGATCGCGAAAACGGGTGAAATGGGCTATCCGTCGGCGCTCACCGCGAAGACCTGGGGCTTCTACGACGTGCTGTTCGACGGCAAGCCGTTCCGCTTCCAGCGCCCGTACGGCACGTACGTGATGGAAAACGTGCTGTTCAAGATCGCGTTCCCCGCCGAATTCCATGCGCAGACGGCCGCCGAGGCCGCGCTGCTGCTGCACGCGCGGCTCGCCGCGGCGGGCCGCACGACCGACGACATCGGCCGGATCACGATCCGCACGCACGCGGCCGCGATCCGCATCATCGACAAGCAGGGCCCGCTCGCCAATCCGGCCGATCGCGACCACTGCATCCAGTACATGGTCGCCGTGCCGCTGCTGTTCGGCCGGCTGACGGCGGCCGACTACGAAGACTCGGCCGCGGCGGACCCGCGCATCGACGCGCTGCGCGCGAAGACCGTGTGCGTCGAGGATCCGCAATTCACGAAGGATTATCACGATCCGGACAAGCGATCGATCGCGAATGCGCTGACGATCGAGTTCACGGACGGATCGAAGCTTGCCGAAGTGGCGGTCGAGTACCCGCTCGGCCATCGGCGGCGCCGTGCGGACGGCATCCCGCTGCTGGTCGAGAAGTTCAGGACCAACCTCGCCCGCCGCTTTCCGGCCAAGCAGCAACAAGCGATTCTCGACGTGTCGCTGGACCAGGCAAAGCTCGAAGCGATGCCGGTCGATGAGTACGTCGATCTGTATATGATCTAGCCGTCAGATACAGGACTCTTTGTTTCCTAGCCTCAAACCCAGGAAAATCACCATGGCCCACAATCTCCACAAGACCCTCAAGGAATTCGACAGCGGTTCCGGCAAAGGCAAGTTCTACTCGCTGCCGCAGCTCGGCAAGGAACTGAAGACGAAGATCGAACGCCTGCCGGTGTCGATCCGCATCGTGCTCGAGTCCGTGCTGCGCAACTACGACGGCAAGAAAATCACCGAAGAGCACATCGAGCAGCTCGCGAACTGGAAGCCGACCGCGAAGCGCGTCGACGAGATTCCGTTCGTCGTGTCGCGCGTCGTGCTGCAGGATTTCACGGGCGTGCCGCTGCTCGCCGACATCGCGGCCATGCGCGGCGTCGCCGAGCGCACGGGCAAGAACCCGAAGAAGATCGAGCCGCTGGTCCCGGTCGATCTCGTCGTCGACCACTCGGTCCAGATCGACTACTTCCGCCAGAAGGACGCGCTCGACCTGAACATGAAGCTGGAATTCCAGCGCAACAACGAGCGCTACCAGTTCATGAAGTGGGGCATGCAGGCGTTCGACACGTTCAAGGTCGTGCCGCCGGGCGTGGGCATCGTCCACCAGGTGAACCTCGAATACCTCGCGCGCGGCGTCCACAAGAAGACGGACGGCGCCGACACCGTGTACTACCCGGACACCCTCGTCGGCACGGACAGCCACACGACGATGATCAACGGCATCGGCGTGGTCGGCTGGGGCGTGGGCGGCATCGAGGCGGAAGCCGGCATGCTCGGCCAGCCGGTGTACTTCCTGACGCCGGACGTCGTCGGCGTCGAGCTGAAGGGCAAGCTGCGCGAAGGCGTGACGGCCACCGACCTCGTGCTGACGATCACGGAAATGCTGCGCAAGGAGAAGGTCGTCGGCAAGTTCGTCGAATTCTTCGGCGAAGGCACGCGCTCGCTGTCGCTGCCGGACCGCGCGACGATCGGCAACATGGCGCCGGAATACGGCGCGACGATGGGCTTCTTCCCGGTCGACGAAAAGACGATCGAGTACTTCGAAGGCACGGGCCGCACGAAGGCCGAAATCGCCGCGTTCGAAAACTACTTCAAGGCGCAGAATCTGTTCGGCATTCCGAAGGCCGGCGACATCGACTACACGAAGACGGTGACGCTCGACCTCGCGACGGTCGCGCCGTCGCTGGCGGGCCCGAAGCGCCCGCAGGACCGCATCGAGATCGGCCACGTCAAGTCGACGTTCACCGACCTGTTCTCGAAGCCGGTCGCGGAAAACGGCTTCGCGAAGAAGGCGGAAGACCTGAACACGCAGTACACGACGAGCAACGGCGTCGACGTGAAGAACGGCGACGTGCTGATCGCCGCGATCACGTCGTGCACGAACACGTCGAACCCGAGCGTGCTGCTGGCGGCCGGCCTGCTCGCGAAGAAGGCGGTCGAGGCCGGCCTCACGGTCGATCCGAAGATCAAGACCTCGCTCGCGCCGGGATCGCGCATCGTCACCGAATACCTGACGAAGACGGGCCTGCTGCCCTACCTGTCGAAGCTCGGCTTCGAAGTCGCGGCGTACGGCTGCACGACCTGTATCGGCAACGCGGGCGACCTGACGCCGGAGCTGAACGAAGCGATCACGAAGAACGACATCGTCGCGGCGGCCGTGCTGTCGGGCAACCGTAACTTCGAAGCACGCATCCACCCGAACATCCGCGCGAACTTCCTCGCGTCGCCGCCGCTCGTCGTCGCGTACGCGATCGCCGGCAACATCACGCGCGACCTGATGACCGAGCCGGTCGGCAAGGGCAAGGGCGGCCGCGACATCTACCTCGGCGACATCTGGCCGACGAGCGACGAGATCCACGCGCTGCTCAAGTTCGCGCTCGATCCGAAGAAGTTCGAGGACAACTACTCGAAGCTGACCAAGAAGGGCGACCTCTGGAGCAAGATCGAGGGCGAAACGGGCGAGGTCTACGACTGGCCGAAATCGACGTACATCGCCGAGCCGCCGTTCTTCGGCAACGACTTCTCGATGGAACCGGCCGCGTCGATCCCGACCGTCAAGGGCGCGCGCGCGCTGGGCATCTTCGGCGATTCGGTCACGACCGACCACATCAGCCCGGCAGGCTCGATCAAGGAAGATTCGCCGGCCGGCAAGTGGCTGAAGGAAAACGGCGTGCAGAAGGCCGACTTCAACAGCTACGGCTCGCGCCGCGGCAACCACGACGTGATGATGCGCGGCACGTTCGCGAACGTCCGGATCAAGAACCTGATGATCCCGGCGAAGCCGGACGGCACGCGCGTCGAAGGCGGCCTGACGATCCACCAGCCGAGCGGCGAACAGCAGTCGATCTACGACGCGGCGATGCGGTACGTCGCCGCCGGCACGCCCACCGTCGTGTTCGCGGGCGAGGAGTACGGCACGGGCTCGTCGCGCGACTGGGCCGCGAAGGGCACGCAGTTGCTCGGCGTGAAGGCCGTGATCGCACGCAGCTTCGAGCGCATCCACCGCTCGAACCTGGTCGGCATGGGCGTGCTGCCGCTGCAGTTCAAGGGCGCGGACAGCGTCCAGTCGCTCGGCATCACCGGCGAAGAGACGTACGACATCGAAGGCCTCGGCGACGATTTCAAGCCGCAGCAGGACGTCACGCTCGTGATCCATCGCAAGAACGGCGAAACGCAGCGCGTGCCGGTGCTGCTGCGCATCGATACGCCGATCGAAGTCGACTACTACAAGCACGGCGGGATCCTGCCGTTCGTGCTGCGCTCGCTGCTCGCAGCGTAAGCGCTGCCTGTTGCAGGTGCCGCAGCCGCCTCGCGGGCGGTTGCGGCCGATTTGGATGCCCGACCTCGTGTCGGGCTTTTTTTCGCCGGTGCTCGATGCGGCCTTACGCCGCCTTGTCGCCGCGCGCCTTCGCGGCCGCCCCTCGCGCGTTCTTCTTCAAATGCATGCGGTTGTATTCGATTGCCGCACGCACGAGGTGCTTCAAGGCCCGCTTGTCGATCTCGTCGCCTTCGACAAAATCGATCGCGCGACGCGCGTTCCCTTCGAGGCCCGCATTGAACAACCCGTCGGGATCGGGCAGGTGCGCGCCGTGCATGAACGTCAGCTTCACCTTGCCCTTGTGCGCGTTCGCGACCGCGATCATCCCGTCGCACGACCACACGGGGCTGCCCATCCACTTCCATTCCTCGACGATGCCCGCTTGCGCATCGAGGATCGTCTGGCGCAGGTCGGCGAGCGTCTCGCCGCGCCAGTCGGCGATGCCGGCGATCAGCGCGTCGATGCGCTCGGACGGTTGCAGCTCGTTGGCACGCGTACTCATGCGCGGGCCTCCGTTTGCGCGTCGGGGCGCGCCAGCACCTGTTCGAGCGCGTCGAGGAACCGTACCCAGCCGTACTGCGCGCCGCGATACGCCTGCTCCTGATCGGGCCGGAAGCCGACCTGCTCCATGCGCAGGCGCGTGCCGGCAGGCGTCGGCGTGAGTGTCCACGTCACGACGCTTTCGAGGCCGTGGGCGGCCCACGTATAGGACAGCGCGCGGTGCGGCTCGATCGTGAGGACCGTGCAGTCGACCGAGCCCCAGTCCGCCCGGAAGCTGAACGCCCGGCCCGCGACGGGCTCGAAGTCGCTCTTCATCAGCCACGCCTCGATCAGGTGCGGTTGGGTGAGCGCGCGCCAGATCTTCTCCGGCGGATGGGGCAGCTCCCGGTCGACGACGACGGAGCGGGTTTCGGTAGTGGCTTGGTTCATTACTGATCCATCCTTTTGAGCAGATCTTCAAGGGCATCGAACCGGCTCCGCCAGAAGCCCGCCATCTGGCTCGTCCAGTCGATCAACGGGGCCAGCGCCTGCGGCTGCGCGCTGTAGTGCGTCTGCCGGCCTTCGTGACGGTCGTTCACGAGCCCGGCCTGCTTCAGTACGCCAAGGTGCTTCGACACGGCCGGCTGCGACACGCCCGCATCGGCCGTGAGCGCGGCAACCGTCAGCTCGCCCTCCGCGCACAGCCGCTCGAAAAGCGCGCGGCGCGTCGGATCGGCGAGTGTCCGGAAAAGCGTGTCGTGTGCATTCTGCATATCGGTCACAATTCATAACTCTGTGGTTATGAATTCAAGAATATCCGCTGATCGGCTCGAGTCAAGGCGGGATTTCGCGAACGGCGCCGTTCGATTCGGCGCACGCATCGCTCGGTCGCGCCGGCACGCGGCCTTCGTCGAATTCGAGACTCTCCTCTAATCCGCAGTCGCGCCACGCGATCCGAAAGCCGCCTGCAAGACTGCCCGGCGCGCTGTTCCACAGTTCGGGAAACATCCGGGCTCCACCGGCCCCGTCGTTGTGCATGCGCGAATCCGTTCCTGACGAGTCGCTTCCAATGACCACATAGTGCGATACGGCGCGCAGCCATTGACACGCACACGCCATGCATCCATGCGGCGCGCCCTTCCGGGACCGCGCACATTCCGATGCTGCAACGAACGGCTCGTGTGTGCGAGCGACGCGCGTTGCCGCGCCGTCGTACCGCAAACCGGTTCGCTCACCGGGCCCACCATCGCCGTCGCGTACGCCGCCGCGCGTGCCCGCCATGCGTCCGGTTGTCAGAACTGACAGCTATGGAAACTGGCAGCTACCCGAACGGCATCGACGCCCTACGCTCGTCACCGCTCGCGGCCCCACAAGGGCCGGGGGTTCCAGTAACGTCGCCTCTCCTAAAAAAGGACTCCCGATGAAAAGGAACGCCTGGTTTGCCCTTCCCCTTCCGTCGCCCCGCCGCCTGGCGTGCGTGGCACCGCTCGTGTTCGCCGCCGCTGCGGCGCATGCGGCGACGGATTGGGTCGATACCCATACGAAAGCCTTTCTGACCGGCCCGCAGTTGATGGCGCGCAGTGCGGCGCCGTCGCTCGAACTCGCGGCCGGCGAGACGACCAACGTCGTCGTCAGCCTGAAGCTGCGCAACGCCGCGCAGCTCAAGCAGCTGGCGCGCGACGTGAACCGGCCCGGCAGCGCGCATTACCGCCAGTACCTGACGCACGAGCAGTTCCTCGCGGACTACGCGCCGACCGATGCGCAGGTGAAGTCGGTCGTCGACTATCTGCACAAGAGCGGCTTCACGAATGTCGAGGTCGCGCCGAACCGCCTGCTGGTCTCCGCCAGCGGCACGGCCGGCACGGTGAAGGCCGCGTTCAACACGTCGCTCGTGCACTTCCAGTACGCGGGCCGCTCGGGTTTCGCGAACACGTCGACCGCGCAGGTGCCGCGCGCACTCGGCGACGTCGTCGGCTCGGTGCTCGGGCTGCAAAGTGTCGCGCGGGCGCGGCCGATGCTGCGCATCGGCAACGTGGCGAAGCCGCAGGCGCTCGCGGCCGGCACGGCGACAGGCCACTATCCGAAGGAATTCCCGGGCCTCTACAACGCGACCGGCGTGCCGACCGCCGCCGGCGTGACCGTCGGCATCATCACGATCGGCGGCGTGTCGCAGACGCTGCAGGACCTGAAGCAGTTCACGTCGAGCAACGGCTACGGCACGGTCTCGACGCAGACCGTCAAGACCAACGGCACGGGCGGCAGCTACGCCGACGACCAGGACGGCCAGGGCGAATGGGATCTCGACAGCCAGTCGATCGTCGGCTCGGCCGGCGGCCAGGTCGGCAAGCTCGTGTTCTACATGGCGGACCTGAACGCCGCCGGCAACACCGGCCTCACGCAGGCGTTCAACCGCGCGGTGTCGGACAACACCGCGAAGGTGATCAACGTCTCGCTCGGCTGGTGCGAAACCGATGCGGACGCGGACGGCACGCTCGACGCCGAGGAACAGATCTTCACGACGGCAGCCGCGCAAGGCCAGACGTTCTCGGTATCGTCGGGCGACGAAGGCGTGTACGAGTGCAACAACCGCGGCTATCCGGACGGCTCGAACTACACGGTGTCGTGGCCGGCTTCGTCGCCGCACGTGCTCGCGATCGGCGGCACGACGCTGTACACGACGTCGGCCGGTGCGTTCTCGAACGAGACCGTGTGGAACGAAGGGCTCGATTCGAACGGCAAGCTGTGGGCAACGGGCGGCGGCGTCAGCTCGATCCTGCCCGCGCCGTCGTGGCAATCGGGCAGCAATCGCCGGTTGCCGGACGTCGCGTTCGATGCCGCGCAAAGCACGGGCGCGTACATCTATAACTACGGCCAGTTGCAGCAGATCGGCGGCACGAGTCTCGCCGCACCGATCTTCACGGGCTTCTGGGCGCGGCTGCTCGCGGCGAACGGCACGGGCCTCGGCTTCCCGGCCGGCAACTTCTATGCGGACATTCCGTCGCATCCGTCGCTCGTGCGCTATGACGTCGTGTCGGGCAACAACGGCTATCAGGGGTATGGCTACAAGGCCGGCACCGGCTGGGATCTGACGACCGGCTTCGGCAGCCTGAACATCGCGAACCTCAACCAGTTGATCAAGTCGGGCGGGTTCTGAGCGATGCATGAAAGCCGGCGCGCGGCGATGGCTTGCCGCGCGCCGGCTGTGACCGTGCCGCGCGCTACTCCGCCGCCGGCTCCTTCACGCGCTCCGACACGACCGGCGCGCCGGCCCGATGCGACGGCGCGAACAGCCGCAGCCCGCTCGCGACGCTCGCCGCGCCCGCGAACCCCGCACCGAGCATCAACGCAAGCGTCGGCCCGTGGCGGCCCGCGATCCCGAACGACAATGCAACCAGCGCCGCGCCCGTGGCCTGCCCGATCAGCCGCGCGGTCGCGATGATCCCGCTCGCGCCGCCGCTGCGTTCGGGCGGCGCGCTCGACATCAGCGCCTTCAGGTTCGGCGACTGGAAGAAGCCGAAGCCCGCGCCGCACAGCATCATCCGCCAGCCGATGTCGACGACGCCCGGCGACACCGGCAGCGCGGCGAGCGACACCATCCCCGCACTCAGCAGCGCGAGGCCGATCGCGCCGAGCAGCCCGGGCGGATAACGATCCGACAGCCGCCCCGCGATCGGCGCGGCGAGCGCGACGACCGCCGACCACGGCGTCATCAGGAAGCCCGTTTCGACCGCGCTGCGATGCAGGACGGTTTCGAAATAGAACGGCAGCGACACGAACGCAAGCCCCTGCGCGGCGAACGCGCACACGGCGGTCAGCGCGGACAGCGTGAACACGGGCCGGCGGAACAGGTCGATCGGCAGCATCGGCGCCGGGTGCCCGGCCTGGCGGCGGATCAGCAGCCAGCCGAACGCGAATGCCACCGCGGCCGCCGCGAACACGACGGAGCGCGGCCCGCGCTGCGCGAATTCGCCGAGCGCGAAGATCAGCGATGCGAACGTGATCACGTTGAACAGCGCGGCGACCGGATCGAATACATGCTTGCCGCGCGCCGTCCGCGGCAGCGACGGAATCGCCACGGCGAGCGCGAACACGCCGAGCGGCACGTTCACCGCGAACAGCCACGGCCATGCGGCCACCGAGAGAATCAGCGACGCGATCGTCGGCCCCACCGCGAACGACACGCCGACGACGAGCGCGTTGAAGCCGACGCCGCGCCCGAGCCGGTGCGCGGGGAACAGGCCGCGGATCAGCGCGACGTTCACGCTCATGATCGCGCTCGCGCCGAAGCCTTGCACGATGCGCGCGGCCGTCAGCATCGGCAGCGTGGCCGCGAGCGAACAACCGAGCGACGCCAGCGTGAACACCGCCAGCCCGGCGACATACACGCGCTTGTGGCCGACGATGTCGCCGAGCGACGCGAACGGCAGCAGCGTCGCGACCATCGCGAGCTGGTACGCGTTGATGATCCACACGGACGCGGCCGGCGACGCGTGCAGGTCGGCGGCGATCGCGGGCAGCGCGGTGTTCGCGATCGCGGTGTCGAGCGTCGCGAGCGCGACGGCCAGCAGCACGGCGGACATCGCGCGCCAGTTGACGGCCGGCTCGTGCGCGCCGGCGGGGGAAGCGAATTCGGACAAGATGGGCTCGGCTGACGAGCGACGCGCGGCGTCGCGGATTGAGCGGCGCGGCGCCGGACGCCCCGTGCAGCAGCACGGGAACGCGCGGCACCGCGAGCCGTATTGTTGCAGAGCCGCATCGAACGTGCAGGCGGCCGCCTCGTCAGTCAGCGAAACGAAAGATTCGGTGCGCCGCGGCGGGCGCGCGCCATCGATGCAGACGCAACGACCGGCGCACTCGCGGCCCCGCCGGACGGCACGCGGCCGGCCGCCGCCATTTACGACACCGCACGCCGCGCATTGCGGCCGCGCAGCCATTCGAGCGCGAGCAGCAAACTCGTCGAGAAAATGATCAGGATCGTCGCGAGCGCGGCGATCGTCGGGCTGATGTTCTCGCGAATGCCCGTGAACATCTGGCGCGGCAGCGTCGTCTGGTCCGCGCCCGCGAAAAACAGCGTGACGACCACTTCGTCGAACGACGTCGCGAACGCGAACAGCGCGCCCGACATCACGCCCGGCGCGATCACCGGCAGCGTCACGCGGAAGAAGGTCGACACCGGATTCGCGCCGAGCGACAGGCTCGCGCGCACGAGGTTCTGGTTGAAGCCCTGCAGCGTCGCGGCCACCGTCGTCACGACGAACGGCACGCCGAGCGCCGCGTGCGCGGCGATCAGCCCCGTGTAGGTATTCGCGAGCCCGAGCGGCGCGAAGAACAGGTACATGCCGACGCCGACCACGACGACGGGCACGATCATCGGCGACAGCAGCACGGCCATCAGCAACGCCTTGCCGCGGAAGTCGGCCTTGGTCAGGCCGATGGCCGCGAGCGTGCCGAGCACGGTCGCGACGACGGTCGCCGACGGCGCGACGATGAAGCTGTTTTTCGCGGCCATCCGCCACTCGTCCGACGCGATCAGGTTCTCGTACCAGCGCGTGGAAAAGCCTGGAATCGGATACACGAGGAACGTGCTCGACGAGAACGACAGCGGCACGATCGCGAGCACCGGCAGGATCAGGTACAGCAGCGTCAGCACGACGAGCACGCGCAACGCGACGTACCACGCGCGCTCGACGAACGACATGTGCGGCGCGAACAGCGGCCTGGCGAGTTTCATGGTCGGCATCCCCTTCCCGTTTCCCTGTGCCCGGCGCTCAGCCGAGGCTCACGTTGGTGCGCGTGAAGCGCCCGTACACCGCGTACAGCACGAGCGTGGCCGCGAGCAGCAGCCCGCCGAGCGCACACGCCATGCCCCAGTTGATCGTCACGTTCGTGAAGTACGCGACGTAGTAGCTGACCATCTGGTCGTTCGGCCCGCCGAGCAGCGCGGGCGTGATGTAGTAGCCGATCGCGAGGATGAACACGAGCAGCGCGCCCGCGCCGACGCCCGGATACGTCTGCGGCACGTACACGCGCCAGAACGCGGCGAACGGATGGCTGCCGAGCGACACGGCCGCACGCTGGTAGGTCGGCGGAATCGACTTCATCACGCTGTAAAGCGGCAGGATCATGAACGGCAGCAGGATGTGCGTCATCGAGATGTACACGCCGACGCGGTTGAACAGCAGCGTGAGCGGATGCGAGATCAGCCCGCTGCCGATCAGCGCCGTGTTGATGAGCCCTTCGCTCTGCAGCAGCACGATCCATGCGGCGACGCGCACCAGCACGGACGTCCAGAACGGAATCAGCACGAGGATCATCACGAGGTTCGCGCGCCGTTCCGACAGCGTCGAGATCCAGTACGCGAGCGGATAGCCGAGCAGCAGCGCGAACAGCGTGACGGCGATGCCGATCACGAACGTGCGCCCGAAGATCGCGAGGTAGATCGACTGATCGGGATCGGCCTGCACGATATGGCCGAAGCCGTCCTGCTTGTGGTCGAGCGCGGCGAGCAGATAGAACGGCGACACCTGGCTGCCGTTCTTCGCGATCGCCTGCCAGTACGCGAGCTCGCCCCAGCGCGCATCGAGATCGATGAATTTCGCGCGCGTCTGCGCGGGCGTCAGCGCCGCGTCGCCCGCGTTACCGTCGCCCTTGAACGGCATCGCGCGCGCCGTCTTCGCGACGAGCGAGCGATAGCCGGGAATCTCGGTGTTCAGGCGCCGCGCGAGCGCGCCCATCGCCTCGCTGTCGGCCACCTTCGTCATGTCGGCCGCGAGCGCGACATACGCGGCGTCCGCCGGCGGCGTCTTGCGGTCCCAGCCCGACAACGCGGCGACCGTGTTCGGCAACGCGGTCGCGATTTCCGGGTTCTGCACCGCGCGCGTGAGCAGCGTGCCGATCGGCACGACGAAGATCAGCAGCAGGAAAATCGCGAGCGGCGCGACCAGCAGCAGCGCCATCGTGCGCTTGCGCGCCTCGGCGGCCTTCAGCTCGCGCTTGAGCGCGGCGGTCGACGGCGAGGAAGGCGCGATCGTGATCGTATTCAACGGTTCTCTCCGGCCGGGCACGTTCCGGCGGAAGGCCGCGCGACGGGTTCGACGCGTCGCGCGGCCGGTTGCATCACGGCATCCTTCAGGATGCCCGACCGGTTACTTCGTGGCCCACGCGGCGAAGCGCTGTTCGAGCTCGTCGCTGTGGTCGGTCCAGAAGCCGATGTCCTCCAGTACCGCGTTCTTGCCGTTGGCCGGCGAGTTCGGCAGGTTCGCGAGCGTCTTCGCGTCGAGCGACTTGATCGCGGCGACGTTCGCCGGGCCGTACGCGATGTGCTGTGCATACGCCTGCTGCGGCTTCGGCGTCAGCGTGTACGCGATGTACTGCTCGGCGAGCGCCTTGTTCGGCGAACCCTTCGGAATCGCCCAGTAGTCGAGGTCGTAGATGCTGCCGTTCCACACGACCTTCAGGTTCTTGCCTTCCTTCTGCGCGGCGTCGATGCGGCCGTTGTACGCGGTCGACATCACGACGTCGCCGGCCACCAGGAACTGCGGCGGCTGCGCGCCCGCTTCCCACCACTGGATGTACGGCTTCAGCTCGTCGAGCTTCTTGAACGCGCGATCCTGGCCGGCCTTCGTGCCGAGCACCTTGTAGACGTCCTTCGTCGCGACGCCGTCGGCCATCAGCGCGAATTCGAGGTTGTAGCGCGCGCCCTTGCGCATCCCGCGCTTGCCGGGGAATTTCTTCACGTTCCAGAAATCGGCCCAGCCGGTCGGCGCGGTCTTCAGCTTGTCCGCGTTGTACGACAGCGCGGTCGACCATACGAAGAAGCCGACGCCGCACACCTGCGGCGATTCCGGAATCAGGTCGGATTTCTTCGCGATCTTCGACCAGTCGAGCTTCTCGTACAACCCTTCGTCGCAGCCGCGGTTCAGGTCGCCCGATTCGACTTCGACCACGTCCCAGTTGACGTGCTTGGCCTCGACCATCGCCTTCACCTTCGCCTGCTCGCCGTTGTATTCGACGGCCGTGACCTTGTTGCCGGTCGCCTTCTCGAACGGCTGGTTGAACGCGACCTTCTGCGCGTCGCCGTTCGCGCCGCCGAAGTTGACGACCGTGAGTTCGGCAGCGGCGGCCGATGCGCCGAACGCGACCAGCGCCAGCGCGAGCGCCGTGCGGCGCGCGGTAAAGCTTGCTCGTTTCATGATGGTTCCTCTCCTCTCGTGGTGGAAGTGGGCTTTGTTGTTGACGACGTGCTACGGGAAACCGGGTGAGCCATGCTCACGCGAACACGCGCAGGTGTTCGGGCGAGAACGCAAGCGAGACGGGTGCGCCGGGCGAGAACGCGTCGAGCGCGCCGGTGCCGAGCGGCACCTTCACGAAGCATTCGTCCTGGCCCGGCAGCGCGCAGCGCATGCGCACGTGATCGCCGAAATAGATGAGGCTGCGCGCCTCGCCGGTCACGCGGTTGGCGGCGGCGCCGTTCTGGTGACCGTTCGCGAGGCCGTTGGCGAGGCTCATGCGTTCGGGGCGGATGCACGCGACGGCCGCCGCGCCCTCGGCGGCTTCGCCGATATGGCGGCCGACGAGCTTCGTGCCGTCGTCGAGCCGGAACTCGCAGAATTCGCCGTCGACGCGCGCGATGGTGCCGCGCAGCCGGTTGCTGTCGCCGATGAAGTTCGCGACGAATTCATTGCACGGCGATTCGTACAGGCGGTCGACGGTGTCGAGCTGCTGCACGATGCCCTTGTCGAACACGGCGACGCGATCGGACATCGTCAGCGCCTCGCCCTGGTCGTGCGTCACGTACACGAAGGTCACGCCGAGCTTTTCGTGCAGCGCCTTCAGTTCGTACTGCATGTGTTCGCGCAACTGCTTGTCGAGCGCGCCGAGCGGCTCGTCCATCAGCACCAGCTTCGGCTCGAACACGAGCGCGCGCGCCAGCGCGATGCGCTGCTGCTGGCCGCCCGACAGTTGCGCCGGGTAGCGTTTCGCGAAGCGCTCCATCTGCACCATCTTCAGCGCATGCGCGACGCGCTCCGCACGCTCGCCGGCCGGCAGCTTGCGCACCGTCAGCGGATACGCGACGTTCTGCTCGACCGTCAGGTGCGGAAACAGCGCGTAGTTCTGGAACACCATGCCGATGTTGCGCTTGTGCGGCGGCACGTTGTTCAGCAGCTCGCCGTCGAGGCGGATCTCACCGCCCGTCGGGAACTCGAAGCCCGCCAGCATCATCAGGCAGGTGGTCTTGCCCGAGCCGGACGGCCCGAGCAGCGTCAGGAATTCCCCTCGGTGGATGTCGAGGTCGAGCGATTTGACGACCAGCGTCTCGCCGTCGTAGGTCTTCCGCACGCCGCGAAAGCTGACGATTACATCATCGGACTTCATCGTGCTGTCCCCTGGTTCCGCGCCAATTGATTTTGAGATGCGAGCCACTATACGGCCCGCACGGTTCTATACTAGGGAACCATTTCAATATTCCTAGTAGGACCACTTTGGATACCGTGATCCTCGCCGACTGGCTGTCCGCCCGTCTGGACCGCAGCTCGTCCGAGCCGATGTACCGGCAACTGCTGCAACTGATGCAGCAGGCCATCCTGACCGGGGAATTGGGGCCAGGGACGAAGCTCCCGAGTTCGCGCACGCTCGCGGGCGACCTGTCGATCGCGCGCAATACCGTGCTGCACGTGTACGACCAGCTGACCGCCGAAGGCTACGTGCTGACGACCACCGGCAGCGGCACCTACGTGGCCGACACGCGGCCGGACGCCGCCGCGATCCGCGTACCGGGCGCCGCGCCGCCGTCAACGGCCGGCGAACTCCCGCCGCCCGACGCGCAGGGCAGCCTGTCGATGCGCGGGCGGCAACTGGTCGAGCATGCGGGCGTCTCGCGGCGCCAGTGGGGCGCCTTCATGCCGGGCGTGCCGGACGTGTCGGAATTCCCGAGCCGCACGTGGAGCCGCCTGCAGGCACGGCTGTGGAAGGAGGCCAATCCGGAGCTGCTGACCTATGCGCCGGGCGGCGGCTACCGCCCGCTGCGGCGCGCGCTCGCCGATTACCTGCGCGTCGCGCGCTCGGTCAAATGCTCGCCGGACCAGGTGATCATCACGACCGGCATCCATCAGTCGATCGATCTCGCGGTGCGGCTGCTGTCCGACATCGGCGATCGCGCGTGGGTCGAGGAGCCGTGCTACTGGGGCGTGCGCAGCGTCCTGCAGGCGGCCGGCCTCACGCTCGCGCCGGTGCCGGTCGACCAGGAAGGGCTCGCCCCGCGCGCGAGCGACATGCAGCATCCGCCGCGGCTCGTGCTCGTCACGCCGTCGCACCAGTACCCGCTCGGGATGGTGATGAGCCTCGCGCGGCGCCGCATGCTGCTCGAATATGCGCGCCAGCACCGCTGCTGGATCATCGAGGACGACTACGACAGCGAATTCCGCTACGGCAGCCGCCCGCTCGCGTCGCTGCAGGGGCTCGACGACGGCGGCCGCGTGATCTACGTCGGCAGTCTCGGCAAGATGCTGTTCCCGGGGCTGCGGATGGGCTACATGGTCGTGCCCGAGCATCTGGTCGACACCTTCCGCACGGGGCTGTCGGAGTTGTACCGCGAAGGCCAGCTGATGCAGCAGGCCGTGCTGGCCGAATTCATCATGGACGGCCACCTCACGTCGCACGTCAGACGCATGCGCACGCTGTACGGCGAGCGCCGGCAACTGATGATCGACGCGATCCGCGCGCGCTTCGGCGACGCGCTGCCCGTGATGGGCGACGAGGCCGGCCTGCACCTGGTGCTCGGCCTGCCCGATGCGTGCGACGATCGCACGGTCACGCAGAGTGCATTCGACGCCGGCGTGATCGTGCGCCCGCTCACCAGCTACTACAGCAATGCCGACACCGCGCGGCAGGGTTTGCTGCTCGGCTATGCATGCGTCCCGCACGAAGGCATCCGGCCCGCGTTCGACACGCTCGCCCGTGCCATCGAGCAACATCTGCCACGCAACATCTCGCGCGCGGCATGACGCCCGCCGCGCGCGGCGGCGCGCGGATCAATGCGCGCTTCCCGCTCCACGATCGAGCGATGCCGCGCGCACGGCCTCGCCGGGCTTCGTAAACACGCGCTGCCGCAGCGCGGCGATCTGCGCGTCGCGATCCTGCGGCGACAGGCCGGCCGACTCGATCTGCGCACGCTGCGCCGCGTAGTCCGCGTAACGGCTCTGCCACGACGCGTCGTCCTGCTGCATCTGCGCGACGCGTGCGGCCGCCTCGGGGCCGAGGGTCTGCGTCAGTTGCGCGCGCATCGCGTCGGGCGTCGCGCCGCTCTTCTGCAATTGCGCGATCTGGTCGATCGCGGCGCGCTGCCGCTCCACCCGCTGCCGCGCCGCGCGTTCGTCGGCCGGCATCTGCTGTTCGAGCGCCGCGAGCCGCTCGGCCTTCTGCGCGTCCGTGAGTGAGCGATCCTGAACGATCTTCAATCGTGCGAGGTCGTAGCGCTGCCGCCACTGCTCCGCGCCGAAAAACGGCTGGCTCCAGTCGCCGAGCGTGCGGTACGCAAGCGACGCGCGCTGGTCGAGCGCGAGCTGCAACGCACCCGGATCGGACTTGTCGACCGCGCCGGCATCGGGCAATTTGGCGAGCGCGTCGAGATACGCGCGATACCGGTGCCACACGTCGAGCGCCTCGGCCTGCGCGACCGTGCCGTCGAGCTGCGCGGCGATTTCGCGGACGACGAACGCGTCGAGCGCGGCCGCGCTCAGGTCGCTCCGCGCGGTCAGGCAATAGTCGAAGAAATCGCGCACCGCGCGCGATTTCGCGAGATGGCCGCCTGCATCGAGCGGCAACCGCGGCGCGCTGGAGCCGGCGAGCGACGGCGGCAGGCCCGCCCTCGCCGGCGCGGCGGCCTGCGGTGCGGCGGTGGGCACGCCCCCGACCGCGGCCGCATCCTGCGCATCACTCGTCGCGCCCGTGCCTCGATGCGATCCCGCACCGCTCCACATCGCGACGCCGGCAATCGCCGCCAGCCCCACGACACCATAGATTGCAGCGCGCCGCGCGAGCGGCGCGCGCCCTTCACGTGCCGCCATCGATCACACGCCCGCGAGCTTCAATCGGTTCGCATGCGTGCGGATCACCGCGACCGGATCTTCCGCATACGCGCCGCGCACGCCGAGCAGCTGGTTGATCTCGTCGACATGGTTCCACTTGTAGCTCGTGCTCAGCACCTGGCCATACAGCGCGCTGCACTTCGACACGAGCCCGTCGTTCGGGCCCGAGCCGCGGTTGATCATCACCGTGCCCGTGCCGTACAGCGCGGGCGTCGACACGTCGAGCGCGTTCGCCGGATCGACGACCGGAATGGTGCTCGTGTCCGTCGCCCCCGTCACGCCGAGCACGGAAAGCGTCGGCTGGATCGCCGTGCCGGCCCACGAATACAGCAGATGCGTGTTGCCGCCGACGGTTTCCGTCGGCGCGCCGGTCTGGCAACTGCCGGGCGCGCCGAGGCCCGCGCTCGGATAGTTCTGGTTGTAGGTGGCCGCCTGCGCGGTCGTCAGCGTCTTCAGTGCGGCGAGGGCGTCCTGGTTCGTGTTGTGGCTGCTGCTCGTCAGGATCCCGAACACATTGACGAACGCGGCGATCACCGTCGACGACAATCCGGTCGGATCGTACGCGAGCACGCCCTGCACGAAGTCGGCGAACTCGGAGCCGCGATGCGGCGTGCCGATCGTCGTCACCGACGCGACGAGATCGGGCGCGACGGCCGCGACATAGCGCGACGTCAGCCCGCCCTGGCTGTGACCGACGAGATTGACCTTGGTCGCGCCAGTCGCGGCGAGCACCGTCTTCACGTAGGCCAGCAACTGCTCGCCGCGCCCGTTCGGGCCGTCGTCGCTCTGGAAGCCCGACACGTTCGCGACGTAGACGGTCGCGCCATGCTTCTGCAGATCCTCCTGGATACCGTACCAGTAGTCGAGTACGCCTGCATACTTGTCGGTGCCGGTCAGCCCGTGCACGAGAATGATCGGATAGCGCGTCGTCGCATAGTCGTCGGCGGGCGCGGTTGCCGCCATCGCCGTATGCGTCGTCGCGAGCGTCGTCAATGCGGTCGTCCCCGCGAACGGCGCGACGCTCATCGCGCATGCCACTGCCCCTGCCATTACCCTGGAACGCATCGATTTGGCCATGCATGTTCTCCTGGTTATTGTGCTGCCGGTGCGAATGACACCGGATCGACACGCACGCCGCATCGCGCGCGCCGCGTGTGTCGAATGCGGGAGTGAAGCACGACTCGCGAACGTTTGCGCCCCGACTAGATACGGTTCTCTAATCGGTTGACGCGCGCCGCCCGTTCGGGCGGTGCGGCGCCCAGGCACGCGCATGCTGCGACGCACACACGCGTGGCTCGCTACAGCTTCGCGCTCACGCGCACCCACGCGGTACGCCCCGGCTCCATCACCGGCGCGTTCGCCGGATAGCCGAAGCCGGCGTTGCCGGCGAGGTTCAAATGCTCGGTGTAGGCCTTGTTCAGCACGTTGTCGACGCCGACCGAGATCTGCACGGTCTTGCTGACGTTGTACTGCGTATGCAGCGACAGCACGCCGAATCCGGCGCTCGGGCCGAAATCCTTGCCGACCACGTTGCCCGCGTTGAGTGCATAGCGATGCTGCGGCGCAACGATGCGCCACAGGCCGCCCGCCGACCATGCACCGCGCGTGTATTCGAGCCCGATGCGCGCCTCGAGCGGCGGCATTTGCGGCAGCGGATCGCCGCTCGCCACGTTGCGCCCCCACGCATACGCGAGCGACGTCTCGACGCGCAGCGGCGCGACCGGCCGCCACGACAAGCCGGCTTCGCCGCCCATGATCTGCGCGTTGACGTTCGTGGCCTGCGTGGTCGCGCCCATCATGCCGGCTGCATAGTTGAACAGGATGAAGTCCTGTACGTAACCCGCATACGCGGACACCCACGCATCGAACCGGTCGCTCTTGTATTGCGCGCCGATATCGAGCTGCGTGGTCTTCTCCGGCTGCACCGCCGAGAATGCGTTGACCGAGCCGGCCGGCCCGCGCGTCGCGGAAAACAGTTCCCAGTAGTCCGGATAACGCTCCGCATGGCCGATCCCGGCGTACCACGTGACGGGCAGCGACGCGAGATCGCGCTCGTAGCGCACGAAGCCGCTCGGCAGCACCCTCGACCGGTCGTCGTCGAAAGTCGGGTTCGGCTTGCTCTTCATCATGCCGCTCGTCGTCGCGCGCTTGTCGCGTGCGCTCGCATAGTCGGCGCGCGCGCCGCCGATCACGCGCGACACGTCGCTCGCATACCACGTCAGCTCGCCGAACACGCCCGCGTTCCACATCGTCGCCTGCGCATTCCACGGCTGGTCGCGGTAGTTCTGCCGCCCCATCGACGAACGCGAATCGAGCCGGTTCGATTGCGCATCGACGCCCGTGACGAGCTTGACGTCGTCGCCGAAGCGGAACGTCGCGGCCGCACGCGCGCCGACCGTGCGGCGCCGCACGTCCGCGGCCATCCGCATCGGCATGCTGCTCGTCGGGTCAGGCTGCCGCAACGTGTAGTTGTCCATCACGTGATCGGCTTCGTTGTAGTACACGCGCGCCTCGATCCGGTCGAGCACGTCGCCAAGATGCCGCTTGTCGAACGACAGGCCGAACGTCTCGCGGCGAAAATGCGCACCGTCCATCCCGCGGCCGGCGTAGCGCGCATAGCCGTCGCCGGTGCCGGCGGTCAGCTCGACGCGCGTATGGTCGTCGGGCGTCCAGCCGAGCGCCGCATCGGCGTTCCACTTGTCCCACTGCGACGGCACGGTGTTGCCGTTGCCGTCGTGGTAGTCCTGCGAATGCGCGTGGTTCGCGGTCACGCGGCCATAGACGTCCGGCGTGCCGGCGCTCAGGTCGACGTTCTGGTCGTTGCGGCCGAACGACCCGCCGACGAGGCTGCCGTCGAAGCGCATGCCGGGGCGCTCGAAACGCGGTGTCACACGTTCGAACAGCACGGTGCCGGCCGACGCGCCCGGACCGTACAGCACGGTCTGCGGCCCCTTCACGACGGTGACCTTGTCATAGCTTTCCGGTGCGATGTACGACGTCGGCGCATCCATCCGGTTCGGGCACGCGCCGAGCGTCGGTATCCCGTTCGCCAGGATGTTCAACCGCGACCCGAACATCCCGCGCAGCACGGGGTCGCCGTTCGTGCCGCCGCTGCGGATCGACGTGAAGCCGGGGATCGTCTTCAGGTAATCGGCGCCGTCGCTGGCGGGCAGCGGCTGGCGCGGCGCCTTCGGATCCGTGACGACGACGAGCGGCGTCGACAGCGGCGACGCGACGACTTCGACGGGCGGCAACAGCGCGGCCGCGTCGGCCGTCGCCGCGCCGGCAGCAGGCACGGTTTCGGCCGCGGCGGTGCTCGCGGCGAGCGCGCCGACGGCCAGCGCGGGAACGGTAAGTTTCAGCATGCGCGGCAGAGGCCGCGCACGGGCATTGCGGGGCGCCCGCGGCGCACGCAACTGGGAATGGGTCATGATCGAAAGCCCGAGTGACGCCCTCCACGCGGCCTTGGCGGGCCGCACGGATATCGGCGGTGATAGGAACGGAAAGAAACGCGTCAGGCGCGCTCGGGCGGTGCGCGCGGATAGGTGCGCGGATAGCGGTCGCTGTGCGCCGCGACGGCAGACGACGCGGCGGCGGCAACGGAAACGACGGGAATGGATTCGACCGACGCGGCGGCAGGCGCGCCGATCGCCGGGCTATGCGCCAAGAAAGCGCAGTAGCCGCACGCGTCGAGATGCAGCGCATGATCGTGCACGCCGCCCGCATCGGATGAACGATGCGCACCATGCTCGGTACTGCAGACGATCGCCTCGGGCGTGGCCGCCTGCGCGATACGCCACTGCGACACCAGCGGCGCCGCGATCGCGATCCAGATCGCGAGCAGGCCAAGCCAGGCAGTCAGGTGACGATGTCGGTACAGCATGGACGGCGACGCGTAAGCGGAACGTAAAAACAGCCGAGATGTTACAGAATGTTCAACGCGATGACCAGTGCGGACGACGGTAAACGAACCGGGGGCGCATGGTTGTCAACACAACCATGCGCCCCCCCCCATGCGATGCGGGCCGGCGGCGGATGATCAGGGCGCCATGCGCCGCAACACGTCGTCGCGCCGGATGAAGTGATGATAGAGCGCGGCCAGCGCATGCAGGCCGATCACGAAGTAGAACGCGTTGCCGATCAGCTCGTGCGCTTCCTTGATCGTCGGCCGCAGTGCCTTGTCGGGGCCGAACAGCGTAAACGACACGCCGAGCCAGTCGAGCGACACCGGCTTGCCGCCCATGTTGATCGTCATGATGCCGAGCAGCGGCTGCGCGATGATGAACGCATAAAGCGCGAAATGCGCGAGCTTCGACAGCCAGCGCAGCAGCGCCGCCTGCGCAACCGGTTCCGGCACGCGGCTGACGACGCGCCACAGCACGCGCAGCACCGACAGCACGAGGACGCACGTACCGGCCGTCACATGCACGTTCATCCAGAACGCGCGGCTGTCGCTGCCCTTCGGTCCGCGGATCTCGATGGCCAGATAGGCGAGCGCGACCAGCAGGAAGACGGCCCAGTGGAAGAAGATCGCGGGCGAGCTGTAGCGCGTCTGTTTCGCGAGGATGTTTTTCATGCTTCGTCTCGTGTCGTATTCGGGGAGAGGTGCGGGCCACCGGCCTGCGCCCGGCAAAGCTGTGACGATTGTAGCCGCACGGGCGTCCGGCTTTGCACGACGCGGTCAAATATCCGATCCATCGTCGACGCGCGCCGCACAATGGCCGCCCTATGGAAAATCCGCATCGCGCGCCCGGGCGGCTGTGGCACGATGAAGCTTTGGTGCGACGGCGCGCGGGCATCATGAGCAAGGCGTTCTTCGTTGCGGCCTACCGGCTGATCGCCGCGTTGCTCGCGGTGTCCACCACGCTGCACAGCGTCGCCGACTACTGGCGCCTGCCGGATTTTCATCTCGGCAACTACCTCAGCTACTTCACGCAACTGAGCAGCCTCTACGCGGCCGCGATGCTGGCCGCGGGGCTGTCGCGCATCGCGCGCCCCGGCTCCGCCCGCTACGAATCGATGCGCGGCGCGGCGGTGCTGTACGTGCTGATCACCGCGATCGTCTACGAGTTGCTGCTCGCGCGGCTCGATGCGCTGCGCCACGTCACGCCGCCGTTCAACAACTGGGTGCTGCACCGGATCGTGCCGCTCGTGGTGCTGTGCGACTGGCTGTATGTCGAACCGCGCTCGCCGATTCCGCGCCGCAGCGCGTTCGCGTGGCTCGGCTTTCCGGTCGTCTATCTCGGCTATACGCTCGTGCGCGGCGCGGTGGAGAACTGGTATCCGTATCCGTTCGTCGATCCGCGGCCGCACGGGTACCTGCCGGTCGCGATCCAGTGTTCGATGATCGCGCTCGGCGCGGCGGCGCTCGCGCTGGGCATTTGCTGGCTCGGGAATCATGCGAGACAGTCTGGCAGCGCGACGCTTAAGGAAGGATGAAGGCGGAAAAGAGGAAAGAAGCAGGAACGTGTGCGCCGCCCGGCGCACACGTGGCGATGCCGGCGATCAGCGGCCGTTGCGCGGCAGGAAGTTCATCGGATCGACGACCTTGCCGTTCTGGCGGACTTCGAACTCGAACGTCGAACGACCGCTCGCGTCGGTGCCCATTTCGGCGACCGGCTGACCCTGGCGCACCGCGTCGCCTTCGTTGACGAGCAGCTTGCCGTTGTGTCCGTAGGCCGTGATGAGCCCGTTGTCGTGCTTCAGGATCACGAGCGGACCGTACGCCTGGACGCCGGAGCCGGCATATACCACGCGCCCGTTCGCCGCGGCCCGCACCGAACGGTCGGGCCCGGATGCGGCGATCACGACGCCGCGCGTCTTGCCGGCCGAGAACGGCGTCGCGACGACACCCGTGGCCGGCCATGCGAGCGAGCCTGGCTGGGCGGCCGACGCGGGCGGCTGCCCGTACGAGGTCGCAGCCGGCGGCGGCGCGACCCGCAGCACCTGGCCGGGCGACACGGCATCGGTGGGCGCCATGTGGTTCCAGCTGGCGACGTCCTGCACGCGCTGCCCGTAGGCGCTCGCGATGCCCGCCAGCGTATCGCCCGGGTTCACGCGGTAATAGCCGGCGATCACGCCCGGCGTCGCCGCCGACGTGGACGCCGGCTGGCGGGCGGGCTGCCAGTTGTCGGTCCACGGCGTCATCGTGCAACCCGTCAGCGCGATGGCCGCGGCAACGAGCGCCGCCTGCGGCAGCCAGCGCGTGAGCGTGTCGTGGATGGGAATAGTTTCTCTCAAGGGTCCTCCCGGATTTGCGTCGTTGCGCCGCCCGCCGCCCTCCGGCGCGCGACGCACGATGTCCGGCCGAACGGCCGGATCAATCAGTATCCGACCGCTTGCGCGGCCGTCAGTTTCCACAGCGGAACGTCGACGCGAATGAGCTCACCGGCCCCTTTTTCGCGTCGTCCCGATCGGCAAAGATACCATTTGTCGCGGTCAAGGCCCCGACAGTTGCCCGACCCGGAAACAATCTTGCGGCGTCGCACGGGGGGCGCCGGTCGCCTGCGGGCCGTGCCGGCGGGCGCTTTGGGGGTTTTTCGCTGGCGCGGCCGCCCTTGCCCGCGGTCTCGGCGCCGTCATATTGTCCGCTTCGATCCCCGCCTATACTCGGTGATGCGCAGCGCGAATCCAACGACAACGACGAGGATGACAATGAACAACGCGATGTTTCTCTCCGTGCAGCTCGACGCCGACGATTTCGCCGGTTCCAGCGGTCTGGTCGAATTGCTCAACCGGCACCTGTTGTTCGCGACCGACGTCGCCGAAGCGGCCGATGCGCTCGTCCAGTTGGCGAGCGTCACGCATTTGACCGGCGCCACGCGCCACAGCGTCGAGCTACCGGTCCTCGCGATCGAGCGGCTGCGCGACGCGCTCGATACGCTGAGCGGTTACGACGAAACGTGGCTGCAGGTACTGGAACCGGCCGAAGCGCTGTTCCGCGATATCGGGCGCGGCAGGCGCCCGCTGCACTGAACGGCCGCGCATCGCGCGCCGCCAATGAAAAAGCCCGCCGTACCGCATAGCGGCACGACGGGCTTTTGTACGACAGAGGGTCGGATGCGGTCGCCAGCGCGGCCGTACCATTAACGACCCTTGTAGACCGGTGCGCCGTCCGAGACGCGCTTGACTTGCCAGCCGGTCTTGGCCGGAGCCGGCGCGCCCGATTCCTGGCCGGCGGCCGGTTGCGCACCGTAGCCGGTCGTGTCGGCCGCGGCGACGTTCTGTTGCGGGTTCACGCGGGCTTCAGCAGCCTGGATGCCTTCCGGGTAGTTCGTCCGGTCGCTGCCCAGCTTGTAGCCGGCCTGTTGCAGCTGGACCAGCTCGGCCTTCACCTGGGCACGGGTGACGGGCGCGTTTTGTTGGGCGAACGAGACGGCGGGAACGGCGAGGACAGCAGCAGCAGCGAACGTTGCGATCAGCGATTTCATGATTACCTCCGGGATTTTTTTGCTCCGCCGCACACACCATGTCTGCAGCGATGGAACAGAGTTTAGTCCCGACAGCACCTAGGGAAAACCATGAAAGAGCGAAAACACTGTTTCCCCGGAGCCAACAATGTCAGCATCCGGGATAGAAAAACCCTATTCAAAGAATAGATTTTCGCAACAATGCCGCCGCAAACCGGTTACGACCAGTTCGCGTGGAAGCTGCCCGGCTTGTCGGTGCGCTCGAACGTGTGCGCGCCGAAGAAGTCGCGCTGCGCCTGCACGAGGTTCGCCGGCAGCCGCTCGGAACGATAGCTGTCGAAATACGCGACCGCCGATGCGAAGGCGGGAACCGGCACGCCGGCCTTCACCGCGGCCACCACGACGTCGCGCAGCGCCGTCTGGTAGTTCGCGGCGATGTCCTTGAAATACGGATCGAGCAGCAGGTTCGCGAGCGCCGGATCCTTCGCATAGGCGTCGGTGATCTTCTGCAGGAAGCGCGCGCGGATGATGCAGCCCGCGCGGAAGATCTTCGCGATCGTCCCGAGGTCGAGGTTCCAGCCGTATTCTTCCGACGCCGTGCGCAACTGCGCGAAGCCCTGCGCGTACGAGATCACCTTGCTCAGATACAGCGCGCGGCGCACCGCTTCGACGAACGCGGCACGATCGCCGTCGAACGGCGCGGCGGCCGGGCCCGACAGGATCTTGCTGGCCGCGACGCGCTCGGTCTTCAGCGACGACAGCACGCGCGCGAACACCGACTCGGTGATGAGCGGCAGCGGCACGCCGAGATCCAGCGCGTTCTGGCTCGTCCACTTGCCCGTGCCCTTCTGCGCGGCGCGATCGAGGATCACGTCGACGAGGTGCTTGCCGGTCTCTTCGTCCTTCTTCCCGAAGATCTTCGACGTGATCTCGATCAGGTAGCTGTCGAGCTCGCCCTGGTTCCATTCGGTGTACACGGCGCCGAGTTCGTCGTTGGTCAGGCCCGCAACGTCCTTCAGCACCGAGTAGCTTTCAGCGATCAGCTGCATGTCGCCGTATTCGATGCCGTTGTGGACCATCTTCACGTAGTGGCCCGCGCCGTCCGGGCCCATGTACGCGACGCACGGCTCGCCGTCCGACGGCGCCTTCGCGGCGATCTGCTTGAGGATCGGCTCGACGAGGTCGTACGCGTCGCGCTGGCCGCCGGGCATGATCGACGGGCCGCGCAGCGCGCCCTCTTCGCCGCCCGACACGCCGGTGCCGATGAAATGCAGGCCCGACTGCGCGAGTTCCTGGTTGCGGCGGATCGTGTCGGTGAAGTGCGTGTTGCCGCCGTCGATCAGCACGTCGCCCTTCTCGAGCAGCGGCTTGAGCGATGCGATCGTCGCATCGGTCGCTTCCCCGGCCTTCACCATCATCAGGATCCGGCGCGGCGTTTCGAGGGACGCGACGAACTCCTCGAGCGTATAGGTCGGCACCAGATTGCGGCCGGGGAATTCGGCGATCAGTTCGTCGGTTTTCTCGCGGCTGCGGTTGTACACCGATACCGCGTAACCGCGGCTCTCGATATTGAGTGCGAGATTGCGGCCCATCACCGCGAGCCCGATCACACCGATTGCTTGTTTGCCCATTAGTCAATTCTCCGGAAAAAACGGGGCACGACCCGAGCCGGGCCGCGCGCACAGGCGAAAGGATAGAGGAAACCCGGCGGCGCTGCGCGCTTGCGTGTCATTGCTCCGCGAGCGGCAGACGCCGGAACACGACGCTCAGGTTGTTCGCCGGCATCTCGACGACCTCGCGGCAGTCGAGCCCGCGATCGAGCCCGAGCGCGACCACCGTCTCGAGATCGCGCACGCCCCACGACGGGTCGCGGCCGCGCAACTGCTGGTCGAAGGCCGCGTTCGACGGCGCCGTATGGCGGCCTTCGCGACGGTACGGGCCGTACAGGAACAGCACGCCGTCCGGCCTCAGCACGCGCGACGCGCCCGCGAACAGCGCTTCCGTACAGGCCCACGGCGAGATGTGGATCATGTTGATGCAGACGATCGCGTCGAGCGCCGCGACCGGCCACGGCGTATCGCGCACGTCGAACGCCAGCGGGCCGGCGACGTTCGCGAGGCCCATGTGCGCGATCCACGCCGCGATCGAGCGCCGCGCCTGCGCGTCGGGATCGCTCGGCTGCCAGTGCAGGCCCGGCAACGCCTGCGCGAAGTGAACGACGTGCTGCCCGGTGCCGCTCGCGATTTCGAGCACGCTGCCGCTCGCCGGCAGCACGCGGCGCAGCACGTCGAGGATCGGCCCGCGATTGCGTTCGGCCGCCGGCGCCGACAGCCGCGCGGACGGATCGGGCGAGGAAGCGGCGCCGGTCACGATGCATGCTCCGTCGTGTGGCTGTTGCTTCCGAGCCCCAGCCGCGCCACGAGCGCGTCGAGCGCGGGGGCGCAGTGCGCCTCGACCTTCAGCGTCAGCATCGGGTCGGCGCGCGTATGGCCGAGATTGAGGGCGGCAACCGGCTTGCGCTGCGCCTGCGCCCACACGCAGAAGCGGTAGCCGGAATACACCATCAGCGACGAGCCGACGACGAGCAGCGCGTCGGCCGCGTCGAGCGCCTGCGACGCCAGCGCCACGCGCTCGCGCGGCACGTTCTCGCCGAAGAACACCACCGCCGGCTTCAGCAGCCCGCCGCACGCGGGGCACGCCGGGATGTGGAACGTATCGAGCGCGGCCCATTCGAGATGCGCGTCGCCGTCCGCGGCCGGCTCGGCCTGCGCGCCCAGCAGATCCGGATTGTCGACTTCGAGCACGGCCTGGATTGTCGCGCGCGCGTGATGCGCGCCGCAGTCGAGGCAGGTCACGCCGTTGATGCCGCCGTGCAGCTCGATCACGTCGTCGCTGCCCGCGCGCTGATGCAAGCCGTCGACGTTCTGCGTGACGAGGCGCTCGATCCGGCCCGCGCCGCCGAGCCGCGCCAGCGCGACATGCGACCCGTTCGGCCGCGCGCGCCCGACGACCGGCCAGCCGATCATGCTGCGGGCCCAGTAGCGGCGCCGCGCGGCATCGGAGCTGAGGAATTCCTGGAGCTGGATCGGCGGCGAGCGCATCCATTGGCCGTTGCGGTCGCGGTAGCCGGGAATGCCGGAATCGGTGCTGATGCCCGCGCCGGTCAGCACGAGCAGGCGCGGATGACGCTCGACGAACGTGTGCAGCGCATCGAGCGCGGCCGGATCGACGTCGGCGAGGGAGGAATCGGGCAAGGCTTTATCGTTCATGTTGGCAACGTGATCGGTCGTGCCGGCAGGCCGTGCGCCCGCACGGGCTGGCCACGCATGCCAGCACATGATACAGAACGCCGCGCGATCGGGTGGGCGGCCGCCGCGGCAAGCCGGCGGCACGAAAAACCCGCAAAAAGACGCCCATCGCCGCTCGGCGACGGGCGCTTCAACAATTGATCCATCGGGGTAGTGGATCAACTGACAGCACAATGTTGCGACGCCCGTCGTACCGCGATCGACGGACGTTCCCCGGACTTCGTGTTCCGCGCTGCCGCGCACATCGGCGCGTCACCGGCTTTCCCGATTCGATCCTGTTCGGCTGGCTCGTCACGCCGACACGATGCACGGCGTGCAAATGGATTCGCCGCGCGACGACGTGCGTGGCGCCATGGCATGACGATTCCGGGATCCAGGCCGCGGCCATCCGCCTGCGTTCGCGGTTCATCGTCGACGGCCGATCGGCACTGGTCGGCCTCGTGCGTCACGCATACACGCCGTCGTTCAGAACGAACCCGATTGCCCGGATGGAACGGAAAGCCGCTTGTTCACGTCGCCGTCATCAACGGCGAAGCGACTACCCTGGCAGGTCGGCGATTCATGTTTGCAACACGATTCGTTGCGTTTCGGTCTTTTTTCATTCTCTTGTCCCCGTCTCCGATACATCCGCCCCACTGAAGCGATTGCCGGGATCGACTTCGCCCGCGATCGCGCTCACGGCACATACAACCATGCAAGGAGCGCACCATGCTTCATGCCGCAAGGCCTCGCGGGCACCTGCAAGACCGCGAACAAGCATCGCACCCCGCCAGAAAGCGCGAACGTTTCGAAACTGAAACGTATCGCCGGGCCCGCCGGGCGTCGTCGCGCGGCCCCCGAGCCGGGCGGTCGATCACCTTACGATCGCCTTGAGATCGCCCTACGTTTGGCGCCGCGCGGCACGTCCCCGCGGGCCGGATAGCGCGAGCTTGGCCGTCCCGCTCGTCCATCGCGCAAACACGCTAGAGTCTCTTTACATAGGGAACGCCGCGCGTTCCCGCCGCCTCGCCTCCAAGGAACCGCCATGACCTCCGTCGCTGCCGCCCACCCCGACGTCGCGCATCCCGTGTTTTCGGCCGGGCGGCTGTCGATCGGCCTCACGCTTCCGCTCCTGCGCAGCGGCCACGTCGTCGCGGACTTCAACGAACAGCTCGAACTCGCGGCGCGGGCCGATTCGCTCGGCTTTCGCGCGCTGTGGATTCGCGACGTGCCGCTGAACAGCGCGGATTATCCCGACCCGGTCGGCCACCTCGACCCGTGGGTGCTGCTCGGCGCGCTCGCGGCGCGCACCCGCCGGATCGCGCTCGCCAGCGGCGCGATCGTGCTGCCGCTGCGTCATCCGCTGCATATCGCCAAAGGCGCGCTGTCGGTCGCGACGCTGTCGGGCGGCCGCTTCATCCTCGGGCTCGGCTCCGGCGACCGGCCGCCCGAATATGCGGCGTTCGGCGTGGACGCGGAAACGCGGCGCGACCGCTATCGCGCGCACTGGGACGTCGTCGCGGCCGCACTCGGCGTGCCGTCGCGCGTGCGGCCGGACGAAACGCCGCCCGATGCGCCCGAATTCACGCTGCTGCCGCGCGGCGCCGACGCGGTGCCGATGCTTGCGGTCGGCTCGGGCGGACAGAGCGTGGACTGGATCGCACGGCATTCGATCGGCTGGATGACGTATCACCGCGATCCCGATACGCAGCGCGCCCGCTATTCGATGTGGCGCGCGGCGGTCGACCGGCTCGCCTCGCCGGCATATCGCGCGTTCGGCGTCGCGATGCGGCTCGACCTCGCCGCCCGTCCCGACACGCCCGCCACCGCGCTGCCGCTCGGTTATGCAACCGGGCGCCGCGCATTGGTCGACATCCTGCGGGACATGCGTGCGGAAGGTACGCACCATGTCACGCTGAACCTAGGATCGGACCGGCCCGTGCGCGATGTCATCGAAGAAATCGCCGAACATGTCCTGCCGGTATTTCACGACGAGCAAGCGTGATTCATCAGGAATCCAAATTCAGATGACGTGATGCGAGCGTGGGTCGCGGCCGCACGAACGCTCGCCGGGCAACGCATCGCGAGTCGGCATCGAAAGACACGCGTTACAGGCGGCTCCCCTGCGATCGGGAAAGCGGGACGTTTCCGCCGATGCCGGACGGCGGCAGTCAGCATCAGGTATCAGATACATGACTTGCGGACATGCACCGCCAGCGCCCGCACAGCCCTGTTCATACCCGATCCGAATAGTCGGCGACGGAACTATTCGCTCCCGGTCGCAATCATGTTAACTTCCGTCCATCGTTCAGCCCGGCGGGCCGCGTGACGATACGCACCGCCTTCCCACTCCATGCGACATTTCCTCCTCGGCTGGCTGCTCGCCGCCGTCGTCTCGGCCGCCCACGCGGCCGCGCCCGCTCCGGCCGCCGCGTCGGCCGCCTCCGGCGCCGAGCCCGCACTGACGCCGCAGCAGGCGCGGCAGGCATTGAATGTGCTCGAGAACCCGCGCGAGCGCGCACAGGTCGAAACGACGCTGCGCGCCATCGCGGCCGTCGGCGCGTTGAGCGCGCCCGCCGTGCCGGCAAGCGCCGCGCCTGCCAGCGGCGCATCGGCTGCCGCGGCGCCGGCGGCGCTCACGTCGAACGGGCTCGCATCGATGCTCGTTCGCCAGGGATCGCGCTGGGCCGCCCAGATCGGCAATGCACTGCAGGAATCGCTGCGCTCGCTGCTCGATATCGGGTCGGTGGGAAGCTGGTGGCACGACAGGCTCGTGCGCGCCGACCAGCGTGCGGACCTCACTCACACGCTCGTGATCCTCCTCGCGGTGCTCGTGCCCGCGCTCTTCGTCGAATGGCTCGCGAAGCGGCTGCTGCGACGCGCGCTGGCTGCATTGGCCGCGCGCCGCGCGGCGTCCGATTCCGCCGCGTCGGACGAGGGCAACACGCCGCCGCCCGATACGTCCACCGCGCCCGACACCGCAACCGCAGGCACGGCAGACACCGCCCCTCCATCCTCGCAAAGCCGAGGCCACGCACGCCGACACACCACGCTGCTGCACCGGATGCCGCGCGCGCTCGTGAGTCTCGCGCTGCGCGCGGTGCCGCTGCTCGTGTTCGTCGGCGTCGCGAGCCTGACGATGTCGTTGCTCGATGAAACGGACACGCCGATCGAATCCGCGCTCGAAGCATTGATCGACATCTACGTGATCTGCCGGCTCGTCACCATCGTCAGCCGACTGTTCTTCCAGCCCGATGCGCGGCAGTTGCGGCTGCTGCATATCAGCGACGCATGGGCCGATTTCGCGCAACGCTCGATCGCGCGGATCGTGATCGTGGTCGGCGCGTGCACGGCGGCCGTCGAGATCGCCGCCAACTTCGGCCTGACCGAAGCCGGCCATGTCGCGCTGCTGAAGGCCGTCGCGCTCGTCGGGCACGTGATGATCTCGGTACTGATCCTGCAGTGCCGCCGGCCGGTGGCGGCACGCATCCGCGCCGCCGGCGCGGATCGGCCGACCTTCACCGTCGTCGGCAACGCGCTCGCGGACGCGTGGGCGCCCGTCTCGGTCTTCATCGTGATGGCGCTGTGGTTCGTGTGGGCGCTCGACGTCCACAACGGCTACCGCGTGCTGATCGCGCTCGGGGGCCGCTCGATCGCCGTGATGATCGCGATGCGAATGGTGTCGATCGTCGTGTTCGGCGCGCTCGCGCGGCTGTTCCAGCGCCGCGAGGACGACCGCACGCTCGTTCATCTGCACGCGTACCGCTACTACCCGCTGCTGCGCCAGATCGTGTCGGGCGCGATCGGCATCGTGACCGTCGTACTGCTGCTGCAGATCTGGGGCGTGCCGATCTTCCGCGCGTTCGAGACGGGCACGATCGGCCACCGCCTCGCGTCCGCGCTGGTGACGATCGCGATCGCGGCAATCGTCGCGCTCGTCGTGTGGGAAGCGGCCAACATCGCGATCGAGCGCCGCCTGCAACGCTGGACGCGCGAAGGCAACCTGGTGCGCGCGGCGCGGCTGCGCACGCTGCTGCCGATGCTGCGCTCGCTGCTGTTCGTGATGATCGCGCTCGTCGTCGTGCTGACGGGCCTCAGTGAACTCGGCGTAAACGTCGGCCCGCTGCTGGCCGGCGCCAGCATCTTCGGCGTCGCGCTCGGGTTCGGCTCGCAAAAGCTCGTGCAGGATTTCATCACCGGGATCTTCCTGCTGATGGAAAACGCGATGCAGGTCGGCGACTGGGTCACGCTCGCCGGCGTATCGGGCACGGTCGAATACCTGTCGATCCGCACCGTGCGGCTGCGCGCCGGCGACGGGTCGCTGTACACGATCCCGTTCAGCTCGGTGACGACCGTCAACAACACGAATCGCGGGCTCGGCAACGCGGCCGTCAAGGTCAGCATCGCGTACGGCGAGGACATCGACCGCGCGATCGCGACGCTGAAGGAAATCGGCGCCGCGTTGCGCGACGATCCGAAATACCAAGACGGCATCCTGTCGGATTTCAGCTACTGGGGTATCGATCAGGTCGATGGCGCGGCGCTCGCGCTGGCCGGGCAGATCCAGTGCACGGACTCGGCGCGCTGGAGCGTGCAGCGCGAATTCAACCGGCGGATCGCGGAAACGTTCCGCGAACGCGGGATCCGGATCGCCAATCCGCAGCGCAGCGTCGTAGCCTATGCGGATGGATCGCGGCCTGCCGGCAACGAGAACGACGCGCGCCCCGATACGCGGAATGCCGCCGAACCGGCAGCCCGGCCGCCGTCGCCCGACGGAGCGGAGCGCAAGCCGGGCTGATCGCGCTCGCCCGGGGCCGGCGACCGGCCGCGCTCAACGCGCGGCAGGCTTCTTCACGCGCGCCGTGCTTTTCGCGGCGGGGGGTACCGCCCCCGGCTTCGCGGCACGTGGTTTCGCCGCGGCACGCTGCCCGCGCTTCGCAGCGGTTGCCGGGGCAGCGGCACCCGCATCGCGCTGCGCATGCCATTGCTCGAGCAGCACGCGCGTCTGCTCGGCAATCGTGTCGGTTACCAGCGCCGCACGCTCGCCCTCGAATGCGTCCCATTCGAGCAACTGCAGCGCCGAACGCTGCGCGATGTGAAACACCGTGATCTGCCCGAACAGGCTGAGCGCGCGCAATCGCGTGACGGGATCGTCGACAGGCCGGCCGGAGATGCGGCCGATCAGCTCGGCGCTCACGTCGTTGAGCGGCTTGCGCAAGCGCTTCATCAGGATTTCGCTCGCGCTCGCCGGCTCCTGGCCGCCCTGCTCGCGCGCGAAGAACATCCGCTGGTTCATCGTCTTCGGTGCGGTGAACATCCGGTCCGACAGCGCGCGCAGCAGCCCGACGAACGCATCGATCAGCTCGTCGACGCTCGCGTCCGTGTCGAGCATCGCCCGCGCATGGCCGACCGCCGGCGCGAACACCGCCCAGCCGTGCTCGGCGATCGTCTCGACGCACGCGCGGTACACGCCTTCCTTGTTCTCGAAGTAGTACTGGAGCGCCGGCGCGTTCACGCCCGCCCTCGCGGCGATCTCGCGCGTCGACGCGCCCGCGAACCCGCGTTCGCCGAACAGTTCGAGCGCCGCCTCGATGATCCGCTGGCGCGTTTCGTCGCCGCGCGCGTAGCCGCCCGCCGACGTGCGGCGCAGCTTCTTCGCTTCGTTCATGCCTTCCTCGTCATTCGATCGATCGACATTCTACTTGACACAATTTTATCAACTGGAATAATTCTTCCACTTGGAATAAATTGGACTCAGCATGTCGACGCCACAAGACCCGCCACAGAAAGCAGATCGTCAGGAAAACGGAACAACGCCGCGCAACGGAAACGGCGGGAGAAGGCGGCGCATCCTGCTCGCGGTCGCCGTGCTCGCGGCCGTCGGCGGCGCGGTCTGGCTCGGCCGCTGGTGGACGGTCGGCCGCTTCATCGAGAGCACCAACGACGCGTATCTGCAAGCGGACAGCATGACCGCCGCGCCGAAGGTCGCCGGCTACGTGACCGACGTCTATGTACGCGACAACCAGCCCGTGAAGGCCGGCGATCCGCTCGTGCGGCTCGACGTGCGCCAGTATCAGGTCGCGCTCGCGCAGGCGCTCGCTACCGTCGACGCCCGCCGCGCCGATATCGCGCGCGCCGAAGCCGACATCAGCCAGCAGCGCGCGAATCTCGAGCAGGCCGAAGCGCAGGCGAAGGTATCGCGCATCAACGCGCAGCACGCAAGCGACGAGTACACGCGCTACGCGCCGCTCGCGGCGACGGGCGCCGAGACGCACGAACGCGTGGCCGACCTGAAAAGCACGCGCGACCAGGCGGCGGCGACGCTCGCCGCGAACAACGCGTCGATCGCCGCCGCCCGCACGCAGATCGCGTCGTTCACCGCACAGCTCCAGCAGGCGCGCGCGCAGCTCGAGGCCGCGCAGGCCAGCGCCGCACAGGCGCAACTCGACCTCGACAACACGATCGTGCGCAGCACGCTCGCGGGCCGCGTCGGCGATCGCACGGTGCGCGTCGGTCAATACGTGCAGCCCGGCACGCGTCTGCTGACCGTCGTGCCGGTCGACTCGATCTATCTCGTCGCGAACTTCAAGGAAACGCAGATCGGCAACATGCGCATCGGCCAGCCCGTCGAGCTGCATGTCGACGCGCTGCCGGACGGCCCGCTGTCCGGCGTCGTCGACAGCTTCGCGCCCGGCACCGGCGCGCAGTTCGCGCTGCTGCCGCCCGAGAACGCGACCGGCAACTTCACGAAGATCGTCCAGCGCGTGCCGGTGCGCATCCGTCTCGCCGCGGATGCCCGCGCGCAGCGCATGCTGTTGCCCGGGCTGTCGGTGACGGTCGACGTCGATACGCGCTCGGCCCGCGACGAGACGCATCATGGCTGATACGTCCGCCACGATACCCATGCCGCCGCACGAGGGCCGCGCGAGCGTGACCGACTGGATCGCGGTCGCGGCCGGCGCGCTCGGCGCGCTGATGGCGACGCTCGACATCTCGATCACGAACTCCGCGCTGCCGCAGATCCAGGGAGAAATCGGCGCGACCGGCACCGAAGGCACGTGGATCTCGACCGGCTACCTGATGTCGGAAATCGTGATGATCCCGCTCGCCGCGTGGCTCACGCGCGTGTTCGGGCTGCGCAATTTCCTGCTGACGAACTCCGCGCTGTTCATCGCGTTCTCGATGATGTGCGGCTGGTCGCATTCGCTGCCGATGATGATCGCCGGCCGGATCGGCCAGGGCTTCACCGGCGGCGCGCTGATCCCGACCGCGCAGACGATCATCCGCACGCGATTGCCGCTGTCGCAGTTGCCGGTCGGGATGACGCTGTTCGGCCTGATCGTGCTGCTCGGGCCGCTGTTCGGCCCGGTGCTCGGCGGCTGGCTCGCGGAAAACGTGAACTGGAGCTGGTGCTTCTTCCTGAACCTGCCCGTGTGCCTGCTGCTGATGGCGCTGCTGGTGTTCGGGCTGCCGTCGGACCGCCCGCAATGGAGCGCATTCTTCAACGCGGACTGGCTGGGCATCTTCGGCCTCGCGATCGGCCTGAGCTCGCTGACCGTCGTGCTCGAGGAAGGCCAGCGCGAGCGCTGGTTCGAATCGCAGATGATCGTCACGCTGAGCGTCGTGTCGTTCGTCGGGATGATCCTGATCGCGCTGTCGCAGCGCTTCGCGAAGCGGCCGATCATGCGGCTGTCGCTGATGCGCAACCCGCGCTACGCGAGCGTGATCGTGATCGTGTCCGCGGTCGGCGCCGGGCTGTACGGCGTGTCCTACCTGCTGCCGCAGTTCCTCGCGATCGTCGCCGGCTACAACGCGGAACAGGCCGGCGCGATCATGCTGCTGTCGGGGCTGCCGGCCTTTCTCGTGATGCCGATCCTGCCGCGCCTGCTCGGCAAGGTCGATTTCCGCATCCTCGTGATCGCGGGGCTGCTGCTGTTCTGCCTGAGCTGCATGCTCGACATCAGCCTGACCGCGCAGAGCGTCGGCCACGATTTCGTGTGGTCGCAACTGATCCGCGGCCTCGCGCAGATGCTCGCGATGATGCCGCTCAACCAGGCGTCGATGGCGGCCGTCGCGCGCGAGGATTCAGGCGATGCGGCCGGGCTCTACAACATGGCGCGCAACCTCGGCGGCTCGATCGGGCTCGCGATCATCGGCACCGTGATCGACCGGCGCACGACCTTCCATACGGCCGCGCTGCGCGAATCGGTGAGCGCGAACTCGCTGATCGGGCAGGATCGCCTGTCGGCCTATGCGGCCAACTGGTTCGCGCACACCGGCGATCTCGCGTATTCGAACATGCGCGCGCTCGGCCAACTGGCGCAGCAGATCCAGATCCAGGCCGTCGTGATGACCTATTCCGAAACCTTCTATCTGCTCGGCCTCGCGCTGCTCGCCTGCGTGCCGCTCGCGCTGCTGCTGCGCACGCCGCGCGGCCCGCAACCGATGTCATCCGGCCATTGACCCGTCTTACGCGATGAAACCCTTCACCCTGCCCCGCCGCCCCGCGCTCACCCTGTGCGCGGTCGCGTGCCTGCTCGCCGGCTGCACGGTCGGCCCCGACTACCGCGGCGCGCCCGCCGCACCGGATGCGCCGACCTTCGTGCGAGCACCGGCCACCGGCGTCGACACCGCCGCGCCCGCGCCGAGCGCGTGGTGGCACGCGCTGAACGACCGCCAGCTCGACGAGCTGATCGTCGCCGCACTCGTCTACAACCCCGATCTGCATGCGGCGCAGGGCCGCTTGCGCGCGGCACGCGCGCAGCTCTCGCAACAGCGCGCCGCACGGATGCCGAAATCGTCGGCCACCGTCGCGGCCATCCGCATGCGCGAACCGGACGTCGGCGCGCTCGGCGCGCTGCTGCCGTCGAACGACTCGGGCCAGTCGGGCGGCACGTCGCCGTCGCTCGGCGGCTCGGGGCCGCTGCAACTCTATTCGGCGGGCTTCGACGCGACCTGGGAAATCGATCTGTTCGGTGGCACGCGCCGCGCGATCGAAGCCGCATCCGCACAGGCCGAAGCGGTCGATGCCGATCTTGCCGACACGCAGGTGTCGATCGCGGCGGAAGTCGCGAATGCGTACGTCGACCTGCGCGACCAGCAGCAACGGCTTGCGTTGTCGCGGCGCACCGCGCAATTGCAGCAGCAGATGCTCGAACTCACGCAGCAGCGCCGCGCGCGCGGCGTCGCGGCCGATGCGGACATCGAGCGCCTGACGACGCAGGTCGAGAACACGCGCGCCTCGCTGATCCCGCTGGATGCCCAGGTGACCGAATCGCTCGACCGGCTCGCGATCCTGACGGGCCGCGCGCCGGGCGCGCTCGACGCCGCGCTGTCGACGCCGGACGCGGCATTGCCGACGCTGCCCGGCAGCGTCGCGATCGGCGATCCGGCCACGCTGCTGAAACAGCGCCCCGACATTCGCGCGGCCGAACGCCGGCTCGCGTCGAGCAATGCGCAGATCGGCGAGCATGTGGCCGACTATTTCCCGAAGGTGACGCTGCTCGGCGATCTCGGCTTCAGCGCGACCGACCCCGGCCACCTGTTGCGCAAGCGGAATTTCACGTGGGTCGGCGCGCCGTACTTGCAATGGAACATTCTCGACTTCGGACGCACGCGCGGCGCGGTACGTGCGGCCGAAGCATCGCGCGACGAAGCGGAAGCGAATTATCAGAAAGCCGTGCTCGATGCATTACAGGATGCCAACACCGCGTTGCAGCGTTACGGGCATCAGCGCGAACATGTGGTCGCGTTGACGAAGGTGCAGACGTCGGCCGTGCATTCGCGTGCGCTGATGGACCAGCGCTATCGCGCGGGCGTCGCGTCGATGATCGACCTGCTCGATACGCAACGCGAAGCGCTAGCCGCGCAGCAGAACGTGATCGCCGGGCAAGCCGAACTGATCAAGGACTACGTGTCGGTGCAGAAGAGCCTCGGGCTCGGATGGCAAACAGGCGCCGGTTGACGGCGCCGCCGCAAATCATGCACGACCGATGCATCATGCTCGTCGAAACAATTCGGCAACAACTCATTGCGCGCGCAACAATACTGCTTCGTTTCGTGCGCGACGAACGGTTCGCGCCGCATCGTGCCCACGGCTATCGATGACATATCGAATATCAATTAGCCAATCGTCTGACGATCTCTTCTAATTCAGTCGGCTTCCCCACCACCGATCGGATCAAGGAGTTCCATCGTCATGTCCTCGTCTTCCCATCGCGTGCTGCGGCACGCAGTCGCCGCAATCTGCGTGGCACTCTCCGCTTCCCCATACGCCGCCGAACTCACGCGCGACACCGGCGCACCCGTCGGCGACAACCAGAATTCGCAGACGGCCGGCCCCGCCGGCCCGGTGCTGCTGCAGGACTCCGCGCTCATCGAGAAACTGCAGCGCTTCGATCGCGAACGCATTCCGGAACGCGTCGTGCATGCACGCGGCACGGGCGCATTCGGCGAGTTCGTGCCGAGCGCCGACATCTCCGACCTGACGAAAGCGAAAGTCTTCACGCCGGGCACCCGCACGCCGGTGTTCGTGCGCTTCTCCACCGTGATGGGCTATCGCGGCTCGCCGGAGCAGGCGCGCGACCCGCGCGGCTTCGCGGTGAAGTTCTATACGCAGCAGGGCAACTGGGACATGGTCGGCATCAACTGGCCGGTGTTCTTCATTCGCGACGGCATCAAGTTCCCCGACTTCGTGCACGCGAACAAACCGAGCGCCGTGACCGGCGTGCAGGATCCGAACCTCGCGTTCGACTTCTTCGCGCACACGCCCGAAGCGACCCACATGCTGACGCGGCTGTACACGGACGAGGGCATGCCCGATTCGTATCGCCGCATGGACGGCTTCGCGGTGCATGCGTTCAAGTTCGTCAATGCGCAAGGCGACGTGCACTACGTGAAGTTCCACTGGAAGAGCCAGCAAGGCGTGCACGGCCTGCGCCCGCAAGAAATCGCCGCGTCGATCGGCCGCGACTGGAACATGATGACGAACGATCTGTACGGCGCGCTGAAACAGGGTGATTTCCCGAAGTGGGACCTGTACGTCCAGGTGCTCACGCCGAAGGACCTGAACCGCTTCGATTTCGACGCGCTCGACGACACGAAGGTGTGGACCGGCGTGCCTGAACGCAAGATCGGCACGATGACGCTCAACCGCGTGCCCGACAACTACTTCCAGTCGACCGAGGAATCCGCGTTCGCGCCGTCGCGGCTCGTGCCGGGCATCGAGCCGTCCGAGGACCGGATGCTGCAGGATCGCCTGTTCGCGTACGCCGACACGCAGCTGTACCGGCTCGGCGCGAACTACATGGATCTGCCGATCAACCGCCCCGTCGTGCCGGTGGTCAACAACAACCAGGACGGCAAGATGAATGCCGGCGACCGCAAGGGCGAGGTGAACTACGAACCGTCGACGCTGAACGAGCTCGCGCAGGATCCGCAGTACAAGTCGGTCCGCATGGCGCTCAGCGGCACGACGCAACAGGAAGCGATCCGCAAGAAGCTGCCGTTCCGTCAGGCCGGCGAGTACTACCGCAGCCTGTCGCAGCAGGACAAGGACGACCTCGTCACCGCGCTGTCCGGCGACCTCGGCCAGGTGAAGAACGCGCAGAACCAGTACGCGATGCTCTCGTACTTCTACAAGGCCGACGCCGACTACGGTACGCGCCTCGCCCAGGCCGTTCACGCGAACGTCCAGCAGGTGCAGTCGCTCGCGGCGAAGCTGAGCGACAACTGATCCCGCGACGCCGGTCGCTGCCGACGTGCGCGATTGCGCCGCGCACGTCGGCCCGGCCACCTCATCAGGACTTCCCCATGCGATCCGAACGCTTCCCCCATGCGATCCGCGCGGCCGCGGCGGCGCTCGCGCTCGCCGCACTCGCCGGCTGCGCGCACCTACCCGACCAGCCGGCGTACGGCAAGGCCGATCCCGCCGCGCTGCGTCGCTATGACGACGACTGGTTCGACGCCGCGCGCGTCGGCCGCGTCGATATCCTGCGCGCGTTGCACGACGCCGGCTATCCGGTCGACGCGACCGACAGCCACGGCTATACGGCCGTGATCCTCGCGTCGTACGACGGCCAGCCCGCGGCGCTCGACTACCTGTTGTCGGCCGGCGCCGACGCGTGCGTCGGCGATCGTCACGGCAACACCGCACTGATGGGCGCGCTCTTCAGGAACGAGCGCGACATCGCGCGGCGCCTGATCGACACGCGCTGCCCGATCGACCAGACCAACGGCGCCGGCGAAACCGCGCTGGGGTTCGCGACGCTGTTCAACCGCTTCGAGCTGATTCCGCTGCTCGTCGCGCATGGCGCGAATCCGAACCATGTCGACCGGCGCGGCCAGTCGCTGCTTCAGCTCGCGCTGACGCACGACAACACGTACGCCGCGGACGCGCTGCGGGAAGCCGGCGCCAGACCGTAGCGCGACGGCGCGTCAAATGGCGCGCCCCATTCTCTGCCCCCGCCCGCTTCGCCATCGCGCGACGCCGGCGCCGCGTCGCGCACGTGCGCGCCCAGCGGCCGCGTCATCGCCCGCCAGCGCGCACGCGCCGCGTCGTCGGGCGGTTCGCCCGGCGGCCCTGCCGGCTCGATCTTTAGATACCGGCTCGAGCCGACGCCCGCATCGAGCCGAAACATCGCGCGCATGACACCGCGCGGCATCCCGTTCGTCCGAGCATTCCGCTTCGCCTCACCCCCTGCTTTTCGGCGCCTTTCGCCGCCTCCATCGAATCTCCATCTTTCCGCATGAAAGCCGCCAACTACTCCAAGCACACTCCGCCCCGTCAAAGCAGGCAGTGGGCTGCCTGCGCTTCCTGGAGTCGTTATGAACAATCAGAACCGATGCTGCCACGGCGCCGTATGTGTGCTGGTGGCGGCGATGCTGGCCGGCTGCGGGCCGTCCGAACAGCAGGCCGCCGCGCCGGCCACCCCGGTGGCGGCCATGACCGTGGCCGCCACGCGCGTCGACGTGACCGAAGATCTGCCCGGCCGCGTCGCGGCCGTGCGGGTGGCCGAGATCCGGCCGCAGGTGAGCGGCATCGTGCAACGCCGGCTATTCGAGCAGGGCACCGAAGTACGCCAGGGCCAGCCGCTGTTCCAGATCAATCCGGCGCCGTTCAAGGCCGAGATGGATACGGCCGCCGCCTCGCTGCTGCGGGCGCAGGCCGCGCTCGAACGCGCGAAGGTCCAGACCGCGCGCTTCAAGCCGCTCGTCGAAGCCGATGCGATCAGCCGCCAGGTGTACGACGACGCCGTATCGCAACGCGACCAGGCCGCGGCCGACGTCGCGCAGGCCCGCGCGACGCTGGCGCGCCGCCAGCTCGATCTGAAATTCGCGACCGTGGAAGCGCCGATCGCCGGCCGCATCGACCAGGCCCTCGTGACGGAAGGCGCGCTGGTGTCGAGCGGCGACAGCCAGCCGATGGCGCGCATCCAGCAAATCGACCAGGTCTATGTGGACGTGCGCCAGCCGGCCGCGTCGCTCGAAGCGCTGCGCGGCGCGCTCGCGTCGCAGCCGCAAGCGTCGGACGGCAACGGCCTGCCGGTCGACGTACTGCGCGACGACGACACGCGTTACGACGTAAAGGGCCGCATGCTGTTCTCGGGCGTCAACGTCGATCCGGGCACCGGCGACGTGCTGCTGCGCGTGCTGGTCGACAACCCGAAACGCCAACTGCTGCCGGGCATGTACGTGCGTGCCCGCATCCCGCGCGCGCACTACGCCAACGCGGTGATGGTGCCGCAACAGGCCGTCGTGCGCGCCGGCGGCAAGCCGCAGGTGTGGGTGCTCGACGCGAAAGGGCACGCGCATCTGAAGGCCGTCGAAGTCGGCGAGCTCACGAACCGCCACTACCGCATCAAGTCGGGCCTGCAGGCCGGCCAGAAGATCGTCGTCGAGGGCATGGAACGCCTGACCGATGGCGCGCCGGCCGCCGCGACCGACTGGAAGTCGCCTGACGCGGCCGCCGCCGCGTCCGCGCACTGAGTCACGAGGAGCCTCCAGCCATGGCTGAATTCTTCATCCGCCGCCCGGTGTTTGCGTGGGTGATCGCCCTCTTCATCATCCTGATGGGGGTGATCGCGATCCCGCAACTGCCGGTCGCGCGCTACCCGTCGGTCGCGCCGCCGTCCGTCACGATCACCGCGAACTACCCGGGCGCCACGCCGCAGACGATGAACGACGGCGTACTGAGCCTCATCGAGCGCGAACTGTCCGGCGTCAAGAACCTGCTGTATTTCGAATCGTCGGCCGATACGTCCGGCTCGGCGCAGATCACCGTGACGTTCAAGCCCGGCACCGATCCGGCGCTGGCGCAGGTCGACGTGCAGAACAAGATCAAGTCGATCGAGCCGCGCCTGCCCGCCGCCGTGCGTCAGAACGGGCTGATCGTCGAATCCGCGTCGTCCGGCTTCCTGATGCTGATCGGCCTGCGCTCCGACAACGGCCGCTTCGACGAAGGCGCGCTCGCCGACTACATGGCGCGCAGCGTGTCCGAGGAGCTGCGGCGCATCGACGGCGTCGGGCGCGTGCTGCAGTTCGGCTCCGAGCGTGCGATGCGCATCTGGGTCGATCCGCAGAAGCTGATCAATTTCGGCCTGTCGATGAACGACCTGACGACCGCGATCGGCCAGCAGAACGTGCAGATCGCGCCGGGCAGCCTCGGTGCGCTGCCCGCGCTGCCGGGCCAGCGCGTGACCGTGCCGCTCACCGCGCAGGGTCAGCTCACGACGCCGGAAGAATTCGCGAAGGTCGTGCTGCGCGCGAACGCGGACGGCTCGAAGGTCGTGCTCGGCGACGTCGCGCGCGTCGAACTCGGCTCGCAGAACTACATGTTCGTGAGCCGCGAGAACAACAAGCCGGCCACCCTCGCCGGCGTGCAGCTCGCACCGGGCGCCAATGCCGTGAAGACGGCTGACGCGATCCGCACGCGCATGGCCGAACTGAGCAAGTCGATGCCGTCGGGCATGCGCTACTCGATCCCGCTCGACACGTCGCCGTTCGTGAAGATCTCGATCGAGAAAGTGCTGGCCACGCTGTTCGAGGCGATGGTGCTCGTGTTCCTCGTGATGTACCTGTTCCTGCAGAACGTGCGCTATACGCTGATCCCGGCCATCGTCGCGCCCGTCGCGATGCTCGGCACCTTTGCGGTGATGCTGCTGGCCGGCTTCTCGATCAACGTGCTGACGATGTTCGGCATGGTGCTCGCGATCGGCATCATCGTCGACGATGCGATCGTCGTCGTCGAGAACGTCGAGCGCCTGATGGCCGAGGAAGGGCTGTCGCCGAAGGACGCGACGTCGAAGGCGATGAAGGAAATCACCGGCGCGATCGTCGGCATCACGCTGGTGCTGACCGCGGTGTTCCTGCCGATGGCGATGGCGAGCGGCTCGGTCGGCGTGATCTACAAGCAGTTCACGCTGTCGATGGCCGTATCGATCCTGTTCTCCGCGCTGCTCGCGCTGACGCTCACGCCGGCCCTGTGCGCGACGATGCTCAAGCCGCTCGCACCGGGCCATCACGAGAAGCGCGGCTTTTTCGGCTGGTTCAACCGTCGCTTCGATCGCCTGACGAAATGGTACGAGACGCGCGTCGGCCGCCTGGTCGGCCGCACCGGCCGCGTGATGCTGGTGTTCGTCGCGATCGCGGGCGCGCTGGTGTTCGGCTTTCGCAGCCTGCCGTCGTCGTTCCTGCCGGACGAGGATCAGGGCTACTTCATCACCAGCTTCCTGCTGCCCGCGGACGCTACCGCCGAGCGCACGCATGACGTGGTCAACACGCTCGAAAAACATCTTGCCTCGCGTCCGGCAATCCAGTCGAGCATTTCCGTGATCGGCTACGGTTTCTCGGGACAAGGGCCGAACGCGGCGATCAACTGGTCCGTGATGAAGGACTGGAAAAACCGCGGCGGCGCATCGACCCTCGAGGAAGGCATGCTCGCGCAACAGGCGATGGCCGGCGTGACCGAAGGCACGGTGATGAGCCTGCTGCCGCCCGCGATCGACGAACTCGGCAACAGCTCGGGCTTCTCGATGCGCCTGGAAGACCGCGCCAACCAGGGCACGGCGGCGCTCAAGGCGGCCGAAGCGAAGCTGCTCGAACTCGCCGCGCAAAGCAAGGTCGTGACCGGCGTGTACCCGGACAGCCTGCCGGCCGGCACGAGCATCCGCCTCGAGATCGACCGCGCGAAGGCGCAGGCGCTCGGCGTGTCGTTCACGACGCTCAGCGACACGCTGTCGACCGCGATGGGTTCGACCTACGTGAACGATTTCCCGAACGCGGGCCGCATGCAGCAGGTGATCATCCAGGCCGACGCGCCGGCACGCATGCAGATCGACAACGTGATGAAGCTGTACGTGCGCAACGCGGCCGGCGGCATGGTGCCGCTGTCGGAAGTGGTGCGCCCGGTGTGGACCGACACGCCGCTGCAGATGGTGCGCTTCAAGGGCTACCCGTCCGCGCGGATTTCGGGCAACGCCGCCCCGGGCCAATCGAGCGGCGCGGCGATGGCCGAGATGGAGCGGCTTGCCGCGCAACTGCCGCCGGGCTTCGCGGTCGAGTGGACCGGCCAGTCGCTGCAGGAACGCCAGTCGGCGTCGCAGGCGCCGATGCTGATGGTGCTGTCGATGATCGTCGTGTTCCTGGTGCTCGCCGCGCTGTACGAAAGCTGGTCGATTCCGCTGTCGGTGATGCTCGTGGTGCCGCTCGGCCTGATCGGCGCGATCGGCGCGGTGCTGCTGCGCGGCTTGCCGAACGACGTGTTCTTCAAGGTGGGGATGATCACCGTGATCGGCCTGTCCGCGAAGAACGCGATCCTGATCGTCGAGTTCGCGAAGCAGTTGCGCGAGGAAGGCAAGGGCTTGATCGAGGCGGCCGTGCAGGCGTCGAAGCTGCGCCTGCGCCCGATCCTGATGACCTCGCTCGCGTTCGGCCTCGGCGTCGTGCCGCTGATGATCGCGACCGGCGCCAGCGCCGAAACGCAGCACGCGATCGGCACCGGCGTGTTCGGCGGCATGGTGACCGCCACGGTGCTGGCCATTTTCTTCGTCCCTGTTTTCTTTGTGTTCGTGATGAGCATCCAGGAGCGCATCGGCGCATGGCGGGCGTCCCGCAAGCAGCCGGCTACCCCGACTCGCGAACAGGAAGGTTGATGCCATGCGATTGCTTGTTCTTCCCCTCATCCTCGCGCTGTCGGCCTGCTCGCTCGCGCCGACGCTGGTCAAACCCGCGATGCCGGTGCCGACGGCCTACACCGCCGCCGCCGCCGCCGCCGCCGATCTCGACGCGAACGCCGCCGATCTGGGCTGGCGCACGATGTTCGGCGATCGCCGCCTGCAGCGCCTGATCGAGCTCGCGCTCGACAACAACCGCGACCTGCGCGTGGCCGCGCTGAACGTCGAGGCCGCGGAAGCGCAGTACGGCATCCAGCGCGCCGCGCGCCTGCCGTCGATCGGCGCGGGCGCGAACTTCACGCGTCAGCGTACGTCGGACGACACGCAGTCGAATCCGCCGCTGTTCGGCACGACGCAGAACCAGTACGGCGTGAACGTCGGCATCAGCGCGTTCGAGATCGACCTGTTCGGCCGCGTGAAGTCGCAGTCGGATGCCGCGTTCGCGCGCTACGTCGCGACCGATCACGGCCGCCGTGCGGTGCAGATCTCGCTCGTCGGCGGCGTGGCCGACGCGTACTTCGCGGAACGCCTCGCGCACGAGCAACGCCAGTTGTCCGAGCGCACGCTCGCCGACTGGCGGCAGTCGCTCGATCTCGCGCGCCGCCTGAAGGACGCGCATCAGGCGAGCGGCGTCGACATCGCGCAGGCCGAAGGCCAGGTCGCGAGCGCGACGGCCGATCTCGAAGCGCGCACGCGCGCCGTCGAGCAGGCGCGCAATGCGCTGCGCCTGCTGGTCGGCGCCGAGCTGCCGAAGGATCTGCCCGAGCCGCTGCCGCTTCAGCAACAACCGGTGATGACGCAACTGCCGGCCGGCCTGCCGTCGGAGCTGCTGTTTCGTCGCCCGGATATCCAGCAGGCCGAACAAAACCTCGTCGCCGCGAATGCGGACATCGGCGCCGCGCGCGCCGCGTTTTTCCCGCGCCTGTCGCTGACGTCGTCGATCGGCTTCCTCAGCCCCGCGATGGGCAGCCTGTTCGACGGCGGCCAGCGCGTGTGGAGCTTCGCGCCGCAGGTCACGGTGCCGATCTTCCAGGGCGGCCGGCTGCGTGCCGAGCTGCGTCTTGCGGAAGTGCGCAAGTCCGGTGCGGTCGCCGAGTACGAACGCGCGATTCAGGCCGCGTTCCGCGAAGTGGCCGACGGCATCGCCGGACGCGAAACCTTCGGCCGCCAGATCGAAGCGCAGACCCGCGTGGTCGGTTCGGCCGAACGCCGCACCGACCTGTCGACCCTGCGCTATCGCGCGGGCGTCGAGGGACGGCTGGAGTTGCTCGATTCGCAGCGGCAACTCTATGCGGCACGGCAAGCGCTGCTCGACCTGCGCCGCAGCGAACTGAGCAATGCCGTTGCGCTGTACAAGGCGCTCGGCGGCGGCCTGACGGACCAGGACGTCGCACCGTCGAAGCGCGTGGTGCAGAACTGAACGAACGGCGCCGTTCCGCCCGCGCGGCAGCGTGGCGGAACGGCGCGCCCCGGCCCGGCGACGGGCCGCCCCGACTGTTCGCCATCGCACGGCACACTCCATGACGAATTCCCTGATACTCATTGCAGAAGACGAGCCCGACATCTCGGACATCCTCGATGCGTACCTGAAGCACGACGGCTTTCGCACCTACCGCGTCGCCGACGGGCAAGCGGCGCTCGACATGCAACCGCGCCTGAAGCCCGACCTGATCCTGCTCGACGTGAAGATGCCGCGGAAAAACGGCTGGGACGTGCTCGCCGAGCTGCGACGGCGCGACAATACGCCCGTCGTCGTCGTCACCGCATTCGATCGCGACCTCGACCGGCTGCAGGCGCTGCACGCCGGCGCCGACGACTACATCGTCAAGCCGTTCAACCCGGCCGAGGTCGTCGCGCGATTGCGCGCGATCCTGCGCCGGTCGGCCGCGCCGCCCACCACGCGCATGCTGCGCGTCGGCGACCTGGAGATCGATACCGACAGCTATCTGGCCCGCGTGCGCACGGCGGGCGCCGAGGTGCCGATCCCACTGACGCTGACGGAGTTCCGGTTGCTCGCGCACATGGCGAGATCGCCGAGCCGCGTGTTCACGCGCGGCGAGTTGCTCGATGCGTGCATGGCCGACGTGAGCGCGCTGGAGCGCACGGTCGACAGCCACATCTGCCGGCTGCGCAAGAAACTCGAACGGGCCGGCGCGCCAGGCATGCCCGAAGTGATGCGCGGCGTCGGCTACCGGCTGCGGGGCGTGCAGTGACGCTGCCGGCACGGCCCGGCCGGCAAATCGGGCAGGCGATTGGCCTCGCCGCGATCGTCGTCGTGCTGCTCGCCTGCACCGTCGCGTTTTTCGTCCATGCATTGCATGCGCCGGCCGCGTTGCCGCACGACGCGACGGCCGAAGCGATGCTCGGCAATGCGTTTACTTACGTGGTGCTCGCGGCCGCGCTGTCCGTCTGCCTGCTGGCCACCGCGTTCGACCTGATCAGGCTGATCCGCCGCATGCTCGCGACGCTCGACGCGATGGCGGACACCGTTGGCCGGATCGTGGCCGGCGATCCGTCGGCGCGCGCGGTTTCCGTCGACGGCTGCTCGGCCGACCTGTCCCGCTTCATCCAGCACTTCAACGCGATCACTCATTCAATGAAACCGGCAAATCCATCCGATGCGACGGCCACCGTCGCCACCAGCAGTCACGTCACGCGCACCCAGCTCGCCGAACTCGCAACCCGGCTCGACACGATCAAGGCGCTTGCCGCCGATACGAATGCGCCCTCGCGCGACGCGCTGCTTCAGCATGTCGACGCGCTGTTCCGGTTCGTCGACGACCTTCAGGCGGCCGAACGACAGGCCGCGACGATTCGAGCATTTCCTCGATGACGATTGGCCGTCTAACCCCGGGCCGTTTCAACACGCATCGGAAATGATCGGCGAATCGCTATCGGCATTACCTGCGTTGCGGGTTTCGAACATTACAAAATGCCGCCGATCTTTTCAAAACCATTGCGGTTAATTCGGTTTAATTTTATTTCATATAATCAAAAAAAGTTTGACACCGCGCTTTCGTTCTTGATACCGTCCGATGCAAGCAATCCGACGGTTTGCCCGCCACGCAATCGATTCCGCTCCACTTTTTTCTGCTTCCGCTGCACCGAAGTACGCGCCGCCGAACGATTCGTTCGCACGCCGGCGCGCGCGGCATCCCGATGTATTTCACTGGACGGCTGCCATTCGGCAGCGGGCCGAAGGACCGAATCAAATGAGCAGGATAACGAAGCTGTTGCTCTAGCAATCCGCCCGCGTCGAATCCGGCGCGACTGCTCCGCCCCGCGGCGCAGCCTTCCCGTCATCGCGTTTTCCGTATTTCGCCCCCGGAGAAAAACCGCTTTCCGGATCGGGTGAAAGGCCCTGTCGCGTCCGTGCCATCCGCCCGCATGCGACAGAAAGCGGCGGTGCATGACCCGCACCGCTGTCGACCGTCGTTGTTCGTGCCGTTCGATGTTCAACCGGAGGGGTAATTCAAATGAATCAGGTTGCAAACAAGAAACACAAGCACATTCGCATCGTCAAACTCGCGTTCGCCGCCGCAGCAGCCGCTTCGTTCGGCATGGCGACCGCCCATGCCGCGCCCGCGGCCGGCTGGACGGAAACACGCACCAAGGGATTCCTGCCGCTCGTGCAGCAGAACGAAGCCGGTACGGCCGGCGCGCCCGCCGCGAGCACGGCGGCCGCTGCCGCCTCTGCCATCGACATGGCGCCCGGCGAATCGGTGGACATCGTGCTCGGGCTGAACCTGCGCAACGAAGCTCAACTCGACCAGTACCTGCGGGACCTGCATACGCCCGGCTCGCCGCACTACCGGCAGTTCCTCACGCCTGCGCAATTCGCCGCGCAATATGCGCCGACCGATCAGCAGGTCGCCTCCGTCGTCGCCCACCTGCGCAAGGCAGGCTTCGTGAACATCGTGGTCGCACCCAACCGGCTGCTCGTCTCCGCATCCGGCACCGCGGGAACCGTCCAGTCCGCGTTCCGCACGACGCTCAAGCGCTTCACCCGCAACGGCCGCAGCGTCTATGCGAACACCGACGCCGCGCAAGTGCCGAACGCGATCGGCAACATCGTCGGCGCGGTACTCGGCCTGCAGAACGTCGAGCTGATGCATACGGGTGCGGGCGGCAAGCCGCAAGGCAACACCAGCAACCTGACGATCCCGGCCGGCGCGTCGGCGGTCCCGCACAACCCGACCGAATTCTCGTCGATCTATGGCGGCGACGGCACGCCGACGGCCTCGCAGACCACCGTCGGCATCATCTCCGAAGGCGACCTGTCGCAGACGGTGAGCGACCTCAATACGTTCGCCGCGAACAACGGCCTCGGCACGATCAGCAGCAGCATCGTGAAGACGGGCCCGGCCGGCAGTTCCTACACCGACACCGACGGCACCGTCGAGTGGAACCTCGACAGCCAGTCGATCGTCGGCACGGCCGGCGGCAGCGTGAAGCAGGTCGTGTTCTACACCGCGCCGTCGATGACGCTCACCGCGATCACGGCTGCGTACAACAAGGCCGTGACCGACAACGTCGCGAAGGTGATCAACGTGTCGCTCGGCGTGTGCGAATCGTCCGCGTACAGCACGGGCTCGCAGGCGACCGACGACACCATCTTCAAGCAGGCGGTCGCGCAAGGGCAAACCTTCTCGGTTTCCGCCGGCGACCACGGCGCGTACGAATGCGCGAGCGGCAAGCCGTCGCGCTCGACCTACACGGTGAGCGAGCCGGCCACGTCGCCGTACGTGATCGCGGTCGGCGGCACGACGCTGTTCACGAATACGTCGACCAATGCGTACAACAGCGAAATCGTCTGGAACGATCCGAGCTGGCAGTCGGGCACCGTGTGGTCGACCGGCGGCGGGTACAGCAAGTACGAGGCCGCGCCGGCGTGGCAGTCGTCGACGCTCACCGGCTCGACCAAGCGTGCGCTCCCCGACGTCGGCTTCGACGCCGACCTGCGCACGGGTGCGATTCTCGTCGTGAACGGGCAGACGTCCGACACGCTGTGGGGTTCGGGCTACCTGAACAACGAAGGCGGCACGAGCCTCGCCGCGCCGATCTTCACGGGCATCTGGGCACGGCTGCAATCGGCCAACAACAATGCGCTCGGGTTCCCCGCGTCGAGCATCTACAAGTACTTCCCGACCAACGCCGCGCTGTTGCACGACGTCACGTCCGGGAACAACGGCAGCGGCACTTACGGCTACAAGGCGAAGGCCGGCTGGGATGCGACGACGGGCTTCGGCAGCGTGAACATCTCGAAGCTGAACGCGTTCATCCAGAGCACGTCGGATTTCGCGCGTTGACGCGCTGCTGACCGTTGCGGTTGCGCAAGCGCGACGTATCGTACGCAACCGCGTCTGACGACCCGCGAAGGCTGCGCAGCCTGCGCGGGTTGTCTGCATGCCGCGTCATCTCGCCTCTGCGCATCGGTACGTCGCCGAGCGTGCGGGAGAGCCCGGGCGGCATGCATGTCTGTGCGGATCTCGCGGCGACGGCCGCCGCTACAACGGCTTCGTGCTCGGCTATTCGGGGCTGAACGACGCGACGATCGAGACAGCGGCAACACAGTTCGCGAACGTCATCGAGCCGCACCGCCGCGCGCGACGCTGAGCGTCGCTCACAGTTGCGATTCGATCGGAAACAGCCCGAGGAACCAGACTTCCATCCGCCGCCCGGTAGATACCTCCGGCTCGTGATCGATCTCGGTGACCTTCCCGTCCGCATCGGTCTGAATCCACTTGAGCCGCCCGTTGCCGGCCGCGTCGGTGCTCGCCTCGACACGCCACGCGATCTGGTCGAGCCGCGCTTCCAGATCGTTGGCCACCTGCGACGCAATCGCGGGGCTCTCGCAGTAAACGCCGATCTCCGTATTGAGGTTCAGCGAACGCGGATCGAGATTCATCGACCCGATGAAGATGCTCGTGTGATCGAACACGTAGGTCTTCGCATGCAGCGACGCGCGCGACGAGCCGATGATGACCTGCTTCGAAATGCTCTTGTCGCCCGATGGCCGGCGCTCGTAGAGCCGCACGCCGGCGTTCACCAGATCGCTTCGATAGCGCCGGTAGCCGGCATGCACGGCCGCCACGTCGGTCGACGCGAGCGAATTGGTCAGCACCGTCACGCGTACGCCGCGCGCCGTGAGCGCGCGCAGCCGCTCGACCCCCTCCTTGCCCGGCACGAAATACGGCGACACGATCAGCAGGTCGTGCCTCGGCTGCAACGCGAGCGCACGCAGTTGCGGCATCAGATGCCCGTCGCTGTCCTTCGGTGGGTGCGCGATCTTCGACGGATCGTCGTACAGCACCGTCGCATGCCCCCACGACAGCGCCGTGCCCTCTCCGTGAACGATCCGGTCGAGCCGCTGCCGTGCCTCGAGCACGTACGGATTGTCCTCCATGGCCCGCAGGTAGTCGCGCAACCGTTCGCGCTCGCGGTCGAGGCCGCCCGGCGCCGCATCGTGTCCGACGAGCGTATCGATCGGATACGCATACGGCGAATTCCAGAACGTATCGAATTCGGTCGAGATGTCCTTCACGGCCGGGCCGTGAACGACGACGTCGAGATCGCCGAACTCCAGCATCGACGATGCGCCGAAGTATTCATCGCCGATATTGCGCCCGCCGACGATCGCCGCCTGGTTGTCCGCGATCATCGCCTTGTTGTGCATGCGCCGGTTGACGCGCGAGAACTCGAACACGGTGCCGATCTTCTTGAACCGGCGCGTAGCCACCGGATTGAACAGCCGGATCTCGATGTTCGGATGCGCGCTGATTTCGAGCAGCTTGCGGTCGTCCGCGTTGGTGCCGAGATCGTCGAGCAGCGCGCGCACGCGCACGCCGCGGTCGGCCGCACGAATGACCGCGTCGGCCAGTTCGTGGCCGGTCAGGTCGTCGTGCCAGATGTAGTATTGAAGGTCCAGCGACCGATCGGCGCGGTCGGCAAGCAGCACGCGTGCGTCCAGCGCATCGACCGGATCGGTCAGCAAATGAAACGCGTCCTGCCCAGGGTGCGTGCGGGCCTGCTGCTGAAACGCGGCGCCCAGCCGCGTATTGTCGGTATCGGTGTATGCATGCGTCGGCGCGCGGTCGGCCTGCGGCGGGAGGCTTGCGCACGCGGCAAGCATCAGCAACGACAGAATCGCACCCCACCAACGCAGCCTGATCATGATCGCCGTCCCCGCTCCCGGGTGAAATCCGTTTGTTCTGGCCGCCGGATGGAGGCGGCATCGATCGGCGGTCCCGACGTGCGCGAGTATCGCGCCGAGGCCGGCCGCGCCACAGCATACTTCGATTGCCATCGGCGCGGCAGGGCTTCGTTGTTGCCGCGCGTGCGCCCAAAGAAAAACCCGCGGCGCATGACGCGATCGCGGGTTTTCGGCATACCGCGACACAGCGCGGCGCGGCATGGAATCTGGTGGGCCCCCCGGGAGTCGAACCCGGCACCAACGAATTATGAGTTCGCTGCTCTAACCAAGCATGAGCTAGGGGCCCAGACGAGAAGCACGGCGTGCTACACGCCACCCCGGCAACGAAGCCGGGCCGGCATTGTAACAACAAAGACGACAAAGGGAACGAACGCCACCGGCATCATGCGGATACCGGCGGCGTTCGCAAGAGAAACGCCGGAAATCAGTTCCCTTCGAGGAACGACTTCAGCTTGTCGGAACGGCTCGGGTGACGCAGCTTGCGCAGCGCCTTGGCCTCGATCTGACGGATCCGCTCGCGCGTGACGTCGAACTGCTTGCCGACTTCCTCGAGCGTGTGATCGGTGCTCATCTCGATACCGAAACGCATCCGCAGCACCTTCGCCTCGCGCGGCGTCAGCGAATCGAGCACGTCCTTCACGACGTCGCGCATGCTGGCATGCAGCGCGGCATCCGCCGGCGCGACCGTGTTGGTGTCCTCGATGAAGTCGCCGAGATGGGAATCGTCGTCGTCACCGATCGGCGTTTCCATCGAGATCGGCTCCTTCGCGATCTTCATGATCTTGCGGATCTTGTCTTCCGGCATCTCCATCTTCTCGGCGAGCGTTGCCGGATCCGGCTCGAGACCGGTTTCCTGCAGGATCTGCCGCGAGATGCGGTTCATCTTGTTGATCGTTTCGATCATGTGAACCGGAATCCGGATCGTGCGCGCCTGGTCCGCGATCGAGCGCGTGATGGCCTGACGGATCCACCACGTCGCATAGGTCGAGAACTTGTAGCCGCGACGGTATTCGAACTTGTCCACCGCCTTCATCAGGCCGATGTTGCCTTCCTGGATCAGGTCGAGGAACTGCAGGCCGCGGTTCGTGTACTTCTTCGCGATCGAGATCACGAGACGCAGGTTGGCCTCGGTCATTTCGCGCTTCGCCTGGCGCGCCTTCAGTTCGCCGGCCGCCATCTGACGGTTGGTTTCCTTCAGGTCCTTCAGCGGCAGCACGACGCGCGCCTGCAGGTCGAGCAGACGCTGCTGCTGTTCGCGGATCGCCGGGACGTTACGCGACAGCACCGCGCTGTACGGATGGCCTTCCGCGGTGATCTTCTCGGCCCAGTCGAGATCCGTCTCGTTGCCCGGGAAGCGTGCGATGAATTCCGAGCGCGGCATGCCGCACTTGTCGACGACGATGTGCAGGATCTGGCGCTCGACCTGACGCACTTCGTCCACCTGCGCACGCAGCGTGTCGCACAGGCGTTCGACGGTACGCGCGGTGAAGCGGATCGTCATCAGCTCGCTCTGGATCGTTTCCTGCGCCTTCAGGTAGGCCTTCGACTTGTAGCCTTCCTTTTCGAACGCGCGGCGCATCTTGTCGAACCACTCGCTGATCTGCGAGAACTTCTCGAGCGACGCACGCTTGAGGGCTTCGAGTTGGGCGGCGTTCGCCGATGCCTGCGCGGCGCCGTCGTCTTCCTCCTCTTCCTCTTCTTCCTCTTCCTCTTCGGCTTCCTCGTCCTCGTTCTCGATGGCTTCCGCTTCCTTCGCGGAGAAGCCGTCCGTATCGGCGGCATCCGCGGCGTTCGGATCGAGCAGGCCGTCGACGAGCTCGTCGACGCGGATCTCTTCGTTCGCGACGCGTTCGGCCATCGCGAGGATGTCGGCGATCGTCGTCGGGCATGCGGAGATCGCCATCACCATGTGGCGCAGGCCGTCCTCGATCCGCTTCGCGATCTCGATTTCGCCTTCGCGCGTGAGCAGCTCGACCGTGCCCATCTCGCGCATGTACATCCGGACCGGATCGGTCGTGCGGCCGAATTCCGAATCGACGGTGGACAGCGCGACTTCCGCTTCCTCCTCGACTTCATCGTCCGACGACGCGGCCGGCGCGTTGTCGTTCAGGAGCAGCGTTTCCGCGTCCGGCGCCTGCTCGTAAACCGCCACGCCCATGTCGTTGAACGTGCCGATGATGCCCTCGAGGGCTTCGGTCTCGGTGAAGTTGTCCGGCAGGTGGTCGTTGATTTCGGCGTACGTGAGGAAGCCGCGCTCCTTGCCGAGCTTGATCAGCGCGCGCAGTTTCACGCGGCGCTCTTCGAGCTCCTCGGCCGTGCCCGGCGTGCTCGTCGCGAACGCTTCCTTCAGCAGCGCCTTTTCCTTGGCGCGACGATCACGCACCTTGGACTTGCCCGGTGCAGCCGCGGCTGCGGGCTGCTCGTCGCTCTGATTTGCGTCGTCTTCGACGGATACTTCGTTCAGCTTTTTGGTCATGGAGTTCGCCGTACCGGCTATATCGACTCGCGGCTGCTGGACGACAGCCGGTTGAACCGTGGGTGCATGAGTAGTACGTACTGCCGTTTCGTCCGCGGCGGCAGTCGTGTCCCTTGCGCTTTTCGCACTTGCCCGCTTCGCCGCCGGCTTGGCCGGCCCGGAGTCGGGTCTGGCGGCAGCCCGTGTTCTGGCTGCCGGTGCCGGCGCAGCCTGAGCGGTGCCGGCCGCGGTTTTCTTTCCTGCAGGGGCTGACGTGGCTGAAGACGTTGTCCTGGTGGAAGAAGCAGACTTGGCCGCTGTGACCTTCTTGGTCGGCTCCGTCGAGCCCTTGCCTGTTGCTTTCTTTCCGCCTGTCGTCTTTGCCATCGCGATTCTCGCCTCTGCTTGGAAAACAAACCGCTGGAAACCTTATATTATAGCACGCTGGGGAGCCCTCTCTAAGCGCCCCGGCCGCCTACAGCCCGAGCCGACGCTTCATGTCGGTTCGCTGCTGGTTCAATTCCGTCAATTCAGCCAACTCCTCGGGGGTGAAGGTGGATTGCCGCGCCAGCCTGTCCAGCCGGTCGCAGCAGGCGTCATAACGCATCTTGAGCACCGCTGCCTGCAGTTCCTCCCCCGCGATCCGCTCCTGCTCGCGTTGCCGCTCGAGTACCGTCTCGTCTTCCGGATTCTGTAACAGCAGATCGCGGACGTTTTCATCATAGTCCAGAATTTCGCGGAAGATTTCCTCGTAAGTCGCCCCGTTCGAGGACGCCCTCAGGACATCCGACAGCAGCCGGAACTCCGCGCCGTCGCCCAGTGCACGCGCATGATCGACGACTTCCGCGAACAATTCGCCGATGCGCGGCAGCGCGCGCAGGGTCGCGATCTGTTCGTCGTCGAGCTGCGATGCGATGCGCGGATGCATCACCAGCGTGCGCAACGCGCGCTTTTCGCTGTCCGTCACGCGTCGCCGCTCGCTGCGCGCGGGCGCCTGGCGCGGCGCCGCCGCGATGCGCGTATCGACTTCCGACAGCCCCGCGACTTCCTCGAACGGGATATCGAGGCGGTCGGCGAACATGTGCATGATCTGCGCACGCAATGCATTCGCGGGCAGCGCCTGCAACAGCGGCTTCGCATCGAACAGCGCCTTCGCGCGGCCTTCCGGCTGATCGAGCGCCTTGCCGGCAATTGCTTCGTTCAACAGAAATTGCGACAGCGGCATCGCGCGTTCGACCTGCTCGGAGAACGCGTCCGCGCCGAACTCGCGCACATAGCTGTCCGGATCGTGCTCGGGCGGGAGAAAAAGGAACCGGATCGTCCGGTTGTCGCCCGCATGCGGCAGGCAGGCCTCGAGCGCGCGCCGGGCCGCGCGCCGCCCGGCCGAATCGCCGTCGAAACTGAAAATGACCGTGTCGGTCTGGCGCAGCAGCTTCTGCACGTGAATCGGCGTGCACGCGGTGCCGAGCGTCGCGACCGCGTTCGGAAAGCCGAGCTGCGCGAGCGCGACGACGTCCATGTAGCCTTCGACGACCAGCACGTACTTGCGCTCGCGAATCGCGAGCCGCGCCTCGAACAGCCCGTACAGCTCGCTGCCCTTGTTGAACAGCGGCGTTTCCGGCGAGTTCAGGTACTTCGGTTCGCCGCTGCCGAGCACGCGGCCGCCGAAACCGATCACCTGCCCCTTCACGTTGCGGATCGGGAACATGATCCGCTCGCGGAACCGGTCGTAGCGGCGCGCGACGCCCCGCGCGTCGGTTTTCTCGCTGACGATCACGAGCCCCGCTTCGACGAGCGACTCGTCGCGATAATCCGGGAACGCGGCCTCGAGGTTCTGCCAGCCGTCCGGCGCATAGCCGAGACCAAAGCGCGCGGCGATCTCGCCGGTCAGGCCCCGGTTCTTCAGATACTGGATCGCGACGGTCGCGCCGCGCAACTGCTTGCGGTAGTAGTCGCACGCCGCCGTCATCGCGTCGGACAGCGCGGTCGCCACCGATTTCGACACGGGCGCCGGATAGTCGCCGCCACCGCCTCCGCCCCCACCGCCGCCGCGCATCGACGGCTCGTGCGGCACGGTCAGCCCGACGGATTGCGCGAGTTCCTGCACGGCTTCCGGGAACGTGAGCCCCGCATGCTCCATCAGGAAGCCGATCGCCGTGCCGTGCGCGCCGCAACCGAAGCAGTGATAGAACTGCTTGGTCGGGCTGACGGTAAACGACGGGCTCTTCTCGTTATGGAACGGGCACAGCCCCATGAAGTTGGCGCCGCCCTTCTTGAGCTGCACGTACCGGCCCACCACGTCGACGATATCGACGCGGTTCAGCAAATCCTGCAGGAACGAATGCGGAATCACCGTGGGATCGAGCGAAAAAGGACGATACGACGCCCGGCGCACGCATCGCTGGGCGCGCCGGGAACGGGTTTTACTTCGTGAGCGCGGCCTTGACCTGCGCGGAAACGGCCGTCATGTCGGCGCGGCCGGCGAGCTTGCCCTTCAGCACGCCCATTACCTTGCCCATGTCCTGCGGGCCCGCCGCGCCCGTTTGCGCGACCGCCGCCTGGACTTCGGCCGCCACTTCGGCGTCCGACAGTTGCGCGGGCATGTAGCCGCCCAGCACGGTCAGCTCGGCCTGCTCCTTCGCGACGAGATCGTCGCGGCCGGCCGCTTGGAACTGGCTGATCGAATCCTTGCGCTGCTTGATCATCTTGTCGATCACGGCCGTGATGCCGGCGTCGTCGAGCGTGACCCGATCATCGACCTCGCGCTGCTTGATCGCGGCCATCAGCAGGCGAATCGTTGCCAGGCGCTCGCTTTCCTTCGCGCGCATCGCGGCCTTCATGTCTTCGCTGATCTGCTCTTTCAAACTCATCTTTCACCCGGGATGGAAACGTGAATCCGACGCCCGCAAACGGGCGTCAACACAAAAACCCGCTTGGGACAGTGTCTCAAGCGGGTTGCTCGAATCCGGCATCGGCGACTCGCCGCCTGATCGGCTGCGCGATCGCACCCGATCGCACGGAATCGCCGGTGCGCCGCTCAGTGAACCGCGCGGCGCCCAATCGTTCAGTACAGCTTCTTCGGCAACGTCTGGCTGCGGATACGCTTGTAATGACGCTTCACCGCAGCAGCCTTCTTGCGTTTGCGTTCTGCGGTCGGCTTCTCGTAAAACTCGCGCGCACGAAGCTCGGTCAGCAGACCGTTCTTTTCGATCGTGCGCTTGAAGCGACGCATTGCAACTTCGAACGGCTCGTTCTCTTTAACGCGAATGATCGTCATGATCCGACACGAATAAAGGTTTGCAGGGAAAGACTACCGAGTATAGCAGAGCGATTGGTCAAAGGCACGGGGCCCGGCCCCGCCGGAACGGCGCCGGCCGGCGCGTCAGGCACCGCGCGCATACTCGGCCGCGGCCTGCCCGGCCGCCGTGCCGGACGCCCACGCCCACTGGAAGTTGTACCCGCCGAGCCAGCCCGTCACGTCCACCGCCTCGCCGACGAAGAACAGCCCCGGCACGCGCGCGCTCATCATCGTCGCCGACGACAGCTCCCGCGTGTCGACCCCGCCCTTCGTCACTTCGGCCTTCCTGTAGCCTTCGGTGCCGTTCGGCGTCAGCGTCCAGCCCGACAGCGCGTCGCCGATCTGGCGCAGCGTCTTGTCGGGCAGATCGGCGAGCCGCGCGTCGGCCGCGACGCGATGCGTGTCGAGCCACGCATGCGCGAGGCGCGCCGGCACCCAGTCGGCGAGCAGCGAACCGATCTGGCGCTTCGACGTGCGTTTCGCCTCGAGCAGGTCGGCCACCGTGTCGCGCTGCGGCAGCAGGTCGATGCGAATCGGGTCGCCGGGCTGCCAGTAGCTCGAGATCTGCAGGATGCCGGGGCCGGACAGGCCGCGATGGGTCAGCAGCAGGTCCTCGACGAATTCGCCGCCGCGCTTCCTGTCGCCGGTCGATACGCGCACTTCGAGCGACACGCCAGACAGCGACGCGAACGGCGCCCAGTCCTGCGGCGCGAACGTCAGCGGCACGAGCGCGGGCCGCGTATCGACGAGCTTGTGACCGAACTGCTTCGCGAGCCGGTAGCCGAAGTCGGTCGCGCCGATCTTCGGGATCGACAGGCCGCCGGTCGCAATGATCAGCGCGCGCGCGCCGATCGGCCCGGCCTGCTGCGTATCGAGCACGAAGCCGTCGGACGGCGCATGGCGCACCGCGTCGACGACGACGGGCCGGCGCCATGCGATGCCGCCCGCGTCGCACTCGTGTTTCAGCACGTCGATGATCGCGTCGCTGCCGTGGTCGCAAAAGAGCTGGCCCTTGTGTTTTTCGTGCCAGGTCACGCGATGGCGCTTGAGCAGCCCGAGGAAGTCGCGCGGCGTATAGCGCGCCAGCGCCGAGCGCGCGAAATGCGGATTCGACGACAGGTAGTTGTCGGGCCCGGCATACAGGTTCGTGAAGTTGCAGCGGCCGCCGCCCGAGATGCGGATTTTCTCGGCGAGCCGCGGCGCGTGATCGATCAGCACGACGCGACGGCCGAGCTGCCCGGCGACCGCGGCGCTCATCATGCCGGCGGCGCCCGCGCCGATCACGGCGATGTCATAAGTTTCCATGGCGCGGATTGTACCTGCCCGGCATCGGGCCCGGGCCGCCGCCAGCGGCGGCCCGCCCTCGCCTGCTATACTTTCCGGTTACGTTGACCTACCCGAGGCGCGTCCGAAACGGCGCGTCCTGCCCTCACCCATGCTCGTTCTCGGCATCGAAAGCTCCTGCGACGAAACCGGCCTCGCGCTCTACGACACGCAGCGCGGCCTGCTCGCGCACGCGCTCCATTCGCAGATCGCGATGCACCGCGACTACGGCGGCGTCGTGCCGGAGCTCGCGTCGCGCGACCACATCCGCCGTGCGCTGCCGCTGCTCGAGGAAGTGATGGCGCAAAGCGGCACGCGCCGCGACGACATCGACGCGATCGCATTCACGCAAGGCCCCGGCCTCGCCGGCGCGCTGCTCGTCGGCGCGAGCATCGCGAATGCGCTCGCGCTCGCATGGAACAAGCCGACCGTCGGCATCCATCACCTCGAAGGCCATCTGCTGTCGCCGTTGCTGGTCGACGAGCCGCCGCCGTTCCCGTTCGTCGCGCTGCTGGTGTCCGGCGGCCACACGCAACTCATGCGCGTGACCGACGTCGGCGTGTACGAGACGCTCGGCGAAACGCTCGACGACGCGGCCGGCGAGGCGTTCGACAAGACGGCGAAACTGATCGGCCTCGGCTACCCGGGCGGCCCTGAAGTATCGAAGCTGGCCGAAACGGGCACGCCGGGCGCGGTCGTGCTGCCGCGCCCGATGCTGCACTCGGGCGATCTCGACTTCAGCTTCAGCGGCCTGAAAACCGCCGTGCTCACGCAGATGAAGAAATTCGAAGCGGCGAAGCTGGAGGGCGAAGCGCTCGAACGCGCGAAGGCCGACCTCGCGCGCGGCTTCGTCGATGCGGCCGTCGACGTGCTCGTCGCGAAGTCGCTCGCCGCGCTGAAGAAGACGAAGCTCAAGCGCCTCGTGGTCGCGGGCGGCGTCGGCGCGAACCGCCAGTTGCGCGCGGCACTGTCGGCGGCCGCGGCCAAGCGCGGCTTCGACGTGCACTACCCCGATCTCGCGCTCTGCACCGACAACGGCGCGATGATCGCGCTCGCGGGTGCGTTGCGGCTCGGCCGCTGGCCCGAACAGGCGAATGCCGACTACGCGTTCACGGTGAAGCCGCGCTGGGATCTCGCGTCGCTCGCACGCTGAATCGCGCAACGCGACACCGTCAGCCGGAAAACAGAAGGCCGCTCGAACGAGCGGCCTTTCTCATGGGCGCGACAAGACGCCGCGGCGTTATGCAGCCAGCCGCTTGTCGCGCTCGATCAACGCATACGCGCTATGATTGTGGATCGACTCGAAGTTCTCGGCTTCGAGCACGTAAGCGGCCACGCGCTCGTCCGCATCGAGGCGCTGCGCGATATCGCGCACGAGATCCTCGACGAACTTCGGATTCTCGTATGCACGCTCGGTGACGAACTTCTCGTCCGGACGCTTCAGCAGCCCCCACAGCTCGCACGACGCTTCTTCTTCCGCGATGCGGATCAGCGCCTCGACCGGCAGATCGGCAGCCAGCTCCGCATCGATCGTCACGTGCGAGCGCTGGTTGTGCGCACCGTATTGCGAGATCTTCTTCGAGCACGGGCACAGGCTCGTTACCGGCACGAGCACCTTCAGGAACAGGCGCGTATCGCCGTTGCGGCTTTCGCCCGCGAGCGTCACTTCATAGTCGAGCAGGCTTTGCACGCCGGACACCGGCGCCGTCTTGTTGACGAAATACGGAAACGTGACTTCGATGCGGCCGGCTTCGGCTTCGAGCTTTTCGAGCATCGACGCGAGCATCGCGCGAAAACGCTCGACCGTCAGCGGCGCACGATTCTCTTCGAGCAGCGCGACGAAGCGCGACATGTGCGTGCCCTTCTGATCGGCCGGCAAACGGACATCGAGGTTCCAGACGCCGACCGTCGGTTGCACGTCGCCGCTTTCGGTACACACCGTCAACGGATGCCGGACCGCCTTCACGCCCACGCGCTGAATCGGAATCTGACGGGTATCCACCGTGCTCTGCACGTCGGGCATCACGAAGGCGGGATTCATCTGGTTCATCTTGTTCAATCCTTGTAAGCCGCGCGTTCGACGACGCGCACGCCGCGTCATGCGGCAGCCGGAAAAGCAACATGGGCCCGCAGGCCCATGTTTTCCGCATCAATGTAGACCGGTTGCGCCAGTCGCACCGACGCCGCCCGCGGGCGGCGTCAGCTTATGCGACGCGCTTCGCCTGACCGGCGACGTCGGCCGCCGGGTTCAGGAAGCGTTCGCGAATCGATTTCGCGATGCCCGCGCCGTCGAGGCCGCATTGCGACAGCAGCTTCGCGGGGTCGCCGTGATCGATGAACTGGTCAGGGAGGCCCAATTGTAGTACGGGTCGGATAACCCCACTCTCCATCAGGGCTTCCACGCAGGCCGAGCCCGCGCCACCCATCACGCAGCCTTCCTCGACCGTGACGACGTAGTCGTGCGTTTCGGCGAGCTCGCGCACGAGCGCCGCATCGATCGGCTTCACGAAGCGCATGTTCGCGACCGTTGCGTCGAGTTCGTCGGCCGCCGCGAGTGACGGCGCGACCATCGTGCCGAACGCGAGGATCGCGACGCGCTTGCCTTCCGGCTGCGACGTGCGGCGACGCACTTCGCCCTTGCCGAGCGGGATCTCGGTGAATTCCTTCACCGTCGCCACGCCCGTGCCCGCGCCGCGCGGATAGCGCACCGCGGTCGGGTTCGGCTGCTGGAGCGCCGTGTGCAGCATCTGGCGGCATTCGTTCTCGTCGGATGCGGCCATGATCGTCATGTTCGGGATGCAGCGCATGAACGCGAGATCGTACGCGCCCGCATGCGTCGCGCCGTCCGCGCCGACGAGGCCCGCGCGGTCGATCGCGAACACGACCGGCAGGTTCTGCAGCGCGACGTCGTGGATCAGCTGGTCGTACGCACGCTGCAGGAACGTCGAGTAGATCGCGACGACGGGCTTCAGCCCTTCGGTCGCGAGACCGCCCGCGAACGTCACCGCGTGCTGCTCGGCGATGCCGACGTCGTAGTAGCGATCCTTGAAGCGCTTCTCGAATTCGACCATGCCCGAGCCTTCGCGCATCGCGGGCGTGATGCCGACCACGCGCGTATCGCGCTCGGCTTCGTCGCACAGCCACTCGCCGAACACCTGCGTGTACGTCTTCTTCGCAGGCGTGGTCGACGGCTTGATGCCTTCGGCCGGATTGAACTTGCCGGGGCCGTGATAGAGCACGGGATCGGCTTCGGCGAGCTTGTAGCCCTGGCCTTTCTTCGTCACCACGTGCAGGAACTGCGGGCCGCGCAGTTCGCGGATGTTCTGCAGCGTCGGGATCAGCGAATCGAGATCGTGACCGTCGATCGGGCCGATGTAGTTGAAGCCGAACTCCTCGAACAGCGTGGCCGGCACGACCATGCCCTTCGCATGCTCCTCGAGCTTGCGCGCGAGTTCGAGCACCGGCGGCGCGACGCTCAGCACACGTTCGACGCCCGCGCGCGCGGCCGCGTAGAAGCGGCCCGACATCAGGCGGGCGAGATGGCGATTCAGCGCGCCGACCGGCGGCGAGATCGACATGTCGTTGTCGTTCAGGATCACGAGCAGCTTCGCATCCTCCGACACGCCCGCGTTGTTCATCGCCTCGAACGCCATGCCGGCCGTCATCGCGCCGTCGCCGATCACGGCGATGGAGAAGCGGTCGTCGCCGTTCAGCTGGCTGCCGATCGCCATGCCGAGCGCGGCGGAAATCGACGTGCTCGAGTGCGCGGTGCCGAACGTGTCGTATTGGGATTCGCTGCGGCGCGGGAAGCCCGAGATGCCGTCGTACTGACGCAGCGAATGCATCTGGTCGCGGCGGCCCGTCAGGATCTTGTGCGGGTAGGTCTGGTGACCCACGTCCCAGACGATGCGATCGTTCGGCGTGTTGAACACGTAGTGCAACGCGATCGTCAGCTCGACCGTCCCGAGGTTGGACGACAAATGGCCGCCCGTCTTCGACACGCTGTCGAGCACGAACGCGCGCAGTTCATCCGCGAGCGGTTGCAGTTGGCGACGATCGAGGCGGCGCAAATCCGCCGGGTCGTCGATGGTTTTCAGCAAGTCGTACATCGTCGTTCCATTGTAGGAAATCAAACGCGCCCGCATTCTTTTGCACGCACCGTAGCGTGTGCGCGGCGGCGGGCTTTCGCGTCAGCTGACCCGGTTCACCACCAGGTCGGCAAGTTCGGCGAGACGCTGTGCGCGTGCGCCGAACGGTTTTAGCGCGTCGTGCGCTTCGGCGCGCAGCTGCGCTGCCAGCTCGCGCGACGCCTCGAGACCGAGGATCGATACATAGGTCGGCTTGTCGTTCGCCGCGTCCTTGCCGGCCGTCTTGCCGAGTGTCGCCGAATCGGTCGTGACGTCGAGAATGTCGTCGACGACCTGGAAGGCCAGACCCACGGCCCCCGCGTACACGTCCAGCGCAGCCATCGTTTCCGCCGAAGGCGTCTCGCCCGCCAGCGCGCCCATTCGCACGGCCGCGCGCAGCAATGCGCCCGTCTTCATCCGGTGCATCGTTTCGAGCTGCTCGCGCGTCAGCTTCAGGCCGACGCTCGCCAGGTCGATCGCCTGCCCGCCGGCCATGCCGATCGAGCCGCTCGCGAGCGCCAGCTCGCGCACGAGCGCCGCCTGCTGCGCCGGCGACAGCGCATCGGCGTCGGTCAGCGCCACGAACGCCTGCGACTGCAGCGCGTCGCCGACCAGCAGGGCCGTCGGCTCGTCGTACTGCACGTGCACGGTCGGCTTGCCGCGACGCAGCGCATCGTCGTCCATGCACGGCATGTCGTCATGCACGAGCGAGTAGACGTGGATCATCTCCAGCGCCGCCGCCGCGGCGTTGCGGGCCGCCTCCGTCGCACCGGTCAGCTCGCCTGCCGCATGGCACAGCAGCGGGCGAACGCGTTTGCCGCCACCGAGGACCGCGTAGCGCATCGCCTCGTGAAGTTTCGCGGGCGTCGCGGTTTCGGCCGGCAGATAGTGGCCGAGTGCGTCCTCGACACGGTCAAGCACGGACCGCATCCATTGTTCGAATGTCATAGATCGTCGTCTTCGCCGTCCGTGGCGGCCGTTCCGGACGAAAGCGGCTTCAGCGTCGCGCCGTCGAGCACGCGGACCTGCTGCTCCACTTTCTCGAGCTGCTGTTGGCAAAACGCAACGAGGGTCGCACCGCGACGATACGCCGCCAGTGAATCCTCGAGGCTCAACGCGCCGCCTTCCATCCGGGCAACCAGCGTCTCGAGTTCCGCGAGCGCCATCTCGTAATTGTCCGGCAACGGTTCGGTGCCATTGCCGGGCGGCGTGGCGCCTGGGGATGCGGTTTTCGCCATGGACGAGGTGTCAAATTTCAAAACAAGTCGGACATTCTACGGCAAAAGAGAATTTTCCGACCTGCCGTCTTGGGCGCCCGCGCACAATTCCGGCCCCATCTTCGACGCACAGTGTGCGCCTTTCGAGGGTAGCCCGACAAAAAATTGACACAAATCAGGCACTTAATCCTAGCCTTGCGAGGCGAACCGGGTATAATTCTCCGTTTCCCTAAATCGATTTTTCGATGGTTGGGTTGTTCACTGCTTTCACGCTAACACCGGGAGTGGGAATGTCCAATCTGAGCGATGCGCTTCAGTTGAAGTCGGCCCACAGCCAGCTTCCAGTCACTGCATATTTCGATGAGGCGCTACTCGAGCGCGAGATCGAAACCCTCTTCAAGAAAGGACCTCGTTACGTCGGGCACGAGCTGATGGTGCCCGAGGCGGGGGATTATTTTGCGCTGCCGTCCGAGAAGGAAGGCCGCGTGCTGGTCCGTAACCAGACGAACCGGATCGAACTGCTGTCGAACGTGTGCCGCCACCGGCAGGCGATCATGCTCAACGGGCGCGGCCACACGCAGAACATCGTGTGCCCGCTGCACCGCTGGACGTACGACCTCGAAGGCGAGCTGCTTGGCGCGCCGCACTTCCCCGACAAGCCGTGCCTGAACCTCGGCAAGAGCCCGCTGCAGAACTGGCAGGGGCTGCTGTTCGAGGCCGAGGGCCGCAACGTCGCGCGCGACCTCGCCAACCTCGGCACCAAGCATCACTTCGACTTCTCCGAGTACCTGTTCGATCACGTCGAAGTGCACGAGTGCGATTACAACTGGAAGACGTTCATCGAGGTCTACCTCGAGGATTATCACGTCGTCCCGTTCCACCCGGGCCTCGGCAGCTTCGTGTCGTGCGACGATCTCAAATGGGAGTTCGGCGACTGGTACAGCGTGCAGACGGTCGGCGTGCACAACGCCCTCGCGAAGCCGGGCAGCGCGACTTACCAGAAATGGCACGAGCAGGTGCTGAAGTTCCGCAACGGCGTGCCGCCGGAGTTCGGCGCGATCTGGATGGTCTACTACCCGGGCCTGATGATCGAGTGGTATCCGCACGTGCTGGTCGTGTCGTGGCTGATCCCGCGCGGGCCGCAGAAAACCACCAACATCGTCGAGTTCTATTACCCCGAGGAAATCGCGCTGTTCGAACGCGAATTCGTCGAGGCCGAGCGCGCGGCCTATATGGAAACGGCCGTCGAGGACGACGAGATCGCGATGCGGATGGACGCAGGCCGCCGAGCGCTGATGGCCCGCGGCGAGTCGCAGGTCGGCCCGTACCAGAGCCCGATGGAAGACGGGATGCAGCACTTCCACGAGTTCCTGCGCCGCCACCTCGGCGACCTCTGACAGCGGCCGCGGCGCCTCGACGCCGCCCGGCCGCCGGCAAGCGAAAAGACGGGCTTCGGCCCGTCTTTTTTTGTTTAGACTTGGAGTGTCAGGCCATTCGCACTCCAGGGAGCCGTCATGCCACACACTCATTACACCACGCTCATCTCCGCCGCCAATCTCGCCGAGCGCCTGGCCGCGGCGCCCGGCAGCGTCGCGCTGTTCGACTGCCGCTTCGATCTCGCCGATCCCGGCGCCGGCGAGGCCGCCTACGCGGCCGGCCACCTCCCCGGCGCGCAATATCTTCATCTCGATCGCGACCTGTCCGGCCGCAAGACGGGCACCAACGGCCGCCATCCGCTGCCGACCCGCGACGCGCTCGCCACGCTGCTCGCGAGCCGCGGCCTCAAGCAGGGTCAGCAGGTCGTCGCGTACGACGCGCAAGGCGGCGCCTATGCGGCGCGCCTGTGGTGGCTGCTGCGCTGGCTCGGCCACGATTCGGTTGCCGTGCTCGACGGCGGGCTGCAGGCGTGGGAAGCGGCCGGCCAGCCGCTGACGACCGACGTGCCGCAACCGGCCGCCGGCGATTTCCGCACGGCAACGCCACTCGAATCGACGGTCGATGCAGCTGCCGTGCTCGCGAACGTGTCGTCGCCCGCGCGCGTCGTGATCGATGCACGCGCACCGGACCGCTATCGCGGCGAAAATGAAACGATCGATCGGGTAGGCGGCCACATTCCCGGTGCGCGCAACCGCTTCTTCAAGGACAACCTGACTGCCGACGGCCGCTTCAAGACCGGTCATGAATTGCGCGAGGCATTCACCGCCGTGCTGGCCGGCACCGAGCCGAACCGCGTGATCCTGCAATGCGGCTCCGGCGTCACCGCATGCCACAACGCGCTGGCGCTGGAAGTGGCCGGCCTGCACGGCGCGTCGCTGTACCCGGGCTCGTGGAGCGAATGGAGCGCCGATCCGTCGCGGCCGATCGCGACCGGCCCGAACCCTTGAGCACCCACGCGACGCGATGAGGATGATGCGGCGGCCGATGCCGCGGCGGCCGATGCCGCGGCGGCCGATGCCGCCGCTCGTCGTTCACATCACGCCGTACTTGTGGAACCACTCGATGGCGCGCTTCCAGCCATCCTCGGCATCGGCCTTCACATAGCTCGGCCGGTAATCGGCGAAGAACGCGTGGCCGGCATCCGGATACACGACGATCTCCGATTCGCGCGCGAGCTTCGAATCGCTCGCCTGGATCGCCTTGCGCATGTCCGCGAGCGACGCCTGCGTGATGTTCTGGTCCTTCTCGCCGTACAGCCCGAGTACCGGCACCTTCAACAACGATGCGTGATCGACCGGGTTGAACGGCGTCATCTCGTCGGTCTTGCCCTCGACGAACCCGTACCACGCCACCGCGGCCCGCACGTGCGGATTGTGTTCCGCATACAGCCACGCCTGGCGGCCGCCCCAGCAGAAGCCGGTCACACCGAGGCGCGTCAGGTCGCCGCCGTTCTTGCCGGCCCACGCGACCGTCGCGTCGAGATCCTCCGTCACCTGCCGGTCCGGCACCTTGCTGACGATGTTGTCGACCAGCGCCTGGATCGTCGGATACTTCGCCGCGTTGCCCTGCCGGGCGAACAGGTCGGGCGCGATCGCGAGATAGCCGAGCTTCGCGAAGCGCCGGCACACATCGGCGATATGCGCGTGCACGCCGAAGATCTCGTGAATCACGATGACGACCGGCAGGTTCGTCTTGTCGACCGGCTGCGCGCGATAAGCCGGTACGCTCGCATCGCCCGAGCGGATCTCGATGGTGTCGACGTCCAGCCCGGCGCTGTCGGTCGTGACCGTCTGCGCCGACACGGGCAGCACGGCCGCCGCGAAGGTGCCGCCCAGCGCAGCCTGCATGAACTTGCGGCGCGAGAACGGGACATGGGGGACCAGGCTGTCGACTTCGGGTTTCAACATGAATGCACTCCTCGATTGGGCGCCGCCGTCACGATCGCGGATACGGCATGACGGGGCATCGCACCGGCGCACGGCGCGGATGTCGCGGCGGTTGGCACCCCGCCGCAAACGAAAACCCGGACAAGATGCCCAATAATCCGTTGTCGCGTCAACTGTCGGATGTGTAAGACTCGATTACGACGCGTTGAGGCGATCGAATCGATCATCGCACGGCGGCCTGCCGACGGGCCGCCGAGTCACCGTGCGGCGGCGCGCATCGTGGTTCGTCGCGCGGCCGAATCGTTGCGAATCGAAACGAAAAACGGGCGGCGAACACGCTCGACAGGCGCATCCCGCCCGCTCCGCGCGCAAGCGCGCGATCAGTGCAGCTTGACGCGCGGCAGGGTCGTGCGCCGCAACCAGTGCGCGACCGTGTCGAGCATCATCCGCGGATAACCGTGCAGCGCCGCGATGTGCAGCCGATACAGCGACATGTACATGAAGCGCGCGAACAGCCCTTCGATCAGCATGTTGCCGCCGATCAGCCCGCCCATCAGGTTGCCGACCGCACTGAAGTGGCCGAGCGACACGAGCGAACCGAAATCGCGATACGTGAACTCGGGCAGCGGGCGCCCCTCGAGCCGGCAGCCGATCGCCTTGAGCAGGAAACTCGCCTGCTGGTGCGCCGCTTGCGCGCGCGGCGGGACGTTGCGTTCGTTGCCGGGCCATACGCAGGCCGCGCAATCGCCGAGCGCGAACACGTTGTCGTCCGTGAAGGTCTGCAGCGTGCGGCGCACGTCGAGCTGCCCGAGCTTGTTGACCTGGAGGCCGTCGAGGTGCGAAAGCACGGACGGCGCCTTGATGCCCGCCGCCCAGACCGTCAGATCCGCGCGCACCGCCTTGCCGCTCGCGGTATGCACGAACCCGGGCGCCACCTCGGTCACGCGCTCGGCGAGCATCAGCCGCACGCCGAGCTTCTCGAGCAGTTCGGCCGTCGCCGCCGACACGCGCTCCTGCAGTGCCGGCAGAATCCGCGGCCCCGATTCGATCAGCACGATGCCGACGTCATGGCGCGGATCGAGCTTGTGCAGCCCGTACGCGGACAGCACCTGCGCGGTATTGCGCAGCTCCGCGGACAACTCGACGCCCGTCGCGCCGCCGCCGACGATCACGACCTGGATGCGCGGTTCGGCCGACTCGCCCGGCGCGCTCGGCGCCGGCGCCTGGTGCTCGGCGCGCATGCACGCCGCGATCAGCCGCTTGCGGAAGCGTTCGGCCTCCCCGACCGTGTCGAGCGCGATCGCGTTTTCCGGGGCGCCCTGCACGCCGAAGAAGTGGGTCGTGCTGCCGATCGCGATCACGAGCGTGTCGTATTCCAGCTCGCGCGCCGGCAACAGCTCCGCGCCGTCGCTGTCGTTGAGGGGCGACAGCGTGACGCGCTTCGCCGCGCGATCGAGCCCGGTCAGCTCGCCCTGCTGGAACTCGAAGCCGTGCCAGCGCGCCTGCGCCGCATACTCGAGCTCCTGCGTGAACGGGTCCATGCTGCCTGCCGCGACCTCGTGCAGCAACGGTTTCCAGATGTGCGTCGGATTGCGGTCGACGAGCGTGACAAGCGCACGCGCGGGACGATTGCCGCGCGCGCCGTAACGGTCGCCGAGCCGCGTCGCCAGTTCCAGGCCGCCGGCGCCTCCGCCTACGATGATGATCCGATGCATCTGATTCCCCCTTTGCGATTCGAAACTGCTGCCGCCGGATGAAGCAAACGCCATATACGCGCGCCGCCCGGTGGATTAACCGGTTCGGACATCATCGATGTGCACTTCGAAGCACTTCGATGCGTCCGATCCGGAACGCAGGGCGCGCCGCCCCGCGTCAATGACATGACTCACATGCATTGTCCGGGAGCTTGCGCGTTGACCACAAGCAAACCATCTCGATATTTGGCATCCCTGCAACAATATGCCGCGGGAAACGGGAATCGCGCGGGGGTGCGTCAGTGTGCCTCTTCCCAGTTCGCGCCGGCGCCCACCTCGGCGACCAGCGGCACCTTCAGCTTCGCGACGCCGCACATCATTTCCGGTAGTTTCTCGCGCACGAGCGGCAGCTCGCCTTCCGGCACCTCGAGCACCAGTTCATCGTGCACCTGCATGATCATCCGCGACGCGAGCTTGTCGCGCGTCAGCCAGTCGTCCACCGCGATCATCGACAGCTTGATCAGGTCGGCCGCCGTGCCCTGCATCGGTGCATTGATCGCCGCGCGCTCGGCCGCCTGGCGGCGCGGGCCGTTGCCGCCGTTGATCTCGGGCAGCCACAGGCGGCGACCGAAAACGGTTTCGACGTAGCCCTTCTCCTTCGCGGTCGCGCGCGTGTCTTCCATGTACTGCGCGACACCCGGATAGCGGGTGAAATAGCGGTCGATATAGAGCTTCGCCGCGTCGCGCGTGATGCCGAGGTTCGATGCAAGCCCGAACGCGCTCATCCCGTAGATGAGCCCGAAGTTGATCACCTTCGCGATCCGGCGCTGGTCGGAATTGACCTCCAGCGGCGTCACGCCGAACACTTCGGCGGCCGTCGCGCGATGGATGTCCTCGCCCTGCGAGAACGCGCGCAGCAGCGACGCGTCGCCGGAAATGTGCGCCATGATCCGCAGCTCGATCTGCGAGTAGTCGGCCGACACGATCCGGTGGCCCGGCGATGCGATGAACGCCTCGCGGATGCGCCGACCTTCGGCCGTGCGCACCGGAATGTTCTGAAGATTGGGGTCGTTCGACGCAAGCCGGCCCGTGACCGCGACCGCTTGCGCGTAGTTCGTGTGCACGCGGCCGGTGGCGGGATTCACCATGCGCGGCAGCTTGTCGGTATAGGTCGACTTCAGCTTCGACAGCCCGCGATGCTCGAGCAGCACCTTCGGCAGCGGGTAGTCCTCGGCCAGCTTCTGCAGCACTTCCTCGTCGGTCGACGGCGCGCCGCTCGGCGTTTTCTTCACGACCGGCAACTGCAGCTTCTCGAAGAAGATCTGCCCGATCTGCTTCGGCGACCCGAGATTGAATTCGCCGCCGGCCAGCTCGTACGCCTGCCCCTCGAGCTCGATGAGGCGCGTCGCGATCTCGCTGCTTTGCGCCTGCAACAGCGCATCGTCGATCAGCACGCCGGTGCGCTCCATCTTGCGCAGCACGAGCGACACCGGCATCTCGATGTCGCGGTACACGCGCTCGAGGCCCGGTTCGCGCGCGACCTGCGGATACATCGCGTGATGGAGCTGCAGCGTGATGTCCGCATCCTCGGCCGCGTACGCAGCGGCCTGGTCGAGCGCCACTTCGTCGAAACCGATCTGCTTCGCGCCCTTGCCCGCCACGTCCTCGTACTTGATCGTCTTGACGCCCAGATGACGCAGCGCGAGGCTGTCCATGTCGTGCGTGCGGTGCGATTCGAGCACGTACGATTCGAGCAGCGTGTCGTGCTCGATGCCGTTCAGCGCGATGTCGTAGTTCGCGAGCACTTGCGCGTCGTACTTCAGGTGCTGGCCGACTTTCTTGCGATCGGCCGACTCGAGCCACGGCTTCAGGCGCGCGAGCACTTCGTCGAGCGGAAGCTGCTCGGGCATGTCGGGACCGCGGTGCGCGACGGGCAGATAGGCCGCCTTGCCCGGCTCGACCGAGAACGACAGCCCGACGAGCCGCGCGAGCATCGGATCGAGCGCGGTGGTCTCGGTGTCGAACGCGGTCAGCGCGGCCGCGTCGATCTTCGCGAACCACGCGTCGAACTGCTCCCAGGTCTGGATCGTGTCGTATTCGCGCGCGATGTCCGCCGCGACGACCGGGGCCGGCTCGCCTTCCGGCGCATCGGCGCCGCCGCCTTCCGCGGGTGCGCTGTCGACTTCGCGCAGCCAGGTCTTGAAGCCGTAGCGCGCGAAGATGTCGCGCAGCAGCTCGCGTGCTTCGCCGTCCGTCTTCAGCGACGCCTCGATCGATTCGAGATGCGGCGCGAGATCGCACGACGTGTCGACGGTCACGAGCTTGCGGCCGAGCGGCAGGAAATCGAGCGCGCGGCGCAGGTTGTCGCCGACCACGCCCTTGATCTCGCCCGCGTGTTCGATCACGCCGTCGAGGCTGTCGTATTGCGACAGCCACTTCACGGCCGTCTTCGGCCCGCACTTCTCGACGCCCGGCACGTTGTCGACGGTGTCGCCGATCAGCGCGAGGTAGTCGATGATCCGCTCGGGCGGCACGCCGAACTTCGCGATCACGCCGTCGCGATCGAGCGTTTCGTTGGTCATCGTGTTGACGAGCGTGACGCGATCGGTGACGAGCTGCGCGAGATCCTTGTCGCCGGTCGACACGATCACGTTCATCCCGTGCCGTTCGGCCTCGCGCGCGAGCGTGCCGATCACGTCGTCGGCCTCGACGCCTTCGACCATCAGCAGCGGCCAGCCGAGCGCGCGCACCGCGCCGTGGATCGGCTCGACCTGCAAGGCGAGATCGGGCGGCATCGACGGGCGGTTTGCCTTATAGTCGGCATAAAGGTCGTCGCGGAACGTCTTGCCCTTTGCATCGAACACGCAAGCGCTATACTCTGCACTGACTTCCTTGCGCATACGGCGCAGCATGTTGATGATTCCGTAGAGCGCTCCGGTCGGCTCCCCGCCAGGGCCACGCAAATCAGGCATCGCATGGTAAGCCCGATACAGATAGCTCGAACCGTCAACCAATAGCAGGGTCTTACCTTCCAGATTTCGTTCTTCAGGCATTATGAACAAGAGAAAAGTGATTCCGAGTCTGCGTTCGCTCGCAGATCAAGAACGCGCGACGGCCAAGAAGGCGCGCGCATCGTGGCAGATGTTCACGATTATGGCAGAGTTTATCGAGGCGACCGAGTACCTGTCGGAGATCCGCCCGGCTGTCAGCATCTACGGTTCTGCCCGCCTCAAACCCGACAACCCGCACTACAAACTTGCCGCGCAGATCGCGCGCAAGCTGTCGGACGCCGGCTTCGCGGTGATCTCCGGCGGCGGCCCCGGCATCATGGAAGCCGCGAACAAGGGTGCGCACGCCGGCAAGGCGCCGTCGGTCGGCCTGAACATCGAGTTGCCGCACGAGCAGGCCGGCAACCACTATCAGGACATCTCGCTGCGCTTCCGCCATTTCTTCACGCGCAAGGTCACGTTCGTGAAGAATTCGGATGCCGTGATCGTGATGCCGGGCGGCTTCGGCACGCTCGACGAACTGTCCGAAGTGCTCACGCTGATCCAGACGAAGAAGTCGCGCCTCGTGCCGATCATCCTCGTCGGCAGCGAATTCTGGCAGGGGCTGCTGCAATGGTTCCGCGATCAACTGATTCCGATGGGCCTGATCAATCCGGAAGACATGAACCTGATGCAGGTGATCGACGATCCCGACCAGGTGCTCGACGCGGTGCTCGCGTTCTACGAGGACAGCGGCGAGGAAGAGGAAGGTTCGGACGGCGACGATCAACCGCCGCGGCCTGAAGAAGACCGGATGTTCTATCTGTAACGGTCAGTGACGACAGCCGGCCCGACGGCCGGCTGTCGTGCTTTTCACGCAAAGGGCAGCGCGATCCGGTGGCCCGCCGGGCGTGACTTTGTAACGCGCTGTTAATGCCCGTTCGCCGCCGCGCGCGGTCGAATGTCAAATCCCGCAGTCGGCGCTGCGTCATGCGGCGGGATCAGCCGCACCGGCGGCCCGCCAATGTCAAACGGATGGCCCTTCGCGCGCCTGTGCACCGCCAATCCTCCGTAATAATCACGACTCGCCTTTTCCGTCGCGCGGCAGCACACTGCATTGTGTCGGCGCGGCGTTCCCCCGGTGGAGCGCCCCCCCCTCGCTTCCATCGCGTCGCGTCGGCCTATTCATCACGACACCACGGAAAAGAACATGCAACGCTCGCTGATCGCCCTCGCTTTCGCCGGCCTCGGCCTTTCGCTGTCCGGCCTCGCTCACGCCGTCAACGTCGACGTCAACATCGGCACGCCCGCGCCGGTCGTCGTCGCGCCCGCCCCCGTCGTGGTCGCCCCGGCGCCGGCCGTCATCGTCGGCTGGCACGGCGACCGCTACTGGGACGGCCGCCGCTACTGGGAACGCCGCGAATGGGAAGAGCACCAGCACTATCGCGGGCGTGGCGGCTATCACTGCCCGCCGGGACACGCGAAAAAGGGCGAGTGCTGAGCGCCCGGGCGCGTTCACCCGCGACGCAAGGCCGCCCGCGCGATTCGGCGCAGGGCGGCCTTTGATTTTGGGTGGCGGGCCGCGAACGAAAGGCGGCGGAGCCGCTCGATTCCGGGTGGTAGGATTGCCCTCGTCCAAGGCCTGTCCCGCCACTCATGCCGCTCATCCGAATCTGGGCCGTCGACCGCGCCCTTGCGTCCGGTATCGCCGCGCCGACCGACATCCTCACGGCAGCCAACCATATCGCATCGACGATGCCACCGCATCGCACGGCTACACCGTTCCGCTGGCGCGTCGAATCGATCGACGGGCGGCCCGTGCGCACGGCGTCCGGGCAGGTCGTTCCGGTCGACGGCGCGATCGACGGCGGCAGTGCCGCCGACGCGATCTGGCTGACCGGTCCGTTCGTCGCGGATCTCGACCGGCTGCTCGACAAGCCCGCCTCGCTCGCGCCGCTGTTCGACGCACTGCGCCGGCAACACGCGCGCGGCACGCTGATCGCGACTTACTGCACCGGCGCGTTCCTGCTCGCGGAGGCCGGATTGCTCGACGGCCGCGTCGCCACGACGCACTGGTCGAAGGCGTCGAGCTTCCGCGCACGCTATCCGGACGTCGCGCTGCGCGCGTCCGACGTACTGACCGAACAGGACGGCATCCTGTGCGGCGGCGCGGTCACGTCGTACCAGAATCTCGCATTGCGGGTCGTCGACAAACTGGCGAGCGCGCGCGTCGCCGCGTCCGTCGCCAGGCTCATGTTGATCGACATGAATCGCGACTCGCAGGATTCGTTCATCGACCTCGACCGGATGGGCCACCACGGTCACGACGATCCGGCCATCGCGCGCGCGCAACGCTGGATGGAAAAACACTTGCGCGAACCCTTCAGCCTCGCACGGCTGAGCGACCACGTCGCGATGAGCGAACGCACGCTCCATCGCCGCTTCCGGGACGCGGTGGGCGCCCCGCCGCTCAGGTATCTCCAGACGCTCAGGATCGAAGTCGCGAAACGGCTGCTCGCGGAAACGAAGCTCGCGATCGACACGGTGTGCGAACGCGTCGGCTATGCGGACATCAGCGGCTTCCGGCAACTGTTCAAGCGCGAGACCGGCATCTCCCCAGGAGAATATCGCCGCCGCTTCGCGCGTTAGGGCCTGAAACGGCCGGGAAGCGCGATGTCGGGAATGGCATCGTCGAATGGCAGTTTCGCCACTTCGCGCGTGGCGACGCGGTTCATACACTGGGTTCACGTCTCCTTGACCGGAGCGACGCGATCTCCACCGAACCCAGGACACCATCATGCCGATGATCGATGTGACCATCCCCGAAGGCGCGCTCGCGCCGCAAGCCGAAGCACAGTTGATGAACGAACTGACCACCACGCTGATCCGCCACGAGGGGCTCGATCCCGACGATCCGCGCGTACGCGACGTGACCTGGATCTTCGTCCATCGGCCGGCGGCCGTGTATCGCGCGGGCGTCGTCGCACCTGCGCCGATCTACCGGGTCGTGCCGACGGTGCCGGAAGGGCAGTACACGGACGCCGCGCGCGCCGCGCTGATCGCCGACGTGACCGCCGCCGTCGCACGTGCGGAAGGCGTGCCGATCGACGCCGTCGCGACGCGCGTGTGGGTCTTTCCGACGGAAATCGACGACGGCTGCTGGGGAAGCCGCGGCACGGTGCGCCGGCTGCCGGACATCATGGAATATTTCGGCGGCACGACGCTGCGCGCGCTCGGCGAACAGCGCCTGGCGATCAAGCGGCGCGCGGATGCGGGCCGGCTCGTCGATGCGGTGCGCGACTCGATGCTGGAGACGGCCCGGCGTGGATCGCACGAGCCGAGCGCCGAAGCCGCGCGCTGACGCCGGGTCGCAACGGAATCGCAACCGGCCCCGCGTCACGGAAGAAAGGCATGCCCCGGTTCGCGATTGCGCCGGACATCGCGGCGCGCACCGCAACCCGGGGCCGCGGTTCACGTCACTGGAACGCCACTTCCGCAAAGCTGCGCAGCTTGCGGCTATGCAGCTTGTCGAGCCCGTTCGTGCGCAGGATCTCCATCGCCTTCACGCCAATCTGCAGATGCTGGTCGACCTGCCCGCGATAGAACGTGTCGGCCATGCCCGGCAACTTCAGCTCGCCGTGCAGCGGCTTGTCCGATACGCACAGCAACGTGCCGTACGGCACCCGGAAGCGGAAGCCGTTCGCGGCGATCGTCGCGCTTTCCATGTCGAGCGCGATCGCGCGGCTCTGCGACAGCCGCTGCACGGGCTCGCGATGGTCGCGCAGCTCCCAATTGCGGTTGTCGACGCTCGCGACCGTGCCCGTGCGCATCACGCGCTTCAGTTCCACGCCCTCCAGCCGCGTGACCTCGGCCACGCCGCGCTCGAGCGCGAGCTGCACTTCGGCCAGCGCCGGGATCGGCACCCACAGCGGCAGGTCGGCGTCGAGCACGTGATCTTCCCGCACGTAACCGTGCGCGAGCACGTAGTCGCCGAGCCGCTGCGTGTTGCGCAGCCCCGCGCAGTGGCCGAGCATCACCCACGCGTGCGGACGCAGCACCGCGATGTGATCGGTGATCGTCTTCGCGTTCGACGGGCCGACCCCGATGTTGACCATCGTGATCCCGCTGCCGTCCGCGCGCTTCAGGTGATACGCGGGCATCTGCGGCAGGCGCGGCGGCGCGGTGCCCTCGGCGGGCTCGCCGCCGAGGTTCGCGTTGTACGTGACGACGTCGCCCGGCTCGACGAACGCGCTGTACTCGCTGCGGTACGCACGCACCTCGGGATCGTCGCTTTCCGTCATCATCGTGCGGCCGAGCTTCACGAACTCGTCGATGTAGAACTGGTAGTTCGTGTAGAGCACGTAATTCTGGAAGTGCGTGGGCGACGTCGCCGTGTAGTGGCGCAGCCGGTGCAGCGAGAAGTCGACGCGCGCGGCCGTGAACAGCGCGAGCGGATGCGGCTCGCCGGGCGCCGGCTCGAACGTGCCGTTGACGATGCGGTCGTCGAGATACGACAGGTCGGGCGTGTCGAAGATGTCGCGCATCGCGAGCAGCCGGTCGCGATCGAGTTCGCCCTCGAGATGAATGCCTTCCGGAAACGCGAAATGGATCGGAATCGGCTGCGACGACACGCCGATCTCGATCTTGACATGGTGATTCTTCGCCAGCAGGCGCAGTTGCTCGCGGTAGTAGTTCGCGAAGAGATCGGGGCGCGTGACCGTCGTCTCGAATACGCCGGGGCCCGCGACGAAGCCGTACGAGCGGCGCGAATCAACGTGCGTGTTGACGTCGGTGCGGATCCGCACGAACGGATAGCATGCGCGCACGTGCTCGGTAATCGCTTCGTGGCGGCGATAGCGCGCGAACGCATCGCGCAGGAAGCCCGTGTTCGTGTCGTAGATGGCGGACAGCCGCGCGACCGCGGCGATCGGATCGTCGAAAGCCTCGACCGACGGGCTTTCGGGCGACAGCACACGGTGCCGGCGGCTCAAATCGTTCTTCATTTTCATCACCTCGTCTGATCCGACGACATTACCACGGAACCCGGGCGCCTTTATGGCCGCCCCCGCGCACGCAGGGGCCGGATGGCGCGCAGTATTTGCTAAAATCGGTGGGTTCACTGGAGACTCATCATGAAGCCGCTCATTTTCGTCGCCGCTGCCGTCGCGTTTGCCGCCGCCAGCGTCGCTCACGCCGCCGGCGGCACGCCTGAGGCCGACGCGCCGGGCGCCGACGCGCAGGCCCGGGCCGAGGCCAACGAAGCCGCCGGCCTGCCCGATCTCCGCAAGATCAACCGGCCGGGCGCCGAAGTCACGTCGAAAGTCGACTTCGCGGACATCCGCCGCACGCCGAGCTTCCACGAAAAGAGCAAGAACGGCACCGAAGTCACCGAGTACCGCGACCGCGGCAAGCCGGTCGAGATCGACGTGAAGTCGAACTTCGGCACGCGCTACCAGATGAGCTCGACGCCCGACACGTCGCCGAAGCCGCACGACGCCGGCATCCCGATCACGCGCCTGCCGTCGCTGAACCTGCGCTACTGATTTCGCGGCGCCGCGCGTCGAGCGCGCCGCGCCGCCCCTTCACCCGTTGTCGCGCTGCACGCCGCCCGCGTGCCGACACCCTGACCTGACGCATCCCGCATGGCCGTTTTCACCGCTGTTTCCGACTCCGATCTCGCGCAATGGATGCGCCACTACGAACTGGGCGACGTGCTGGCGTTCCGCGGCATTCCGTCCGGTATCGAAAACAGCAATTTCTTCCTGACGACGACGCGCGGCGAATACGTCCTCACGATCTTCGAAAAGCTCACGGCGCAGCAGTTGCCGTTCTACCTCGACCTGATGCGCCATCTGGCCGCCCACGGCGTGCCGGTGCCGGACCCGGTCCCGCGTGACGACGGCGCGCTGTTCGGCGAGCTGCACGGCAAGCCGGCCGCGATCGTCACGAAGCTCGACGGCGCGGCCGAACTCGCGCCCCGGGTCGAACACTGCATCGAGGTCGGGCAGATGCTCGCGCGCCTGCATCTCGCGGGGCGCGACTATCCGCGCAGCCAGCCGAACCTGCGCAGCCTGCCGTGGTGGCAGGAGAACGTGCCGGCCATCGTGCCGTTCATCACGGACGCGCAACGCACGCTGCTCGAAGGCGAGCTCGCGCACCAGGCCGGCTTCTTCGCGTCGGACGACTATGCGGCGCTACCGGCCGGGCCGTGCCATTGCGACCTGTTCCGCGACAACGTGCTGTTCGCGCACGCGGCGCCCGGCACCGGCCACGACGTCCGGCTCGGCGGTTTCTTCGATTTCTATTTCGCGGGCTGCGACAAGTGGCTGTTCGACGTCGCGGTCACCGTCAACGACTGGTGCGTCGACCTCGCGACCGGCGCGCTCGACGTCGCACGCGCCGATGCGCTGCTGCGCGCGTACCAGACGGTTCGGCCGTTCACGGCCGAGGAGCGCCGCCACTGGAGCGACATGCTGCGCGCCGGCGCGTACCGCTTCTGGGTGTCGCGCCTGTACGACTTCTACCTGCCGCGCGCGGCCGAGATGCTCAAGCCGCACGACCCCGGCCATTTCGAACGCATTCTGCGTGAGCGTATCGCGCATACGCCCGCGCTTCCCGAGATCCAAACCGCATGCAACTGATCGAAGTGCCCGCCAAAACGGGCTATGTCTGGTTCCGTCAAGGCATCTGGCTGTTCCGCCGGAATCCGCTCGCGTTCATCACGCTGTTCTTCACGTACCTGCTCGCGATCACGCTGGTGTCGATGGTGCCCGTGATCGGCTCGGCGCTGCCGTTGGTGTTCATTCCCGGCATCGCGGTCGGCTTCATGGCCGCATGCCGCGACACGGTGGCCGGCAAGACCGTGATGCCGACGATCCTCGTGGACGGCTTTCGCTCGTACGGCACCGTCGCGACCCAGCGGCTGCTCGCGCTCGGCGTGATCTACGTCGCGTCGATGGTGCTGGTGTTCGCCGCTTCGTCGTTCGTGGACGGCGGCGCGCTGTTCCACATGATGATGGGCGCGGCCGACGAAGCGAACACGACGCCCGAGACGCTCGCCGCGCAAGGCGCGCTCGGCGCGCTGTTCTTCGCGACGCTGCTCTATCTGCCGGTCGCGATGCTGTTCTGGTTCGCGCCGGTGCTGGTCGCATGGCATGACGTCCCGCCCGCGAAGGCGCTGTTCTTCAGCGTCGTCAGCTGCTGGCGCAATCGCGGCGCGTTCGTCGTGTACGGCGTGCTGTGGTTCGCCGTCGCGCTCGGCACGTCGCTCGCGCTGTCGCTGCTGCTGCAGGCGCTCGGCGCGGGCGCGTATGCGCTGACGATCATGATGCCGGTGACGATCATCATCGTCACGATGCTGTACTGCTCGTTCTACGCGACCTATCGCGGCTGCTTCGGCGTGCAGGAACCGGGTGCGACGACGACGATGTCGGGCCGCTGATCCTGCTTCCGGCCGGCGCATGTCGCCGGCCGCTCCGCTGTTCGGCCCCCGGTCGTCGCCGGCGCGCTTCTAGTCTCCCCTTTTTCCATATCGACTGCTCTCCGGCCCCCTGTTCAGCCAAACCTTTTGCGCGCAAAATAATTCGTGTGCAAATCGTTCGCGCATCGGATGCGCTTCCCGAACCATGGATCGCCTGCCCGCGCTGCCCCAGACACTCGACGAGCAACTCTGCTTCGCGCTTTATTCGACTTCGCACGCGATGACGAAGGCGTACAAGCCGCTGCTCGACAAGCTGTCGCTGACCTATCCGCAATATCTCGCGATGCTCGTGCTGTGGGAGCGCGACGACATGGCCGTGAAGGACATCGCCGCGCGGCTCGACCTCGATCCGGCCACGGTCACGCCGCTGCTCAAGCGACTGGAGGCGCTCGGCTACGTCGAGCGCGCGCGAAGCGCGACCGACGAACGCGTCGTCAACGTGCGCGTAACGCCGGAAGGCCGTGCGCTGAAGGAGCGCGCGCGCTCGGTGCCCGCCGACCTCTTTTGCGCGATGCAACAGACACCCGAATTCCTGATCAGGCTGCGCGCCGATCTGCAGCAGTTGCGCGACGCTTTGTCGGCGGCCAACGAACGCTGACGCTCGAGCTCGGATCGACCGCCCGGCGTGCCGAGTTTTTTCTTCGAAATTTAATTTGCACACTAATGATTTGTGCTCTATATTTGCTTCGTGGCCGGCGACACCCCGTCGGACCGGACCGCTTTCTCCCTCTCTTCCCGACAGGAGCAGCACGATGAACATTCTGTACAAGACCAGCGCCACGAGCACGGGCGGCCGCGACGGCCGCGCGGTTTCCGCCGACCACAAGCTGGAAGTGAAGCTGGCCGCGCCGCGCGAACTCGGCGGCACGGGTGCGGAAGGCACGAATCCGGAGCAGCTGTTTGCCGCAGGTTACTCGGCCTGTTTCCTGAGCGCGATGAAATTCGTCGCGGGCCAGAACAAGCAGACGCTGCCGGCCGACACGCAAGTCACGGCGGAGGTGGGCATCGGCCCGAACGACGCAGGCGGCTTCGGGCTCGACATCGAGCTGCGCGTGTCGCTGCCGGGGCTCGACAAGGCCGACGCGCAGGCGCTGGTCGACAAGGCGCACCACGTGTGCCCGTATTCGAACGCCACGCGCAACAACGTGCCGGTGCGGCTGACGCTCGTCTGACGGCCGCAGGTTCCGGCAGGATGCAAAAAGGGCGCGTGCGGCATCGTGCCGCACGCGCCCTTTTGCGCGATTCGTCGAACTGGCGGGCCGGCAAGGCCCGCGTGCGCTGCTTAGCGCGCGCCGATCGAATACGGGCGGTTCATTGCCGCGTCGCGATCGATCTTGCGCATGCGGAATTCGAGATCGTAGATGTCGGTGGCTTCGGCCAGGTACGCGTCGGCGCGCTCTTTCGCAGCCTTTTCGGCGTTCTTGGTCAGCATCAGGAAGAGGTGGCTCAGCAGGTACATGGTCGATCTCGCTGTTCAAAGGTTCTGGACTAGGGTTTTCCCGAATTATAGGGAAAACCCTAGGCTTTGACCAGCATCGATCAGACGGTGCGTCGTTCCGTCGCCACAGTGCGGCGATAGGTTTCGAAAAAGGACCAGATCATCGCGCTTGCGTCGGGGCCGACCGCCGCGTGAAACGGCACGGCTTCGTCGCCGCCGGCCCACGCGTGGGCGAGCCCTTTCACGTGACACAGCCGCACGACTGGCTCACCGTCGCGACACACATCGGTGATCTGCACACCCGTTTCGCGCGTCTCGACGCGCTCGCCGCCGCGCAGCGCACCGCGGCTGTCGGCAAGCCCGTTCAGGCGCATGAACTGCACGGTCAGTTGATCGGCATTCTTCGGCGCGACGACATGATCGCCGTCGCCCTGGACGATCAGCACGGGCATGCCGGGATACGCACCGGTATCGACCAGCGCATCGACCGCCGCGGCCGGGTTCTGGCGCAGGCCGCGCCGCATCACGTCCATCGCGGTAATGCCGGAGTTCGCCTCGCCGAGCGCGGGGCCCGAGTGCAACGCGATCGCCGCGAAGCGCTCCGGATGGTGCAGTGCAAGAAGCGACGCGAGCCCCGCGCCGGCCGACAGCCCGGCGACGTAGACGCGCGACGCGTCGAAACCGTGCTCGTCGACCAGCGCGTCGACCAGCGACGCCACCGTGTCCGCCTCGCCGCGCCCCGCGCGGTCGGTGTCTTCATACCAGTGCCAGCAGCCGTGCGCGTGCGCGCGCAGCGACTGTTCCGGATACAGCACCGCGAAGCCGTGCTTGTCGGCCAGCAGGTTCATCCGCGTGCCCTGCGCGAATTCGTCCGCCGACTGCTGACAGCCGTGCAGCATCACGACGAGCGGCATCGCGCCGCGCCGCCGGCCGGGCGGTACGTAGAGCCCGTATGCGAGGTTCTGGACGAGCCGCCCGAGCGCGGGCGTCATCGGATGTTCGCCGCGCGTCCACTCACCCGCCGCCCATGCGGCCGCGCGCGGCCGTACGCGCGATTCGCGTGGCGGGGACAGATCGGACACGGCGGGAGAGGCGGCCTCGAGTGCGTCGCGCGCGATGCGTTGCGCATCGCGCGCGCCGCGCTTGGCGGCCGGAGACAGCATGCGTTTCATGCCGCCCAGCCACACCTTGGTCAGACTTTTGGTCATCGATCGGGCTCGCAGTCAGGAAAAATAAGGGCGCCATGAAAGCGCCGCCATGGGTGCAGCGTTCAGCTTTGTGCAATGCACCATAGCATTGTTTCTGGGATTTTTCCTGCGCGCCGATAGTTCCCGGCGGCGCAAAAAACGGGCCTCATGCGGACGCGGCGCTATACTGGGGTTTCGCCGCTTGTATCCGTTGTAGTCGTTCTGCCCGGCTCGCGCGTTGATTTAAGCATTCTCCCCGCCTTCGTTCGTCCCCTTCCCGATGTTCGACCTGCCCTCTCACCTGTGGATCATGATCACCGCGTTCGGCGGCGCCGGCCTGACCTTGCCGCTCGCGATCACGATTGCCGTGTGGCTCGCGCTCGGCTATTCGTGGCAACGCGCGGCCGCATGGCTCGGCGTGCTCGCGGCCGCGATCGGCGTGGTGGCGCTCACGAAGATCGCGTTCCTCGGCTGGGGCATCGGCATCCGCGCGTGGGATTTCACCGGGTTCAGCGGCCATGCGATGCTGTCGACGTCGGTGTATCCGGTTGCGATTTTCCTCGCGCTGATCCGCACGCGCACGCCGCTGCGGATCGCCGGCATCGCGCTCGGGCTGACGGCCGGGATCGCGGTCGGCGTGTCGCGCGTCGCGCTCGACGCGCATTCGCCGTCCGAATCGATCACCGGCTGCATCGTCGGCGCGCTCGCCGCGCTCACGTTCATCGCCGGCTCGTGGCGCGCGGTGCCGCACCGCTGGTCGGTGCCCGCGGTCGTCGCGAGCCTCGCGCTCGTCACCGTGGCGCTGCACGGCATCGCGGTGCCGTCACACCGCTGGGTGACCAAGGTCGCGCTGGAACTGTCGGGGCACGAGCGCCCGTTCGTCCGCGCGCGCTGGAAGGCCAACCCGAACTACCATCCCGCGTCGCAGCCGTCGTCGCTGCAGCGCACCGAATCGGCGCCGCATACGCTTCACGCGTGACCGGCTGCCGGGCCGCTCCTTTTCACGTCCGACCATTTCATGCGCACCGCCGCATGAGCAGTATGCCGAGCGTTATAACCCGCCCTATATTACGATTACGGTTTCCTCCCGTTCAAAGCGAATCCGCCATGCGCTCAACCGTCCGCCCGCTTCGCCGCACCCTGCTTCGCCTGCTGCCGCTCGCCGCCCTTGCCGCCGGGTTCGCGTTCAGCGCGCCCGCTTCGGCCGCCGACGAACTGGTCGTGTCGGCCGCCGCCAGCCTGACGAACGCGTTCAAGGCCGTCGGCGACGCGTACGAGAAGCAGCATCCGGGCACCAGGGTGCTGCTCAACTTCGGCGCATCGGACGTGCTGATGCAGCAAATCGCCAAGGGCGCGCCGGCCGACGTGTTCGCATCGGCCGACCAGAAGGCGATGGATCGCGCGGTGAACGAAAAGGTGATCGCGCCCGGCACACGCCGCGATTTCGCGGCGAACTCGCTGGTGCTGATCGTGCCGGCCGACAGGCACGCGGCCGCGCCGACGTCGCTGAACGACCTGGCCGCGCCCGGCGTGAAACGCATCGCATACGGCGACCCGGCGTCGGTGCCGGTCGGCCGCTACACCGAGGGCGCGCTGCGCGCGGCCGGTGTGTGGGAGGCGGTCAGCGCGAAGGGCGTGCTGGCCGCCAACGTGCGCCAGAGCCTCGACTACGTCGCGCGCGGCGAGGTCGACGCGGGCTTCGTGTTCGGTACCGACGCCGCGATCATGCCGGGCCGCGTGAAAGTCGCGCTGACGGTGCCGACCCGGACGGCCATCACCTACCCGATCGCGGTGGTCAAGGACAGCCGCCACGCCGCGCAGGCGCAGTCGTTCATCGATTTCGTCGCGTCGCCGCAGGGCCAGGCCGTGCTGTCGACGTTCGGCTTCAAGCCCGCCCAGTGAGCGACTCGCGATGCAAGACGCCTGGGTCCCGCTGCTGCTGTCGCTGAAGGTTGCCGGCTGGGCGACCGCGCTCGACGTCGTGCTCGGCGTCGCGGCCGCGTTCGTGCTCGCGCGCTGGCGCTCGCCGCTGCGCGACGTCGTCGATTCCGTGCTGACGCTGCCGCTCGTACTGCCGCCGACGGTACTCGGCTATTACCTGCTCGTGCTGCTCGGCCGGCGCGGCGTGTTCGGCGCGTGGCTCGACACGCTCGGCATCGAGCTGGTGTTTACGTGGCAAGGCGCGGTGATCGCGTCGATGGTCGTCGCGTTTCCGCTGATCCTGAAATCGGCGCGCGCGGCGTTCGAAGGCGTCGATCCGCATCTCGAGCGCGCCGCGCGCACGCTCGGGCTCGGCGAAGCCGCGGTGTTCTTCCGCGTGACGCTGCCGCTCGCCGCGCGCGGGATCCTGGCGGGGGCGTTGCTCGCGTTCGCGCGCGCGCTCGGCGAATTCGGCGCGACGCTGATGATCGCCGGCAACCTGCCCGGCCGCACGCAGACGCTGTCCGTCGCCATCTACGCGGCCGTGCAGGCCGGCGACGACAATACGGCCAATTTCCTCGTGCTGGTGACGTCGATCACCTGCGTGCTGGTGCTGCTCGCGACCGGCTGGCTCGTACCATCGGGCGCACGGCGGAGCCAACCGACATGAAGCGCGTGCCCTGTCCGCATCGCCGGTGCCGTCCGGCAGCCGGCCCGCTTCGGCGGAGGCCCGCATGAGCCTCGTCGTCGACATCCGCAAGACCTACGCGAACGCCGAGCGCCGCTTCACGCTCGATGTGTCGTTCACGGCGGCGATGCAGCGCGTCGTGCTGTTCGGGCCGTCCGGCGCGGGCAAGAGCATGACGCTGCAGGCGATCGCCGGGCTGCTGACGCCCGACGCAGGCACGATCACGCTGAACGGCGAGCCGCTGTTCGACGCCGCGCGCCGCATCGACGTGCCGACCCGCGAACGCCGTGTCGCGTACCTGTTCCAGGACTACGCGCTGTTTCCGCATCTGAACGTGCGGCAGAACATCGCGTTCGGGCTCACGTCCGGGCTGCGCAACCCGCGCGCGAGGACGGTGCCGCCGGAAGTCGCGTACTGGCTGCGCGCGTTCGACCTCGAATCGCTCGCGGGGCAGTATCCGTCGCAGCTATCGGGCGGGCAGAAGCAGCGCGTCGCGCTCGCGCGCGCGCTGGTCGCGCAGCCGCGCATCCTGCTGCTCGACGAACCGTTCGCGGCGCTCGACGGCGCGATGCGCCAGCGCATGCGTCACGAGCTCGCCGAACTGCAGGCGCGGCTCGACATCCCGATGGTGCTGATCTCGCACGACCCCGACGACGTCGCCGCGTTCGGCGACCAGGTCGTGCAGTTGAGCGAAGGACGCGTGCAGGCCAACTCGCCGCACGCCGAGTGGCCGACGCGCGTCACCTGAGCGCGCGACGCCGTGGTCGTGAGCGTGGCGCTGGCCGCCGCGTTGGAGCCTGGGAGAAGCCGCGTCGCGGCACATGCTGAAAGCGGAAACGAAGTCGGTGCGATGCACACACGCGTGCGGCACCGGCTTCACCCCGCCCCGCACGACGGCCGCCGGCCAACGGAAGCCGCACTGCCGGCCGGGTCAGCCCGTCACCGCCAGAATCACGCTCGACGCCTTGAACAGCGCGATGGCCCGCCGGCCCGCGTCGAGCTGCAACGCATCGACGCTGTCGTTGGTCACGACGGCCGTCAGCGTTCCGCCGCCGTCGAGCGCCAGCGTCACCTCGCTGTTCACCGCGCCCGCCGCGACGGCTTCCACGCTGCCGTGCAGCCGGTTGCGCGCGGAAACTTTCAGGTCGGGCCCGCCATCGTCGACCGCGAGCACGACCCACGACGCCTTCACCAACGCGCACGCGTGCTCGCCTTCCCGCAGCCCGAGCGCGTCGGCGCTTTCGTGCGTCAGCACGGCGACGACGGCTTGCCCGCCAGGCAGCGCAAGCGTCACCTCGTCGTTGACGGTGCCGCGAACGATCGACGCGACCTTGCCGAACCACTGGTTGCGCGCGCTCGTCTTCATCCCGATCCGGCCGATCAGCGCCCAGTCGACGTCGAAGCCGGCAACGGCCGCGCTCGCGGCCTCGATGAAGCGGCGATGCTCGCGCTCGATCGCGCGGAACGCGGCGATCAGCGACGTCGCGCGCGGCGTCAGCGTCGTGCCGCCGCCGCCCTTGCCGCCCGTCGCACGCGCGACGAGCGGCTCGCCGGCGAGATTGTTCATCGTGTCGACCGCGTCCCACGCGGCCTTGTAGCTGAGGCCGACGGCCTTGGCCGCGCGCGTGATCGAACCGGTGTCGCCGATCGCCGCGAGCAGCGCGATGCGCGTCGCGCCGCCGAGCGTCCGTTCGCCGGCGCGCAACCACAGCTCGCCGCCCAGTTCGAGCGGTCCGGCGGACGAGGAAGAAGGCGGGGCGTCGGTCATCATCGGCATGCGTGCGGGAAACGGGCGGCCATTATAGGGGGGGGGCGCGGCGCTCAGCCCGGCTTGCCGTCGAGCTTCGGCGGCCGCAGGCTGGCCAGCAGCGCCTCGGCGTCGCGCGCCGCGCGCTGTTCGAGCGCGGCGCCGTAGCCGCGCACGAAACCGAGCTGATACGGCGGTGCCCCCAGTTGCTCGAGATGGTGAAGCGCGACCATCGCGTCGTTCGCCTCGCCAAGGACGCCCTGCACGCGCGCCAGCGTCTTGACCGTCTCGTTGCGCGTGCGGCGCGACGCCAGCGACGCGAAGAATTCGAGCGCGTAGCGCAGCCGCTTCGCATCGATCCGCACCTGATGGCGTGCCGCCGTGTCGAGCGACGTGAGCGACGGCGAGCCGTAGAGATGACCGAACAGCCGCCGCACGCGCTTGGTCGCGTGACGCCGCAGCGACGGCGCGTCGTCGCCGTCGGCCGCCGGCAACGCGAGCGTGCCCAGCCATTCGAGCCAGCCGAGCGTCAGCCGCGCATAGCGGGCCGAATGCAGCGCCTGCCGCAGCTCGACGCGCGCGGCCATCGACTGCGCGCGGGCCGCGTCGAGCGTGCCGTCCCAGTCGCCGCCGCCGCCGTCGGCCGCGATCAGCGCAGGCAGGCTCTCGGTCGCGAACACGTCCCAGTCGCGCACCGTGCCGAGCAGCGCGGCGAGCCAGCGCAGGTCGACGCCGAGCGTGTCCTTCCATCGACGATCGGTGAAGCGCGGGAAGAAGCGCATCAGCGTGCGCAGGCGGCGCAGCGCGACGCGCATCTGGTGGACGAATTCGGGATCGTCGCGATCGAGCACGCCACGCTCGTTGCCGAGCCACTGCGCGGTGATGTCGCCGGACAGCGCGAACAGCGCGGCGCGCTGCGTGCGGATGCCGGTCAGGTCGACGGGCTGCGCCTTGACCAGCATGGCGGCCACCGGGCCGCCCGCACAGGCGCGGTCGATCACGCTCGTCAGTTGCACGAACGCGGGCCATGCGCCGCTCAGTTCGCGCGCCGCGGCGAACAGCGCGTGCAGCGCGGCCGTGCGCGCGGCAACGGTGTCCCAGTCGGGCGCGGCCAGGCGCAGCTCGACGTAGCGGCGCGGCGGCTCGCCGCCGCCGTGCAGCGTGATGTCGTCGAGCGTCATTTCGACCACGACGCCGCTGTCGTCGGCCCAGCGCCCGCGCCGCCGTTCGCTGACGATGCGCGGCGCCGATGCCTGGGATCGCGCTTCGTCGGTGTCCGGTGCAACGCCGTTCACGTCGGCAGCCGGCGCGTCGGCATCGGCTGCGGCACGCGTCGCGGGTATCGGCAGCGGCGCCGCGACGACGATGCCCGCGTGCTCCGCGTCGAACAGTTCGCGCTGCGTGACGCCGGGCGCGAACGCCTCGGTGCGCGACGCGACGACCCGCGTGCCATGCGCGTTCGATTCGACCCAGGTCCACCAGCTCGCGCCCGGGCTGCGCTCGGCCTCTTCGATCTGGCACGGCTCGATCGTCACGCGCTCGTGGCCACGCCGCATCCGGACCTGCGGGCAGATCCGCCACGCACGCACGAGTTCGGCGCCGAAGTCGCGCTGCGCGCCACGGGCACGGCTCGCGCCCTTGACCGGCCACCCTTCCAGCGACAACGACAACACGATTTCCAGCACACGCGACATGGAGGCTCCCGCACAAGAAGGATCGCCGGCGCATCCACCGCGCCGGCGTCGCTCGTGAAGCAGCTTCCATAGTACACGCCCCAAAAGGGCGCAGGCGACGATCCGGCCCTGTCTCCGTGTGGCACGTCAAACCGGCAGGTCAAGCCGGTACGTCAGACGGCATATTGCGCGATGCCGTTGCCGAACGACCAGTTCTCCTTGAGTACCTCGACAAGGCTGATGAATACGTCTTCCTGCCGCACGCCGGGCTGCTGCGCGAGGTTCTCGGCGATCGTCCGGTACAGCGCCCGCTTCTGCTCCAACGTGCGCGTGTTGTTCGCGGTGATCTGGATCATCACGAGATCGTCGCTGCGTTCGATATCGAGGTAATGGCGGCCGAACACGAAGTTGTCAGGCGCATGCTCGGTCACGACCATGAAGATGTCGTCCTCGGGTACGTTGAACGTCTGTATCAGCGCGCGCTGCACGCCGTCGACGAGGGCCCTGCGGTAGGCGGCCGGTTTACCTTCGCGTACGGCGATACGAGTGAATGGCATGGTCCTGCTCCTGTTGGTGAGTAACGTTGAAGAACGAAAACACAGCGTCAGGTTAGGCTCGTCAATCTATAATGAACAGTCATTGATGAATATTTCATTCATTTTCATTTGAAATGAAAGTACTCGATCTCGATGCCGTGCGCGCGTTCGTGCTGGTCGCCGATCTCGCGAGCTTCACGCGCGCCGCCGATGCGCTCGGCACCACGCAATCGGCCGTCAGCCTGAAGCTCAAACGGCTGGAAGCCCACCTCGGCAAGCCGCTGCTGGCGCGCACGCCGCGCGTCGTCAAGCTGGCCGCCGACGGCGAGCATTTCCTGCCGGCCGCCCGCGCGCTGCTCGACGCGCACGAGCATGCGCTCGGCGCGATCTCGACCGGCACGGTGCGCCTGTCGCTCGGCGTCAGCGAGCACGTCGCGGTGCCCGACCTGCCGGCCGTGCTCACGAGCCTGCACCGCCAGGATCCGGGGCTGTCGCTGGAAATGCATCTCGGGGCGTCGACGAGCCTGCTCCCGCAGTACGACGAACGGCGGTTCGACGCGGTGATCGTCCGGCACGAGCCCGGCGAAGACCCGCCGCGCGACGACGGCACGCTGCTGTTCACCGAGCCGCTGGCGTGGCTCGCCGCGCCCGACTGGGCGCCGCGCGCAGGCGAGCCGCTGCCGCTCGCGGTGCTGGCCGGCCCCTGCGGCGTGCGGGCGGCCGCGCTGCGCGCGCTCGACCGCGCGGGGCTGCCGTGGCGCGAGCGCTTCACGGGCGGCGGAGTCGCGGCGGTCTCGGCCGCCGCCGCGGCGGGGCTGGCCGTCTGCCCGCTCGCGCGGCGCGTCGCCCCGCGCACGCTGGTCGACGTCGGCGCGAAATTCGGGCTGCCGGCGCTGCCGCAATCGCAGGTCGTGCTGTATTCGCGCGTCCGCGACGCCCGCGCCGCCGCCGCGCTGCGCAGGTTTGCCGACAGCCTGGCAATCTCGGCGTAAACTAGCGGCCCCGCCGCCCGTAATCTCCAGACGAATGCCGATGAAGCCCGACGCCCGCAAGCATCTCCGCGCCAACCTGCTGATGCTCGGCGCCGCCGCGATCTGGGGCTCCGCGTTCGTCGCGCAACGCCTGAGCCTCGACGTGATCGGGCCGTTCCTGTTCACCGGGCTGCGCTTCCTGCTCGGCGCGCTCGTGCTGGCGCCGCTGCTGATGCTGAATCCGGCGTCGCGCGCGCAGCTCGCGGCGATCCGCCGCGGCCCGGCGCGGCTGCTGCCGGGCCTCGCGCTCGGCGGGCTGCTCGCCGTGTCGATCTCGCTGCAGCAGGTCGGCCTGCAATACACGCGGATCGCCAACGCCGGCTTCATCAGCTCGCTGTACGTCGTGATCGTGCCGCTGATGGGCGTGTTCGCGCGCCACCGGATCGGCGCGGGCACGTGGTTCGGCGCGTTGCTGGCCGCGATCGGCCTGTATTTCCTGAGCATCGACGAGCACTTCTCGGTGCTCTACGGCGACTGGTTCCAGCTCGCGGGCGCCGTCATCATCGCCGCGCACGTGATGGCGGTCGGCCATCTCGCGAAACGCCACGATCCGCTCGTGCTCGCGTTCCTGCAGTTCGCCGTGTGCGGCGTGGCGTGCCTCGCCGTCGGCCTGGCGGTCGAGCCGGTCAGCGTCGCGATGCTGCGCGGCGCGCTGCCCACGCTGCTGTACGGCGGGCTGCTGTCGGTCGGCGTCGGCTATACGCTGCAGGTCGTCGCGCAACGCGACGCGGCGCCCGCGCACGCGGCCGTGATCTTCAGCATGGAAGGCGTGTTCGCGGCGATCGCCGGGTGGGCCGCGCTCGGCGAAACGCTGACGCTGCGCGCGCTCGTCGGCTGCGCGTTGATGCTGGCCGGCCTGCTCGCGTGCCAGTTGCTGCCGAACGGCGCCGCGCCGAAAAAGGACGAGGACGCGCTGCCGGCGTGATCGCCACCGTCCCTATAATGACGATTCGCGTGACCCTTACGCCAACCGTTTCCGACAGGCCAGCTCCGTGACGCCCCATTCCGTCGATCCCGCCGCCGACCTGCTGCGCGAACGCGCAGCGCACTACGCCGCCCAGGCGGCGCTGTTCCTGCGCGACCAGGCGCTCTCCACCGCGTCGCACGACCTGCGCAGCCCGCTGAACGCGATGCACAGCTGGGCCTACGTGCTCGAACGCCAGCTCGCCAATGCCGATCCGAACCTGCAGCGCGCGCTCGCGGGCATCCGCACCGGCATCGACCAGCAGGTCGCGCTGATCGACGACGTGCTCGACGCGCCGCGCGCGCAAACGCGCACGCTCGCGCTCGCGCCGCAGCGGTTCGCGCTGCGCGCGCTGCTCGACGACACGCTGGCGCTCGTGCGCTTCGCGCTCGCCGACGCACGCGAGGTCGCGCTCGACGCGACGCTGCCGGACGGCGAGCCGTCGCTCGCCGTCGATCGCGAACGCGTCGCGCAGGCGCTCTGGACCCTGCTGACGACAGCCGTCGAGGCCAGCGCCGCGGGCAGCCGCGTCGCGTTCGCATGCACACGCGACGGCGCGCAGTTCACCGCGCGCGCCACGTGCACCGTGAACGCCGACGTGCTCGTCGATCCCGCGCGGCCGCACGTATTCGAATCGTTCGCGCGGCGCGAGATGCTGCGCGAGCGCGACGCGAAACGCAGCGCGTGGACGCTGGCGCTGTGCCAGCGCGTCGCACTCGCGCACGGCGGCACGTTCGCGCACGACGCGTTCGCCGACGGCGCGCCCGCCACCATCACGTTCTCGATTCCGTGCGAGGCGCCGGTGTAAGCGGTCGGCCGCCCGAAACATTACAACTTCCTTTCCGGGCCCTATACTGACGGGCCTGTCATAACCGGAGCGATTCTTTGTTACAGATCTTCGCGCTCATCGGCGCGTTGTTCCTGGTGGCCCTGAACGGGTTCTTCGTTGCGGCCGAATTCGGCCTCGTCAAACTCCGCGCAACGCGCGTCAAGACCCTCGCCCGCAAGCACGGCCTGCGCGGGCGCATCCTCGGCCTCGTGCACGGCCGGCTCGACGCATATCTTTCCGCGTGCCAGCTCGGCATCACGCTCGCGTCGCTCGGCCTCGGCTGGGTCGGCGAACCTGCGTTCGCGCAACTGATCGGCCCGCTGCTCGACCTGATCGGCGTCGAGTCCGAACGCGTCGTGCACCTGATCTCGCTCGTGTTCGCGTTCTCGCTGATCTCGTTTTTGCACATCGTCGTCGGCGAACTGGCGCCGAAATCGATGGCGATCCGCCAGTCGGAGAAGGTCGGCCTGTGGGTCGCGCTGCCGCTCTACGCGTTCTACTGGGCGATGTATCCGGCGATCTGGGTGCTCAACACCAGCGCCAACGCGGTGCTGCGGCTCGCGGGGCTGTCGGCCGACCACGGCGGCGACGCGCACTATTCGACCGACGAGCTGAAGCTGATCCTGCGCAGCCGCCGCAGCGCGGCCGGCAATGCGGCGCAGCCGGCGCGCGGCACGTACAGCAACGACGAGTGGAACACGCTCGCGCATTCGCTCGATTTTTCGTCGATGACCGTGTCGGACCTGATGCGGCCGGCCCATGAAATGATCGGCCTGCGGCGCGACCTGCCGCTGCCCGACAACATGGAGATCGTCGCGCGGCACCGTTTCAGCCGCTATCCGCTGTTCGAGGATGCGTCGCGCGAACAGGTGAGCGGGCTGATCCACCTGAAGGACCTGCTGCTCGCGCGTCACGCGGGCGCCGCGCTCGAGGATCTCTCCGACTACGTGCGCCCGGTCCAGTACGTGAAGCCCGATACGCCGGCGCTGGAGCTGTTCCGCCGCTTCCGCAAGGGCGCCCCGCACTTCGCGCTGGTCGGCAGCAAGGGCGAGAAGCCGATCGGCTTCCTGACGCTCGACAACCTGCTCGGCGCGCTGGTCGGCCAGATCCACGACGAATTCCGCCAGGGCGACGCCGACTGGAGCCGCCTCGACGACGGCACGCTGATGGGCAAGGGCAGCCTGCCCGTCGTGTCGCTCGAGCAGGCGCTCGGCATCGACATCGACGAAGGCCGCGCGGAGTCGGTCGGCGGCCTCGTGATCCAGGCGCTCAGCGACCTGCCGACCGAAGGGCAGCGCGTATCGTTCGACCGCTTCGACATCGTCGTGAAGAAGATGAACGGGCCGCGCATCGTGCTCGTGCGCGTCTATCCGAAGATCGCGAAGGAGGCCGACGAATGACGGCCGCGCGTCGCATCGCGCGATGAACGCGCCGCTGCCGCGCTGCTGCGTGATCACGCCGGAACCGGCGTCCGCGTCGGCGGCCGATCGGGCCGCGTTCCTCGACCGGCTGTCGGCCGTGCTCGCGCGCGGCGAAACGCTCGTGCAACTGCGCGTCAAATCGCTCGACGCGGCCGCGTTCGCGTCGCTGGCCGCCGCGGCGCTCGCGCGCTGCGACGCGGCCGGCGCGCACCTGATGCTGAACGGCCCGATCGAGGCAGCCGGCGTGATGCGGCTCGACGGCGCCGGCTGGCATCTCGACGGCGCCGCGTTGCCCGCTGTCGCGCAACGGCCGCTGCCGGCCGGACGATGGGTGTCCGCCGCGTGCCACTCACCGGAAGATCTGCTGCTGGCCGCGCGCGCCGGCGCGGATTTCGTCACGCTGTCGCCGGTGCTGCCCACGTTGAGTCATCCCGGCGCGCCGACGCTCGGCTGGGCGCAATTCGGCATGCTGGCCGCACAGGCCGCGATGCCCGTGTTCGCGCTCGGCGGCCTGACCCATGCACACCTCGACGACGCGCGCCGTCACGGCGCGTACGGGATCGCGGGCATTCGCGGGTTCTGGTAATTCGGCCCCCTCCGGCAGCGCTGCCGGCCCCGCCGCTTCACACGTTCATCGACTCAGGCGTTCATGCGCTCATGCGTTCAGGTGCGGACGCATCGCGCGCCATGAACCGTCGTCGATGCGACGCACGTCGTGCGTCAGCGCATAGTGGTTGACGTCGCCGGTCAGCCACGCGACCAGCGAATACGGCGGCAACTCCCCTTCATCGACCCGGTCGCGCGCGCGCGCCGGCGTCTCGAACACCACCCGCCCGCCCGGCGCGTCGAACGGCACCGCATCGGGCGACAGGTTCAACGCGATCGTCAACGTCTCGTCGTCGGCAAGCCGCCACGACGCGCACAGCGCGTCGGCATCGCCGTCGCCGTTCGCCTTCAGCGCATGGGCTTCCTGCGGCCGGCAATCGGACAGCCTGGGCGCGATCAGCTTCGCGCGCACCGCGAGCGCCGACTGCACGAAATGCGCACGATCGATGTCGCGCGCGGTTTCGTCGAAGATCAGCGGGATCTGCGGCGTGAGCAGCGACAGCGCGAGCGCGGCCAGGCCGGCCGCTTGCCCGCTGTCGCCCGGGCCGGTGTCGCGCCAGGCGCCATCGGACAGCACGAGCGACGTCAGCGACAGGCCGCCTTCGGCGGCCATTCCGTCCGCCGATGCGGCCCGCTGGTACGCCGCGCCGGCCGCGGTCAGCGCGCGGGCGAGCGTGTGAATCGACTGATGCGTGGAAATGCCTTCATGCGCCGACGTGTCGCGCCCCGTGAGCCGGTGCAGCGCCCGCTCGCCGCACCCGTTCCACTGCGCATCGAAATGGGTATCGGCGAGATGCGCCGGATGCCGCTCGCTGCCGAGCACGAGGTGGATCAGCCGGTCGGCCGGCACGGCGGCGCGCACGCGATCCGCGATCTCGCGCAGCCACGACACGCCGATCCGGTCGGCTTCGCGCAGGCGCAGCCCGTCGCAGCGGTATTCGTCGATCCAGTACAGCGCGTTGTCGCAGAAGAAATCGCACACTTCCGGATGATCGAGCGCGAGCGGCGCGGCCTGCAACGGATCGTCGCGCGTATGGAAGAACGGCCCCGCGTAGTGGCGAAGCGCATCGGTGCCGCTGCCGAAGCGCGCATAGTCGAGCTCGAGCAGCACCGCGAGACCGTAGCCATGCGCATCGTCGATCAGCGCCTTCAACGCGGCCGGGCCGCCTTCGGCCGCGAGCGGCGCGAACGGCAGGCTGTCGTGCGGCGACGCGAGCAGCTCCAGCGCGGTCACGCCGAGGCGCGCGAGCCGCGGCAGGCGGCGGCGCACGCCGTCGAAGCCGCCCACCGCGTGCGGGCGGATCGCATAGAGCGCGATGTCCTCCCACGCGCGCCCGTGCCAGAACGTATTGCGCCACGTGAACGCGCGCGGATCGACGACCTCGCTCGGGCCGTTGAGCCCTTCGGGTTGCGAGCGCGACGCGGGATCGGGAATCGACACGGTATCGTCGAGACGATAGCGGTATCGCGCGCCCGCGCCGCAATCGACGAAGACTTCGAACCAGTTCGGGCCGGCACTCGTCATCGGGATGAGCGTCGGGCCGTAGCCGGTATCGAGTTCGAGCTCGACGTGCGTGCTGCCGGGCGCCCACACGCGGAAATGCGTGCGCGGCGTCGTGCAGAGCGCGCCGCAGGGCTGCGCGCCAAACGGCAAGCAGTGGATGTAGTGCTGCGCGTACGGATCGTGCGGACAATCGGACATCATGCGCTCCTCGTGCGTACCGAGCGGCATGGCCGCGCCAATGGCGCAGCGCATCGGGGCCCGGCATGCGAAGGCCAGGCGGGGGGAGAAACGAGTATGCGCCGGATTTGCCGCCGCGATGCGGCGTGGTCAGACATTTTTAAATGCGAATCGACCCCGGCAAACCAGCGGTCGTAACCGCCGGCCGGCACGTGCCGGCGAGTCGGGTAGTCGGCATACCGGAATGACCGCTCGCCTTGTTGCGCCGGCCTCGCGCACCTACGCTTTGCGTCACGTTCGCGGACACGTCGTCCGCCCCCTGACTCGAGGACTCCGCCATGTCGCTTCCCGCCAGCGCCGCGAAATTCGATCCGTCACGCGCACACGAATATGCCGAGCAATCGCGCATCGCGCTCGCCGGCTACGATGCCTGCCACGAACTCGCCGCCTGCATGCTCGCGTCGGCGATCGGTGCGGCCGATGCACGGATGCTCGTCGCGGGCGCGGGCGGCACGGGCCAGGAAATCTGCGTCGCGGCCGCGCTGGAACCGGGCTGGCAATTCACGGCCGTCGACCCGTCCGCGCCGATGCTCGCGCTCGCGCGCTCGAACGTCGAAGCCGCGGGTTTCGGCGCGCGGACGACGTTCGTCGAGGATGCCGTCGACGCGTTGCCCGACGCACCCGCGTTCGACGGCGCGACGCTGATCGGCGTGCTGCATCACGTACCGGGCGACGACGCGAAAGCCGCGCTGCTGCGCGCGATCGCGCGACGCCTGAAGCCCGGCGCGCCGCTCGTGCTCGCCGGCAACCATCGCCGCTACGCGGATCACCCGCGCCTGCTCGATGCGTGGCAGCAACGCTGGCGCATGAAGGGCGCCACGCCCGACGCCGTGCGCGCGCAACTCGCGAAGATCCTGCAGGGCGCCGATCCGCCCGCGTCCGAGGAAGCCGTGTTCGCGCTGCTGCGCGACGCGGGCTTCGATGCGCCGCTGCGTTTTTTCGCGAGCCTGTTCTGGGGCGCGTGGATCGCGGTGCGGCGCACGTGACGGTTCGACGCGACGTGCGACGGCACGCATCACGCCTTTCGCGAACGCGCCGCCCGCGCTCGGTATGATGTCGTTCCCGCCCCCTTCCGGCCTCGACATGCTTACCGTCCATCACCTGAACAACTCGCGTTCGCAGCGCGTGCTCTGGCTGCTCGAAGAACTGGATGTGCCGTACGAGATCGTGCGCTACGAACGCGATCCGAAGACGATGCTCGCGCCGGCCGAATTGCGCGCGATCCATCCGCTCGGCAAGTCGCCCGTCGTGACCGACGACGGTCGCACCTTCGCCGAATCGGGCGCGATCATCGAATACCTGGTCGCACGCTACGGCGACGGGCGGCTCGCGCCGCCGCCCGGCTCGCCGGAGCGGCACGACTACACATACTGGCTGCACTACGCGGAAGGGTCGGCGATGCCGCCGCTGCTGCTCAAGCTCGTCGCGCTGCGGATCGCGCATGCGCCGATGCCGTTCTTCGCGCGGCCGATCGCACGCAAGATCGCCGCGACGCTGCAGTCGGGTTTCGTCGATCCGCAGATCGACCTGCATCTCGGCCACGTCGACAGCGCGCTGGCGCGCACCGGCTGGTTCGTCGGCAACCGCTTCAGCGCGGCCGACATCCAGATGAGCTTTCCGCTCGAGGCCGCGACCGCACGCGGCGGCGGCAGCCGGTATCCCGCGATCGCGCGCTTTCTCGACGCGATCCATGCACGGCCCGCGTACCGGCGTGCGCTGGAACGCGGCGGCCGGTACGACCTGCTCAAGTAACCGGCGTCAGCTCAGCAGCCCCGCCGCGACATTGATCGACAAGCCGAGCACGGCCATGTTGAAGTAGAACGACAGGATCGACTGCGCGAGCACCGAACGGCGCGCGGAACGGTTCGCGAGGGACACGTCGGCCGTCTGCGACGCGACCGCGAGCGTAAACGCGAAATACAGGAAATCCCAATAATCGGGCTCGGGGTGCTGGTCCGGGAAACGGAGCGCACGATCGCCGCTCGGCGAGCCGTAATAGAGGCGCGCGTAGTGCAGCGTGAAAATCGTCGGGATCAGGAACCAGGCGCCGAACAGCGTCGCGCCCGTGATCGCGTAGTGGCTGAGCCCCGCGCTGAAGCCGACGCTCTTGGCGGTCGCGAGTTCGATCGCGATCGCCGCCACGCTTGCGACGGTGGCGAGGCACACGACGGTCAGCACGGTCGTCGCGTTTTCGTCCTCGCGGATCGCGACTTCGCGCACCTTGTGATGATGCGCGGTGACCATGCGCACCCACATCAGCACCAGATACAGCCAGACCGCGCAATCCCAGCCGATCAGCGCGCGCGCGGTCGGACGCAGCGGAAACGGCAGCACCACCGCGCACAGCACGCCGGCGACGAATGCCGCGACCATGCGCGGCCGGTTGCGTAATACCTGCGGATAAAACGTCATCGTGTGATTCCGAAAGCGGATGGAAAGGATTCGGCCGGTGCGCGGGAGAGCCCCGGCGCCGACACGTAACGCGCCCCGATTATCCTCATTCCATCGTGGCGTGGCGATGGGCGCGAGCGCCTAAGATAAGGGGATGACCGCCACCGCCCTGCTCTGCCGCCATCCCGCGAACACGGCCGGCCGCGACTTCGTCGTCGGCGACCTGCACGGCTGCGTCGACGTGCTGCGCGCGCTGCTGCACGACGTCCGCTTCGATCCGGCCCGCGACCGGCTGTTCTCGGTCGGCGATCTCGTCGACCGCGGCCCGGCCTCCGAAACCGCGCTCGACCTGCTCGACCGGCCGTGGTGCCACGTCGTGCGCGGCAATCACGAGGCAGTGCTGAGCCTCGTCGCGCACGGCAAGCTGCCACTCGACGCGTGGCGCGGCATCGGCGGCGACTGGGGGGCCGAGCTGCCGCCGGAGCGGCTGCGCGCGCATGCGGCGCGCGTTGACGCGCTGCCGCTCGTGCGCGTGATCGGCGACGGCCCGGCGCGCTTCAACGTGCTGCATGCCGAATTCTTCGGCTCGGATGCGGATCTCGATACGGGCAGTTATGCGCACGACGTGCGCGAGCGGCTGATCTGGGGCCGCGATCTCGTGCAGGGGCTCGCGGATCCCGGGTGGCAGGCCGGACTGTCGCTGACGTGCACCGGGCACACGCCCGTGCGTGCGCCGCAGCGGATCGGCGCGCAATGGTTCATCGACACGGGTGCGTTCGCGCCGGCCGGGCGGCTGACGCTCGCCGAGCCGCGCACCGGCCACACGTTGTCGATGACGCAGGCCGAAGCGCGCGAACGCCGCGCAGGCGACTGGCCGCTGCCCTGACGCGCCGGGCCGCGCAACGGTACACCGCGCCCAGCCGGCCCGGGCCAGGCGAACGCTAGCCGACCTGATTCAGTTCGAACACCGCATCGACGGCCGAGCCGTTCCAGTTGTATTCGAGATAGGCCGCATGCTGGCAGTCGCGCAGCAGCGTCGTGCGGAACGCGGCGAGACACTCGCCGCGCGGGTCGCGCACCGACGGATAGAGAATCCCCGCGCCGCCTGCATTGCGCACCGCGCGGCCGAATGCCTGCCCGACGCTGTAGTCGGCCGGATCCAGCAACGCGGGATCGCGCTGCGGCCACGTGCGCACGTCGGCGACGTCGCCGTGCGCGAACACGGTATAGAGCCGCATCTGCTGGCGCATCGGCGGCTCCTTCGTCGCGGCGAGGAACAGCCCGCTGTGATAGCGCGTTTCGGCGATCGCCGTGTCGCGCGAGCGGGTGCAGTAGAACACGCCGTAGCTGCCGTCGGAAAAGCGGCTGCCCAGCGGATTCAGGTGCGTGAATGCGGCCATGATCGGCCCCCAGCCTTGCCCGTAGCGACGCTCGGCGGGCGGCACGAGGTCGAGCGTGCCGACTTCGTTGCGGATGCGGTCGTTGGTCAGCGATTCGAGCGCGTAGAGCGCGTCGAAATCGTCCGCCGACGCGACGCGATCGAACAGGTTGATGGCGGGAAAACGGGTGGGAATCACACGATAGGCGGGCGCCCAGTCGACGGTGGTCGTGGGCCACCGGGTCACTTCGGTCGGTATCGTCACGCCCAGCCGCCCCGCATCGCGTCGAGATATTGCCGGACGGCCACCAGATCGCCGACGTTGCCGGCCAGCATCCGGTCGAGCGCGCGCTTGCCGCCGAACGGCGCCGCATCGTTGGGCCGCTTGATCCATGCATCGGCCGCGGCGGGTTGCGGCAGCAGGATCTGCAACCCCTTGTAGATGCCGAGCACGAGCGATAGCCGCTCGAGCGTATCGCGCGGCAGGCGCGCCGATTCCGGCGCGGCCTTCCACTTGAAGAATGTCGAGCGGCCGGGCGAGCCAAGCAGCACGATCTGCTCGTCGATCGTCAGTTCCCAGTCGCGCGCGATGTTGAAAAATGCACGCAGGCCGGCCGCCGACATCTGCGCGACCGAAGCGCGCGGCACGGCGGAATGCGATTCATAGGCAGGCTGTGACATGATCGTTAGTCTCGAAACGAATTTACTAACAAGATTAGTCCATTCCTGTATTTTTGCAAGGGTCGCACCATCGACCGTGCTCGTGCCCGAGAACGATTTCGACGGAATGATTCCGGCGCTGAAGGCGAAGAAGTTCGACGCGGTGCGGTCGTCGGTGTCGATCACGCCGCGGCGCGCGCAGCAGATCGGCTTCATGACGAAGATCTACAACCCGCCGACGCGGCTCGTCGTGAAGAAAGGCTCGTCGTTGCTGCCGACCGCCGAATCGCTGAAGGGCAAGTCGACCGGCGTCGAGCAGGGCACGACGCAGGAGACGTACGCGAAGGCGTACTGGGGCAAGCACGGCGCGAACGTCGTGTCGTATCAGAACCAGGACGGCGTGTATGCCGACCTGATCGCCGGCCGCCTCGACGCGGCGCTACGGCGGTTGAAAAAACGGCGTCGCGCGCGTACGGATACCGCTTTTCCGTCGCGCGCGTCCGACCGCCCCTCCCCTTCAACCGGATGGCAACGGCGGCGCGTGGTTCGCCGTTGCATCGAATGCCTGTCGTCTTGCATCGCGCGCAGCACGATGCGTCGGCCATCGTTCGGATGACAGATCAATCGTTCGCGGAAAAGATGGCCATGCGAACGGACCTCGTGCCGCTCGGGTCAATAGGCGAAGACCGGGCGTCGCGGCATCGGCGCCCGTGCGCACATGCCCATGCGGATCGGGTTCGCGTGCAGGAAAGTGCCGACCCGGCGCGGATGACCGGCAACCAGCCGGATCCGCCTCGCACCGGGCGCGGAGAGATGGCCTGTCGAGGCATGCCGGTCGGCCGCAAGCGCGACGTTCGAGCGGCGATGTCCCGAATCACTGCGATCGCGGCCTGCGGACCGCGGCGTGTGATGATCGATCATTTTTCTACCCCGTTTGCTGTCTGATGTGTGTTCCGGCAACCGGACAATGCCGATGCCCCGGCGATCAGGCGACGACGTTCCGTGCTCGCCGCGGCGCGGCTGCTGCGCTGCACCGCGCTCGGCCGCCGCATCCCCGCGGACTGCGTCCTGGCCGGTACGGGAAGCTTTCGCTGCGTGACCGGATGGACCTCGTGTCGTCGACTCTCGCACGTCTCTCGTCGCAAGGACCGGGCCAGCCCCACGCGAGCCCGGCCGGACAAGGCGATGATCGGGCCGGCCGCCGGCCGCATCGGGCGTGGCCCGCCGGAAGTTACGAAACTGAAACATCGGGGCGCGGGCATGCGCCGGCCCGGCAACGGCGAGGCCTTGCGGAATAAGGCTGAACAATGGGACGCGGAATTTTTACCGGCGGCAGGCTGGCCGATCGGCCCGGTTCGACGCGGAAATTCGCCGGGCGGCCGACGCGAAATGTTTCATGCGCTTTACATGCCCACGCCGGCAATTAGACGCACCGGACGTCGCCGCTGGACGCAGCGGCCAATCGCATGGCTATACTGCGACACCGCTTCACGCGAGCTCACGCGACCTCCAGCGACTTCACGCAAACGAGCGCCCACGATGATCCGAACCTTTCACGCCGCCGAGCGCACGAGACTGATCCGCTTCGGCGTGTCGGGCCTGGGCTCGACCGCGCTGCATGCGCTGATCGCGGCCGCGATGTTCGCGCTGTTCGACGCGACGCCCGTCATCGCGAACGCGACCGCGTTCGTCTGCTCGACCGCGTTCTCGTATCTCGCCAACACGCTGTGGAGTTTTGCGTCGCCGGTGACGTGGGGCAACTTCGCGCGCTTTCTCGTGGTCGCGACGGCCGGCCTCGCCGTGACGATGCTGCTGGCGCACGGCACCGGCGCGCTCGGCCTCGCCCACGCATGGAGCATCGTCGCGGTCGTGCTGTGCGTGCCGCCCGTCACGTTCGCGCTGCACCGGCTGTGGACCTATCGCTAAGCCGGTCCGCACGCATCGCAGGCATCGCGCATGCCGCTCAGCCGACCCGCTGATGCCCCGCGTCGCCCGATGGCGCGCCGTCGTGCCCGCCGCTGTCGCCATTGCCGCCGTTGCCGTCGTGATCGTTCAACCCGTGTTCGATCATCATCCGGTAGAGCGTCACGCGTGAAATGCCGAGCTCGGCGGCGGCCTTGTTGATCCGGTGGTCGTTGCGCAGCAGCGCGTTCTCGATCGCGGTGCGTTCGGCCAGCGCCCGCGCCTGTTCGAGCGTCACCGGTTCGGTTTCGCCGGGCGTGTCGAGCCCGAGATCGTGCGGCGTCAGCAGCCGGCTCTCGGCCATCACGATCGCGCGCCGCACGCGATTGATCAGCTCGCGCACGTTGCCGGGCCACTCGTAGCGCCGCATCGCGTCGAGCGCGGCCGACGTGAAACCGCTGATCTTGCGGCCGCTGTCGGCCTTGAATTTCTGCAGCACGTAGTGCGCGAGGATGTCGATGTCCTTGCCGCGGGCGCGCAGCGGCGGCTCGTGGATGCGCAGCACGCACAGCCGGTGATAGAGATCCGCGCGGAAGCGCCCGGCCTCGACCGCGCCGTCGAGATCGACGTGCGTGGCCGAGATGATCCGCACGTCGACGGGGATCGATTCCTGTCCGCCGAGCCGCTCGATCTTGCCCTCCTGCAGGAAGCGCAGCAGGCTCGCCTGGCTTTCGACCGGCATGTCGCCGATTTCGTCGAGGAACAGCGTGCCGCCGTTCGCCGATTCGATCCGGCCCGCGCGCCGCTGGTTCGCGCCGGTGAACGCACCGCGCTCGTAGCCGAACAGCTCCGACTGCAGCAGGTGATGCGGAATCGCGCCGCAATTGATCGCGACGAACGGCCCCTTGCCGCGGCTGGAGCGCTCGTGAATCGCGAGCGCCGTCAATTCCTTGCCGGTGCCCGACTCGCCCGAGATGAATACGCTCGCGTCCGTCTTCGCGACCTTGCGGATCGTGCTGAACAACTGCTGCATCGCCTCGCAGTTGCCGATCATCCCGTGTTCGCCGATCGACGCCGCATAGGCCGCGCCGTCGACACGATCGAGCGCGGCCATCCCGCGTGCATGGCCGAGCACGTGCGAAATCCATTCGTACGGCAGCGGTAGCGTCACGTAGTCGAAACAATAGCTGCGGATCAGCTCGCGCACGGCGGGGCCGATCGTGATGCCGGCCTGCGCGATGGAAATCCAGCCGATCGCCGGCTGGCTCAGGCACATCTTCAGCGCGGGATAGTCGCGCGACGTGAACCCGGTGAAATCGACCAGCCCGGCAGCCACGCTCACGCCGGAGGTCATGTTCTGCGCGGCGCCGGCCGTCTTCGCGACCGAGATCTCCCAGCCGAGCCCGCGCAGTTGCGCGAGCAACGGCTCGTCGGGCGTGCGCATGATCACGAACAGCTTGCGTCCGGCCTCGGGAGCGGTGACGGACACGTCCGTCATCTCGGGCGCCGCCTGCCCGTTTGCGTCGGGTGACCTTGCAACCATCGTTATTCCCCGCTTGGCGTTGGTATCGCGCGCCGGCTCGCCGTCGCATCCGACGGACACGATCGAACCGACATATTGGCCGTATTTCCGTCCGAATAAAATCCCCCTGCGCATGAATCGCGCGTGAGGTGGACGTTGTCATGAACGGTATATCGATGCGGCCGGCCTGCGGCTAGATGGGTGTTATCCCTGTGGCAGGCACCGCGCGCGACCGGAAAGGCCCGGCCCTGCACGCGCAAAGCCGCGCCGGTGCTGGCGCGCGGCGATTCCGCGCGACGCGGCGCATGCAAGGCCGGCGCGCCGGCGCCGGTGCGCGCAACCGGTCGGCCGGGCATGCGGGCGCCCGGGAGATCGATTCCGGTTGATTTTCGTCAATCGCCGAAAGAAGCCGGTTGATGCACGAACGCAACATGCTCAGCGCCCCGCCGCGCGGCGGGGCCGGGTCAGCGGCCCGATGCGAGCGGTGCCGGCGCGTTCGCGCGGCCGCGGCCGCGGCCGGCCGGCGTGCCGCCGTGTTGGCCGTAGCGGGCGGCCAGTACGTCGACCCGCGCGAGATGGTGGCGATTGTCGTGATCCCACGGGTGGAAGCCCGGCCGGAAAAAGCTCAGCCATTCGCCCGCGATGCGCGGGAACAGCCCGCGGCGCGGCCCGTACAGGAACGCGATCGTGCGCAGCATGCCGCGCGCGTGATGCCCGGCGCCGCGATCGCGCCACAACAGCGTTACATGGATCAGAAACACGGTCGGCCAGAACGTCAGCGTCGTCAGCAGATACACGCCGATGCGGATCAGGTAGCGGCGCAGCCCCGGCTCCGTCACGGCATTCCACACGTCGAACGACACGGCCTTGTGCTCGGTTTCCTCCAGCGCATGCCAGATCCACATCTGCCGGTAGCCTTCGACCGAACCGTCGAGGCGCGTCGGGTCGCGCAGCAGCCAGTCGGCGAGCATCGCCGTGTAATGCTCGGCCGCGACCGTGTGCGCGAGCTGCACCGAATGCGGCAGCTTGCGCTTCATGTAGCCGAGCACCTTCCACACGCGCTGGTCGAGCTTGCGCGCGGGCAGCCGGTTCGCCTGCATCAGCTCGTTGTATTCGACGTGCTCGCGCGTATGCATCGCCTCCTGGCCGATGAAGCCGAGCACCTGCTGCTTCAGCACGGGATCGTCGATCCGGTCGCGATAGTTGCGCACCGCATCCATGAAGAAGCGCTCGCCGGCCGGAAACAGCAGCGACAGCGCGTTGAAGAAATGGGTCACGTGCGATCCGAGGCCATGCCAGTCCTTCGCGCGCTCGACCGGCAGGTCGAAGCGCAGGTCGCGGCGCACCGGCATGATCCCGGCTGCGGTGGCGCAAGCGGCTGACTTCATGTTCATCGTTCTCCTGTTGCGGAGCGGCCGGCGCATCGTACGACGCGGCCGGCGCAAGCCCGGGCGGCGCATCGCGCACCGCCAAAATCATGACATCGACAGATGTAAAGATAGGCCGCGCGCGCCGGCACACGCAAGCTGCACGGTAGATGCGCGCTTCCAAACAGCGCGCGGTCCGCAAGGCGGAAAAAATGGCGCTCGGACGACGCCCGGACGGGTTGCGATTCGAACGCTGAGGTGCACTGACGAACGCGGTCCCGGGCGCGGCGCCGCGCCCCCACGTCGGCCCGCGAGCCCCGTGCGGCGGGCCTTGCACCGCATCGGGCACCCGTCGCGCAGCGGGCGGCGACGCGTGCCGGTCACATCGATTCATACGCGCCGCGCACCCCCATGGTGCAACCTTGGCCCGAGCGGCTCGCGAAAAATTCAAACGCGCGTTCCAATTGCGTTTCGGGCGGTGGTGCGCTCGGCGCCCCGCCACGCTTGCCGGCACGCGTGCGGCGGCGCGAAATCCGTGCGCGCCGGCCCACTGCCCGCTCGCCTACAATAGCGGTTTCACGCAACCTCTTTCAGGAGAAATCATGTCCGTCATCACGACCGAATCGGGCCTCAAGTACGAGGACCTGACCGAAGGCACCGGCGCGGAAGCGCAAGCCGGCAAGACGGTAAGCGTCCACTACACGGGCTGGCTGACCGACGGTCAGAAATTCGATTCGAGCAAGGATCGCAACGACCCGTTCGCGTTCGTGCTCGGCGGCGGCATGGTCATCAAGGGCTGGGACGAAGGCGTGCAGGGCATGAAGGTCGGCGGCGTGCGTCGCCTGACGATCCCGCCGCAACTCGGCTACGGCCCGCGCGGCGCGGGCGGCGTGATTCCGCCGAACGCGACGCTCGTGTTCGAAGTCGAACTGCTCGACGTCTGACACGGCACGCGAGCCGCCGGCTGACGCGCTGCCCCATGGCGCACCTTCCGTCCCCCACCGTCGCGCTGCAACGCTACGACACGCTCGAAGCGTCGGATGTGCACGACTTTCACCAGATCGTGCTCGGCATCGACGGTGCGATGGTGATGGCGGTGGACGGCGTCAGCCAGCGTCTCGACCGGCACGGCGCGTGGCTGGTTCCGGCCGGTGCGCGCCACGATTACGCGGGCCTGGGCGAGAATCGCCAGCTGGTGCTCAACCTTCCCCTCGCGTCGCTCGCGGTGCCGCAGCGGTTGTTCGACCATGCACGTGCCGTGTCGATCGACCCGGCGCTCACGTCGCTCGTCGCGCAGGTCGCGGCGGCCGCCGCGCAGTACGATGCGCCGGACGGCGACGCACGGCAGGCGGCCGCGCACCGTTTCCAGTGGCAGGCCGCCGCGCGCCTGTGCGACGCGCTGCTCGACGATGCCGGCATCGCCGCGCCTGCGTCGGGCCTCGATTTCGCGCGCATCGACCGCTGGCTGCGCGCCCACCTCGCCGAACCGCTGCGCATCGCCGATCTCGCCGCGCACTGCGGCTACGGGATGCGCCGGTTTCATCAACTGTTCGTCGACGCATTCGGCGAAACGCCGCATCGCTATCTGCAGCGGCTGCGGCTCGACGCAGCGGTCGTGCTGCTCGCCGACGGCCGGCATTCGCTCGTCGACATCGCGGGCAGCGTCGGCTTCGCGGATCAAAGCACGTTCACGCATGCGTTCACGAAGCGCTTCGGCATCGCGCCGGGACGCTGGCGCGGTGAACGGCATTGAACGCATCGGCCTCGCTGAATCCATATCGACGCACATAGCAGGCAACAACACCCGCAGCCGTACCGACGCTTCACGTCCCGCCGAAACATCGCATGTCCGTCGCTGCCTACGATCGACGACCATCCGGCGGCGCAACCATCGCCCATGACGCTTACCGCCGTGCCGCGCCGGCTTCGTCGCCGATCTTCCTGACGGCCGTATCGGCCGCCTTCAAAGGCCGGCCGTCGTCGTGCCGAAGCGCGAGCTTGCGGATCGCGCGCCCGGTACTGCGATCGACCAGCACCGAATGCGGCTCGCCGCGCGCGAACAGGTTCGCCTCGCCCCACTGCCGCAGCATCACGATGACCGGAAACAACCCCTCGCCCTTTTTGGTCAGCACGTACTCCTGATACGCGGTGCCGTCGGACGCCGGCACGACGTCGAACACACCGGCGTCCACCAGCATCTTCAGCCGGTCGGACAGAATGTTGCTCGCGACGCCGAGGCTCGCGCGGAAATCGCCGAAGCGGCGCACGCCGTCGAACGCGTCGCGCACGATCAGCAACGCCCAGCGATCGCCGACGATATCGGTCGCGCGCGCCACCGGGCACGGCGAATCCGCAAGACTTTTCTGTCTGGCCATGTTCCTCTCCGCAAGCATGCCGGCCGCCTTCGCGGGCATGCCGGCCATCCGTGCACGGGCCTCTGGCCCGCCACTCAACAGGTTGCATTTTAAAACCTGTTTCCCTACACTCCAAACCAGTTTTAAATTGCAACTACATTGCACAAGGGAACCATGGGATCGTCCTGTCATTCCGGCACCGTTGCCGCTCGCACGCCCATCGATGCGATCCATTCTGCCGAGGGTGGCCGCCTGTCGCCGGCGCGCGTCGCGCTGCTGGCCGCGTGCTGCGCGGCGAGCGTCGCGAACGTCTACTACGCGCAGCCGCTGCTCGACTCGATCGCGCGGGACTTCGGCGTGTCGCAGGCCGCCGTCGGCGGCGTCATCACCGCGACGCAGCTCGGCTGCGCGCTCGCCCTGCTGTTCGTCGTGCCGCTCGGCGACCTGGTGAACCGCAAGCGCCTGATCGCCGTGCAGCTTCTGCTGCTGACCGCGGCCTGCGTCGGCGTGGCCGCCGCGTCGACGCGCGTCGCGTTGCTGGCCGGGATGGTCGCGGTCGGGCTGCTCGGCACCGCGATGACGCAAGGGCTGATCGCGTGCTCGGCCGCGCTCGCCGGCGCAGGCGAACGCGGGCGCGTCGTGGGGGCCGCGCAAGGCGGCGTCGTGGTCGGGCTGCTGGCCGCGCGCTCGCTGGCGGGCGTCGTCACCGACGTCGCGGGATGGCGGGCCGTCTATCTCGTGTCGGGCGCGCTCGCGATCGCGATGCTCGTCGTGCTGTCGCGGCTGCTGCCCGACATGCACGCGCCGCGCGAACGCATCGGTTACGCGGCGCTGCTGCGCTCGATGGGGTCGCTGCTGTGCGACGAACGCGTGCTGCGCGTGCGCGGCGCGATCGCGCTGCTGATGTTCGCGGCGTTCAGCATCTTCTGGACCGCGCTCGTGCTGCCGCTCAGCGCGCCGCCGCACGCGATGTCGCACACGCAGATCGGCGCGTTCGGCCTCGTCGGCGCACTCGGCGCGGCGGCCGCCGCCCGCGCGGGCCGGCTCGCGGATCGCGGGCGCGGCGAAGCGACGACAGGCGCCGCACTCGCGCTGCTCGCGTGCGCGTGGCTGCCGCTCGCGTTCGGCAATACGTCGATTGCGCTGCTGGTCGTCGGCATCGTGCTGCTCGACGTGGGCGGGCAAGCCGTGCACGTCGTCAACCAGAGCATGATTCTCGGTGCGCGGCCCGACGCGCATGCGCGTCTCGTCGGCTGCTACATGCTGTTCTATTCGGCCGGCAGCGGGCTCGGCGCGATCGCGGCGACGATGATGTATGCGCGCGCCGGATGGACAGGCGTGTGCGTGCTCGGGGCGGGGGTGAGCGTGGCCGCGCTCGGCGTATGGGCCGCGACGCTCCGGCGCGCGTGATGCGCGCCGGCCATGCGGATCGGACGGGAAAAGCCGGCCCGCCTTTGCCGGACGGCCGGCACGCGAACCGGCCACGCACGCGCGCCGGTGGGGTTTTCGGACCGCTTCGGTCCCGCTTCGGACCCGCTTCGGTGCGGCGCCCGCGGCGCGCGCCGCGGGCGTTCAGCCTGCCGCCTGGATCGCCTCTTCGTACACGCCGGCGACGCGCCGCGCGATCACCGCGTTGTCGAAATGCTCGCGCGCGTAGCGCTTGCATGCGGCCTCGTCGGGCAGCGCGATCGCGCCCGACAGCGCGCCGCCGAGCCCTTCCGCGATCGCGTCCGCGCCCGTCGACGGCAGCACGAGATCGTTCGACAACCCGGCGACCGCCTCCGGCAGCCCGCCGACCGGCGTGACCAGCACCGGCGTGCCGGACGCGAGCGATTCGACGGTGATCAGCCCGAAGCCTTCCAGCGCGACCGTCGGCACGACGCTGACCGTCGCCGCGCGGTACAGCGCCGCGAGATGGTGGTCGGGCACGAAGCCGAGCAGCTTCACGTTGTCCTGCAGCCCGGCTTCGTCGATACGCTGCTGCAGTTCCTCGCCGATCTTGCCCTTGCCGGCGATCAGCAGCAGCACATCCGGGTGACGGCGCTTGACGAGGCCGATCGCGTCGATCAGGTCCTCCAGCCCCATGCGCCGCACGAGCCGGCGCACGGCCAGCACGATCGGCCGGTCCTGCGGCAGTTGCAGCTTGTGCCGCGCCTCGGCGGGCGTGAGCGGCGTGTCGAACTGCGCGGTATCGACGCAGCCGGGAATCACGCGCACGCGCGACGGATCGATTCCGTAGCGGTTCGTCAGGATCTGGCCGAACGCCTGCGACAGCACGATCAGCCGCGACGAGCGCGTATAGACGGCCTGTTCGAGATAGCGTTTCGCGCGCTGCCCGAGCGACGCGGCGCCCTCGACCTGGCTTTCGTCGGCCCACGGCCCCTGGAAGTGCGACACCTGCGGAATCCCGCGCGTCACGTCGAGCCCAGGGAACGTGTACAGCGCGAAGTGCGACGAAATCACGTCGGGCCGCTCGGTGCGGATCTCGTCGCGCAGCGCGCGCCGCGCGGCGAGCATCCGGCGCGCGAGCGGCTGCGACGCGGGCCCGAAGCCCTGGATCGCCCCGCCCGTGTCGTCGGCGACCTTCGGCGAGCCGGCGACGAGCCCGCGCACCTCGACGCCCGCGCCGGGCAGCGCGCCGACGAGCGAGTAGTACATCCGGTCGAGGCCGCCCGCGCGTTCGGGGAACCAGTGCATGCCGATCTGCAACGATTTGATCGGCCGGGAGGATTGGGACATCACGGTTGCTCCTGCGTGATTGCATGCTCGACCCGCTCGAACGCGGACGGCTGCGTGGGTTGGCCGATGCGCCGGTAAAGCGCGACGTACTGGGCGCCCATGTGCGCCCAGCCGAAACGGGTCATCAGTTCGCGGGCCGCGTCGCCCATCGCGCGACAGGTGTCGCGCGACGCCGCGAGCGAGCCGATCGCCTGCGCGAGCGCGGCAGGATCGTCCGGGTCCTCCAGCACGATCCCGCACTCGCGCGTGATGATTTCCGCGCCGCCCGCCGTGCGCGCGGTGACGACCGGCAGCCCGGCCGCCATCGCCTCCAGCAGCGACAGGCTCATCGCTTCGTAGCGCGACGGAAAGACATACGCGTCGACCGAGCGCATCAGCGTCGGCATGTTCTTCACGAGCCCGAGGAAATGCACGCGCGAATCGAGGCCGAGCGCGCGCGCTTCTTCCGGATACGGGCTGCCGGGCAGGTAGCCGGCCACCGCCAGATGCACGTTCGCGGGCAGCTTCGTCAGCGCTTTCAGCACGGTGCCGAGGTTCTTGCGCGGCGTGCGCAGATCGCCGACGAACAGCAGCAGGAACGCGTCGTCCGGCAGCTTGAACGCCGCACGGTCGGCCTGCGCGCCCGCGAACGCGCTGCCGTCGACGCCGTTGTAGATCACGCTGATCTTGCGACTGTCGATGCCGAGCCCGGCGATCTCGTCGGCCACCTTCTGCGATACCGCGGTGATCGCGCGCGAGCGCTTGTACGCCCAGCGCTCGAGCACGGTGTTCACGCGCGTGTACACGTACTGGTAAGCCGACCACAGCCCCTTGGTGGGCCCGAACGGATAGTACGGACTCTTGAACCAGCCGCCGTGCACGAAGTGCGCGGTATTCACGTCGGCCTTGATCCACGAGATGAAGCCGTTCACGTGCAGCACGTCGTATTCGCCGCGGTGCGCGCGCAGCCAGGCCGCGCTTTTCAGCGCGAACACCTGCTGCTTGACGAGATTCGACGGCCAGAAGCCGCCGACCTTCACCGGCACCCAGCGCACGCGCGGATCGGCCAGCAGCTCGGGCGCGACATGCGACGCGACCAGCGTGACCTCGTAGTTTTCGGCCAGCGCCGCGCGCGCGATTTCGTAATTGACGCGGCCCTGCCCGTCGTTATGTCGCACGACGTGCGTGACGATCGCGATTCTCAATGGTCGCCTCCCCGTGAACGCGCGGCGGCCAGCAGACGTTGCGCCTTCTGCCAGTGCGCCGCGGCAAGTATCGAAAAAATGGCTGTGAACATCAGCAGGCCGCCGGTGCCGATCAGCGAGTTCGTGAACACGAGCATCGCGAAGGTCGACAGGCACAGGCTCAGGCACGCGCCGACGAACTTGTCCTTGCGCAGCTTGAACGCCGCGCGCAGCGTGCGGCCGAACAGCATCACGACGCCGGCGAGATACAGCAGCGTGCCGGGCCAGCCGAGCACGAACGGCACGTTCATCACGCCGCTGTCGAAGCTGCCGTACTTGCCGAGCTCGCCGCTGTCGCTCGACAGCTTCGTCGACGCGCCGGTCGCGCCCATCCCCTCGCCGGCGACGTCGGTGAACGCGGTCTGCGCGAAGGTCGCGTAGAACTTGTTGCGGTCGTCGTAGCTGCGGTCGTCCTTCAGGTTCGTGATCGACTGCAGGCGCTGGCCGAGCCGGTCGGCCACCGGCCCGACGGTCAGCAGCGGCACGCACAGCCCGACCAGCACGACGCCGCTGATCAGGATCCGCATCCGCACGCGGTTGCTCGATTGCACGAGCTGGATCGCGAGCGCGATCACCCAGCCGCCCCAGGTCGAACGCACGAGACACAGCGCGAACGACACGAAGCCGGCCGCGCCCGCGAACCAGCGGATCTTCTGCGGCGCGACCAGCACGAACACGAGCGCGCCCATCATCGCGAACGCGAACGGGCCCGACGAATTCATTGTGCTGAACACGCGCACGCCGTACGGCACCGGCTCGCCCTGCGAGCCCATCTGCGAGCCGACCATCCACAGCACGTCCCACTGCGGCATCACGAAGTACTGCACGACGCCGTACACGCCCATCACGAGCATGCCCCACATGAAAGTGGACAGCAGCACGTCGCGATACTCCGGATAGTTGCGCGCGTTCACCATGATGTGAAAGCCGATCAGGATCGGGTACAGCCAGTTCGCGAGGTCGTAGGTCGCGGCCATCACGCCGCTCGACACGATCCCGACCAGGTACGCGTACACGAGCCCGAACAGCATCAGCAGCACGGGAATCCCGCGCCGCTGCGCGAGCACGCGGTAATGCCTGACGAGCCCCAGGCCGGCGATCATCGTCACCGCGAGCGGCGCGACCTGGATCAGGCTCGTCGGCGTGAACGCGCCCTTCGACCAGTCGGCCAGGCGCCGCACTTCCGGGCTCAGGAACCACACCCACCACATGAAGCCGACATAGCGCGCCGGGCTCTTGAAATACAGCCAGATGCCGACCGCGATGGCCAGCACCGGGAACGCGAGCGTCAGCACCTTGCCCTGGTGGACGGCGATCAGCGCGGCGGTGAACGCCCACAGTCCGGCCTGCCCGGCCCAGTGCTTCGGCTCGGCGAACCAGCTGCGGGCGCGCGACGGCGCGCGTTCGGCGGCAATCGTACTCATCGATCCGCGCTCACCGCGACGACGCGCTCGAATCCGCGAGCGGCATCGCGACGTCCGCCGCCGCGGGCGTGCGGCGCCGGCGCAGCATGTCGCGCGTGATCCGCACGTGCTGCTCGGCGAACGCCTGCGTGGTCAGGTTGCGTTCGCGCAGGCACGCGGCGGCCGCCCGTGCGCAGTCGAGCGCCGCCGCCGGATCGGCGACGAAGCGGTCGGCGGCCTGGCGCATCGCCTGCGCGTCGAACGCCGGCACGTAGGCGGCAGTATCGTGCGGGAAGTAGTCGCTCAGGCCGCCCACGTCGGACACGATCATCGGCTTGCCGACGGCCGCCGCCTCGAGCATCACGGTGATACCCGACGCGTGGAAATTCGGCCGCAGCGGCACGACGATCACGTCGGCCCACGCGTACAGCTCGTGCTGCTTCGCGAGCCCCGATGCCGAGCCGATCTTCACGTTCGGCGCATGCCACTCGCGCGGCACGCGGCGGCGCGTCGCGAGCCGCACGTCGTAGCGTTCGTCGCCGCCGAACGCGGCGAGAAACGTGCGCCAGTCGCGGTCGCGGTCGTTGCCGATCGCGGCGATCCGCAGCGGCCGGTTCGGCTGCCATTGCCGCGGCTCGACCGGCGGGAAATCCTGCGTGTTCAGCCCGTAATAGACGAACTCGGCTTCGCGCCCGAGGGTGCGGCGGCACAGCTCGGCGTTGTCGCGGGCGAGCGTGGTCAGCACATCGGCGCGCGCGAGCAGCTTGCGGTACAGCCAGCGGCGCGGGCCGCCGAAGCCGTCCCACTTGTCGAACAGCCACACGCTCTGCGCGAGCAGCAGCGGGCGCTTGCCCTGCGCGCCGGCGAGCTTCAGGATCAGCGCGGCGGCCAGATGCTCCTGCTCGGTGTGCGTCCAGATCACGTCGGCGGTGCGCAGCGCCGCGCGGTTGCGCCACGCATGCACGACGTCGAAGCCGAGCGCCGCCTTCAGCGCGCGGCGCGCGAGGCTCACGACGCGGTTCTCGCGCACGTCCTGCGAATAGGTCAGCCGGAATTCGTCGGATTCGGCGTGGTGATAGCCGTACAGGCAGCCGATGCCGTCGCCTTTCCGGTAGGTACGCGGATCGGCGCCGTAGAACAAATGGACGTGAACGTTCGTTGCAGCCTTGGTGGTCATGCGAGCCCTCCGGGCATGGCCGCGCGCGAGGCGCGCAGGCCGTTCAAGACGTCACCGGCGGCATCGCCGCACGGTGGGGGGCGAGGTTCGTGCGGCGTGCATCGCGCGCGCCGCGGCGCACCGCGCGCCAGTGCGCGAGCACGCGGGCGCGCCGCGGGCTCGGCAGCGACAGCAGCACGTGCGCGAAGCCGGGATAGACGCGCGTGCCGACCAGCGTCCACCACCACCACGCGATCTCGCGCCGCAGCGGGGGCAGATGCTCGCGCAGCGTCAGCTGCAGGTTGTACGCGCCGTTGCCGATCGCGTTCAGCGACGCCGCATCGCGCCGGTCGTCGTCGAAGCGCTCGGCCGGGAAATGATCGACGGCGATCGCCGGGTCGTACAGCAGCGTCCAGCCCGCGCGCTGCACGGCCATGCTGAACGCCATGTCGTTGTGCACCTGCGCGCCGGCGCCGCGCAGCCGCGTATCGAAGCGCAGCCGTTCGATCGCCGCGCGGCGGTAGCTCATGTTCGCGCCTTTCAGCATGTCGACTTCACGCGCGCCGCCGACGCCGAGGTGATGATTGCCGACGATCTTGCCCGACAGCGTGAGCTGGCCGACCCGCTCGCGCGATTCGTCGAGCACGCGGCCCTTCTCGTGCACCCAGTCGCGCCCGCCGACCGCGCCCACGCGCGGGTTGGACAGGAACGCGGCTTCGATGCGCGCGAGCCAGTCGGGGTGCGGCGCCGCATCGTCGTCGGTGATCGCGACGATGTCGCCGCCCGCCGAGTCGAGCCCCTTGTTCAGCGCGGCGACCTGCCCGGCCACGTCGACCGGCACGATGCGCAGCGGCAGCGCGCCGCCGACCGCCGGGTCGGCGAGCCGTTCGTGCGTGGCGTCGTCCTCCGGGCGCGCGACGACGATCACCTCGTCGGGCAGCCGCTGCTGCCGCTGCAGCGCCAGCAGGCAGCGCGCGAGGTCGGCGGGACGCCGGTAGGTCGGAACGAGCACGGAAATTTTCATCGAGGGTTCTCCATTCGGCCGGGCCGATGCGGCGCGCGCCGGCCCGGTGTCGTGCAATGCGGTCAAGCGCTCAGGTATTCGTGCACGGCCGCATAGCCGCGGCCGTAGCCGCGCGCCTTCGGCGGCACGCCATTGAAGATCCCGCCTTCCAGATCGACGCCCGCGGTGCGCAGGCGCTTGATCGCATCGGCGATCTCGCCTTCGGTATGCATGCCCGAGCGCAGCACGAGGAACGTCGAGCCGGCCATGCGGCCGATGATGGTCGCGTCGGTCACCGCCAGCACCGGCGGCGAATCGATCAGCACGACGTCGTAGCGCTTGCCGAGCCCTTCGAGGTATTGCGGCAGGCGTGTCGACATCAGCAGCTCCGACGGGTTCGGCGGGCGCGTGCCAGCCGCGATGAACGACAGGCCCTGCACCGGCGTCTCGCGGACCGCTTCCTCGAGCGGCGACTGATCGCTCAGCAGCTCGGACAGGCCCGGCTGCACGGTGAGGCCGAAGTAGCGGTCGAGCATCCCGCGGCGCATGTCGGCGTCGATCAGCAGCACGCGCTTGCCCGAATGCGCGAGCAGCACCGCGAGGTTGACCGTCAGGAAGCTCTTGCCGATGCCCGGCGTCGGGCCGGTCAGCACGATCACGCGATTCTTCGCGTCCATCATCGCGAACTGCATCGCGGTGCGCAGGCTGCGCATGCTTTCGACGCTCAGGTCCTTCGGACGCAGGCTCGCGAGGATCGGCCGCGCGCGGCTGCCGCCCTTCTCCGCCGCCGCGTCGAGCTTCACCTGCTCGGCGCTTTGCGGCACCAGCCCGTACAGCGGCAGGTTGAAGGTGCGCTCGATGCGGTCCGGATCCTCGATGCCCTGGAACAGGTTGCGGCGCAGGAACACGACGCCCGTGCCGAGGATCAGCCCGAGGAACACGGCGGCCGACAGGATCAGCACCTTCTTCGGCTTGACCGGCGCGCCCGGACGCAGCGCCGAATCGATGAGGTGGATGTTGCCGCCCGTGCCGGCCTTCTGCACCGACAGCTCCTGCACGCGGTTCAGCAGCAGCACGTAGATGTCCTCGGCGACCTTCGCGTCGCGCTGGAGCTGGACGGCCTTCACTTCGGTCGCCGGCAGGCTGCGGAAGCGGTTGCTGAACTTGTCCTTCTCACCCTGCAGCTCCGCGAGCTGCTGCTTCGCGGCGATCACCATCGGATGCGAATCGGTGAAGCGCTGCGCGAGCGACGCGAGCTGCAGGCGCTGCGCGGCGATCTGCTGTTCGTACTGCACGCTGCCCTGGAGGTAGACCTTCGCCTCGTCGCTCGCGTTGATCGAGCCCGACGTGCGCTGGTATTGCGTGAGCGCGGCTTCGGCGCGTTCGAGGTCGGCCTTCAGGCGCGGCTCCTCGCCCTTCAGGAAGTCGAGCATCTTGGTCGCTTCCGCCTGCTTCGCGATCACGTGCTGGTTCAGGTACGACTGCGCGAGCGCGTTCGCGATCGCGGCGGTCTGGTCCGGGTCCTTGCCTTCGAGCGAGATCTGCACGACGCCCGTCTGCTTGCCCTGCTCGCTTACCTGGATGCCGGCCTGGAACCCGCTGATCGCGTCGAGATCGTTGTAGCGCACCACCGTGAACTGCGTGCCGGGGCGCGCGACGAGCTTGCTCACGAGCAGCGTCACGCCGCCGCCCTGCGCCGATTCGCCGACGCGGCCGGCCAGCAGCCGCGTGCCGTTCTCGTCGACGAGCGAATAGGTGCCGTTCGGGCCGGCCGTCAGCGTGAGCTTCTTGCCTTCGAGCGCCGGCACGACGCTGATCGAATCGACGTCGGCGACTTCGCCGCCCCACGCGTACGATTTCAGGCCGAGCCACGGCCGCGACGGCTCGCCGGGCGTCGCGACGCGCGCGGCGAGGCTGCCGATCACCGGCAGCGTCTTCGGCGCGATCGAGAAGTTCAGCTTGAACTGCTCGACCACCGGCGCGACGACGCCGCGGCTCTTGATGATCTCGATTTCCGCATCGGTCGGCGCCTGCTGCGGCCCGCTGTTGATCGACGCGCCCGTCTGCGTCTGCGTGAGCGCCTGCGACGTGTTGTCGTTGCCCTCGACCCGCACGTGCACGTCCGCCTGGTAGACCGGCTTCGCGACGAAGCAGTAGAGGCCGGCGAGCGCGACGACCATCACGGCGATGCCGAGCAGCAGCCAGATGTCGTCCAGGATGACCTGGAGCAACTGGCCGAGGACGACGTCCTCTTCCTCGGTCTTCGCGGTCAGGTCCGCGTAGGAGTGTTTCGCTTGCGTGTTCACCATTCGTTCCCGCTTGAGTGGTGCCGGGGGGGCGGACGCCGCCCCGGCGGGCTATCAGCGCGTGATTTGCCGCATGTAGAAGATCGTCTGGATCGTCGGCAGCACCTGCTGCAGCACGCGGTTGAACTGCACCGAACCGGCCGTGCTGACGTAGACGACGTCGAGCGGCTGAAGCGGGAAGCGGCTCGACAGCATCAGCGCATCGGGCTGCGTCATGTCGAGGCGGTACACTTCGGGCTTCGTCGGGTTGTCGCGCATCCCGCGCATCACGTAGATCTTGCGCGGGTTCGCGTCGGTGTCGAGAATCCCGCCGCCCGCGGTCAGCGCATCGGCGATCGTCAGCTTGCCCTTGAGCATCGGCACCGTGACCGGCGTCTTGACCTCGCCCATGATGAACACGCGGCTGTCGCTGCGGTCCGGCACGTTGACGATGTCGCCCGGCTGCAGCATCACGTTCTGCTTCACCTCGCCGCGATCGAGCACGCCGTTCGCGTCGAGCGTGTACAGCTTGCCGTCGCGCGTCAGGCGCACGCGCTGCAGGTCGGCCTCGGCGGTCGAGCCGCCCGAGCGCGAGATCGCGTCGACGAGCGTGAGCGGCACGTCGCTCACCGCGAGCGGGCCCGGCTGCTTCACCTCGCCCGTCACCTGCACCTTCTGGCTGCGGAACGACAGCACGCGCACGTCGAGCTGCGGATTCTTCACGTAGCGCGCGAGGCTCGACGCCATCTCGTCGCGGATCTGCGCGACCGTCTTGCCGGCCACGCGAATCCGGCCGACGAACGGGAAGAAGATCGTGCCGTCGGCGGCCACCGTCTGGCCGTACGGATCGGCCTGACCCGGCAGCGCGGTCGTATACGGCTGCTGCAGCGCGCCCGCGACCGATTGCGTCGTGTTGCCGCCGCTCGAGAACGACTGGCCCTGCGGCGTCGTCAGCTCCGGGTGGTCCCACACGGTGACGCCGAGGATGTCCTGCGGGCCGACGCGATACGTGTACTGCGACGGATCGGTATAGCGCCCGGGCGGCAGCGGATGATCGACCTGCGCTTTCTGCAGCTGATCCATCACCACTTTGGCGTCGATGTAATGAACCGGATAGGTTTCGGCCGCTTCCTGCCGGCCGTCGTCCTTCAGGTTCGACGAGTCGAGGTAGTTGCCGGGCGCGGTTGCACAGGCTGACAGGAAAGTCGTCAGCGCGACGGCAAGCGCCACCGGGCGCATCGGGCGTTTCAGCATAGTTTCTGTAGCCATCCTTGAACCAGACGTTCGATCAGTGAGTAGCTCTCGCGGTAGTCGGCCTCGGGGCCGCCGTGCGGGTCCGCGATCTCGGCCCCTTCCCACTTGCCGAGCAGGTGAACCTTGCCGCGTGCGAACGGATCGACCGATTCGACGGCCGCGATCTGTCCGCGCTCGCTGACGAGAATCAGGTCGGCGTCGCGCACGATCCGGCGCGACAGCCGCCGCGAGCGGTGGGTCGTCGCATCGACGCCCCGCTCGGCGAGCAGTTGCCGCATCACCGGATCGATGCCGTCGCCGTCGTTCGCGTGCACGCCGGCCGAATGGAACGTCGGACGCGGGCCGCCGCGCGACGCGGCGTGCGACTTGAACAGCATTTCCGCCGCCGGGCTGCGGCAGACGTTCGCGTGACAGACGATCAGGATGTTCCGGAACATGGCGTCTCGTAACGAGTGACGGAAAACGGGTTACGCGCTGGCGCGCGCGGCGCCCGGCACGCGCGCGGCGACCGCCTGGCGCGAGCCCGGCCGGCCGATCGGGTGGTACTCGATACCCTGCTCGCTCATCGTCTCCGGCTCGTACAGGTTGCGGCCGTCGAAAATCACGGGCGCCTTCCACAGGCGGCCGAGCGCGACGAAGTCGGGGCTCTTGAACGCCTTCCATTCGGTGACGATCACGAGCGCGTCGGCGTCGCGCGCGGCCTGCGCCTCGTCGTCGACGAAGGACAGGCGCTCGAGCCAGCTCGGGTGATCGGCGAGATCGAGCGCGAGCACGCGGCGCGCTTCCTGCTGCGCGACCGGGTCGTACGCGGCGACGCGCGCGCCGCGCGACAGCAGCTCGGCGATCAGCTCGCGGCTCGGCGCCTCGCGCATGTCGTCGGTGTTCGGCTTGAACGCGAGGCCCCACAGCGCGAACGTGCGGCCGCTCAGGTCCTCGCCGAAGCGCGCGACGATCTTGTCGGCCAGCACGCGCTTTTGCGTCGCGTTGACCGACGACACGGCCTTCAGGATCTGCAGCGACTGGCCGTGCTCGTCGGCCGTGCGGATCAGCGCCTCGACGTCCTTCGGGAAGCACGAGCCGCCGTAGCCGCAGCCGGCGTACAGGAAGTGGTAGCCGATGCGCGGATCGGAGCCGATCCCGCGGCGCACGGCCTCGATGTCGGCGCCGAAGCGGTCGGCGAGATTCGCGAGCTCGTTCATGAACGAGATACGCGTCGCGAGCATCGCGTTCGCCGCGTATTTCGTGAACTCGGCCGAGCGCACGTCCATGTACAGCGTGCGCTCGTGATTGCGGTTGAACGGCGCGTAGAGCTTCTTCATCAGTTCGCGGGCGCGCTCGCCCGGCACGTCGTCGTCGCAGCCGATCACGATGCGGTCCGGCCGCGTGAAATCGTCGACGGCCGCGCCTTCCTTCAGGAATTCCGGATTCGACACGACCGAGAACATCTGGTCGCCGCCGCGCTTCGCGAGCTCCTCGGCGACCGCCGCGCGCACGCGCTCGGCCGTGCCGACCGGCACCGTCGACTTGTCGACGATCACCTTGAAGCCGGTCATGTAGCGGCCGATGTTGCGCGCCGCCGCAAGCACGTACTGCAGGTCGGCCGAGCCGTCCTCGTCCGGCGGCGTGCCGACCGCGATGAACTGCACGTCGCCGTGCGCGACCGCGGCCTCGACGTCGGTCGAGAAGCGCAGGCGGCCGGCCGAGCGGTTGCGCGCGATGACTTCCTTCAGGCCCGGCTCGTGAATCGGCACGCCGCCGTCGTTCAGGATGTCGATCTTTGCCTGGTCGACGTCGAGACAGAACACGTCGTGCCCGATGTCGGCGAGACAGGCGCCGGTGACAAGCCCTACGTAACCGCTGCCGATGATAGTCAGATTCATGATGTGTCGGACCCCTTGACCAATGATTCGAAATTCGGAAAACCGGAATGCCTGCGTGACGCGGCGCGTCGGCGTCAGTACGCGTTGCTGCCGGTGAAGCCTTTCCACAGCGTCAGCACGACGATCTTGATGTCGAGCCAGAACGACCAGTTCTGCATGTAGTACAGGTCGAGCTTCACGCGCCCCATCATCTTCTCGATCTGGTCGGTCTCGCCGCGATAGCCGTTGATCTGCGCCCATCCGGTGATGCCGGGCTTGATCCGGTAGCGGAACATGTAGCCCTTGACCAGATCCTTGTAGATGTCGTCGTGCGCGAGCGCATGCGGGCGCGGGCCCACCACCGACATCTCGCCCTTCAGCACGTTGATGAACTGCGGCAGCTCGTCGAGGCTCGTGCGCCGCAGGAACCGGCCGACCGGCGTCACGCGCGCGTCGTTCTTGGTCGCCTGCGTGACCTGCCCGGCCACTTCCTGGTGCACCTTCATCGAGCGAAACTTGTAGATCTCGAACTCGTGCCCGTCGATGCCCTTGCGCTTCTGCCGAAAGAACACCGGCCCGCGCGAGGTCAGCTTGATCAGCGCCGCGATCAGCACCATCACCGGCGCGAGCGCCGTGAGCGCCGCCAGCGCGAACAGCCGGTCGAACACGAACTTCGGCAGGATCCGCACGTCGGTGATCGGCGACGCCGCGAGGTTGATCGCCGGCACGCCGAGCACCTCGACCACTTCCTGGTTGAAGAACGACAGCGTGCGCACGTCCGGAATGAAGCGGATGTTCACGAAGTCGTGGCGGAACACCGTCACGATATGGTGAATCCGGCGCTCCTCCGTGATCGGCAGCGTGAGCCACAGCTCGCTGATCGCGCGGCTGCGCACGAGCCACACCAGCGAGTCGAACTGCCGCTCGATGCGCACGTCGTCGAGCGCGACTTCGCCCGGCGCCTCGCTTTCGTCGTACACGCACACCGGGTTGAAGCCGGCTTCCGGTCGCGCCCGCATCTGCGCGATCAGCCGTCGCGCCGCGGGCGTGCCGCCGACGATCGCGACCGCCTTCAGGTTGTAGCCGCCGCGGCGCAACTGCCGCAGCACGACGTGCACGCAGGCTTTCGAGCCGGCGAGCAGCGCCATCGTCACGAGCGCCCAGTAACCGAGCCACAGCCGCGACAGGTCGCCCGACTGGTGAAAGCTGAAACTCAACAGGATGCCCGCGAGCTCGACCGCGAGCCACGCGAACGCCACGCGGACCACCAGCCCGACGAGACGCTTGCCGCGCCACGACTGGTAGATGCCGACGGCCGGAAAGAACACGACGACGAGCAGGCAATCGAACAGCACCGTCGTACGTTGCAGGTCGCTGAGCCCGATGCTGCCGTCGTGCAGCGCCGCCGCGATCAGCGCCCCCGTCACGACCATCGCGATATCGATGACTCTCGCCAGCACGCTCAACATGTCCGCTTCCTCTTTGAACAGGCGTTTGCCGAACTGCTCCTCGTGCGACCCGTGCCGCACCTTCGATTCAAACGTTGCATGACGCTATTGAAGCGACAAGAAAATTCCGCCTCAAGCGCACAAGTATTTCGAAAAATAATCGGAAATTCTTGCCGCGATCTTTTTTAATTAAATCGGCAGGTTTTCCCGAATCGGTGTGAAACGGGGATTTTTTCAGATGCATTGCGCTTCCCGCTCGCCCTTTGCAGACGGGCATGCCGGGCCGGCACCCGGAATTATTTTTTATTTTTTTATTTCCTGCCGGTGCTACCGCGGAAAATTCTCCCGACCGCATGCGCGGCGGATATCCGGCATTGGGTCCGGTTTTATTGTCGATTTACTTCATGCTACAACGACAGGCACCGACTTCAACCATGGAGAGTGTCATCATGAATGCTCCGGCAGTGGCCGCCGAAACGCGCCATTCTTCTTCCGCCGCACCCGCCGTCGGCACGCCCGCAGCCGGTACGCCCGCCGTCGGCACGCGCCTCGCCGTGCAGCCCGTGATTCTCGCCGGCGGCTCCGGCACGCGCCTGTGGCCGATGTCGCGGGAGCGCTTTCCGAAACAGCTGATCGGCCTGCTCGGCGATCATTCGCTGCTGCAGTCCACCGCACTGCGCCTCGACGGCCTGAGCGCCGATCACCCGCTGAACGACGACGTGCTGATCGTGTGCGGCGAGGATCACCGCTTCACGACCGCCGAACAGCTGCGCCTCACGGCCAAGCGCGCGACGATCATGCTCGAGCCGCTCGGCCGCGACACCGCGCCCGCGCTGACGCTCGCCGCGCTGCGGCTCGTCGCGAACGGCAACGACGCGGTGATGACCGTGATGCCGGCCGACCATGCGGTCGCGGACGTGCCGCGCTTTCACGCGGCCGTCGCGGCCGGCGTGCACTGCGCGGCGCAAGGCAAGATCGCGACGATGGGCATCGTGCCCAAGCACGCGGAAACCGGCTACGGCTACATCCGCGTCGGCGCGCCGCTCGGCGACGCCGGCACGGGCGCCCTCGACGTGCGCCGCCTCGACCGCTTCGTTGAGAAGCCGCACCTCGAACTCGCGCAGCAGTACGTCGCGTCCGGCGAATACTGGTGGAACAGCGGGATCTTCATCGTGCGCGCGTCGGTCTGGCTGAAGGCGATCCGGCAGCTCGAGCCCGCGATCTACGCGGCCTGCGAACAGGCCGTCGCCCAGGGCAAGGAAGACGGCGATTTCTTCCGCGTCGATCGCGACGCATTCGCCGCGTCGCCGTCGAACTCGATCGACTACGCGGTGATGGAGCCGCTCGCGAGCCTGCCGCAACTGTGCGAAAGCGTCGTCGTGCCGCTCGACGCGGGCTGGTCGGACGTCGGCTCGTGGGACGCGATCTGGCAGATCTCGCCGAAGGACGACACCGGCAACGTCGGCCGCGGCCACGTGCTGTTCGAAGGCGCCGAATCGACGTTCGCGCATTCGGAAAGCCGGCTCGTCGCCTGCGTCGGCACGCAGAACCTGGTCGTCGTCGAAACGCCCGACGCCGTGCTCGTCGCGGACAAGTCGCGCGTGCAGGACGTGAAGAAGATCGTCGGGCACATCAAGGCGCGACAGGGCTCCGAAGCGACCGATCACCGCAAGGTGCATCGTCCGTGGGGCCACTACGACTCGGTCGACACCGGCGAGCGCTTCCAGGTGAAACGCATCGTCGTGAAGCCGGGCGCGCAACTGTCGCTGCAGATGCACCACCACCGCGCCGAACACTGGATCGTCGTGCGCGGCACCGCGCGCATCACGCGCGGCGAAGAAACGTTCCTGCTGTCCGAGAACGAATCGACGTACATTCCGCTCGGCGTATCGCATCGCCTGGAGAACCCGGGCAAGATGCCGCTCGAACTGATCGAAGTGCAGTCGGGTGCGTATCTCGGCGAGGACGACATCGTCCGCTTCGACGATACCTACGGCAGACGGTAACGCGTCATGCACCACAGGGCGCCGCTGTAACAGCGGCGCCCGGGCAAGGCACACATGGAGACACCGGACTTCCGCGCGGGCGTCGTGGCACACGACGGCCCGCGCGCCGCACGGCAGCGGCGATCAGCCCACGCGGTACGCGTATTCGTGACGCTCCGACTGCACGGGATCGTTGCGGCTTTCCGACAACGCACCCGCGCGACGCTCGGCGATGAAGCGCTTGATGTCCGATTCCGCGCGCGCCAGCGCCGACAAACCGGCCAGCACTTCGCCTTGCGGCTCGCGCGCCGGTGCGTCGCTCGCGCCGTGTCGATCGATCCACTGGCGCGCCCAGTCGAGCGCGTACTGCTCGGCCGCCTCGGCATCGGTGAAGCGCGGGCCGATCAGGCCCGAGCGCTCGACGCGCCGGTCGTCCTGCGAGATCTCGGCCCACGCGCGATACATCAGGTTCTGCACGGGCTGCGCGATGCCGCTGATCGTATAGCCGCGATATTCATCGACCTGCGGCTCGGCCGCGGCGAAACTCGCCGACGACGCCCGCGCATGGCGCAACTCCGCGGCCGGCGCACCGGGCACCGTGAACGACACGCGAGCGCGGCCGTCCACCTGGTCGTCGCGCATCGTGCTCAACGACGACGCCCCTTCGCCCTGCCAAACGTTTGCCTGCGCAACCGGCAATTGCCACGACTCGGGGTTCTGCCAGAACACGCCGCGCAGACGGTCGTTATCGGGCACGGGCTCCGCGCGGCGAGCCGGCACGACTGCCTCCGGCGGCGGCGGAATATACGCGAACGTGCGCCCGCTGAACTGCGTCAGCACGTCGATCATCTTCAGCAGCGTGCCGTTCGCCAGCCACTCCTCGTAACGGCGGCGGCACGTCGGCCCGGACGGATAGCGGCCCGGCAGCTTTGACCAGGCTTCCCCGGTCGTCAGGATCCAGAGCACCGCGTTGGCGACGACGCGCGGTTCGGCGCGCGGACGCCCACGACGATTCAGCCGGATGGGTTCATCGGCGATCAGCGCTGAAAGGCGAAACCACTCTTCATCGTTAAGCTCATCGAAGAACATAGTCGATCTCTCCACGCAGCCAGGCCGGGGCTGCGATTGGCGGCGCCGTCGCGACACATCGCGTCGCGGGGCGGCCAGGTTGCACATTATGGTTATCCGGCGTTGTGCATACCGGGCGACACCGCACTTTCACGGTGCCGCGATTCCCGGCAATGGCGCACAAATCGCGGTCTCACTCCAATGTGGGAATTTTTGTGCACGAAGCATACCATCCCTAGGGTTTATCTCAATATGACAATGACTTAATGTTACGCACTGAAACAACCTGCCATGGGCGAGCAATCCATTTACGCTTGAATTTTTTTGCGGGATCTTTATGCCGATCGCTGCAAAGGCCCGTCTGGCGGGGCGCCTCAGCGTCTGAAGAATGCCGTCGAACCGGCTGTTACCGTCTGATCCGACCCCGATCGGCAACAATCTCCGGGATTACTTCGGGAAATCGGTAAATCAGGGGAAAATTCGTAACAAGATATTCACGGATCGGTAAATCATTCAATTTGCGTTGAATCAAATTATCTCTCCGCACAATCTCTTTATTGTTTCTCTGCGGGTAATGAAAATACGCTGACGTAGCGCGACCAATGTGTCCCCGCATGCAAATCCGTCACGCTTGTTACATCTTCGCGGGGACCGGCAAGCGGCCGCGCCGCGCGGCATGTGGCGCGGCCGTTGCAGGCCGGAACGGAAAGGAGGAAGCCGGCGTGGTGAACAGCGCGCGACAGTGGCGGTGGCGCTAGCGCAGATCGCCGGCCAGCGACGCGGCCACGTCCGCGTCGACACGCTGCGCCGGCATCGTATAGGCCGGGTGATCGCATCCGATCGACAGCGCCGCCCCGCCCTTGAGCGCCGCGCGCATCGGCACATCGAACTCGAAGCGGACGAAGTGCACGGCCGACGTCTTCTCGGCGTTGTCGCGCTCGAGATCCTCGTCGGCGATCGCGTAGACGCTCCCGTGCCCGTCGACCCGCAGGTAGACGCGATCCTCGACTCCGATCAGCCGCGCGAGCGCCGCGCGCCGTTCGATCTCGTGCTCGTACTCGATCTGCATCGTCGCCTTCAGGTTGGTGCCGTCGGGCACCAGCGGCAGATACGCGTCGAGCTCGGCTTCGATGCCGGCCTCGTCGAAGATCTTCTCGATGTGCAGCATCTCCTGGATCTGGTAGCGGATCGTCGTCTCGTCCTCGAACAGGAAACGCAGGTGGTTGCCGAGCGCCACCGCGCGGCGGCGCTTGTACGCGACGAGCCGCGCGTGTTCGGCCTTGCGGATCTTCGCGTACGCTTCGAGCGTCAGCAGGGAGTCGCGGGTCAGCGTCATGGGTGTCCTCGTGGATGGCCGGCGGCTCAGACGCCGTACGCGCGGCGCAGCAGCGTCAGCGGATGCGCGAGCGGCGCCGGCGGCACCCCGCTCTCGTCGATGCCCTGCACGATGTGATGGCCGGCGAGCGCGCAGTCGGACGACACGACATCCGGCCGAGGCTCGGCCATCGCCTTGAACACGGGCGCACCGATCCGCATCGCGTCCGCATGGAATGCCTTCTTCACGCCGAACGTGCCCGCGTGGCCCGAGCAGCGCTCGACGACGTTCACGCGCGTGTCGGGCACGAGCGACAGTGCATCGGCCGTCTTGCGGCCGATGTTCTGCACGCGCGCATGGCACGGCACGTGATACGACACAGTGCCGAGGCCCGTCTTGAAATCGGTCTTCAGCAGCCCGTCGCGATGCCGCGCGATCACGTATTCGAACGGATCCCAGAACGCGTCGGCCACCGCGCGCACGGCTGCGTCGCCGGGGAACATCAGCGGCAGCTCGCTCTTGTACATCAGCACGCAGCTCGGGATCGCGCCGATCAGCGCATAGCCTTCGCGCGCATAGCGCTCGAGCACCGGAATGTTCACCGCCTTCTTCGCGGCGACGCCGTCGAGATTGCCCTGCTCGAGCAACGGCATCCCGCAGCAGGCTTCGCGCGTGACAAGCTCGTACGGGATCTCGTTGTGCGCGAGGATCGCGAGCAGGTCGTGGCCGATCCCCGGCTCGTTGAAATTCACGTAGCACGTCGCGTAGATCGCGACCTTGCCGGGCGTACGCTCGCCGTCGCGCACCGGCGGGCCGTCCGAGCGCCGAGCGGCGCGCCGGAACTTGCGCGGTGCGAATTCCGGCAGCCACGCGTCGCGATCGACGCCGAGCGCCGCTTCGAGCGCATGGCGCGCGGGCGGCGTGCGGTTCACCGCGTTGACCGCCTGCGTGACGACCGGAATGCCCGCGAAATGGCCGAGCGCATCGGTATTCGACAGCACCTTGTCGCGCAGCGTCGCTTCGCCGCGCTTGTAACGCGCCGCCTTGCCGCGCAGCATCAGGTGCGGGAAATCGACGTTCCATGCATGCGGCGGCACGTACGGGCATTTCGTCATGTAGCAGAGGTCGCACAGGTAGCACTGGTCGACGACCTTGCCGAACGCGGCCTTCGGCACTTCCTCGACGTCACCCGTCGGCGTGTCGTCGACCAGATCGAACAGCGCCGGAAACGCGCCGCACAGCGACACGCAGCGCCGGCAGCCGGCGCAGATGTCGAATACGCGCGTCATTTCGGCGTCGATCGCGGCCTGGTCGTAGAATGCTTCGGACTGCCAGTCGAGTGGATGCCGGGTCGGCGCTTCGAGACTGCCTTCCTTGTGGGGCATGGGGCCCTCCAGCGTGGCGCGCATGCGCGCGGACGCGCCGCCCGTGTAGTGCGGGCAGCGAGCGGCGCACGGCCGCCGGCCAGCGAAATTTTCCGACCGGGCCGTGCGGCCTTGCAGGGGGCCGCGTCAGTCGACGAGTGCGTCCAGCGCCTTCGTATAGCGGTTCGCGTGACTGCGTTCGGCCTTCGCGAGCGTCTCGAACCAGTTCGCGATTTCGTCGAAGCCTTCTTCGCGCGCCGCCTTCGCCATGCCCGGATACATGTCGGTGTATTCGTGCGTTTCGCCGGCGATCGCCGATTCGAGGTTCAGCCGCGACGAACCGAACGGCAAGCCCGTCGCCGGATCGCCGACTGCTTCGAGATATTCGAGGTGGCCGTGCGCATGGCCGGTTTCGCCTTCGGCGGTCGAGCGGAACAGCGCGGCGACGTCGTTCTGCCCCTCGACGTCGGCCTTCGAAGCGAAATACAGATAGCGCCGGTTCGCCTGCGATTCGCCCGCGAATGCGGCCTTCAGGTTGGCTTCGGTTTTGCTGCCCTTGAGTTGAGCCATTTGCGCCTCCGTTCGAGTCGGCGCGGCCGCGTGCGACGCCGGGCCGATCAGATATGTGGGGAACGATGCCGCGCCGGGCGCGCATCGTGCTCTTCAATCTAGGCGCTCGCGTTCGCATCACCCAATAGGCTTTTTCAATGCAGGCGATAGCATGGCGGCAGAGCGCGCGTACCAGGAAAACGGCGTTGCGCGGCGCGTGGCACCGCGCCCGCTCGTCAGGCGTCACGCATCCATCGCGCGCTTGAGCAGCAATTCTCGCTCGCGCTCGTTGCGCGTGAGTTCCGCCGCGCGGCGGAATTCCCGCTTGGCCTCGTCGGTGCGACCGAGCTTCGCGAGCAGATCGCCGCGCACGCTCGGCAGCCAGTGATAGCGCGCGAGCGCCGGATCGTCGCACAGCACGTCGACGAGTTCGAGCGCCGCGGCCGGCCCGAATGCCATCCCCACCGCCACCGCGCGGTTGAGCTCGACGACCGGCGACGGCGCGACTTCGGCAAGCGCGTCGTACAGCGCGACGATCTGCACCCAGTCCGTGTCCGCCGCCTGCCGCGCACGCGCGTGACACGCGGCGAGCGCGGCCTGCAGCGCATACGGCCCGCGCACGCCGCCGAGCTTCGTCGCCCGCTCCAGCGCCGCGAGGCCGCGCCGGATCAGCAACGGATCCCAGCGGCTGCGGTCCTGGTCGAGCAGCAGCACGGGCCGGCCCTGCGCATCGATGCGTGCGTGCATGCGCGACGCCTGCAGTTCCATCAGCGCGACGAGCCCGAGCACTTCGCTTTCGTCCGGCGCGAGCCCGGCCAGCACGCGGCCGAGCCGCAACGCCTCGTCGCATAGCGCCGGACGCATCCAGTCGTCGCCCGCCGTCGCCGCATGGCCTTCGTTGAACACGAGGTAGATCACTTCGAGCACCGACGCGAGCCGCGCGGGCCGCGCATCGGCGGCCGGCACCTCGAACGGCACGTGCGCCGCCGCGAGCGTGCGCTTCGCGCGCACGATCCGCTGCGCGATCGTCGGCTCGGGCGTCAGGAACGCACGCGCGATCTCGCCCGTCGTCAGCCCGCCGAGCAGCCGCAGCGTCAGCGCGACGCGCGCGTCGGTCGACAGCACCGGGTGGCACGACGTGAAGATCAGCCGCAGCAGATCGTCGCCGATGTCGTCGTCGCGCGCGTCGGCGAGCGCGTCCGCGATGTCGGGGACGACATGCGCGTCGAGCGCGTCCATCTCGTGACCGAGCTGATCGCGCTTCGCCGCATGAAGCGACTCCTGCCGGACCCGGTCGAGCGCGCGACGCTTCACGGCCGTCATCAGCCACGCGGCCGGGTTGTCGGGCACGCCGTCGACGGGCCAGTGCTCGAGCGCGGCGACGAGCGTGTCCTGCGCCAGTTCCTCGGCCACGCCGACGTCGCGCACCACGCGCGCGGCGCGCGCGATGATCTTCGGCGCCTCGATTCGCCAGACCGCCTCGATCGCACGATGCGTCGCCTCATGCGTCACGACGCCTGCCCCTGGGCGGACGCCTCCAGCGGCATGGCCATCAGCTCCCACGTGTGGCCGTCGGGATCGGTGAACCCGTGGCCGTACATGTTCGGGTACTCGCGCGGCGCCTGCGGCGCGGCCCCGCCGGCCGCCAGCGCCTTCGCGACGAGCCCGTCGACTTCGGCACGGCTGTCGCACGACAGGCACGACAACACCTGGATGTGCGTGGCCGGATCGATGATGGTCTTGTCGGTGAAGGTCTGGAAAAACGGCCGCACGAGCAGCATCGCGAAGATCGCGTCGCTGATCTTGATGCAGGCGGCCTGATCGTTGGTATAGGCCGGCACGACTTCGAAGCCGAGCGCCTGGTAGAACGTCTTCGCGCGCGGCAGGTCGGCTACCGGCAGGTTGATGAAAACCATCTTGTGCATGACGGGTGCTCCCGGTGAGGTTGGATTCAGGCGTGGCTGCGGCCGACGTGGAGATCGCGGAACCGCTCGACCGCGTCGCTCGGCGTGAGGTCGTCGAGCTCGAACAGCGGCCGCACCTCGATCTCGCAATCGAGCTCGGCGCCGAACGGCGCGGGAAACCGGCGCGTCCATTCGAGCGCCTCGTCGCGCGAGCGCACCTGGATCAGCGTATAGCCGGCGATCAGCTCCTTCGTCTCGGCGAACGGGCCGTCGATCACCGTGACCTTGCCGCCCGCGTAGCGCACGCGCCAGCCATGGGCGCTCGGCCTCAGGCCGTTGGCGTCGAGCAGCACGCCGGCTTTCGCGAGTTCCTCGTGATAGACCGTCATGGCCTCGACCAGCCGGTTGTCCGGCAACGCGTCGGATTCGCTGACGGCGTTCGCCCGGATCATGATCATGAATCGCATCGTTGACTCCTTGTCGTCGGTGGAAGGCGACGCCCGTTCCGCGGCGCCTTACCCGGACGACGGCCGAACGACGGCCGGATCGACACGCGCCACGACAAATCAGGGTAAATACCGAGTCGCGACGCTTACAGGAAGCACGGGCCGACCGCGCGCACCTCGACCGTGCACCATTGCGCGGCCGGGCACTGGCGTGCGATCTCGATCGCTTCCTCTCGCGTGTCGACGTCGACGAGGAAGAAGCCGCCGACCATCTCCTTCGCCTCGGCGAACGGGCCGTCGAGCAGGCGCGTCTCGCCGTCGCGCACCTGCACGCGCGTGCCGCGCTCGGAGCGCTCGAGCGACTCGACGCCGCGCAGCACGCCGCGCGCCTTCAGCGACTCGGCGAACTCGACCATCCGCGCATAGAGCGCCTGACCTTCGTCGAGCGTGCGCTCGGCGCGCTGTTCGGTCGGTTCGACAATCAACAGCATGTAAGACATGGATTTCTCCTGTGGGGGACGGGGCGCGGCGGCCTGCGCCGGGCGAGCGGCACACGACGCGCGGTGCGAAAGCGTAACAGCCGCGAAGCGGCTTGCCGCATCGTTGGCCAACCGGCACTGGCCGGACGGCCATTTCGGCCGCGGTCCGACATTTTGCCTTCAAGATGCGGTCCCGAACTGTCGGATTTTCATCCTGTGGACCGTCTCATGTCACGCCCGCTTCCCCTGTTTGCCGTCGCGCTGTTCGTGGTGTTGTCCGTCATGCCGCCCAAGGCGCTCTTCGCCCGGCCGGCCGCCGCCGCGCTGCCCGTCAGCAGCGGCTGCGGCGGCGCCGCCACGGCGATTGCCGAAATCCGGCGCGCGGGCGGCCCGTCGCCGCTCGCCGGGCAAACGGCGTCGATCGAAGCGGTCGTCACCGCGGCGTTCGGCGGCGCCGACGGCCTGGGCGGCTTCTTCGTCCAGCAGGCCGACGCACAACGCCAACACCGGCCGGGCGTCCCGGAAGGCCTGTTCGTCTACGCACCGAACGCGCGCGTGGCGCCCGGCGATCTCGTGCATATCACCGGCAAGATCGACAAGAAATACGGCCGGACGCAACTCACGCTGTCGGGCGACGTGGCCGTCTGCGCGCGCGGGCAGACGGTCACCCCGGCAGTGCTCACGCTGCCGGTCGCGTCGCCCGCCGTCCTCGCCGCGCACGAAGCCATGCGCGTACGCCTGCCGCAAACGCTGACGGTCAGCGATACCTACGAACTCGGCCGCTACGGCAGCATCGTGCTGAGCAACGGCCGGCTGCGCGCGCCGACCCAGGTCGCGCCGCCGGCCGACGCCGCCGCGCACGCCGCGGCCAACGCGCTGAACCGCATCGTGCTCGACGACGGTTCGAACCGCCGCGACCCGGCGGTCGTCCGCTATCCGCCGCCCGCACTGAGCGCCGCCAACACGCTGCGCGCGGGCTACACGGTACGCGGTGTCGAAGGCGTGCTCGAGCTGCGCTACGGCACATGGCGGCTGCAACCGGTGGCCGGCGCGGCGCCCGTATTCGAGGCCGCCGCGAACCCGCGTACCGCGGCACCGGCCCGGCATCCCGGTGCCGACGTGCGCATCGTGTCGTTCAACGTCTTCAACTATTTCAACGGCGACGGCCACGGCGGCGGATTCGACGCGCCGGCCAACCGCGGCGCGAAAACGCCCGCCGCGTTCGCGCGGCAGGAAGCGAAAATCGTCGCGGCGTTGCGCGCGCTGCGCGCCGACGTGATCGGGCTGATGGAGATCGCGAACAACGGCGACGGCGACGCGAGCGCCATCCGTCGGCTCGCCGCGCAGCTCGGCGACGGCTGGCGCGCGGTCGCCCCCGGCACCGCGCGGCTGGGCCGCGATGCAATCGCCGTCGCGCTGCTGTACGACAGCCGCGCGGTCGAGCCGATCGGGCGCGCCGCCACCGTCTCGCTCGGCCGCCGCCACCGCCCACCGCTCGCGCAGACGTTCCGGCGCATCAACGGCACACGCACGTTCACGGTCGCGGTCAATCACCTGAAGTCGAAGAACTGCCCGCATGCGAGCGGCGTCGATCTCGACCAGTCCGACGGGCAGGGTTGCTGGAATGCGGCGCGCACGCAGGCGGCCGCGCGTCTCGCCGACTGGCTCGCCACCTCGCCGACGGGCAATGCGGCCGGCGGCGTGCTGCTGATCGGCGATCTGAACAGTTATGCGAAGGAAGACCCGATTCGCACGCTCGAAGCGCGCGGCTACACGAACCTCGTCGCCCGCTTCGTCGGCGATGCTGCGTACAGCTACGTATTTCGCGGCGAGGCCGGCAATATCGACCATGCGCTTGCCACGCCGCCCCTCGACGCGCGCGTGAAGGCCGTACGGTTCTGGCACATCAACGCGGACGAACCGGTTGCGCTGCAACCCGTGCCCGATTACAAAACCGCCGCACGGCGGTCGGCTTATTACGCACCCGATGCATACCGCTCGTCAGATCACGATCCCCTCGTCATCGACATCGCGCTGGACCGGGGCGCCGCGCCACCGCCAGCAGGCACGAATCGTGCGCACCGCTCGGGCGTCGAGTAGTGCATTTGCATCAGCATCCAGCCTGCAATGGCACTATTTACCTGAGGCCCGTGGCGACGCCATATTTACCGGACCTTCACTGCGACCTGCTGCTCGACACGCTGCTTCATCCCGAGACGCGAAATTTTTTCAACCGCTGCGCGGCCCCGCGCGGCGGGCTTTCCCGGCGATCCTGCCGACGAATTGAAAATTTGTCTCGAAACTCAATGGGAGGAAGTGAATCACATGGGTTGCTGGGATTCGTCTTATCTTCAAAATGGGCCTGGAATCAAAGGAGGATAAACACCATGGCGCTTACCGACTCGATCGAACACAAGCTGGACCGCGGCCTGTCCGATATCCGCCGCACCGGCCGGCGCGTGGGCCGCACGACGCGCGCGGCTGCCCGCGATCTGCATGCCGACGTGACCGACGATCTGCGCGGGCTGGTCGATGAACTGGAAGATCTGCTGAAAAACGATGGCGATGGCGATATCGCCGCGCTGCGCAAGCGCGTGCAAGCCCGGCTCGATGAAGCGCGCGGCGCGCTCGACTACGCGTCGGGCAGCGCGGCCGCCCGGCTGCGCGATTCGGCCGAGCGCGTGTCGCAGGTCGTGCACGAGAACCCGTGGCAAACCGCCGGCGTCGTCGCGGGCCTCGCCTTCGTCGCGGGCCTGCTCCTTTCCCGCCGTTGAACGGGGCCGCGTGCACCGCCGCCCGCCCCGCCCGTCATCCATCAGACAACGAAGGAGAATCGCCATGCAGAAGTCCCTCGCCATGAAAGCCGCTGCCGCCGTGATGCTCGGCAGCCTCGCCCTCGCCGGCTGCACGACCACGTCCGACAAGCCCGATACCGCCGCGGCCAGCGCGTCCAAGCGTCAATCGATCGACGCCAGCGTGAACGCGACGCTGTCGCGTCTGTATTCGACGGTGCCGGGTTCGCGCGACCTCGTCTCGAAGGCGCGCGGCGTCCTCGTGTTCCCGAACGTGCTGCAAGCCGGCTTCATCGTCGGCGCCCAGTCCGGCAACGGCGCGCTGCGCGTCGGCGGCAGCACCGTCGGCTACTACAACACGTCGTCGCTGTCGGTCGGCCTGCAGGCCGGCGCGCAGTCGAAGGCGGTCGTGTTCCTCTTCATGACGCAGGATGCGCTCGACTCGTTCCGCAAGTCCGACGGCTGGTCGGCCGGCGCCGACGCGTCGGTCGCGGTCGTGAAGGTCGGCGCAAACGGTGCGGTCGACTCCAACACGGCCACCGCCCCGGTGGAAGTGCTGATTCTGACCAATGCAGGCCTGATGGGCGACCTGTCGGTGAACGGCACGAAGGTCACCAAGCTCAACATCTGACGACGCGGCACGCGGCCTCGCGCCGCGTTCGCTTCCCGGCAGCGCCGCGGCCCCGGCCGCGGCGTTTTCGCATGTGCGTCACGCAGCGGCTATGATGGCGGCACCTTTGCGGGCATACTCCGCATGGGCCGCCCCGCGGATGGCCGCGGCGCGTTGCTCCGCGAACCCGTGACGTTCGCGAACCGATCGCGCGCGGGGCAACGAGATTCAATCAAACCACGCATCAATCTGCGCGAATGCACCCATGGATAGCGGACACGATCACCAAAAATTCTTCTATTTCCTGCTGTTCGCGGTTACCGTCGGACTCTGCTGGATCCTCGCGCCGTTCTCCGGCGCCGTCTTCTGGGGCACCATTCTCGCGATCCTGTTCCAGCCCGTGCAGCGCTGGCTGGCCGCGCGCTTCGGCAAGCGCCGCAATCTGGCCGCGCTCGTCACGATGTCGCTGATCATCCTGATCGTGATCCTGCCGCTCGTGTTCGTCACGGCCACGCTCGTGCAGGAAATCGCGTACGTGTACCAGGAGCTCAAGGACGCCCAGCCGAACTATTCGCAGTACTTCCACGACATCATTCACGCACTGCCGACGTCGATCCAGAACCTGCTGCAGAAATACGGGCTGACCAACATCCCGGGCATCCAGAAGAAGCTGACCGACGGCGCCGCGCAGATCAGCCAGTTCGCGGCCACCCAGGCGCTCAGCATCGGTCAGAACACGTTCCAGTTCGTCGTGAGCTTCGGCGTGATGCTGTACATGGTGTTCTTCCTGCTACGCGACGGCGGCGAGATCGGCCGCCGCGTGCGGCGCGCGCTGCCGCTCGACGAAGAGCACAAGAACCTGCTGCTCGCGAAATTCACGACCGTCGTGCGCGCGACCGTGAAGGGCAACATCGCGGTCGCGCTCGTGCAGGGCGCGCTCGGCGGCCTGATCTTCTGGATCCTCGGGATCGAGGGCGTCGTGCTGTGGGGCGCGCTGATGGCATTCCTGTCGCTGTTGCCCGCGATCGGCGCGAGCCTCGTGTGGGTGCCGGCCGCGCTCTACTTCCTGATGATCGGCGCGGTCTGGAAGTGCGTGATCCTCGTCGCGTTCTGCGTCGGCGTGATCGGCCTCGTCGACAACCTGCTGCGCCCGATCCTCGTCGGCAAGGACACGAAGATGCCCGACTGGGTCGTGCTGATCTCGACGCTCGGCGGAATGGCGCTGTTCGGCATCAACGGCTTCGTGATCGGGCCGCTCGTCGCCGCGCTGTTCATGGCGAGCTGGGACATCTACGCACGCGCCGAACACGGCGAATGACCCGCGTCCGTCCGCCGGTGCTCCGCATGCGGGCGGAGATCGCCGCTCAGGGATGACCGATATGGATCACGACGGGCGCCACGGCGCCCGTTGCTTCATCCGCCGCAATCGTCATCACGCCGCCATACGGGCCGACGCGCTGAATCTGGCCCGGCGCCAGCCGCACGCTTCGCCCGGTGTGCGCATCGCGCCACGTTGCGCGCACCGCCGCGCCGCCGTCCGGCGCGAACGGCGCGCCGTCGGGCCCGACCAGCGCCACCTGCGCACCGGCCAGGCGCCGGCCGTGCGTATCGAACCGGAGCGTGGCCGTTGCCTCGCCGTTGGCCGTCTCCCGTGCGTCGACGAGCACGCCCGCCGGGGCATCGAGCGTCACGTCGTAGAGATCGACGAGCGAGCCGGTGAATCGCACGACGCCATCCGGCGCGGGCTGCCCGGCTGCCATCGCGTTCGACATGGCAGTCGACATCGCGAGTACGACACCGAGCCCGACCACCGTCCTCCGTACGCCCCCGGCGCGCGATGCCGCTGCCGATCCCGACCGCTTCGCGTTGTTCCGCATGTTTCCTCTCCTCTGCCGCGTCACCAGAAAAACAGGCGGCGTGACGCGTCGGTCACGCCGCCTGTCTGCTGGCAATCACTTTAGGGAGAGCGGCCGGGACAATATATGGGACAAGTCCTAAACTGCAGCCGGGTTGATCGAACTCAGTGCAATCGACATCGCCCCGCGGCCCGATGCGAGCGGCGTTGCACGCCCGTCACGCGTCCGGGTCGACCCGCAGCACGAGCTTGCCGCGATGGTCGCCGTCGAACAGCCGGTTCAGCACGTCGGGCGCGTTTTCGAGCCCATCGGCCACGGTTTCCTCGGCCTTGAGCCGGCCGTCGCGCAGCCAGCCCGCGAGCGTCTGCACGGCTTCGCGGCTCTTGCGGTAGTCGAGGATCAGGAAGCCGCGCATCGTCAGCCGCTTCGAGATCAGCACGCCGACGTCGTCGGCCGCGCGGCCGCTGTTGTAGTTCGAGATCACGCCGCACAGCGCGACGCGCCCGCCGATCACCATCCGCGACAGCACCGCGCGCATCACCTCGCCGCCGACGTTCTCGAAGTTCACGTGCACGCCGTCCGGCGTCGCCGCCTTCAGTTGCTGGCGGAAATCGTCGGCCTTGTAGTCGACGGCCGCGTCGAAGCCGAGCGTCTCGGTCAGGTAGCGGCACTTGTCCGCGCCGCCCGCGATGCCGACCACCCGCGCGCCGTGAATCTTGCCGATCTGCCCCGCGATCGAGCCGACCGAGCCGGCCGCCGCCGACACGACGAGCGTTTCGCCCGGCTGCACCGGCGCGATGTCGGTCAGCCCGTAGTACGCGGTCAGCCCGCTCATCCCGCACGCGCCGAGCAGCGTCGGCAGCGGCAGGCCCGACTGCGCGGGCAGCTTCACGAGCTGCGCGGCCTGCCCGGCCGGCACGACCGCGTAGTCCTGCCATCCGACGAGCCCCTGCACGAGATCGCCTTCGGCGAAACCCGCGTTGCGCGACGCGACCACGCGGCCGATACCGAGCGCACGCATCACCTCGCCGATCGCGACGGGCGGCAGGTACTGCGGCACGTCGCTCATCCACACGCGGTTGGTCGGGTCCATCGACAGATACAGCACGCGCACGAGCACCTCGCCGTCGGCAAGCGCCGGCACCGGCGTCTCGACGAGCGAAAAATGTTCGCGGCCGACCCGCCCTTCCGGGCGCGTCTTCAGCAGCAGCTGGCGGTTCACGGGTGTCGTCATGCTGTTCTCCTCCAATCGTTGTGGTTCGGGATGCGCGTCAGACCGCGCACATGCCGCCGTCGATCACGAGTTCGGCGGCCGTCACGAAGCGGCTCTCGTCGGACGCGAGATAGACGGCCGCATGCGCGACGTCGTCCGGCTCGCCGAGCCGGCGCAGCGGAATGCCGCGCGCGAGCTTGCGCGTCGCGTCGCGTTCGCCGAGCGACTGGAACAGCGGCTCGACGATTCCCGTGCGGATGAACGCCGGGTGAATCGAATTGCAGCGCACGTCGATCTCGCGGCGCGCGCAGTCGATCGCGACCGATTTCGTCAGCGACGCGACCGCCGCCTTCGACGCGTTGTACGCGGTGAAATCCGGTTCGACCTTGAACGCGGCGACCGACGAGATGTTGATGATCGACGCCGGGTGGCTCTCGGCCAGATACGACAGCGCATGCTTGCAGCCGAGCACGATGCTCTCGACGTTGATCGCCATCACGCGCCGCCATTCGTCCAGCTCGATTTGCGCGGGCGAGCCGATCGAGCCGACGCCCGCGTTGTTGACCAGCACCGACAGCCCGCCCATCGCATCGACCGCCTGCGTGAGCAGCGCCTGCCAGCGCGCTTCGTCGCGCACGTCCTGGGTCGCGGCGAACGCGACCGGCGTCTCATGGCCCGCGTTGAGTTCCTGCGCGAACGCATCGAGCACCACCGCTTCCGCGATGTCGGTGACGAACACGCGCGCGCCGTGCTCGACCATCCGGCGCGCGATCGCGCGGCCGAGGCCGCCCGCAGCGCCCGTGATGTATGCGCACTTGCCGGCGAGGCGCGGGGAAACGATTGTCATGGGCCTGCTCCTGTCGTGAATCGTCGTCGCGGAACGCTGCCGCGACGGGGTTTTCGTGCCTGCCGGGCCGCCGCCGGCCGACGTGCGTCGGTTACCGGTACGCCGGCATGACGGCGCACCGCACGTTTGCGCGAGTATATCGAGATAAGCGCGACGCACGCCGGACCGGCCCGGTACGACAGCCAGCGTACGCGAACGCGGCCGATCGATGAAATGAATATTCGTGATGCCCGGTCATAAGCGCCGTGCATGGCTGGCGCGTCGCCGCGCCGATGCGCGAAGCGGCGGGCGCGGCCGGACGCGCGCACGAGCCGTGCCAGTCGATTATCGGCATGACGGGCGTTGGGTTGCGCATCAAGGAGAACGCAATCGGGAAGATGAACCGGCGGCGAGGCATCGTGCCCTCCGCCGGAAAGCGCCGGACGAACGCCGGCGGCAAGAAAGCGGCGCCGAAGCGCCCGCCGTGGCCCGAAAGTCAGAAGCCGTCGCCCGACGGCGCGCGCACGAACGCGCAGAGCTGCGGCGAATGCGTGTCGATCATCTGCTGGAACGGCGCACGGTGCCCGTACGCGATACCCGACACGAGCAACAGGCAGACCGCCGCGACGCGCGGCGAGAACGTGCGCTGCCGCGCGCCGTCGTAGCCGCGCAGGAACACCAGCGCGACCAGCGCGCCGAGCATCCAGCCGACGGCGACTTCCGGCACGGTATGCGAGTGATCGAACACGCGCGCGACGGCCGTGAGCACGCCGACGGCCAGCCCGGCCGCGATGCCCGGCGCCTTGCCCGGCCGGAACGCTTGCCACAGCATCGACAGCGCCACCGTCCAGACGGACGTCGACAGCATCGTGTGGCCGCTGATCACGCGGAAATCGAACTGCGCGAGCTCGATGCCGCATCCGGCGTACAGGATCTTCGTGGCACCGACGAGCCCCATGCCGGCGGCCAGCAGCAGGCCCCAGCGGGCGGCGAGTCGCCAGTCGGTCAGCGCGAGCCACGCCGCGCAGGTCAATGCGATCGGCAAGGTCAGCGCGGCATCGCCGATGTTGCTGATTTCACTCCACATGACGGACTTCGGAGACGATCGAAAGGCCGCAGTTTACCGCATGCGCGCAGCGCACCTGTGTCAGCCTGTGACAGGCTGTATCAGCCCGCGACACCGGTAATCAACAGCAGGTTCGTGCCGGTGATCACGCCGAACAGCGCCCACGCGAGCACCTGCATCCCGCGGCCGATCGCGTGTTCGCCCATCGTGCGGCGATCGCTGACCGAGCGGATCAGCGGCCACATCGCGAACGGCAACTGCAGGCTCAGCAGCACCTGGCTCCATACGAGCAGTTGCCCGACCGAGCCGTCGCCGAGCCACAGCACGCCGATCAGCGCCGGCACGAGCGCGAGCCCGCGCGTGATCAGCCGGCGCTGGTAGCACGGGATCTTCGTATGCAGGAAACCGTCCATGATCACCTGGCCGGCGATCGTGCCGGTCAGCGTCGAGCTCTGCCCCGACGCGAGCAGCGCGATGCCGAACAGCAGCGCGGCCGCGCCGCCCGCGATCGGCGTGATCAGCCGGTATGCCTGTTCGATGTCGGTCACGTTGTGCTGGCCCGTCGCATGGAATGCCGCGCCCGCGACGACGAGGATCGCCGCGTTGACGAGCATCGCGACGAACAGCGACACGCAGGTATCGATGCGCACGAGCGCGAGCGTGTCGCGGATCACGCCGCGCGTGCCGCCGACGACGTGCCGCGTCTGCACGACCGACGAATGCAGGTACAGGTTGTGCGGCATGATCGTCGCGCCGACGATGCCGAGCGCGAGCACGATCGCATCCTTGCGGTCGTGGCCGGGATCGCCCGGCACGAGCCCGCCGACCACCGCATGCCAGTCGGGCGGCGTGATCGCCACCTGCGCGACGAAGCAGAACGCCATCGTCGCGATCAGCCCGAGCACGATCGCCTCGATCTGCCGGAACCCCTTGCCCTGCAGGCCGAGCACGATCACGGTGTCGAGCGCGGTCAGCACGACGCCCCACGCGAGCGGCACGCCGAGCAGCAGCTTGAACGCGAGCGCGCAGCCGAGCACTTCCGCGATGTCGCACGCGATGATCGACACTTCGGCGGTCATCCACTGCACGACGCGGCCGAACCGGCCGTAGCGGTCGTAGCTCGCCTGCGCGAGATCCTTGCCCGCGACGAGGCCGAGCCGCGCCGCGAGCATCTGCAGGAAGATCGCCGCGATGCTCGAGAACGCGACGACCCACAGCAGCGAATAGCCGAACTGCGAGCCGGCCTGGATATCGGTCGCCCAGTTGCCGGGGTCCATGTAGCCGATCGCGACCAGCAAGCCGGGGCCGAAGAAACGCCTGAGCTTCTGCCAGCGCGGCGCGGCGGCGTCGATCGTGATGCTGCCCTTTACTTCCGACGGGCAGAAAGGGGCGGTGGCGGTAGAGGGGAGGAAGGGCATGGAAACCGGGAATCGAGGTCGCGACACGACGATTCTACGGGTATCCGTCCCGTTTTCCCGCGCGCGGTCGCGCACGCGTCGCAATTCGCCCCGTCGCCGTCGCAACACGCGGCGGCGTGCCCGTCATACGAAACGGGCGACGCCGCGCGGTGCGCGAGGATTTTTTCCCGCTCGGCGACGCGATATTCGGTCGGCGACATCAGCAGGCGCTGGCGAAACAGCTTCGCGAGCCGCTCGCCGCTGCCGAACCCGGTGCGCCGCGCGACCTTGTCGGCCGGCAGCGTCGTATGGATCAGCATGTGGCACGCCCGTTCGAGCCGCACGTGCTGGACGAACTCGGTCGGCGTCACGCCGATTTCCTTCTTGAAGCGCCGCAGGAAATTGCGCTCGCTCATCGCGGCCGCCTGCGCGGCGTCCGCGACCGAGATGCGGTTCACGCTCTGCGCGCGCAACCGCTGCGCGGACATCCGGATCGACGGGCTCGCGCTCAGTTCGCGGAACGCCCACATCGACTGCACGTAGCGCTGCTCGACCGGCCGCGCCATGTTGCTGGCGATTTCCTGCGCGGCGCCGTCGCCGAGGTCGGCGCGGAACATGTCGAGCGCGGCGGCGAACACGTCGGTCTCGCCGGCCGGCGATTCGATCGTCGTGGTAACGCGGTGCCCGGCCCTGCCCGGCCGCCCGTCGACCGACGCCGGCGGCCGCCGCGTGGCGGCGAGCGCGGGCAGATCCATCGCGTCGACGATCCAGCGCGCCTGCTGGCGAATGTCGGCCAGGCGCCGCTGCAATGCGTCGTCCCAGTTGACGGCCGCGCGCTCGCCATGAAGATGAAAGAACGCGAGCGCACGGCGGCTGTGTTCGTCGCCGAGCGGATCGGCCGCGATTCTCACGCCGGACGACGACTGCAACAGTCCCCCGCTTTCGGATACGTACTTGAGCTGGTAATCCACGCCGTACCCATGCAGGCGATTCGCCAGGTTGAAGGCCTCGCCAAGACGCGCGGCCTGGGCCAACGAAAACCCCGTGCTCAAATAGATGATGACCCACCGCTGATCTGCTGCATTCACTGGCCAAGCCCCCGACTTGTTCGACTTCTTCTAATACCGTCGAACTGTCAGGCTTATATTTGGTTTGAATGCGTGCGACAGGACGGCTATCCCGAAATATGAAGCGACGGCATCTTAGCCGAACGGGTAGCGCCTTTGGCGCGAAATGGCCGACGGGGACAGCATGATGGCGGATTACTACAGGCTGCCGCGCGCCGCTGGTATGCCGACACTGAAACGCGTATGCGATGCGGCCGATTATTGCAGCCGCCATGTTCAATGACGAGTGTGTCCGATGGCGTCGTGCATCGGCAAAGCGAACGCTCGCGTATCGGCGCGAACGGCATCGACGTGCATCGAACGCGTGCGATCGCGTCGCACGCCGACGGGCGCATCCGTTGCCCGCGCATCCGTTGGAATCGATCGGTCCTTCACCACGCCGCCCGCGCGCCGCACGTCACGCAACCGGCCGTCACGCATGCGCTCAACCCGCTGCGCGCGCATTTCGACGATCCATTCCCGCTGCTCGCGTACTGGCACGAGTCACGCGACACCGACCGAGCGCATCAGCGGGTGCGCGAACGCATCGTCGCGTGCGTGGGCGGCAGCGCCGGCATCGCCGACGCATCGCGCGCTGCGCACGCGTGCTCGACCGGGAAGGTATGCTGGCGGCTGCACGCCGCCACACGGCGCCTTCTTTCCTCGATCCGCTTACCGGAGACTTGCCATGTCGCTCATCCACGCCGCCGCCGTCCTCGATGCCGACGCACCCGACTACGTCGTCCAGTTGCAGGCCGGCACGCATGCGCTGACCGGCGACGAGGCACCGCGCGAAGGCGGCCAGGATCGCGGGCCGGCGCCGTACGAGTTCGTCCTGGCCGGGCTCGCGCAATGCACGGCCGCGACGCTGCGCATGTACATGCAGCGCAAGACGTGGCCGGCCGCGCGCATCGCGGTGCGCACCGAGCTGCATGCCGATCGCGAAGGCGTGCAGTACGTGCGCCGCGTCGTGACGCTCGACGGCCCGCTCGACGACGCGCAACGCCAGCGTCTCGCGGAGATCTGCGAGAAAACCCCCGTGACGCAGTTCATCAAGCGCGGCACGCGGATCGAGACGACGTTGAACTGACGCACTGACGCACCGACGCACGCCGCAGGCACTCACGCACGGCGCTCGAACGCTTGAAAAACGGAACGGGCGGGCCGCGCATCCAGCGCGACCCGCCCGTTCGTCGATCCCGCCCGACGCTTACAGTCCGAGCGCGGACAGATCCAGCTTGCCGTCCTTCATCGGCGGGCACCAGAAATACGCGCCCGTCAGCGGCCGCGTGAAGCGGAACAGGCCATCGACGATCCCGTCTTCCGCGCCGCTCATCCGGCGCATCTGCACGTCGAATGCGCGGAACGAGCAGCCGAACGCGACGAAGTAGAGGCCCGCCCGGCGCGTGTCCGACCACGGCGACGAACGGCGCAGCATGAACGCCTCGGGCGCGAAGCTTTCCTGCGCGGTGCGCTTCACGTGCGCGAATTCGGGCGCGTCGTCGAGTTCCTCGTTGTCCGAACGGCGGCGCCCGATGATGTCGTCCATCTCGCCCGACGGGATGCGCTCCATCTGGTCGAAGTCGTGCACCCACTGCTGCACCGCGACGAAGCTCGAGCCGTCGAGCCCCGCGCCCTGCCCCGTCACGATCGCCGCGGCCACCGCGTCATCGCCTTCCGGATTCTCGGTGCCGTCCTCGTAGCCGGACAGGTCGCGATCGTTCGAATAGCGGAAGCCGTCGACGGCGTCCTGCAGCACGAACGCCGGCGCCAGCGCGCGTTCGATCGCCCGCGCGCGCAGCACGATCTCGCCGCGGTCGTCCGAGCGCAGCCACACCCACACGTCGGCCGGCGTGATCGGCAGCGTGCGGTCGTTCACGGAGAACGCGGGGTACTCGGTGAGTCCCGGCACCGGGTGCCCGAGATAGGCAGCCAGCGCGTGCCCGAAGCCGACGACCGTGTCGCGTCCGTCGGCGATCTCGCGCAGCGCGGCCAGCGCCGCCGCGATATTGCCGTCATTCGACATCGTGAAAGTGAGGTATCGGGCTGCCGTATCGATCGGAGCCAGGATGCCTTGCTGAACGTCGCTCATCGTTTCCTCGGGAATGGTTCGGAGTGAATCTGTGCGGGCCGCATCGTCGCGCGCCGCGGACGCGCAAGTGTAATCGATGCGCCTGCCGGCCCCGTGCCCGCCATCGCGCAACGTACGCGAAAAGGGGCCAAAACCCCGAATACTAACCGTATCGACGCCGCAACGCCGCATTCGTCAGACGTTGCGGCGCGCGCGACACTCCTGATAAAATCGCGACACGTCTTTTTTCGGCGTCCTTTCAACCGTTCACTTCAGGGAGGTGCAGATGTTCCGAATGCCAGCAACCTTCCCGAACGTGGTCCCACGGCGCAGCTGATCCAGCCCGCCGTCCGCGCCGGCTCCCGAGTTTTCCGCTAACCCGTCAGCCGCGCTTTTCCCGACAGCCCGTTTCGTTCCGCCCGCGTGTTTCGCGCGGCCCGGCTGTTGCGTTTTCGACGTTCTCCGAACCGGAAAGTCCCGTCGCGCGATGCGCCGGGCAACGATACATGACCAGAAAAACCTCCCATCTGGGCGGCCACGCATTCCAGGCCGTCTTCGGCTTCACCGTCCGTTACTGGCGCAAGCAGCCGGCGCGCATCGCCGCGGTCGCGAGCCTCGCGCTGCTCGCCGCGCTCGCCGACGTCCTCACGCCGCTGTTCGCCGGCCGCCTCGTCGACGCGCTGTCGGCCGGCCTGACCGACCGCGCCGCCGCGTGGCATTCGGCCCTCGCCGCGTTCGGCACGCTGGCCGCGCTCGGCATCGGCGCGACCGTGCTGCGCCAGGGCGTCTACCTGAACATCATCACGCTCACGCTGAAGATGATGAGCGAGATCGCCGCCGCGTCGTTCCACCGCGTGCAGCGCTTCTCCACCGACTGGCACGCGAACAGCTTCGCGGGCTCGACCGTACGCAAGATCACGCGCGGGATCTGGGCGCTCGACCTGCTCAACGACACCGTGCTGATCGCGCTGCTGCCGTCGGTCACGATGCTGGTCGGCGCGACCGTGCTGCTCGGCACGCACTGGCCCGTGATGGGGCTCGTCGTCGGCGCGGGGTCGCTGCTGTACATCGCGGTGACGGTCGCGGTGTCGCTCGGCATCGTCGCGCCGGCCGCCCGGCTCGGCAATCTGTGGGATACGCGCATGGGCGGCGCGCTCGCCGACGCCGTGAGCTGCAACGCGGTCGTCAAGGCGTTCGGCGCGGAAACGCGCGAGGAAGCGCGGCTCGCGCGCGTGATCGGCAAATGGCGGCAGCGCACGCGCCGCACGTGGGTGCGCGGCACGTTCAACGGCGGGCTGCAGGGTGCGATGCTCGTCGCGATGCAGGCCGCGATGATCGGCGTCGCGCTGCGTCTGTGGATGAACGACGAGGCGAGCGTCGGCGACATCGCGTTCGCGCTGACGATGTTCTTCATGCTGCAGGGCTATCTGCGCGACGTCGGCATGCACATCCGCAACCTGCAGCGCTCGGTGAACGACATGGAAGAACTCGTCGCGCTCGAACGGCAGCCGCTCGGCATCGACGATCGCCCCGGCGCGCCGGCCATCCGCATCGATCGGGGCGAGATCCGCTTCGAGCACGTGACGTTCCGCTACGGCAACCACCCGGTGCCGCTGTACGACGATTTCTCGATGCGGATCGCACCCGGCGAACGCGTGGGCCTCGTCGGCCATTCGGGGTCGGGCAAGACGACGTTCATCAAGCTGATCCAGCGCCTGTACGACGTGTCGGGCGGCCGCATCACGATCGACGGGCAGGACATCGCGCAGGTGCGGCAGGATTCGCTGCGCAGCCAGATCGCGATCGTCCAGCAGGAGCCCGTGCTGTTCCACCGCACGCTCGCGGAGAACATCGCGTATGCGCGCCCCGGCGCGAGCCGCGCCGACATCGAGCGCGCCGCGCGGCTGGCCAGCGCGCACGACTTCATCGCCGCGCTGCCGGACGGCTACGACACGCTCGTCGGCGAACGCGGGATCAAGCTGTCGGGCGGCGAGCGCCAGCGCGTCGCGATCGCGCGCGCGTTCCTCGCCGATGCGCCGATCCTGATCCTCGACGAAGCGACGTCGAGCCTCGACAGCGAAAGCGAGCTGCTGATCCAGCAGGCGATGGAGCGGCTGATGGTCGGCCGCACGACGCTCGTCGTCGCGCACCGGCTGTCGACCGTGCGCGCGCTCGACCGGCTGCTGGTGCTCGATCGCGGCAAGGTGATCGAGGAAGGCAATCACGATGCGCTGATCCGCATCGACGGCGGCATCTATCGCCGGCTGTTCGAGCGGCAGGCGCTGGAGCTGGCGAAGGGGCTCGCCGATTCGCCGCGCCGCATGGTAGATCGCGACGCCGGGCCGCTGGGCGAACCGGTGGAGGCTTGACGCCAGCGCGTCGCGATGCGGCCCGGCAGCGCGGTCATCGCCGCCGGGCCGTGTCGTCGGCAATCGGTTCCGGATCGAGGCCGTGCCAAGTGAACTGACCCCGCAAAGTTGGACAGTTAAAGGCTAGGCGCCCAAGGGCTGAGTCCTGTATTGCACGGGACTCAGCC